>OZ260076.1:1660000-2346250 GCA_965284335.1 Tabrizicola sp. | reverse complement strand
GGCTTGCACGAAATAGGTGTTGCCATAGCCCGTGGCTTCGGTGCGCGCGCGCGAGCCGCCATAGGCCAGCGCCTTGCCGGTAAAGACCCCGGCCTCAAAGCGGTTGTTCAGCCGTTTATACTGGCCGAACATATAGCCGATCTCGCGCCCGCCCACCCCGATATCGCCTGCCGGAACGTCGGTCTGGTCGCCGAGATAGCGGTGCAACTCGGTCATCAGCGATTGGCAAAAGCGCATGATCTCGCCATCCGACCGGCCCTTGGGGTCAAAATCCGACCCGCCTTTGCCGCCGCCGATGGGCATGCCGGTGAGGGCGTTTTTGAAGGTTTGCTCAAAGCCCAGAAACTTGATGATCCCGACATTCACCGAGGGGTGAAAGCGCATGCCGCCCTTGTAGGGGCCAAGGGCCGAGTTGAACTGCACCCGAAAGCCGCGGTTGATCTGCACGCGGCCTGCATCATCGACCCATGGAATGCGAAAGATGATCTGGCGTTCGGGTTCGCAGATGCGTTCGATCAGGGCAAGGTCAAGGTAATGGGGATGTTTGGCCACCACGCGGCCAAGGCTTTCCAGAACCTCATGCACAGCCTGATGAAACTCAGGCTCGCCCGCGTTGCGGCGGATCACCTAGGTCAGGATGGGTTGGAGTTTTTCGTCGATGCCAGACATGATCAAACTTTCATCATGCCTATTTTGGCGGCGGTATACTGCATAAAAAAATAGACAATGCACGCGAAAAAACGATGCGACCTAGCAAACTGCGACATTCGGGCCGAAAATCGCTGTGCAATTTGGCAAGGGGAGGGGGGCCGCAAAGCGGCGTCGTGGGCGGCTTTCGCGGGCCAAGCGTTGGGGTGGCGTCAGTTCAGCCAGTCGGGCAGGTCACTGGGGTTGATGCCAAAGGCCGATGGGTCGGACAGCACCAGCGCCGCGCCTGCCACCACCACCACGGCCAAGACGGCAAAGACGATTTTCCACCAGCTGTAGGGACGTTCGCCCTGCACCTCGGCGGTCTGGCCGTTGACCACAAAGCGATAGCTCTTGCCGTTGTATTTGTAGGCGGCGGTCCAGACCGGCAGCAGGATATGCTTGAAGGTCTCATCGCTGTGGCGGGTGTCGATGGCGCTGATGCGCTGCTCATCGCCGCCGATCGCGCGGCGCACATCGCGCTCGATCACGCGGGCCATCTGGGCGCGGGCGGATTGGTGGGCATCGGCCAGTGCCACGGTATAGCCTTCAGCCTGAAATCCAGCGAGAAATTCCGGGGAATAGGGTTGCAGCCGGGTCAGATCCCAAGGTGTCAGCTCGGCCCCAAGGCGGGGCGGCAGGCTGGTAGAGGCCATGACCAACAGATCGTCAAAATCGCGCGGCACTTGGCCGGATGCGGGATACCAGCGGGTGTGGCGCACCTGTTCTTGGCGCTGTTCGCTGCGGCCGTTGACGTTCACGGTGACGGTGCGGGTTTCATAGTAATGCTCGCCCCGTTGGCCGGAATAGCGGCTGGTGGTGGCGGCATCGAAGGTCCAGAACGGCACATAGATGCCCGCCATGGCGCGGCCCTTGCGGGTATAGTCCAAAAGCCGATTGGGCGCGAACCAGAGTGACCCCAGCCAGCGCGTCAGCGCCGCGCGGGCCTGATTTTCAGAGATTTCAAAGGGCAGCACAGCTTGTGGTTTGATGTGGCGATGCGTGCCGGTGTCCACCACCACGGGCGTGGCGCAAAACGGGCAATCCTGCGCGTGGTTGGCGCCTTGAAATTCGATCACCGCGCCGCAATTCGGGCAGGAGGTGGCGCGCACCTCTTCGCTGATGTCATCGCCCAAATCCTGCGCCAGCCCGCGCGCCAGCGAGATTTCCCCCAAGGCGCGGGCCTTTTGGCGCGGGGCGGGGGCGGCAATCTCTTGCACATGGCCGCAATGGTCGCAAACCAGCTGCGTCTGACCGGGCTGAAAGCGCAGATCAGCGCCGCATTGCGTGCAGGGGTGGCGGTGGGCTTCGTCCACCCGATCGGCCTTGGTCATCGGTCAGCCTTGAACATCGGTCAGACGGCGGGCGGGGGCGGTGGCATCTGGGCAAAGAGCCGCTGCAATTCGGTGTCGCCCGCAGCCTTCCAACCGTCTTGCCCCGCCGTCCAGACATGCGAGGCGCGGGTCAGGCTGCCAGCGCTGGCCATGGCGGCCAGATCCGCCTCGGTGAAGGGGCCTTTTGTCTCGCCGTTGACCGCGAGATGCCAGACCTTGGCGGCCGCAGGCGGGGGTGGGGGCGGTGGGGCCGCCGCCGCAGCGGCGGGGGCTGCACCCCAAGGGCCAACCTGCTGGGCCATGGCGGCCCCCATCCCGGCGGCCATGCCCGCGCCCATCATGGCGCCTGCGCCCGAGGCGGGGTTGGCCATGCCTTCGGCTGCGCTGAACTGCATGTATTTGTTCAAATCCCCGGCAATCCCGACCGAGGTTCGCTTGTCCAGAACTTTCTCCACCTCTTCGGGCAGGCTGATGTTTTCAATGTAGAATTCCGGCAGCGACAGGCCGTATTCGGCCACTTTCGGCGCAATCGCCTGTGTGACGATGCGCCCCAGATCGGCGGTGTTGGCGGCCATGTCGAGAACCGGGATGCCGGATTTTGCCAAGACCTGCGAGACCTCTTGCAAGATCACATTGCGGATCTGAAAGCTGATCTCATCGGCGGTGAACTCGCCATCGGTGCCGACGATCTCGGTGAGGAATTTGCCCGGATCGGCAATCCGCATCGAATAGGTGCCAAAGGCGCGCAGGCGCACGGGGCCGAATTCAGGATCACGCGCCATGATCGGGTTTTTGGTGCCCCATTTCAGATCATTGAAGCGGGTGGTGTTGACGAAATAGACCTCAGACTTAAAGGGGCTGTCAAAGCCGTGGTCCCAATGCTGCAAGGTGGTCATCACCGGCATGTTGTTGGTTTCCAGCATGTAAAGGCCGGGACCAAAGACATCGGCCAATTGCCCTTCATGCACGAAGACCGCCGCTTGCCCCTCGCGCACGGTCAGCTTGGCGCCGTATTTGATCGCTTGGCCACGCCGTTCGAACCGCCACACCATGGTGTCGCGCGTGTCATCCAGCCAAGAGATGACGTCGATGAATTCACCTTTGAGAAAATCGAAAACCATGGCGAAAGCCTTTCAAAATCGGGCAGACCCGGCGCCCCAATGACCTTTAACATAGCGGTTGTGGCCGCGGTTTGAAGCCCTTTTGCCGCGGCGATGGGGGGGAATTTGCGCCCCGATCTGGCGGCTTTTCTTGGCTTAACTGCCGCCGCCCATCAATTTGGTCGCAAGCTCTTGGACGATGGGGCGAGCCTCGGCCTCGGTCATGCCGGGGCGCAGGGCGGGGTTGTAAAGGATGCGCAGCATCGCCTCATCCATCCGGGTCAAGAGCGCGAATTCCTCGTCATCGTTAAAGATCGAGGGGCGCGCGCGGGGGCTGTCATTGGGCAGGCCCAGACCTTGGGCGATTTCTTCATGCAGGCAGGACAGGCGCAAGAGATCGGGATGTTCGGCCCGCACCACGGCAAAGGCGCGGGTGTAGACCCCGCTTTGGCCGCGCGATTGCGCCAGAACCGCGCAATAGGTCGATTGCGGCATATTCGTCAGCCCCGCCACATCGGCCGCCCCAATCCCCGGCAAGGCCGCCTGCAAGGCGGGCCCGAGCGCCCGGCGTTCGGTTTCTGACACGATATGCAGATGGAAGTTCGGATTGTTGTCATCCAGCCGGATCGGATGGCCCGTGACCCGCGACAGCCGCGCCAGATAAGAGGCCACGCGCGCGGTGTCGGTTGTCCGCATCTCGGCGCTGACCGAAGGGCCAAAGCGCAGCCCCACCCGCACGGGGGCCGTCCAGCGGCGCAGCGTGCTGGGCTTTCCGCTGGCGCGCAGGCCCCCGGTGCCGGGGATATATTCATCATAGAGCGCGATCTGAATGAAGGTTTCGGCCAGCATCCGGTCGGTATAGGGGGTGTCGGGGCCGCCGGGGTCGGTGCGCATCAGTCCGCGCGACAAGAGTGCTTGTTGCACTTGGGCATAATAGGCGCGGGCGGCGGCACTTTCGGGGCTTTCCACCAGCGAGGGCGGCGGCAGGGTGGCGGGCATCGGCGGCGGCACAAGGGGGGTGCGCGGGGTGGCAACCGGCGCAGCGCAGCCGGCCAAAACCGCAAGCGACAGGGCCAAGGCCCCGATTTGGCGTGCCTTTGGCTGTCGCAAGAGATGCCGCCCCTGTTGCCCGCCCCGCGCCATGGGATCAGACCGCGCCGCCGATGGTGGCCCCGGTGCCGGTGCTGCGCGCGCGCGCCGCTGACAGGGTGTCGCGCAGATCATGCTCCATCTTGACCAGCTCTACCTCGGCGGCGGCGCGGCGCGCCTTGCCCTCATCGGCGATTGCCAAGCTTTCTTCGATGGTGGCGATCAAGGACGCATTGGCCTGTTTCACCGCCGCAATGTCAAAGACGCCACGCTCCATTTCGGTGCGCACGATGCGGTTGGTCTCGCGCAGGTTTTCTGCGTTCGAGGTGAGAAGGTCGTTCGTCAAGTCATTCGCCTCACGAATCGCGATGGCCGCTTCTTTGCTGCGTTGGATGGTCACTGCCTGCGCAAGCTGAGTTTCCCACAAGGGAACGGTGTTGACGAGGGTAGAGTTGATCTTTGTGATGAGGCTTTTGTCGTTTTCCTGAACCAGCCGGATCGAGGGCAACGATTGCATGGTGACTTGGCGGGTCAGGCGTAGGTCATGGATGCGGCGATCAAGATCATCGCGCGCGGCGCGCAGGTCGCGCAGCTCTTGCGCGCGTTTGACCTGATCGGCCTCGGGGGCGGCGGTAACGGCGGCCTCTTTGGCGGGGATGTCTTTGGCATCCACCTCGGCCAGCTTGGCCTCGCCGGCGGCGATGTAAAGCGCCAGCTCGTCATAGAAGGTCAGGGTTTTTTCATAAAGGATATCAAGGGATTTAACGTCTTTGAGCAAGGTATGCTCATGGGTCAGCAGGTTTGCGGTGATCTTGTCGATCTGGCCTTGCACCTCTTCGAAGCGGGCGATGAATTTGGCAAAGGGGGCGGCGCGGCCCATCAGGCGCTCCCACCATTTGGTTTCGCGCCGCACATCCAGTTCCGACACCGAAAAACCGCGCAGCGTGGTGACGATATCGCGCAGGCTGTCGCCTGCGGGGCCGACGTCTTTGTTTTTCACGCCTGACAGCATTTCTTGGCTGATCACCTGCAATTCGGCCTGTGCGGCCGAGCCAAAGCTGATGATCGACTGGGTGTTGGTCAGATCCAATTCGGCCATGCGGGTGCGGATGGCGGCGGCCTCTTCGGCCTTGGCCTCGCTGAGCGGCACGATGGCGGTGCCCGGTTCGGGCAGGATCACGGCGGTGACCTTTTCAACCTCGGCAAGGGTCGATGCGGCGGCGGATTGGATGGATTGGGTCATGGCACTCTCACTGGCAAAAAGGGGAATGAAGGGATCAGGTTTCAAGTTTCAGCCGATCCCGCAGGACCGAGATTTCAACGTCAAGATCGGTATGGCCCCCGGCCAGAAGCGCGGTGGTGCGGCTGGCAAAGGTGGTTTCCAGATCATTGAGCAGCGCCTCGTAATCGGCGCGGGCGGTGGCGCTGCGGTTTTGGGCGTAAAGATCGGCGAATTTCGCCGTCGCATCGCGCGCGCCCATCAGATAGACCGACAGGAACTTGCGCGCCGCTGTCAGATCGCCGGGGTCGGCCTCGACCGTGCGGAAAAGCTGGCGGGCGGTCTCGGCAAAGCGGGCGACGCGGGTTTCAAGGCTGCGATCCCTGGCGCGCAAAATGGCGTCGGACATGGCGGCCAGATGCGCCTCGGCCTCGTCCACGGCGCGGGCGACGCGGTCGGTTTGAAAGCTGTCGATGCCCGCCGTGCCCTTGTCGCGCAGCGGGTCAAGGCCAAAGGCCAGAAGATGGAGCGCAAGCCCGGCAAGCGCCAGAAGGGCGGGGTTGAAAAGGTTCGCGCTGGCAGCGCCGGCGGGATGCTGGGCCAAGCCGCCCAGAAAAAGCGCGCCCCCGGTCAGCGCCGCGCCAAGGATTTTGCGCGGCAGGGCAGGGCGGCGGGCCACCTTGCGCGCGTCAAAGGCCTCGGCGGCGCGGGCGCCTTCGCGCGTCATCCATGCGGCGGCCAAAAGCGTGCCCCCGGCGGCCAGTGACAGCACCAATTGCTGCGCATCGCCCCAAAAGGCCGGGATCAAAAAGGCCAGCGCAAAGATCCCCAAGGTCCGCGCCCGGCGCTGATCGCGCGAGGGTGCGGCGGGTGCGGGCGCAGGTTGGGTTTGGCCCGGCGCGGGGCGGTCTTGCGGGTTTGGGCTGAATTTTCCGCCAAAACGCTGGGCCATCAGACGCCCCCGCCAAAGGCAACATAGGCGACAAGCGCCAAAAGGAGATAGTAAAACAGGGATCGGTGCGCCGTTTGCGACATCTGAAACACCCTTTTAATCAAACCAACAGGCACCCGCTGAGGCGGCGACCTGATCTCTAAACGCGGCCCGCGTGGGGCCAAGGCCCCGGCGGGTGCGGCAAACTATAGGCATGCTGCTGGCTTGGTGCCAGCTTATGTTCGGGGGAAACATCGGCTTTCTTCCCCCAAAGGCGCGCAAGGGTCAGCCTTTGCGCGGCCGGGTCGGTGGCTTTGGCCCGCGCGGACCTGCGATTTTGGGGCCCGCGATTTTGGGGGCCGCGGCTTTGGGTGCGGCCCCTTTGGGAGTTGTGGGGCGGGGCGCGCCCGGTTTGGCGGCTCTGTCGGCCCCCGATTTTGCGCCACTTGGCTTTGCCGCAAAAGGTTTTGGCCCCCGATCTGAACCACGATCTGGGCTGCGCGCGTCTCGCGCGTCGCGGGCAAAGGGCTTGGCGCTCGGGCGGTCTGCGTTTGGCGCCTCGCGGCGCGGGCGGGGCGCTGAGGGGGCGGCTGATTTGGTGGTGCTGAAGGTTTTTGCGGTGCCAAAGCTGCGCGGGGCAGGCTCGGCAGCCTCGCCTGCGCTGCGGCGGGGGGCGGCAGCGCTGCGCGGTTTGCCGGACAGGACCGCGCCGCGTGGGCTGCGGGTGTTGCGGTCGTCGTCATCCAGCGAGGTACCCCGCGAGGTTGTGGTGACGCGCCGTGCCGGGGATTTTGGCCCCTCGGTCATCGTTCGGCCTTCGCCCGCCGCATCATCCCAAGCGCGCGCCAAGGCGCGCACGCCGTCACCGGGGCGGCTGCGCTTGGCGGCGGTTTGGGCCGCGTTGCGGGGCTTGCGCGCGGCGGGATCGGGGGCATCTTGCCCGCCCCCTTCGCCCAATTGTTCGCGCAAGACCTTGGGCCGCACCTCTTCCACCTCGCCGGGCTTCAACTCGCCCAGCCGGAACGGGCCATAGCTGACGCGGATCAGCCGGTTCACGGTAAGATTGATCGCCGCCATGGCGCGGCGGATTTCGCGGTTCTTGCCCTCGCGCAGACCGACCGTCAGCCAGGCATTGGCACCTTGATGGCGGTCAAGGACCACATTCATCGGCTGGAATTTCTCGCCTTCCACGGTGATGCCTTTGCGCAGGGGTTCAAGATCAGGATCGGTCGGATTGCCGTTCACCCGCACCCGGTATTTGCGCAGCCAGCCGGTGGAGGGGAGTTCCAACCGCCGCTTCAACTCGCCATCATTGGTGAGAAGGAGAAGGCCTTCGGAATTGAGATCCAGCCGCCCGACCGACATGACGCGGGGTAGGTCTTCGGGCAGGTGGTCAAACACCGTGTCGCGGCCCTTTTCGTCCGAGGCCGAGGTTACCAGCCCATCGGGCTTGTAGTAAAGCCAGAGCCGCGCGGGTTCGAGACGCGGCAGCGGGTGGCCGGAAATCGTGATAAGATCAGCATCGGTGACGTTCAGCGCCGGGGAGGTGATGATCTTGCCATTCACCGTCACTTCGCCCGCCTCGATCAGCCGTTCGGCCTCGCGGCGCGAGGCGACGCCCCGGCGTGAGAGAACCTTTGCAATCCGTTCGCCTGCGGGGGCGGTTCCCTGCGGGGTGGGCTTTTCTTTTCCGGCCATGACGTTCATCCTTGGCACGGGGTGGCCAGCCCCGGGGGTTTTCCACCCCCGGACCCCAGAGGGTATTTGAACCAAGATGAAAGAGCAACGCGGGTTTCGGTCCTTTATGGAGATCGCGCTGGAAGAGGCGCGGGATGCGGGCGCACGCGGTGAGGTTCCGGTGGGGGCCTGTGTGGTCATGGGGGGTGCTGTGGTGGCGCGGGCGGGCAACCGGACGCGCGAGTTGAGCGACCCGACCGCCCATGCCGAGGTGCTGGCGATCCGCGCGGCCTGCGCCGCCTTGGGCAGCGAGCGGCTGGGCGGGGCTGATCTTTATGTGACGCTGGAGCCGTGCCCGATGTGTGCGGCGGCCATTTCGGCGGCCCGGGTGGCGCGGCTTTACTATGGCGCGGCCGACCCGAAATCTGGCGGGGTCGCCGTGGGGGCGCGGGTGTTTTCCCACCCGCAATGCCACCATGTGCCCGAGGTCTATGATGGCATCGGCGCGGTGGAGGCCGAGGCGCTGTTGAAGGCGTTTTTTGCGGAACGCCGCTAAAGCCGGATCGGCTCCAGCACTTGGGGTTCGATCACCTGCACGCCGGGCAACCCATCGGCTAGCACCGTGGCCGATTGTTCCAGCGCCGGGAAGGTGCGGTAGTGGCAGGGGATCACGGTCTTGAAATCGAAATAGCGTTTGGCCGCATAGGCGGCGCGCGCCATGTTCATGGTGTAATGCCCGCCTGCCGCCAAAATCCCGATGTCGGGTTTGTGGTAATCGCCCATCCAGCCCATATCGGCCATGATGTCAGTATCGCCCGAGACATAGATTGTGTGGCCCTCGCCTGCGATCATAAAGCCCACCTCGGCACCCGCATGGCGCGGGCCTTCGGGGGTGGAGATCGAGGACGAATGGCTCGCGTTCACCATGGTCACCGCCGCGCCGCCCAAGGTGACGGTGCCGCCCTTGTTAAACCCGATGGTGTCAATCCTGTGCTGGGCGGCAAGCCAGCCGGTCAGGTCATAGATGCCGACCACCGGGATGCCCAGCTCTTTGGCCAGCGCCACCGCATCGGCCATATGGTCACTGTGGGCATGGGTCAAAAGGATATGGGTTGCCCCGGCAATCGCCTCGGCCCGCCGCTCGGTGGGAAACATCGGGTTGCCGGTTAGCCAAGGATCGACCAGCAGGCTCGCGCTTTCGATGTCGATGCGAAAGCCGGAATGGCCAAGCCAGATGATCTGCATGAGCTCCTCCCAAGACGTGATGCGCCGTTGAAAGAAGCTTAGTGCGATTTTGCTTCAGGAGAAGATAAAGTCAGCGTTGCCAAACTCGCCCAGCGTGATGTCTTGCACCAAGATCGTCGTGGTTCCAAAGGTGATGCGCACATCGTCGCCAAGCGCGCGCAGCGTCAGCCCGGCAATGCTGGTGGGGCCGCCGATGATCTGGATGCGGTCTGTGCCATCTTGAAAATCGGTGATCCGATCTGCCCCTTCGCCGCGGCGGAACACAAAGCGGTCGGCCCCAAGCCCTCCGGTCAGCACGTCATTGCCTGCCCCGCCTTCAAGGCTGTCAGCGCCCGACCCGCCCAAAAGCCGGTCGGCCCCCGCCCCGCCAAACAGCCGGTCGTGATCGGCATTGCCAAAAAGCGTGTCATTGCCGGTGCTGCCATAAAGCCGGTCATTGCCCGCGCCGCCGTTCAGAATGTCATTGCCGCCTTTGCCGTTGATGATGGTGGCGCCTGCCCCGCCTTGGATGCGGTCGGCCCCGGCGGTGCCGGTCAGGCTGGGCGCGTTTGACACCGAGGTCAGCACATAGCCGCCCCATTGGGTTGTGTCATAGCCTTTCACATCCAAAAACAGCGGGCCTGTCGTGGTGGCGGTGTGGGTGATCGTGCTGCTGCCCGAAAAGCCATATTGCGTGGACAGCACATTGCCCGCCGCATCGCGCAGGGTCAAGATCACGCGGTCCAATTCGGTGGCGGTGCCATTGCCCGACAGGGTGAAGGTGTAGCTTTGCCCCTGCGCCGTCTCAATCCGGTGCCAGTCGCTGTCGGACAGCATCTCGATCGTGCCGCCGATCCGCCCGCCATCGACCAGCCGCGAGGTGGTGGCCACATTGGACAGCACCGTGTCGGCCCCGATATTGCGCAAGGTATAGCCGCCGGTATCGCCGTTGTTTTCGCCCACGCTGACAAAATAGGTGCCGCTTGAGGCGGCGGTAAAGGCCAGCGTATTGGTCGCGCCAGACGAGCTGTTGAACGAGGCCACGACATTGCCCTGCCCATCGCGCAGCTGCAAATCACCCCATTGCAGCGGGTTTGTGGTGGCTGACAGCACCTGAAACCCATAGGTCAGCCCCGCGCTCATGCTGACCCGGAACCAATCCGTATCGCCCGCAACGTCGATCTGCGATGAGACAGTGGCCCCGCGGTTCAGCACATGGCTGGTCGAGAGATTGTTCTGAATGGTGTCGGTGGCGGTCAGGCGCAGGGTATAGCCGCCCGTGTCGCCGCTGTTGTCATTGACCGAAAAGAAATATCCGCCCGTTGTGGTGGCATTGTGGGTGATCTGATGGACCGTGCCTGAATAGCTGATGTTGTTGACCACGACATTGCCAAAGCCATCGCGCAATTGCAGATCGGCCCCCACCAGCGCATTGGTGGTCGCGCCGCGCAGCTCGATCCCATAGGACAGGCCCGAGGTCATGTTCAGCCGGAACCAGTCGGAATCTGTTGAGGTTTCAAGATTACCCGAGACGGTGCCGTTCACGGCCAATTGATGCGTTGTCAAGGTATCGGCGCGGATGGTGTCGGCTGAATTCCACGTCACCGCATATTGGCCGATGGCGCCAGTGTTCTGCTCGCGCACGCCCACAAAATGCGTCCCCGTGCTGGCCGCCCGAAAGGTGATCGTCAAAGAGGAACCGGAAAACGTAAAGTCTGACACCAAAGGCGTCCCAAGGCCGGAATAGAGCGCAATGTCTGGCCCCGCCAATCCGATCCCCGGCCCGCCCGAGGAAAAGACGCTAAAGCTGTAGTCCAGCCCGGCGATCAGGCTGACGCCGAACCAATCCTGATCGGTCGCCGTGTCGAGCGTGTGGGTTTCCATCTCGCCCGGGCTAAGAATGGCGGTGGTGGTGATGTTCCCGGCAATGCTGGACATGGGCAAAAACTCCGCAACAAAGGACTGACGTGGCACAGGGGTTTAGGACAGGGTCTGAAATCAAGTGCTTAGAATGGCGGCAGGTCTTGCCCAAAGGTCGACGGGACACAAGCCCTAACCCGCATGGGTTGTGTCAAAGCTGAGCGGGGCGTGCTTTTTGCGCACCGATCGGTGGCCCGCTCTGGCGCGGGGCTGCGTGATCGCGCCGCCTCATGGCTTGCAGCCAAAGGGGCGGGGGGCTAAACGGGGCGAAACAATCCACGAGGTTTCCCATGTCGATCGACATTGATACCGCCCGCAAGGTGGCCAAGCTGGCCCGGATCCGGGTGGAAGAGGCGGCGCTGCCGGATCTGGCGCGCGAATTGTCGGGCATCCTTGGCTTTATGGAGCAGTTGAACGAGGTGAACGTCGATGGCATCGAGCCGATGACCAGCGTCACCCCGATGCGGCTGAAGCGCCGCGCCGATGTTGTGACCGATGGCAATATTCAGGCGCAGGTGCTGAAAAACGCGCCTGATGCGCGCGAAGGCTTTTTCGCCGTGCCCAAAGTGGTGGAATGAACATGACCCAGTCGAACCCCAACAGCTGGACCATTGCCGCCGCCCGCGACGCGCTGCGCAAGGGCGAGATCACAGCCGTCGATCTGACCATGTCTTGCCTGACGGCAATGGATGCGGGCGATGGGCTGAATGCCTTTGTCCACAAGACCCCCGAGATTGCGCTGGAACAGGCGCGCGCTGCCGACGCGCGGCTGAAAGCCGACAAGGAGGCCAACACGCCCTCCCCCGATCTGTGCGGCATTCCTCTTGGCATCAAGGATGTGTTCTGCACCAAGGGCGTGCCCTCGCAGGCGGCGTCGAACATCCTTGCGGGCTTCAAGCCCGAATACGAATCCACCGTCACATCAAAGCTGTTTGATGCGGGCGCGGTGATGCTGGGCAAGCTGAACATGGACGAATTCGCCATGGGTTCGTCCAATGAATCCTCCTGCTATGGTCCTGCGGTCAGCCCGTGGAAGATCGACGACCGCAAGCTGACGGCAGGCGGCTCGTCCGGTGGCTCTGCCGCCGCCGTGGCGGGGGATCTCTGCCTTGCCGCCACCGGCACCGACACCGGCGGATCAATCCGCCAGCCTGCTGCCTTTACCGGCATCGTCGGGATCAAGCCCACCTATGGCCGCGTGTCGCGCTGGGGCATCATCGCCTATGCCTCCTCGCTGGATCAGGCCGGGCCGATGACCAAATCGGTGCGCGATGCGGCGATTTTCCTCACAGCAATGTCGGGGCATGACCCGAAAGACAGCACCTCGGCCGATATCCCGGTGCCGGATTTCGAGGCGGCGCTGACCGGCGATATTCGCGGCAAGAAAATTGGCATTCCGCGCGAATATCGGCTGGACGGGATTCCGGCGGAAATTGACGCGCTTTGGCAAAAGGGCATCGAGATGCTGCGCGATGCCGGGGCCGAGATTGTTGATATCTCGCTGCCGCATACGAAATACGCGCTGCCCGCCTATTATGTGATTGCGCCCGCCGAAGCCTCGTCGAACCTCGCGCGCTATGACGGGGTGCGCTATGGCCACCGCGCGAAACTCGCACAAGGCGATGGCATCACCGAAATGTATGAAAAGACCCGCGCCGAAGGCTTTGGCCCCGAGGTGCAGCGCCGCATCATGCTGGGCACCTATGTGCTGTCGGCGGGCTTTTATGATGCCTATTACAACCGCGCCCGGCGCGTGCGCGCGCTGATCAAGCGCGACTTTGAACAGGCCTTCGCCGCCGGGATCGATTGCATCCTGACGCCCACCACCCCGTCCTCGGCCTTTGGTCTGGGCGAGATGGGCAGCACCGATCCGGTCGAGATGTATCTGAACGACGTCTTTACCATCACCGTCAACCTCGCCGGTCTGCCGGGCGTGGCCGTGCCGGTGGGCTTGGATGCCAAGGGGCTGCCCTTGGGCCTGCAACTGATCGGGCGGCCTTGGGAGGAGGGTGATTTGCTCAATCACGCCTATGTGCTGGAGCGTGCGGCGGGCTTTGTTTCCAAGCCGGAAAAATGGTGGTAAGGGGCGGCAAAGCTATCGTCCTATAAAGGCAGATCCCATGCGTGTTGTTCAGTTGCTTGCCATTGGCCTTGGTCTTGCGGCCTGCTCCCCCCCGGTGCCGGACTCCGCCTCGGGCGTGGGCTTTGGCGATTACAACTCTTATGTGCGCAATGCCCAACCCGTGACCACCGCGCCTGCCCCGATGGCGGCACCGCTTGATCCGATGGGTGCAGCACAGCCCGCGCCGGGTGGCTTTTCGCCAGACATCGCCGCCGCTGCGATTGATCGGGCGACCGGGGTGGCACCCACCACCTCTGGCCCCATCACCGGCGGCGTGATCGGTCAGGCACCCGCCACCCCGATCCCCATGGCCTCAACCCTTGCGCCCCAGCCGATGGCCTCGGGCACGCTGGATGCCAATGGCCAACGCCCGCGCGGCAATGCGCCGATCACCATCCGCGAAGAGATGGGGGAAATGGTGCATGCCAACCCCTCGATTTCCGATGAAAATGACTTTGCCGCTGTGAGTGCACGCGAGTCCATCGAAAGCGACCGCGCCCGGATCGAACGCAATCGCGCGCTTTATCAGGTTGACCAGCCCACCGCCCTGCCACAGCGCGCGGGCGATGTGGGCGGCGCGCCGATCGTGGCTTTTGCGCTCTCAACCAATCATCCCGTTGGCACGCAGATGTATCGCCGCAGCGGTCTGAGGCTGCAAGGCGCGGGCTCTGCCTGCTTGCAATATACCTCGGCCGATCAGGCGCAAGAGGCGTTTCTGGCCGCCGGTGGCCCAGAGCGCGACCGCCGCGGTCTTGACCCGGACGGCGATGGCTATGCCTGCGGCTGGGATCCGACCCCCTTCCGTGCCGCCCTGCAATGACCGACCTTCCCTCACCGAATTTCGGTGAGCGGCGGGGCGGCGTGACCCCTTCGCTGGTGGTGATCCATTACACGGCGATCTCTTGTGATGCCGCCCGCGCCCGGCTGTGCGACCCAGCGGCCGAGGTGTCGGCCCATTGGCTGATCTCGGAAACCGGGCGTGCCGAAGCGCTGGTCGATGAACGCCACCGCGCTTGGCATGCCGGCGCAGGCCAATGGGCGGGGCTTGATGACATCAACAGCCATTCCATCGGGATTGAACTGGCCAATGATGGCCAACACCCTTTCCCCGAACCGCAAATGGCGGCCCTTGAGCGGCTTTTGACAGCCCTTATGGCGCGCTGGTCCATCCCGGCCCATCGCATCATCGGCCATTCCGACATGGCCCCGACCCGCAAGACCGATCCGGGGCCGCATTTCGACTGGCGACGTCTGGCGCGGCAGGGCCTGTCGGTCTGGCCCGAAGGCCATGACAACCCCGATGCGCCCCTGTCCGACAGCCTGACGCGCATCGGCTATCCTGACGCCCCCCCCGAGGCCCGCCTTGCCGCTTTTCGTTTGCGCTTTCGCCCCTGGGCCAAAGGCCCCGAAGAGGCCACCGACCGCGCGCTTGCCCAAGACCTCGCGCAGCGCTTCGGCCCGCACCCCGCCGCACAGTAAGCTAAGCCCTCCGCTTCCTCTTGGCCCAAATACTCCCGCCGGAGGCATCCACCGCCCGCCACGCGCGCCCCCGCTCCAAGACCCTCGCCCCGCCCAAGCTTTGGGCTTGCCCTGCCGCCCCATTGCCCTTATCTGCGCCCTTGCGCGGAGGGCTGGATGACCGCGGGGCCTTGGCTTCGAGGAAAGTCCGGACTCCATGAAGGAAGGGTGCCGGGTAACGCCCGGCGGGGGCAACCCCAGGGAAAGCGCCACAGAGAAAAGTCTGCCATGGTGCCGGGCAACTGCGTTCGGCGCATCCATGGTGAGGGTGAAACGGTGGGGTAAGAGCCCACCGCGGCCTTGGCAACAAGGACGGCACGGCAAGCCCCACCCGGAGCAATGCCGAATAGGGGCCTTGCGTGGAAAGGTCTGGCCACATGCCTTCGGGCGGTCAGAGACCTCCACAGGGACACTTCAGCCCAAAGGCCCGGGTTGGCAGCTTGACCGCCCCGGTAACGGGAGCGGCAGAGGAATGGTCATCCAAGGGGGGCAACCCCCGGGACAGAATCCGGCTTACAGGCCCTCCGCGCATCTTTGCCCCCGCCCACGGCCCTTGCTCAGGCTCGGCCTAGCTCGGGGCCTTGCATCAAAGCCCATGGCGGTGCGGCGCGAAATGGTGAATAGTTTGCCCAACTGCTTTTGAACCCATCTGATTGTGCCGATGCCTCATTGCGAACCCAAACCAGGGGCCCCATCCGAGCCCGCGCCAAACCCCGATGCCGCGCAAAAGGTGATCGTCGCCTGTATGCGCAACGAGGCGCTTTTTGTGGTGGAATGGGTGGCGCATCATCTGGCGCTGGGCTTTGACCGGATCATCGTGTTCACCAATGACTGTTCGGATGGCACCGACCATCTGTTGCAGGCGATGCAGGGGCATTTGCCGGTGGAACACTATGACAATCCCGGCCCCTACACGGCGGGCAGCATCCAAAAACAGGCGCTGGAGCGGGCCTTTGCGCTGCCGCAGGTGCGGCAGGCGGCGTGGGTCTTGCACATTGACGCCGATGAATACCTCAATGTCGAGGTGGGCCGCCGCCGCATTGACGATCTGATCGCGCTTTATCCCGATGTCGATGCGATTGCGGTGCAATGGCGCCATTTCGGCAGCGCCGGGGTGCCGCGCTGGCAGGGCGGGTCGGTGGTGGAAACCTTCACGCGCTGCGAACGCGATGTGCCGGTGCCGGGGGCTCTGGCGCAGGTGGGGTTCAAGACCCTGTTTCGCCCGCGCCGGTTCAAGATGATGGGGGTGCATACCCCGAAACTGCCGTGGAAAAAGCGGGTGCCGGTGGTGGTCAACACCGCAGGCGTGCCGATGCCGGTGGATGCGCTGATGTCGAAACGCAAATCGGGCTATCTGGTGGATGCCGCGCAATGCACTTGGGCCCATGCCAGCCTGCATCACCACCATGTCAAATCTGACGATCTGCATCTGATGAAACATGCCCGTGGCGATGCCAACGGGCGCAAGAACAAAAAGCGGGTGATCGGGTCGGACTTTTACCGTCTGGTGGACCGCAACGAGGTGGAAAGCAAATCCTTGCTGCGCTTTCGCCCCCAAGTCATCCCTATCGAGGCGCAGATTCGCGCCCTGCCAGATGTGGCCCGGCTTGAGGCTAAGGCGATGGCCTGGTTTCAGGCGCGCTATCAGGATGTGGCCCGGGCCGCTGATCTGGCCGGGCAGGAAGAGGCCGCGCTCGACTGGCTGCGCGCCCAGATGCTGTCTTTGCGCCAAACGGCCGGGTCCAAAGGCTTTCACGCCGCCGCAGCCGATTGGTTTCAAAGGCTTTTGCACAAGCTGGAGGAGGTAGACGAGACCGCCGATGAGCCCGACGCCCATCCTATGGGCGGCGGGGACGAAGAGGCCCCGACGCCAACCGCTTAACAGGTGCTTTTGCTGTTGACTCTCCCCGGCCCACGGGTAAAAGGCAGGCTTCAAGGTTTTACCGGGGAAACGGATGTTTTCCCGATGCAGGAGAGACGACTATGGCCAAACCGGCGACGATCAAGATCCGTCTGAACTCGACGGCTGGCACCGGGCACTTCTATGTGACCAAAAAGAACGCGCGCACCATGACCGAAAAGATGGTCGTGAAGAAGTATGACCCCGTCAAGCGCGAGCATGTCGAATATAAGGAAGGCAAGATCAAGTAAGATCTGCTGATCCTGTTCTGATGTAGGGGCCGCCCAATGGGGCGGCCTTTTCAGTTTTCCCAATGCTCTTCGTCGCGCGTTCCGCGCGCTCATCGCATGGTCGCGCATGTTGTCACTGCGACGACAGCCCGCAGGGCTGGAGGAGCGGTGCGGGCAAAGAAAAAGGCCGGGGTTTTCCCCGGCCTTTGGTCTTTGGTCTGTGCTGCCCGCTTATTCGCGGTTGCCCAGGAATTGCAGCAAGAACATGAACATGTTCAGGAAGTTCATATAGAGGCTCAGCGCGCCCATGATGGCCGATTTGCCCAGCCATTCCTGATCGCCATGCACGGCATGTTCGATATAGGTGTTCTTGATGTTTTGGGTGTCATACGCCGTCAGGCCCGCGAAGATCAAGACGCCAATCACCGAGATCGCAAAGGCCATCGCCGACGACGCAAGGAAGATGTTCACGATCGAGGCGACGATCAGGCCGATCAGACCCATCATCAGGAAGGTGCCCATGCCCGACAGGTCTTTTTTCGTGGTGTAGCCATAGAGCGACAACCCGGCAAAGGCGATGGCGGTGACAAGGAAGGTCTGCGCAATCGAGGTGCCGGTGTAGACCGCGAAGATATAGCTGATCGACAGGCCCATCACGGCGGCGAAGGCGTAAAAGAAAAGCTGGGCTGCCGCGGCGGACAACCGGCTGATCATGGCGCTAAAGGCAAAGACCATGATCAAGGGCGCGAACATCACCAGCCATTTGACCGGGGTTGCGAAGATCGCTGCCAGCATCGCCTCATTGGTGCCAACGGCCCAAGCGACGGCGCCGGTCAAGACCATGGCCACGGACATCAGCCCGTAGACCTTGGTCATATGGGCGCGAAGGCCCTCGTCGATCTGGGCCGCCTGGGCGACGCCCACGGTCCGGATCGTATCATACTGTGCCATGTGTAAGCCTCCGATGTTTCTGATAAGCGGCGGAGCTATGCCCCATGCGCCGCCTTATGCGGAAAATATCGGGGTTCAGCGGGTGCATTTCAAGGATCAGTTTCGAAAATACGACAGGAAAAATGTCGAATTTTGCGTCAGCGGCGCCAGCTGTTCGGCACATCCCAGAACGGGCGGTTGGCTTCGGCCATCGCGGCATGGGCGGTCAGGCCAATATCGGCCAGACGGGCGTCATCCAGCCCGTGCAGCGCTTGGCGCTGGCGATGGGCGGCAAGGCCGAGACGAAGGGTTTTGGCCAGACGGCCAAGGGTGCTCTGCATCTCGACGTGACGGATCGTCATCGTAGAGGTGGCAACAGAGGCAAACATGATCTTTCCTTTCAGGGTCATTATCAGCGGTGATCCTTTGGGAAAATCCCATCAGGACACTTGATCCTTTTACCCGAATCGCAGACATTTCGAAAACGAATGGTTTTGAACTCTGGCATCAGGAATTGTGATATGATCCGCAATCTCGACCTCACCTCGCTGCGCTCATTCGTGGCGATTGCCGATGCGGGTGGTGTGACGCGGGCGGCGGGGTTTTTGAACCTGACGCAATCGGCGGTGTCGATGCAGATCAAACGGTTGGAGGAGGTTCTGGGCTGCGAAGTTCTTGACCGATCAACGCGCAAGGTGGGGCTTACCCCCGAGGGCGAGCAGTTGTTGGGCTATGCCCGCAAGATGCTGGCGCTGAATGACGAGGCGTTTCAGCGCCTGACCACCGATGTGCATGAGGGTGAGATCGTGCTGGGGGTGCCGCATGACATTGTCTATCCCGCCATCCCGCAGGTGCTGCGCCGCTTTGCCAAGGATTACCCCAAGATGAAGGTGTCTTTGCTGTCGTCGTTCACCCGTGTCCTCAAGGCGCAATTCGCGCGCGGTGAATGTGACATCATCCTGACGACCGAGGTGGGGGTGGACCCCGAGGGCGAGACGATTGCCGAATTGCCCTTGGTCTGGGTTGGGGCGCCGCAGGGGGCGGCGTGGAAAAGCCGGCCCTTGCGGCTGGCCTATGAGCATAATTGCATCTTCCGCCAAGGCGTGCAGGCGGCCTTGGACCGCGCGGGCATCCCGTGGGAAATGGCGGTGGAAAGTGATTCAACCCGCACGGTTGAGGCGAGCGTTTCGGCCGATCTGGCGGTGCATACCGTTCTGGCCGGGTCAGAGCCGCCCTATGTCGAGCGGATCAGCCATGGCGGCGCGCTGCCGGATCTTGCGACGATGAAGGTCAATCTTTACGTCGCCCAGCCCGCCCATTCGCCCACCATTCAGGCCATGGCCGAAATGATCCGCCGTGCCTATGCCCAAGGCAGGGGTCGCGCGGTGGTGCAGGAACGCGAGTTGAAGCTGGTTCAGCCCTGAACCTTGATCACGATCTTGCCGGTGGATTTGCGCTCGCGCAGCAGATCCAGCGCCTCGGGCAGGGCCTCAAAGGGCAGGATGTGGCTGATATGGGGGCGCAAGCCCCCCGCCGCATACCAGCCGAGCAGGGTTGCCAGACTGCCCGTCAAGAGATGCGGCGCGAATTTCAGATAGCCGCTCCAGTATAGGCCCATCACTGAAAGGTTCTTGACAAGCAACAGGTTGGCCGCCACCTGCGGCACCTGTCCGCTGGCAAAGCCAATGGCCAAAAGCCGCCCCTCGGGACGGCAGGCGGACAGGGCTGCATCAAAGGCCGGGCCGCCCACCGCGTCATAAACCACATTGACCCCGCCCAGCGCCTTGAAGGCGGCTTTCAGATCGGGCGTGTCGCTGTCGATCACCACATCGGCCCCGGCGGCCTTGGCAATGGCCAGCTTTTCGGCCCCGCGGGCGCAGGCGATCACGTGCGCGCCCATCCGCTTGCCGATCTCCACCGCCGTCAGGCCAACCCCGCCTGATGCGCCCAGCACCAAGAGCGTCTCCCCCGGTTGCAGCCGCGCCTTGTGGTCCAAGGCCAGATGCGAGGTGCCATAGGCCACGGGAAAGGCTGCCGCATCAGTAAAGGACATGGCATCGGGGATCGCCACAACGCGGGTGACGGGGGCGATGGCCTGCTCAGCCAAGGCACCATGATCGACAAAGGCCAGAACGCGGGTGCCGATTGGCGGGCCGCTGACGTCCGGCCCCAGCGCCTCGACCACGCCTGCCACCTCCATGCCGGGGGTATAGGGCAGGGGGGGCTTTTCTTGATATTTGCCATCGCGCATCAAGAGATCGGCAAAGTTCAGCGCAGCGGCCATGACGCGGATGCGCAGCGCGCCGGGGCCGGGTTCGGGTTGGTCAATCTCTTGCAGCGCAAAGGCACCGCCCAGCCTGTCCAGCCGCCAACCTCTCATCGCCCCACCTCGCATTTCGCTGATTCAGTCTTGGTTTGGCGCCATGCTAGGGGTTGGTCTGCTGCCGTCAACCGGAAGTGTTTTGCATTACGCAAAGATTGGGGCGCAATTCGTTGCATTTTGCAATGCAGAATGGAATACGCCTCAGGCGCGAGTTTCTCGATAGTTATAAACTCATAGCGCGCAAGGGGGTGGCGTATAAACTAAAGTTCTTCATCTGTATAATTGGACATATCCAAAAGGACAGGTTTTCCCAAAGTCTTGGACGGGATACCAAAAATTTATGGTTAACCGCATCTGCCCTGCAGTTTGGCATGAAATTTGCTTGTAGTTCTCTGCACGTCGTAGCCAGTACCTCGTCCCGACTGAAAAAAGGAAGCCAAGAATGAAGCACCCTGTTGACGCCCATGTGGGCAAGCGCATCCGCCACCGCCGCTGGATGATCGCGATGACCCAACAGCAACTGGCCGACAAGGTGGGCATCAAGTTTCAACAGATCCAGAAATATGAGACTGGGATGAACCGGGTCTCTGCCTCGCGGCTTTGGGATATTGCCGATGCGCTGGGTGTGACCATAGCGTTTTTCTTCGAAGGTCTGGCCGAGGGGGATACTCCGAAGGCTCCGGGTGCCGATCTGATGGCCGATAAAGAGGCGCTGGAACTGGTGCGGTCCTATTACGCGATCCCCGAAGCGCAGCGCCGCCGCCTTTTCGATCTGGCGCGCGTCTTGTCGGATGCGGCCTGAGCCGGGCTGAAACCTGACGAATGCTTGACCAAAAGCCCCCATGCCGCTAGCCCGGCACTGGGGGCTTTGCACATCTGGTGCGGGGCCTGATTGAGATCAGGGGGCCAAGATGCCGAGAGTAAGCGCAACTGAGGCGGCAGATCTGGTGGCCACTGCCCATGCTTTGGCCGATGCCGCGCGCAAGGCCACGCTTTTGCATTTTCGCACCCCCGGCCTGACGGCGGATAATAAAGAAACCCAGCGCTTTGATCCGGTCACCGTGGCCGACCGGCTGTCGGAAGAGCGGATGCGCGAGATCTTGGCCGCGCGCCGCCCGCAGGATGCCATTTTGGGCGAGGAATATGGCGCCAAGCCCGGCACCAGCGGGCTGACTTGGGTTCTGGACCCCATCGACGGCACGCGCAGCTATCTCTGCGGCACGCCGACCTGGGGGGTTTTGGTCGCGGTCAGCGATGCCGAAGGTCCGGTCTATGGCATCATCGACCAACCCTATATCGGCGAGCGGTTTGAGGGAGGCCTTGGCCGGGCCGAGGTGAACGGCCCTATGGGCCGGGCCCCGCTGAAGGCGCGCGCGCCCCGTCCGCTGGCCGAGGCCATTGTGATGACCACCTTCCCCGAGGTCGGCACGGCGGAGGAGGGCGCCGCCTTTCGCCGGGTGGCCGCAAAGGCCAAGCTCGTGCGCTATGGCACCGATTGCTATGCCTATGCGCTGATTGCGGCGGGGCAGATTGATTTGGTGATTGAGGCGGGTTTGCAGGCCTATGATGTGCAGGCGCCCATCGCCGTGATCGAGGCGGCGGGCGGCATCGTCACCGATTGGCAGGGCCGCCCGGCCCCGCAGGGCGGGCAGATCTTGGCGGCTGCCAACCGCGAAATCCATGCCGAGGCTTTGGCGCTGTTGCGGGCCTAACTCATCGGGCGCGCTGCGCGCTTTTCTTCGTTTGGGCGGGATTGGCCGCTGTTCAGCCCGTGGCTTGCCGGGGAATTTGGATATTTAAGCCACGTTGAAGGGCTTGGCGGCGGGATTGTCTGCCGATAAGTTAGGATTTCGGGTGCCTGAGTCCTTCCCCCCTTCTGTCGCGCACCACGGTTCCGATCCACCGAAGGGGTGGCACAAAGGGAACCTTGATGTCTGAAATCTTGATCAAAGAGGCCGATGCCGTTGTCACCATGAACGGGGGGCGCGAAGAGATTGCCGGGGGCGATGTGCTGATCCGCGGCGGGGTGATTGCCGCGGTCGGCCGGGCGTTGCAGGCGCCGGGGGCCGAGGTGGTGGTGGCCAAGGGCTGTGTTGTGACGCCGGGGTTGGTGAACACCCATCACCATTTGTATCAGACCCTGACGCGGGCGGTGCCGGGCGGGCAGGATGCGCTGTTGTTCGGCTGGCTGAAGACGCTTTACCCGATCTGGGCGCAGTTTGGCCCCGAGGAGATGTTTGTCTCTGCGCAGGTGGGGTTGGCGGAATTGGCGCTGTCGGGCTGCACGCTGACCTCGGATCATCTGTATCTCTTCCCCAACGGGTCGCGGCTGGATGACACCATTGCGGCGGCGCGCGAGGTGGGCTTGCGCTTTCACCCCACGCGCGGGGCGATGAGCATCGGGGTCAGCGATGGCGGTCTGCCGCCTGACAGTCTGGTTGAGCGCGAGGCGGCGATCCTTGAGGACTGCATCCGCGTGTTGGACGCCCACCATAACCCGGCCGAGGGTGCGATGGTGCGGGTGGGGCTTGCGCCTTGTTCGCCGTTTTCCGTGAGCCGCGATCTGATGCGTGAGGCGGCCATTCTGGCGCGCGACAAGGGCGTGATGCTGCACACCCATCTGGCGGAAAACGATGAGGATATCGCCTATTCGCTGGCCAAGTTCGGCTGCCGCCCCGGCCAGTATGCCGAGGATCTGGGCTGGACGGGCGCGGATGTTTGGCATGCCCATTGCGTGAAACTTGATGGCCGCGAGATTGATCTTTTTGCCCGCTCCGGCACCGGGGTGGCGCATTGCCCCTGTTCCAACTGCCGCCTTGGCTCGGGCGTGGCCCCGGTGCGGGCGATGCGCGATGCAGGGGTGAAGCTGGGGCTTGGGGTCGATGGTTCGGCCAGCAATGACGCGGGCAATCTGATGCTCGAGGCGCGGCAGTCGATGCTCCTCCAGCGCGTCACGCGGGGCGCCGATGCGATGAGCGCGCGCGAGGCTTTGGAGATTGCCACACTGGGCGGCGCGCAGGTCTTGGGGCGGCATGATTGCGGGTCGCTTGAGCCGGGCAAGCGCGCCGATCTGGCGATCTGGGATGTCTCGGGGATCGAGGCGGCCGGGTCATGGGACCCGGTGGCCAGCCTGATCCTCTGCGGGCCCAGCCGTGTGCGCGACCTCTTTGTCGAGGGGCGTCCGGTGGTGCGGGGCGGGCAGATGGTGACGCTGGATCTGCCCCGGGTGATCGAGCGGCAGAACCGTCTGGCCCGGCGGCTGGCGGGCTGATCCGGCTTAGCCCGGCGACAGCCGCACTTCGAAGAGGCGACGGAACAGCCCATCCCGCGCGGCCCGCGCCTCGGGGCTTTGCGGGTCATCGGTCGGCAGCGGGATATAGCCGGACAGGGCAAGTTCGGCCAAGCCATGCACCCGCGTCCAGCAGGCCAGCACCTCTTCCTGCGCGCCGGGATGGGCGAGGGGGTCGGCATCTTGCAAGGCCGCCACCGCCCGGGCCAGATGCAGGAAAGCCGCATCCGCCGCCTCGGCCAGATCAGTCTGTGGCTTTGGCGCGTTCGGCAGGCCAAAGACCAGCCGAAACAGCGCCGGATGGCCGAAGGCAAAGTCGAGATAGCCCATGCCTGAGCCCATCAGCCGCTCATAGGGCGTGGGTGCTGCCTCGGCCTGACGGGCCTCCATGCAGGCCAAAAGGCGGCGAAAGCCGCGTTCGGCAAGTGCTGCGATCATGCCTGCCGTATCGCCGAAATGATGCGCGGGCGCGGCATGGCTGACCCCCACCCGTGCCGCCACCCGGCGCAGCGAAAAGCCCGCAAGCCCGCGCTCGGTTAACTCGGCCTCACCGGCATCGAGAATCGCGCGGCGCAGGTCGCCGTGGTGGTAGCTGGAGGCTTTTGCAGGCTTTGCCATGATAAGCATTCGATATTGTTTGGAAAAATCATAACTTGACAGCGGAAAGATTGCAAGGCACCCTCAATCTTGCCAGTGGAAAGATTTGTTCAAAGTAAATGTTGGAGATGTGATTGACCTCACAAACCCTGTTTGCGATTGCCAATCCACTGGCACTTATTGGCTGGATCGCGCTGGCCTTTGCGCCGCTTGCACCGCGGGCGGTTGATCTTCTTGTCGGCTGGTTCCTGCCTGCCATCCTCTCGCTGGGCTATGCGGTGGTGATGCTGGTGCATTTCGCCGATGCGCCGGGCGGGTTTCAGTCTTTGGCCGATGTGCAGTCGCTGTTCACCGATGCCGATGTGGCGCTGGCGGGCTGGCTGCATTACCTCGCCTTTGATCTTTTCATTGGGGCATGGATGCTGCGCGATGCCCGAGTGCAGGGCTTTGCCCATTGGCATGTGCTGCCGATCCTGCCCTTTGTCTTTGCCTTCGGCCCGGCGGGGTTTTTGGCCTATGTGGGGCTAAAGCTGTTGCGTCGTGGCATTCCCGCACCCGAGGGGGCGCGCCGCCATGGTTGAGGCGCGGCTGGGATTGACCCGCGTCTTGCCAAGGACGCCGGGGATCAGCCTTGGGGTGGATGACGCACTTTTGCGCATCGCGGTGGCGGTGATCTTGTCGCTTTTGCTGACGCTGCCTGCGCTTTGGTTGGATGAGCGCGTGCTGCGGGGCGAAAATGTCTGGCTAAAGCCCGTCAGATTCCAGATCGCGCTGGCGATTTATCTTGTCACACTGGCGGTCTATGCCAGCCTGTTGCCGCAAGATGCCCGCACGCAGCGCCGCTTGCGCCGGATCGGTCTGGCTCTGACGCTTGCCACCTTGGTAGAGCTGCTGTGGATCGGCGGATCGGCGATGTTTGCCACCCCGTCGCATTACAACAGCCATCCGGTGATGCATGCGCTCTATCTCTTGATGGGGGGCGTGGCGGTGATCTTGATCCTTGGCAGCCTGTTCATGGGATTGTCGTTTTGGACCGCGCGTGACAGCGACTTGCCCGAGCCTTTGCGCCTGTCTTTGGCTTTGGGGCTGTGTTTGACCTTTGGCTTGACCTTGCCGGTTGCAGGCACGCTTGCGGCGATGCCCGGTCCTTTGGTTGGGGAGGCGCTGACAGGATCGGTGGTACCCATCTTTGGCTGGTCGCGCGAGGTGGGCGATCTCAGGATCGCGCATTTTCTGGCCAGCCATGCGCTGCATGTGCTGCCGCTTTTGGGCCTGGTGGCGATGGGCTTTCAGCATCCCTTGCTTGCGCGCGCTTTGGTTTGGGCCGGGGCGCTTGGCTATGCGGCGCTGACGGGGGTCAGCTTTGTGCGGGCTTTGGCGGGTCTGCCTTTCATCTGATCGGCGCGCCGCCATCTTGGTGCCCCCATCTTGGTGCGCCCAACGTGGCACAGCCGACAAATCCCTTTGCAACCGCCGCGTTTTGCCCTAAAGCCAGCCGCATGATCGCATATGGCTGCCCCTCGCACCTGCCCCGACGCCGACGCAGCCTCGCGTAAGCGCCCGATCCGCCGTGGCCCGGTCCCACCGACCCCCGCCACATCCTGCCCTTCCTGCATTGACGTTTCGCCCCGGCCTTGGCACTTCTTGGCCTTCGCACAAGGATATGACTCATGATCTCTGCCGTTCTGCCCACCTATAACCGCGCGCCCATGGCCTTTGTCTCGGGTGCCGGGTCTTGGCTGACTGCGGAAGATGGCAGCCGATACCTTGATCTCGGCGCAGGCATTGCGGTGAATGCGCTGGGCCATGCTCACCCCGCACTCGTGCAGACGCTGACCGAACAGGCGCAAAAGCTCTGGCATGTCTCCAACGTCTACCGCATCCCCGAACAAGAGGCGCTGGCGCAGGCGCTGGTGGACAAGACCTTTGCCGATACGGTGTTTTTCACCAATTCCGGCACCGAAACCGCCGAGCTTGCCATCAAGATGGCCCGCAAATACCACTACGACAAAGGCGCCCCCCGGGCCGAGATCATCGCCTTTGAGGGCGCCTTCCACGGCCGCTCCACCGGCGCCATCGCGGCGGCGGGCTCGGAAAAGATGACCAAGGGCTACGGCCCCCTGATGCCGGGCTTTCGCCAATTGCCCTTCGGCGACCATGAGGCGCTGAAAGCCGCCATCACCGATCAGACCTGCGCGGTGATCCTTGAACCCATCCAAGGCGAGGGCGGCATCCGCACGCTGCCCGACGCCTGCCTCAAGGGCCTGCGCGACCTTTGCGACCAGCACGGCGCGCTTTTGATCTTTGACGAGGTGCAATGCGGTGTCGGCCGCACCGGCCGGCTTTTCGCCCATGAATGGGCGGGCGTCGCGCCGGATATCATGATGGTGGCCAAGGGCATCGGCGGCGGCTTCCCCTTGGGCGCGGTGCTGGCCACCGAAAACGCCGCCTCCGGCATGGTCGCAGGCACCCACGGCTCCACCTATGGCGGCAACCCCCTGGGCTGCGCGGTCGGCGCCAAGGTGCTGGAACTCGTCTCGGATGACGCCTTTCTGGCCGAGGTCAACCGCAAGGGCGGCCTCTTTGCTCAAGGCCTCGAATCCCTCGTCGCCCGCCACCCAAAAGTGTTTCAGGCGGTGCGCGGCCAGGGCCTGATGCTCGGCCTGAAATGCGTGGCCCCCAACACCGATGTCGTGAAGGCAGGCTACGACCAGCATCTCCTCACGGTGGCCGCCGCCGACAATGTCATCCGCATCCTGCCCGCCCTCAACATTCCCGACGCCGATATTGCCGAGGCGCTTTCCCGGCTTGACCGCGCCGCCTGCGCCTTGGAGGCCTGATGCACGCCGCCATCGAGACCACCCACCGCAGCCGCCGACGACTGTGAACTGCCCCTGACTTCATCTGTTCACAAATATCCTCGGGGGTCCGGGGGCAGACAGCCCCCGGCGCCTGACGCCAGAAAACCGGTTCAAAATGAAACACTTCCTCGATATCCACACCACCGACGCAGGCGAATTGCGCGCCATGATCGACAATGCCCATGCGATGAAATCGGCGCGCAACAACCGCCCCAAAGGCACGCCCGATGATGAGCAGCCGCTCGCCGGTCGCATGGTCGCCCTGATCTTCGAAAAACCTTCCACCCGCACCCGCGTGTCCTTCGACGTGGGCGTGCGCCAGATGGGCGGGCAGACCATGGTGCTTTCCGGCAAGGAAATGCAGCTTGGCCACGGCGAGACCATTGCCGACACCGC
Organism: Tabrizicola sp.; assembly: GCA_965284335.1. GTDB lineage: Bacteria > Pseudomonadota > Alphaproteobacteria > Rhodobacterales > Rhodobacteraceae > Tabrizicola_A. Next base: position 2,318,903 of record OZ260076.1, on the reverse strand, counting down.
CCGCGTGCTCTCGCGCTATGTCGATCTCATCATGATCCGCACCTTTGAAGAGGCCACGCTTCTGGAAATGGCCGAACACGCCACGGTGCCGGTGATCAATGGGCTGACCAACCGCACCCATCCCTGCCAGATCATGGCCGACGTGATGACCTATGAAGAACACCGCGGGCCCATCGCGGGCAAAAAGGTGGTCTGGGCGGGGGATGGCAACAATGTCTGCGCCTCTTTCCTGCATGCCGCCGGACAGTTCGGCTTTGACTTCACCTTCACCGGCCCCGAACCTTTGGACCCGGAACAGAAATTCGTCGACTTCGCCCGCGCCAAGGGGGTGAATGTGCAGATCGAACGCGACCCGCACCGCGCCGTTGAGGGCGCCGATCTGGTGGTCACCGACACTTGGGTCTCCATGCATGACCCCGAATCAGCCAAGGAGCGCCGCCACAACCAGCTGCGCGGCTATCAGGTGAACGAGGCGCTGATGGCCCGGGCCAAGCCCGACAGCCTGTTCATGCATTGCCTGCCCGCGCATCGCAATGACGAGGCAACCAGCGCCGTCATGGACGGCCCCCATTCGGTGATCTTCGACGAGGCCGAAAACCGCCTTCACGCGCAAAAGGCTATTATGCGCTGGTGTTTGGGGGTTTAAGGCCGTCGCCTGCGGGGCAAAGCCCTCTGGCGTTTCAAAATTCGTGCTTCAAAATCATGCGGGGGCCAAGAAAATCGGCCCCTGCCATATTTAGATCCCATATTAGATCAATGTGTTTAACCTATTGCTGCGGGATGCAAGCCAAGTGCTGGTTTTTGGGGTCGCAAGGGTTCGGTGGTATGTCAAAGGAATTGGTCAGCGTGTCGGGCTCTGGGTTTGACTTTACCGAACGCGTGTTTTGCCCCAGTTGTGGCAGCCGATCTGCCCATAGCCTGTGGTCGGGCCGCTTTAGCGACCCGCAGGTGGCCGCCCATCTGGCCGAGTTTCACTACAGCGCCGATGTTCGCGCCGAGCTTGGGGATCAAGCCTTTGATCTGGTGGCTTGCGCGGCTTGTGGTCTGGCCTATCACCGCCTGATCCCAGCCGAATCCGCCTTGGCCCAGCTTTATGGCCGCTGGATTGACGCCGCACAGGTGGCCCGGTTTGAAACCGCCCATACCCTGAAACGCGCGGATCCCCATTTTCAGGGCGTCCAGCGGCTCAAGACCCTGATGCGCCTGCGTCATCTGACCCAAGGCCAGCGCGAGGCCGACGCGCCCCTGCGCCTGATGGATTTCGGCTGCGGCGATGGTGAGATGCTGGCGGCGGCCCAGGTCTTGGGGATAGAGGCCATCGGCATCGACATCAGCGCCACGCGGGCGGATGCCGCGCGCGGGGCAGGGGCGGTGGTCTTGCCCGACCTTTCAGCCTTTGAGGCCCATGGCGGCGGCAAGGTTCATGCCGTGGTGCTGAGCCAAGTTTTGGAGCATGTCAGCGAACCACTTGGCCTTTTGCGCGCGCTTGCGCGGCATCTGGTGCCGGGGGGCGTCCTTTTTGTGGCGGTGCCCGATTGCAGCGGCCTGAGCGTGCCGCGCGATTTCGCCGCCTTTCACCAGCTGCAACCCTTGGAGCATCTTAACGCCTTTACCCCGCGCACGTTGCGCGAGACGGTCATGCGTGCGGGCTTTACGCCGCTCCGCCGCCCGATGGCCAGCCTTGACACCCAGCCTTTTGGCGTTCTGCGCGCCTTGGCCAGCCTGATCTATCAGCCCGCGACGACCGATCAGTTCTTCCGACTGGCCTAAGGCCCGCCCCTCAGACGCGGTCAAACCGCCATTCGGTGATCTGCCGCGCAGGCGTGCCGGGACGCAGGGTGATGGATGGAAAATCGGGGTAAGAGGGCGCGTCTGACCAGCCTTGGGTTTCGATCGCAATCGCCTCGTAAATCCCGCGGCCGGGGCGGCGGGCATCGCGGCCATCATAGATCTGCACGCCGGGTTCCGTGCTGGCCACGGTCATGCGCAGCCCCGATGCACCTTGCAGCACAACCACATCGCGCAAGGGGCGCGGCCCGTCTGACAGGCAAAAGCAATGGTCCAAGGGCGGGGTGCCGGGCTGAGGTGCGCGCAGGGTGCGAAAATCCATCGGGCTGCCCGCCACGGGGGCAATCTCGCCGGTGGGGCGGTCATTGGCATCGGTGGGCAGCCAGTGATCGGCCGCGATTTGCAGGCTGTGCCCGGTCCAAGTTTCGGCCCCGTCCATCGTCCAATAGCCGTGGCTGGTGGCATTCCACAGCGTCTCGGCATCTGTCGTGGCGTAAAGCTCCAGCCGCAGCGTGGCCCGGTCGGTCAGCGCATAGCGTGCCTCGACCCGCCGATTGCCGGGAAAACCGCCCAAGCCATCGGGCAGGCTTAACCCCAAGGTGGCGCTGTCCTCGGTGACGCGCACCACCTCCCAGATTTGCGCATAGGCCCCGGTGCTGCCCGAATGCAGGCAATGCCCGGCCTGATTGGCCTCTAGCTGCACCTCGCGCCCGCCGATCTTTGCGCGGGCATGGCCGATGCGGTTGGCCACGGGGGCAATGACCACACCGTGAAAGCGCATGTCGCCCTCATAATCGGCCATCCGGTCTGAGCCCAGCGTCAGATCATGCGCCACCCCCGCCTGCCGGACCGAGTGCAACACCGCGCCCCATGTCAAAAGGCTGACCGTCAGATCGCCCTTGGCCAGCGTGATGCGATCCACCCCGCGCCCGTCAGATGTGCGCCCAAACTCTGTGATCTGTGCCATGCCAGCCCCCCGTTTCATCGGGCCGCAACTTGGCCGTGGGGGCGGGGTTTTGCAAGGCCGCTGGATCAAGCCGCAGTCTTGGCCCGATTGCAGGCCTCGTTCAGCTGGCGCAGTCGGCGATGGTCTGGGCCATGGCCCGCAGCATCTGGCCATAAAGAGCGGGGCCGGGGTCGATGAAGGATCCTTCCGGGTCCAGCGCCGCCGCCGGGGTCAGCCCGGTGGCCTCGGCCAATTGCGCCACGAGCTTAGGGTCATGGTTGGCCTCGGGGAAGAGGCAGGCCGGGCCTTGCGCCAAAAGCGCCTCGATCTCGGCGATGTGCTTGGCCCCCGGTTTGGCCGCATCGCCCTCGGCGATGGTGGCGGCGATGGTCAGCCCGTAATGGCTGGCGAAATAGCCATAGGCGTCGTGGAAGACCACAAGCGGCTTGTCTTTGGCCGGGGTCAAAAGGGTGGCGATTTCAGCGTCCAGCGCGGTCAGTTCGGCGCTGGCCTTTTCGGCATTGGCGGCATAGGTGCCTGCGTTTTCCGGGTCTTGCGCCGAGAGTTCGGCGGCGATCAGGCCCAGCCAATGGCGGGCATTGGCCGGATCGAGCCAAGCGTGAGGGTCAAGGCCCGTGTGGGAATGGCCCGCGTGATCGTCATGGGCGTGATCGTCATGGTTGTGGTCGTCATGGGCGTGATCGTCATGGCCCGCCTCAGCCTTTGCCTCGGCGCCATGGTCGTGGCCCTCATGCCCATGGTCGTCATGCCCGTGTTCGTCATGTCCCGCCTCGTCGTGGGCATGGTCCCCATGCCCCTCCTCGGTGCCGTGATCATGCCCGCTCTTTGCGCTGAACTCCTGCCGAAAGGTGCCTTCCGCCGTCAAAAGCCGCAGCTCTTTGGCCTCAGACACACCCGCCAAGGCGCGGTCGAGCCATGGGGTCATCTCGGGGCCAATCCAAACCACCAATCCGGCCTCTTGCAGCCCCTCGGCCTGACTGGGGCGCAGCTGGAAGGAATGGGCATTCGCCCCCTTTTCCAACAGAAGCTCTGGCTGGCCCAGATCGCCCATCACCTGCGCGACCAAGGAATGCACGGGCGGAATATCGGTGACCACGCGCGGCACCTCGGCCAAGGCCGGAAGGGTGAGGGCGGGGAGGGCGGCACTGGTCAACAGAAACGATATGATATAACGCATGGGATACGGCCTTTTCCTATCGGGTGCGGGCTGATATGTATGTAATAATATAACATGTCAAGGCGTGATCCGATGCCCCATGATGCCCAGCACCCACCGCGCCCGCATGACCCCGCATGCCCCGGTTGCCAGACCCCCGATCTGGCCTTTGCCGCCCATGACCATGGCCATTGCCAAAGCGATGCCCTGACGCGCGCCGAGGCTTTGGCCAGCCAGCGCGGCGTGCGGATGACGCCGGTGCGGCGGCGGGTGTTGGAGATTTTGTTGGAAGAGCACAAGGCCATGGGTGCCTATGACGTCCTCACCCGGCTGGCTGCCGAAGGCTTTGGCAACCAGCCCCCGGTGGCCTATCGCGCGTTGGAGTTTTTGGAAGAACAGGGCTTTGCCCACCGCATCCGCCGCCTGAATGCCTTTGCCGCCTGCATGCATCCCGGCGAAGATCACGCGCCGGCCTTTTTGATCTGCCATGGGTGCAACATGGTGGCCGAGGCCCCCGCCGCCCCGGTGATGGCCGCGCTGACCACGGCGGCGGCGCAATCGGGCTTTGTTGTTGAGCGCGCCAATATCGAGGCGCTGGGCCTGTGCCCCGCTTGCGCGGTGGCGGCATGACCCAAGCTTTGATTTCGGCTGACCGCATCTGCGTGCGCTTTGGCGGGGCCGAGGTGTTGCACGATGTCTCGCTGACCGTGCGGCCGGGTGAGATCGTCACCATTCTGGGGCCGAACGGATCGGGCAAATCCACGCTGATCCGCGCGCTTTTGGGGATTGTGCCGGTGGCGCATGGCGCGGTTACCCGCGCGCCCGGCCTCAGGCTTGGCTATGTGCCGCAAAAGCTGGGCGTTGATCGGTCGATGCCCATGACGGTGCGGCGGTTCTTGTCGCTGCCGGTGCGGGTCAGTGATTCTGCTGCGGCCGAGGTGCTGGCCCGCGTCGGGGTTGAGGGCGTGGCTGACCGCCAGATGGCCTCGCTCTCCGGTGGGCAGTTCCAGCGCGTGCTTTTGGCCCGCGCGCTTCTGTCTGCCCCGCAACTCCTGATCCTTGATGAACCGACCCAAGGGCTGGACCAGCCCGGCGAGGCGGCGTTTTACCGGTTGATTGAGGCCGTGCGGCAGGAAACTGGCGCGGCGGTGCTGATGGTCAGCCATGATCTGCATGTGGTCATGGCCGCCTCGGACCGGGTGATCTGCCTCAATGGCCATGTCTGCTGCGAAGGCACCCCGCGCGTGGTGTCGAATGCCCCGGAATATCGGGCGCTTTTTGGCCTTGGCACCAAGGGGGCCTTGGCGCTTTATCAGCATGACCACGATCATGAGCATGACCACGACCACGGGCATGGCCACGATCACGCCCATCCCCATCACCACGAGCACAGCCATGCTGGATGATTTCACCACCCGCGCGCTTTTGGCCGGGCTTGGCGTGGCGCTGGCCGCCGGGCCCTTGGGCAGTTTCGTCGTTTGGCGGCGCATGGCCTATTTCGGCGATGCGACCTCTCACGCCGCCATTCTGGGCGTGGCCTTGGCGCTGGCCTTTCAACTGCCGCTGACGGTCGGGGTGCTGACCGTCTCGCTCGCCATGGCGATGACGGTCTCGACGCTCGCCGCCAAGGGCTGGGCGATGGACACCACCTTGGGCGTGCTGGCCCATTCGGCGCTGGCCTTTGGGCTTGTGGCGATTTCCTTTGTGCCGGGGGTGCGAACCGACCTTTCGGCCTATCTTTTCGGCGATATCCTTGTCGTCTCACGCACCGATCTTGCGCTGATCTGGGGCGGCGCGGCGGTGGTGCTGGGCCTTTTGATCTGGCGCTGGCAGGCGCTGCTGACCGCTACCTTGTCCGAAGAGCTTGCCCATGCCGCCGGCCTCAACCCCGACCGCGAGCGGTTGGTGCTGACCGTGGCGCTGGCGGTCGTTGTGGCCGTCTCGCTCAAGGTCGTGGGCGCGCTTCTCATCGCCGCCATGCTTATCATCCCCGCCGCCGCCGCCCGCGCACTCGCCCGCACGCCCGAGGCGATGGCGGTCATGGCGGTAGCCATCGGCGGGCTTGCGGCCTTTGCCGGGCTGCAACTCTCGCTTTGGCAAGACACCGATGCCGGGCCTTCGATCGTGGCCGCTGCGGCGGTGATCTTTGCGGTTGCCGCAGGCCTTGGCCAGATCCGCCGGGGTTGAGGGCATGGCGCACAGGCGCTAGCCTGTCCCCATGCCCGTCACCCCATTGCCGAAACCGCCCTATTACGTCGTGACCTTCTCCAGCCAGCGCCGCGAGGGTGACAACGGCTATGCCGCCATGGCCGATGAGATGGTCGCCATGGCCGAACGCCAGCCCGGCTATCTTGGCCATGAAAGCGCGCGGGGGGCCGATGGCTTTGGCATCACCAATTCCTATTGGACCGACGAGGCCGCGATCCGCGCTTGGAAGCAGAAGGTTGACCACCTCGAGGCCCAGCGGCGCGGGCGGGTGGAGTGGTATGTGACCTATGCCGTGCGCGTGGCACGGGTCGAACGCGCCTATGGTTTTGACGCCAATCTAGACGCCGCCGCCCGCCCGCATTGAAAATGCCGTTTTCAGGCCCCCATGTCGTTTTTCGCTGTCAGGTGTCGGGCCTTCTTGCCCATTTTCCCTGACTTCGGGCAGATAGGGGCAAATGCCCATTCAGACCATTCGGAGTCTTCCCCATGAAAACCCATGTCAAAGCCCTTGTCGTTGGCGGCGGTGCTGTTGGCACCGGCATTGCCTATCACCTCGCCAAGGCGGGTTGGGATACGATGCTGGTCGAACGTGACGAGCTGACCGCAGGCTCCACCTGGCATGCCGCGGGCCTTCTGCCCCTGTTCAACATGTCCTATGCCACCACCCATATCCACAAATACTCGGTGGATTTCTACAAGGGGCTGGAGGCAGAAACTGGCCTCAACGCAGGCTTTGCGGTGGTTGGCAACCTGCGCATGGCGCAGCGTCAGGAGCGCATGGACGAATACATGCTGTATTCTTCGGTGGCCGAAACCGCTGGCGTCTATCATGAATTCCTGACGCCCAAGGAAATGAAAGACCGCTGGCCCCTGCTGCGCACCGATGATCTGGTCGGCGCGCTTTATCACCCGCAGGACGGCTATATTAACCCCGCTGACGTGACGCAGGCGATGGCCAAGGGCGCGCGTCAGCATGGCGCGACGATTGAGCGTAAGATTCAGGTCAACGGCTATCGCTGGACCGGGTCGGAATGGATCGTTTCGGTCACCCGGATGGAGGACAAGGGCGGCATGTTGGTGCCGACCGAGGAAACCTATGACATCCATGCCGAACATGTCGTGACCGCCACCGGCAACCACGCGCAGCGCACGGCCAAGCTTCTGGGCATCAAGATTCCGGCGATTCCGGTTGAACACCAGTATATCGTGACCGAACCCGATCCGATGCTGCAAGAATACCGCAAGAATAACCCCGAACACCCGGTTCTGCGCGACGCTGATGCCAAGTGGTATGTCCGCGAGGAACGCGGCGGCTGGATCCTTGGCCCCTATGAATACGGCGCACCTGCGCGGTTTGAATATGCGGTTCCCGACAGTTTCCGCGCCGACCTCTTCCCGCTCGATCTGGAACGGATCGAGGCGGAATATATGTCGATGATCCACCGCCTGCCGTCCTCGGAAACCGTGGGTCTGAAAGACGATTACAACGGCCCGATCTGCTATACCCCCGACGGCAACCCGCTGGTTGGCCCGGTTCCCGGCCTGCGCAACATGTGGATCGCGGAAGGCTTCTCCTTCGGCATTACCGCCGCTGGCGGCACCGGCTATTACCTTGCCCAGATGATGGTGCAGGGTGAGGCCGAGATCGACATGGCCTCCTTGGACCCCAAGCGCTATGGCAATTGGATGACCACCGAATATGCCGCGCGCAAGAACGAGGAGTGCTACAACCACGTCTTCATCTTGCACCACCCGGACGAAGAGCGTGAGGCCTGCCGCCCGCTGCGCACCGCGCCTGCCTATGATCGCCAGATCAAGATGGGCGCGCAGATGGGGCAGGTGAACGGCTGGGAACGCCCGAACTACTATGGCCCGGTCGATGCGCCCGCCAATTTCGACCATGACAGCCGCTCGTTCCGCCGTGGCGCCTGGTGGCCCTATGCCGTGGAAGAGGCCAAGGCCGTGCGCAACACGGTCGGCATCATCGACGCCGCGGCCTTCACCAAGCACCTTGTGCGTGGTCCCGGCGCGACGGCCTTCCTTGACCACTTCACCTGCAACAAACTGCCGAATGTGGGCCGCATCAACCTGACCTATGCGCTGACCAACCACGGCACCACCCGCACCGAATACACCATCGTGCGGCTGAAAGAGCATGAGTATTACCTCATCTCCGCCGGGGCCTGGACTGCCTATGACGCTGATTTCCTGATGAAATCGGCCGAGGATTTCATGGCAGCCGGGGGCGGTTATATCGACATCCACGACATCACCACCCAATGGGGCGTCTATGCGCTGGCCGGCCCGAACGCCCGCGCGCTGTTGAATGACCTCGTGAAAGACGCCGATCCGGCAACGGTTCTGGGCAACAAGCGCTTCCCGTGGCTGTCCTATCGCGACATCGAACTCGGCATGTGCCCGGTCCGCGCGGTGCGCGTGGCCTATACCGGGGAACTCGGCTGGGAACTCCACTACCCGATCGAATTTGGCCGCTATCTGTGGGATCTGATCTGGTCGGTTGGCGAAAAGCACGGGCTGAAGGCCGTTGGCGCACGGGCGCAGAACTGGCTGCGTCAGGAAAAATCCTACCGTGCCTTCGGCAACGAGTTGGGCCGCGATGCAACCCCCCTTGAGGCCGATCTGCCGCGCTTTGTCGACCTGTCGAAAGAGTTCAACGGCAAAGCCAAGATGGTGGAAACCGGCATCCGGTCGAAGTGCTGCACGCTTCTGATCGACGGGCCGGATGACGCCGATCCGTGGGGCAAGGAAGCGATCCTTCTCAACGGCGAAAAGGTGGGCCGTTTGACCTCGGGCGGCTATTCGGTGGCCTTTGGCAAGCAGATCGGCATGGGCTATGTCCGCCCCGAACTCGCCGTGCCGGGCACCAAGCTCAAGGTCAAGATGCTGCGGCAGGAATGGGATGCGGTGGTGGTTGAAGACAGCCCCTATGATCCCACGAACGCCCGCATCCGCATCGACGGGTAAGGCGCGCGCGGCGGCCCCGGCCGCCGCCGATTTCTGGACCAGAAATCGGTTCGGAGTTTTGCAAAACTCCGATCAATTTTCTTGGGAAGAAAATTGGGCCGCCCGTTTTGGGCGGCCTTTCCTATGGCACCGCCCGCGCGGCCAGCCAATTCGCCCAATCCTGCCGACTGCCGTCAAAGGCGTTGATGTCGATCTCGCCCTTCATCCCCGGCACCAGACCGGTCGAGGTATATTGCCAGAACCGCCAATGCTGGCCCGGATAGCGGTCAGATGGGTGCGCCGCGACCGAGCGCAGCCAGAAATCCACCCCCTTCAGCCGCCACATCTCGTTCTCCTCATAGAAATCGACCGTGGTGTAAAGGATCGGCTCTGTGCCGTAATGCTCGGTCATCATCGCAATGACCTTGGCGGCATCGCGGCGGATCACCTCAGGCGCGCGGCGGATCGTGCAGGTGGGTGAGGTCGGCGTCCATTCCATGTCCAGAACCGGCGGCAGGCTGCCCGAAACGCGTGGCACATGGCGGAAGAACCAGCGCGCCTGTTCCTCGGGCGCGCGGCAGTGGTAATAGAAATGATAGGCCCCGCGTTTCACCCCGGCCCGGCCTGCGCCGCGCCAATGCTCTTCGAACATCGGGTCCAGCATGTCGCCGCCTTCTGTGGCTTTGATGAAGGCGAAGTTCACCCCATTGGCCCGCGCCACCTCCCAATCAATCGAGGTTTGATAGCGCGAGACATCCACCCCATGCACCGGGTGATGCGCGGGGTCTTGGCCGGCCCAAGGGTGGGGGTCATTGTCCGAGAAATTCGGCCATGTCACCTCCACCGGCGGGGCGGTGGTGGCGGGTTGGTCTGGCGCGGGCGCGCTGCCACAGGCGGCCAGCGCAAGGAAAAGGACGAGGAAAACACCTTGTTTCATCCCGCCATCCTGCCCCGGTCGCAGCTCTTTGTCACCGGGGAAGGGCGCGCGCGGGCAAAATTCGCCTAGGCGGCAGGGGCTGCGAATTCGTCCCAGGCCGCCAGCGCGTGGGCGGCATACATCATGGCCGGGCCGCCCCCCATCTGCACGCACATCGCCAGAACCGAGGCCAGTTCCTCGCGGCTGGCCCCGGCCTTCATCAAGGCCTCGATATGCAAGGTGATGCAGGGCTCACAGCGCTGGGTCACCGCAATGGCCAAGGCCACGAATTCCCGCGCCTTCTTGTCCAGCGCGCCATCGGCCATCGCCCCCGCCGACAGCGCCTGAAAGCCCTTGGCCGTTTCAGGGTTCAGCTTGTGCAGGCTGCGCAATTCGCCGCGGATATCTGCCGTCTTTTGCTTATAGCTCATCTCGGTCTCCTTCTGCCCCCGGTGATGACAGGGGGCGGGGAAGGCGGCCTTGATCTGAGTCAAATAAATTCAATAAATTGAATTTGAATGGCGCGCGATCAGAAAGAGATTGTTGGCCGGCATCGGGGTGACCTCGCAGGCCAGCCCCGCCTTGGCCAGCTGCCCCGTGACCCAAGCCAGATCCTTATACCCAATCGCCGGGTCCTGCGCGCGCAGGCTTGCGTCAAAGGCGGCATCGCCCGCGCTGGTGGCCAGACCATCGCGCAGGAAGGGGCCGTAAAGGCAGGCAGTGCCACCGGGCGCAAGGGCCGCGCCAAGCTCGGCCAAAAGCGTGGCGGCGGCGCGTTCGGGGATCAGGTGCAGAAGGTTCACCAGCAAGATCGCATCCCAAGACCCCAGCCGCGCGGCCCAGCCCGGTTCGGTGGCGTCCAGATGGATCGGCGGTTGAATGGCGGCCTCCACCGTCGCCGCCCAAGCCCGGATCGAGGCGAAATTCCCCGCCTCCACATCCGTCGGCTGCCAGGAAAGGCCCAAAGGCCCCGCCATCTGGGCGGCGTGTAGGCCTGAGCCAGAGGCGATTTCCAACAGCCGACCCGTCAGGCCAAGCCCTTGCAAGACCTGCAAAATCGGCCCGGCATTGCGCGCCGCCGAGGGCACCATGCGCCGCCCGTCCGGCAGGACCTCGGCCCCGGTATCGGGCAGTTTCAGCGTCATGGAAAGCGGTTGGGCGACAGGCTCGCGACCAGATCGGCCGACAGCTCGGGCGCCCGCCCGCCGATCAGATCGGCCGCCAATTGGCTCGCCGCCGGGCAGGATTGAAACCCATAGCCGCCTTGCCCCGCCAGCCAGAAGAAGGACGGCTCGCGCCGGTCATGCCCGATGACCAGCGACCGATCCGGCGAAAAGGTGCGCAGACCTGCCCAGTTGGAAATCAGCCGCGTCACGGGTTCGGTGACAAACTCCTCATAGCGCGCCAATCCCTCGGCCAAGACCATGTCATCGGCCCAAGCGTCATGCGGCTCCATCGGATGCTCTTCGGCGGGGCTGACGATCAGCGCCCCCGCATCGGGCTTGGCATACCACAACTCGCCCACCCCAAACATCATCGGCCAGCCCGAAATGTCATGCCCCCCCGGCGCCGGGATGCGCGCCATCGAGCGGCGATAGGGCTGAAAACCCAAGGGCTGCACCCCGGCCAGCGCGGCGATCTGATCGACCCAAGCCCCGGCGGCATTGATGAGGATGCGCCCTTCATACACCCCGACGCCCGTGGTCACCGCCCAGCCGTTTGCCGTCTTGGCAATCGCACTGACACGGGCATTGGTGACAATCTCGGCCCCGTTTCCCCGCGCCTCGCGGGCAAAGTTTTGCAAGAGAAGATCGGTGTCGATGTCCCAAGCATGGTCGCCATAGGCGGCATGGGTGATGGTGTCATTCAGGATCGGCACCATGGCGCGGGCCGCGTCCATGCTGATCGGCTCCAGCGCCATATCGGCGGCCTCTTCGGCCAGCTTCGCTGTCTCATCGGCGCGGGCGAGGATCATCAGCCCGCGCTTCGACAGCACATTCTCCTGCGCCCGGAAATAGTCGCCCGAGGCCACCGACAGGCCCACCACCGGCTTCAGCCCATAGTTCGGCTCATAAAGCGCGGCCGAGCGGCCCGAGGCGTGATGCGCCAGATGCGCCTCGGCCTCAAGCACCGTGACGCGGCCAAGATGCGACAGGCGGGCTGCGGCGGAAATTCCGGCGATGCCGCCGCCGATGATCAGGAAATCAGTCATGCTTCTTCCGTTCGGTCAGTCGCCGGGGGCGGCGCGGGGTAAAGCGCGGCCATCCGGGCGTAAGTTTCCGCAGTCATAAGATAATCTGCGGCAGCAAGCGAGGGGGCAAGCTGTTCGGTATTGCGGGCAGAAATCAGCGGAACGGGGCGGGCAGGGTGGCACTTTGCCCAAGCCACGGCCAGCGTGGCCGGATGGGTGCCCATCTCGGCCGCCAGACGCGCCAGCCCCTCGGCCGCCGCCGCCATCGCGCCCTGGCTATAGCGGGCGGCATAGCGGCTGTCCTCGGTCAAGCGCCCGGCACCCCCTGCGGCATACTTACCACTCAAGAGCCCACCGCCAAGCGGCGAATAGGTATAGGCCGTGATCCCCTGATCGGCGGCCATCGGCAAAAGCTCTACCTCGGCCTGACGTTTGACAAGGCTATACATCGGCTGAATGGCATCAATCCGCGTGCCAAGGGCCGCCGCCACGCCTTGCGCCTTCATCACAGCCCAAGCCGCAAAGTTCGACAGCCCGATGCGGGCAATCAGCCCGCGCGACTGCCAGTCGGCAAAGACCTCCAAGGTCTCCTGCAAGGCTGTGTCCGGGTCAAAGCGGTGAAGGTAGAGCAGATCGATGTGGTCACACCCCAAGCGCCGACGGCTGGTGTCGAACTGCGCCGCCAGATTGGCCCGGCCTGCGCCGCCCGTATAGCCGATCTTGGTGGCAATCTGAATGTCATGGGCCTTGGCGAACTGCCCGACCAGGGTTTCCGACGCGCCATCGGTATAGATCCAGGCGGTGTCGAAATGGCGGATGCCTGCGGCATAGCAGGCGTCAAACATGGCCATGGATTGCGCGGCATCGGCGCGGCCGCCGCATTGCATGGCGCCAAAGGCAAGGGGATGCTGTGTCATGAGACCAAGATGCCCAGCCGATCCGGCAAGCGCAAGCTTTGGCGCGACATGTCCGGTCGTCTTCGACGCGCGTCGTTTGGGCCACCGACGAGAAGCCGCAGGCGCACGAGGAGGGTTGCCATAGAAAAAGGCCCGCAAAAGCGGGCCTTTAACCTGTTCAAGATCGCTCAGATCACTGCGGAATGTCGCCGGTGATGCCTTCGACATAGAAATTCATGCCCAGAATATCGCCATCCGAGGCCGTCTGCCCTTCGGTCAGCCAGACCGAGCCGTCCTGCTTGTTGATCGGGCCGGTGAAGGGGTGATAGGTGCCCGCCGCAATCGCATCGCGCAGCGCCAGCGCCTCAGCCTTCACATCCGCCGGAACCTTGTCGGTGATCTCGCCGATCTCGACTTCGCCCGCGGCAATGCCTTCCCAGCTGTCGGTCTGCTCATAGGTGCCGTCCAGAAGCTGGCCCACGCGCTTGACGTAATAGGGCGCCCAGTTGTCGATGATCGACGACACGCGCGGACCGTCCTTATAGGCGGCCATGTCGGATGCCTGACCGAAACCGATCACGCCTTCGGTCTTTGCAGCCTCGGCCAGAGGTGCGGTCGAATCGGTATGGGCCGCGATCACGTCAACGCCCTGATCAATCAGCGCCTTGGCCGCATCGGCCTCTTTCGCCGGATCAAACCAGGTATAGGCCCAGACGACCGACAGTTCGACATTCGGGTTGGCCTTCTTGGCATGCAGGAAATAGCTGTTGATGCCCGACACCACTTCCGGAATCGGGAAAGACCCGATGTAGCCGATCTTGTTCGACTTGGTCATCTTGCCCGCAATATGGCCCTGAACGGCGCGGCCTTCGTAGAAGCGCGCGTTATAGGTCGAGACATTGGGATGCTCGCGCTTGTAGCCGGTGGCGTGCTCGAACTTCACATCCGGGAACTTGGCGGCGACCGCGTTGGTCGGGTCCATGTAGCCGAACGAGGTGGTGAAGATGATGTTGCAGCCACCAAGGGCCATTTGGGTCATCACACGCTCAGAGTCGGCCCCCTCGGGCACGGTTTCCTGCCACTGGATTTCCACCTTGTCGCCGTAAGCGGCCTGCACGGCCAAGGCACCTTCATGGTGCTGGAAGGTCCAGCCGCCATCGCCGATGGGGCCCACATAGATGAAACAGGCTTTCACCTTGTCCATCCGGGCGGCCATGGCAGCGCCGCCCGAAAGGGCCATGCCCAGCCCAAGGGCTGCGGTGGCCAAAAGCGTTCTTCTCAACATTCCGTCTCTCCCCGTGATGGGGCCTTTGCGGCCCCGGTTGATCGTCGCCTCTGTGCGAGGCCCTGATAATCGCCTCAACGTGAGGCGTGGAAATTCTGTCCCAAGGCCGCCGGCGCGTTCAACGACGCTTTGCCTTTGCCCGATGACATGATCACCAATACAACGATGGTTATCAGATAAGGTGACATGGACAAGTACTCGACCGGAATCCAGCTGCCTGCGGCTTGCAGGTTCAACTGCAAAACGGTGATGCCGCCGAAAAGATAGGCGCCAATCAGCGCGCGCCACGGTTTCCAGCTGGCAAAGACCACGATGGCCAAGGCAATCCAGCCCGCCCCTGATGTGATTCCGTCCACCCATTGCGGCACGCGCACAAGGCTGACATAGGCCCCGCCCATGCCCGCCATGGCGCCGCCGAACATGATGGCGCCCAGCCGGATGCGGTTGACCTTATAGCCCAGCGCATGGGCCGCCTCATGGCTTTCGCCCACCGCCCGGATGATCAGGCCCAGACGGGTGGATTTCAGCACATACCAGATCAGCGCCGTCATAAAGATTGAAAAATAGACAATCCAATCATGGCTGAACAGAACGCGGCCAAAGAAGGGAATATCGGCCAATGGCCCCAGTGGCACGGCTTTGGTTTGCACGGGCTTCAGCCCGTTATAGCCTTGACCCAGAAGCGACGACAGCCCGAGGCCAAACAGCGTCAGCGCAAGGCCGGTGGCCACCTGATTGGCCAAAAGAACCTGCGTCAGCAAGGCAAAGACAAGGCTGATCGCCGCCCCCCCAAGCGCGCCGCCGACAAAGCCCAAGGCCGGGCTTTCGGTCTGGATGGTGATCATAAAGCCCACAATGGCCCCCATGATCATCATCCCCTCAACCCCAAGGTTCAAAACCCCGGCTTTCTCCACCACCAACTCACCCAGTGCGGCTAAAAGGATCGGCACCGAGGCCGCCATCAGCGAGGCAATCAAGATTGCAGGATCAATTCCACCCATGGTCACTTGCCTCCCAGAAAGGTGCGGATGCGGTAATTGGTCAGCACATCAACCCCCAGAAGGAAGAACAACAGCATCCCCTGAAACACCTGAATGGCCGCCGAGGGCAGCCCCATATTGGTCGAGGCCATCTCGCCGCCGACATAGGTCAGCGCCATCAGGATGCCCGCCAGAATGATGCCGATCGGGTGCAACCGGCCAAGAAAGGCCACGATGATCGCGGTAAAGCCATAGCCCACGTTGAAATCAATGCTGATCTGGCCTGCGGGGCCGGTCACCTCGAAAAGCCCCGCCAGCCCCGCAAGCCCGCCCGAAATGCCCATGCACAAGACCACCAGCCGGTTCGGGTTCACCCCATGAAAACGTGCTGCGCGCGGGGCTTGGCCCGACAGCTTGATTTGGAACCCGATGATATGGCGCGCCAAAAGCCCCCAGGCCACCAGCGCCACGCCAAGCGCCGTTATCACGCCCCAATGGATGCCCGAGCCCGCAATCAGCTCGGGGTTCGCCGCCGCCGGATAGCTTGAAAAATTGCGGCTGCCCGGAAAGCCCATGCCCTCGGGGTTCTTCAAAAACCCGGTCGAGGCCTTGGCGAGAATCGTCTGCGCCACATAGACCAGCATCAGCGAGACCAGAATCTCATTGGTGTTGAAGCGGGTTTTCAAGATCGCCGGGATCATCGCCCAGGCCCAGCCGCCCAAAGCCCCGGCCAGCACCATCACCGGAAAGATCAGCCGGCTTTCGGTGGGGAAGACCGCCAGCCCCACCGCCGCGCCGCAGATCGCGCCCATGATATACTGGCCCTCGGCCCCGATGTTCCAGATCCCCGCCCGAAAGCCCAAGGCCAGACCAATGGCAATCAGGATCAAAGGCCCCGCCTTTACCAAAAGCTGGCCGCGCAGGTAAAAGGCGAACTCGCCAAACAGTGGGTCCCAAAAGATGGTGCGGATCACCTCAACGGGGTTGGTGCCCATGGCGGCAAATAGCAGCCCACCGAAGAACATCGTCAAGATCACCGCCACCACCGGCGTGCCGTAAAGCCAGAACTTCGACGGGTTCGGGCGTTTTTCAAGCCTCAGCATGATGGGCCACCTCCATGCCATGCGCGCCGCCCATCATCAGACCGATCTGATCCACCGTCAGCCCCTTCACCGGGCGCGGGCTGGTCAGCCGCCCCTCATTCAACACCGCAAAGCTGTCGGCGATTTCCAAAAGCTCATCAAGGTCCTGACTGATCACCACCACCGCCGCCCCCTCGGCGGCGCGGTCCAGAATGGCCTGTCGGATGGCGGCTGCCGCCGCCGCATCAACGCCCCAAGTGGGTTGGTTGATGACAATCACATCGGGGTCTTGCATCAACTCGCGCCCGATGACGAATTTTTGCAAATTGCCGCCCGACAGCGCCCGCGCCGCCACATGGCTGCCCGGCGTGCGCACGTCATAGGTCTCGATCACCGCCTCGGCAAAGCTGCGCGCGGCCTGCCAATCGACAAGGCCGTTCCTCACCAGCCCCTTGCGGATGCCGCCGGTCAGAAAGGCGTTTTCGACCAAGGACATATCTGGTGCTGCCGCATGGCCCAGCCGATCCTCGGGTGCCATGACAAAGCCGATCCGCCGCCGCTCCGACGGGCCCATGGCACCGATCGAGACGCCCGAGGCGCTGATCTGCCCCGCGCCGGATTTGATCTCGCCCGACAAAGCCAGCAACAACTCGTCCTGCCCATTGCCCGCCACCCCGGCGATGCCCAGAATCTCACCGCGTTTCACGGTGAAACTCACATCCTTCAGGCTGGTGCCAAAGGGAATGGGCGAGGGGGCCGAAAGCCCGCGCACTTCCAGCGCCGCATGATCGCCGCCCCAATCCTTGGGCGCAGGGCGCTCGGGCGGGGTCAGCGTCGCCCCCACCATCATTTCCGCCAATTCCCGCGCGGTCGAGGCTTTGGGGTCGGCCGTTCCCACCACCTTGCCCCGCCGCAGGATCGTGGCGGCATCGCAAAGCGCGCGGATTTCCTCCAGCTTGTGGGAAATATACAGGATCGCCGTGCCCTCCGCCGCCAACTGGCGCAGCGTCTTGAACAGGATTTCCACCTCTTGCGGCGTCAGCACGCTCGTCGGCTCATCCATGATCAAGAGCTTGGGGTCCTGCAACAGGCAGCGAATGATCTCGACCCGCTGACGCTCGCCCGCCGACAGATCGCCCACCATGCGGGCGGGGTCCAAGGGCAGGCCGTAATCCTCCGACACCGACTTGATCCGCGCCGCCAGCGCCTTCATCGGCGGCGGGTTTTCCATGCCAAGGGCGACGTTCTCGGCCACGGTCAGCGCCTCGAACAGGCTGAAATGCTGAAACACCATCGCCACCCCGGTGGCCCGCGCCACGCGCGGGGCGGCAGGGGCATAGGCCGCGCCCTTCCACGTCATCTGGCCGCTGTCGGGCTTCACCAGACCATAGATCATCTTGACCATGGTCGATTTGCCCGCCCCGTTTTCCCCCAAAAGGCAATGCACCTCGCCTTCGCGGATGGCAAAGCTGACATCGGAATTCGCCACCACGCCGGGATAGGCCTTGGTGATGCCCTGAACCTGCAAAAGGATGGGACGTGTCATGTTCCAGTGGTCTCCATCAGCAGGGCATCTGGGCGGCGGGACAAAAAGGCGCTGGCCACACCAATGGCAATGGCCTGCGGATGTTTTCCTAAGGAAGGATTGCCGATCGGGCAATCAATTCGATCAATCGACTGGGCCGAATGTCCCAAAGCCCCCAGCCGCGCCCGAAACCGCGCCCATTTGGTGGCCGATCCGATCAAACCGCAGGCGGAAAAGCCATGGGTCAAGAGGCGATGGCAGAGATCAAGGTCCAGCGCGTGGGAATAGGTCAGGATCAGATGCTCGGCGTCCCTTGGGGCCAAGGCCACCGCAAGGCCGGGGTCCGGCACCGGCAAGGCGCGGACAGTGTCGGGCAGAGTCTTTGGAAACCGCTCTGGCGCGGTATCGACCCAAGTGATTGCAAGGCCGGGCAGGGGGGCCAGCACCTCCACCAGCGCGCGGCCCACATGGCCCGCACCCCAAACCCAAAGCGTCCGCGTCGGCCGCGCCACGGGTTCCACCATCCAGCCCTGCACAAGCTGCGGGCTTGGCATCACCCCTTGCCCCCGCGCCCGGTCAAGCATCCGCTTCACCGCCAAGGGCATGGCGCTGCCATCAATCGCACGCGCCACCACATCGGCCCCCTCGGGCAGGGTTTGCGCGCCGTAAACCTCGGTCAAAAGCGTCACCGCCCCGCCGCAGCACTGGCCAAGCGAGGGGCCGAGCGCCTCATGGTCCAGCCTTGTGCCGCCCGCGCCCAGCATCGCCCGCGCCCGCGCCGCCGCCTGCCATTCCAGCGCCCCGCCGCCAATGGTGCCCGACTGCCCGGATGCCCAGACCAGCATCGCCGCCCCCACCTCGCGCGGCGAGGATCCTTTGACCGCGGCAATCACCACCCGCGCCACCGCGCCATGCGCGGCCACCGCCTTGCGAATGGCGTCCAGATCAAACATCTGTCGCCTCCCGAGTTTTCGTCGAAAACTCGATCTCCCGATTTTTCGACGAAAAATCGCCCCCCGCCCCCTTACGCATGGCCCTGCTGCCTTCTTACCGCCATCAGCACCCGCTCCGCCGTGGCCGGCGCATCCAGCGCGACATAGGTCGACCCATCGCCACAGGCCGCAATCGCATCCGACAGCGCATAAAGTGCGGAAATCCCCAGCATGAAGGGCGGCTCGCCCACCGCCTTTGATTTGCCGATGGTGTCCTCGCGGTTGGGCTTGCCCCAGAGCGCCACGTTGAACACATCAGGGCGGTCGGAACAGGCGGGGATTTTGTAGGTGCTTGGCGCGTGCGTCGTCAGCATCCCCTTGCCGTTCCACACCAATTCCTCGGTCGTCAGCCACCCCGCGCCCTGCACATAGGCCCCCTCGACCTGCCCGATATCGAGGTCCGGGTTCAGACTGGTGCCGGTGTCATGTAAGAGATCGGCGCGCAAGATCCGGTTCTCCCCGGTCAGCGTGTCGATCACCACCTCGGTCACCGCCGCGCCATAGGCGAAATAGAGGAACGGGCGGCCCTTCCCCTTCACCCGGTCCCAAGTGATCTTCGGCGTGGCGTAATAGCCGGTCGACGACAGCGACACCCGCGCCTGATAGGCCCAAGCCGCCACTTGGGCAAAGCCATAGACCTCGCCCGCCACCCGCACCTGCCCCTCGGCGAATTTCACCGAGGCCACCGACACCCCATGCTTGTCGGCGATGAAGGCCGCCATCCGTGCCTTGATCGTCTCGCAAGCCGCCCGCGTCGCCATCCCGTTCAGGTCCGACCCGGACGAGGCCGCCGTGGCCGAGGTGTTCGGCACCTTCGACGTATCGGTCGCGGTGATCTTCACCGCCCCCGTGTCCAGCCCGAAGACATCGGCCGCCACCTGCGCCACCTTCTGGTTCAGACCCTGCCCCATCTCGGTGCCGCCATGGTTCAGGATGACCGAGCCGTCCTGATAGACATGCACCAAGGCCCCGGCTTGGTTCAGCCAAGTCAGCGTAAAGGAAATCCCAAACTTCACCGGCGTCAGCGCAATCCCGCGCTTGAAGATTGGGTTTTTGCTATTCCACGCGGCAATCTCGGCCTTGCGGGTGCGGTATTGGCTGGTTTTCTCCAAATCCGCCACCAGCTCATGGCCGATGAAATCCTCCACCTCCATGTGGTAGGGGGTGGTCTGGGGCTGGGAATTCATCGGCGAATGGGCCCCGCCAAAGCGCTGCCCCGTGCCCGGCCCACCCGAACCGTTCGAGCGGTAGAAGTTCAAGAGCCGCACGTCCAAAGGCTCGCGGCCCACCACATGGGCGACGTGATCCAAGACGCGCTCGATCCCCACCATGCCCTGCGGTCCGCCAAAGCCGCGATAGGCGGTGGCACTTTGGGTATTGGTGCGCAAGCGGTGGCTTTCGATGCGGATATCGGTCAGGTGATAGCAATTGTCGGAATGCAGCATGGCGCGGTCCGCCACCGGCAAGGACAGATCCTGAGACCAGCCGCAGCGGAAGAGGTGGGTAAACTCCACCCCCAAAATCCGCCCCTCACTATCATGGCCCACGCGATAGCGGATCCGCAGGTCATGCCGCTTGCCGGTGATCATCATGTCATCGTCGCGGTCATAGCGCATCTTGCAGGCCCGGCCCGTCGCGCGGGCCGCCAAGGCGCAGGCAATGGCCAAGGCATTGCCTTGGCTTTCCTTGCCGCCAAAGCCGCCGCCCATGCGGCGCGTCTCAACCTTGACCGCCGACATCGGCAGATGCAGTGCATGGGCCACCTTGTGCTGGATCTCGGTCGGGTGCTGGGTCGAGGCGACAATCGACACCCCACCATCCTCACCCGGCAGGGCAAAGGCGACCTGACCTTCGAGATAGAAATGCTCCTGCCCGCCCACCTCGAAACTGCCCTCAATCACATGGGGCGCGCGGGCGATGGCATGGGCGGCATCGCCCTTGATCCAGACCACCGGGCCTTGCTCAAAGCGGGAATTGGCGGCCAGCGCCTGATCGACCGTCAGGATCGCGGGCAGCTCGTCATAGGCCACACGGCCCAGCCGTGCGGCCTTCCTCGCGGCCAGATGGCTTTCGGCCACCACAAGGAAAATCGGCTGGCCGATGTAATGCACCCGGTCTGTCGCGAGCAAAGGCTCATCATGTACCGAGGGCGAGCAATCGGGCATCTCGCCGAAACTCTCTGGCCAGTCATCGGCTGAAAACACCGCCACCACACCGGGGGCTGCGCGCACCGCCGACAGGTCCATTTCGGTGATCACGCCATGGGCGCAGGTGGACAGCCCAAAGGCCAGATGCAGGGCACCGGCGGGCAGGGGCACATCATCGGCATAGCGGGCCGCCCCCGTCACATGCAGGGGCGCGGAATCATGGGGAAGCGGCTTGCCCATGCTCATGGCTGCACCTCCAAGACCGAGGTGGGGGTTCCGGCAAGGTCATGGGCATAGCGCGTCAGCATGTTCTGCGCCGCAAGCAGGCGGTATGAGGCTGAGGCGCGCATATCCGTCAGGGGCCGGTAATCAATCGCCATCGCGTCGCGCGCGGCGGCCAGCGTGGCCTCGCCCCAGGGCTGGCCGATCAACGCCGCCTCGGCCGCGCGGGCCCGCTTTGGCGTGCCCGCCATGCCACCAAAGGCGATGCGGGCCTTTGTCACTTTTCCTGCCTCCAGCGTCACATTGAAGGCGCCACAGACCGCCGAGATATCCTGATCGAACCTTTTTGACAGTTTGTAGACCCGCAGCGCCGGGGCGCTGGTGGGGATCGTCACCGCCTCGACAAACTCGCCGGGCTGGCAGTCCTGCTTGCGGTAGTCGAGGAAGAAATCCTCAAGCGGCAGGTCTCGGCGCACCGCCCCCCGGCGCAAATGCAAGGTCGCGCCCATCGCGATCAGGGGCGGCGGGCCATCGCCGATGGGCGAGCCATTGGCGATATTGCCGCCGATGGTGGCGGCATTGCGGACCTGCAGGCTGGCATAGCGGCGCAGCATCTCGGCAAAGGAGGGGTGCAGGGGGATCATCGCCTGCAAAAGGGCCTCGATCGTGACGCCCGCGCCGATGCGCAAGCTCTCGCCCTGCCGCTCGATGCGCTTCAACTCGGCCAACAGGCCAAGGAAGGTGGGTTTCGGCAGATCGCGCAGTTGCTTGGTCACCCAAAGCCCCACATCGGTGGCCCCGGCGATCAGCGTGGCGTCGGGGTTGGCGGCATACCAGGTGGCAAAATCCTCAAGGTTGGTCGGGCTGAGAGGTCCGGGGGCTGTCTGCCCCCGGGCCCCCGAGGATATTTGGGCCACATTGAAGGCATCGGTTTGCATCCAGTCCGGGACGGGGGCGGTTTGCGCGGCCTTTGCGGCGCGGATGATGGGCGCATAGCCCGTGCAGCGGCAAAGGTTGCCGGCGAGCACCGTGTCATGGTCTTGGCGGCCATTCAGATGGCCCACCGCCATTGAGACGCAAAAGCCGGGTGTGCAGAACCCGCATTGGCTGCCGTGATGGGTGATCATGGCGGTTTGCACCGGATGCGCTTGGCCCTTGGGGCCGGAGAGACCTTCGACGCTGCGCACCGCCTTGCCGTCAAGCTGGGGCAGGAAGAGGATGCAGGCGTTCAGCGCCTTGGTGCCGGTCTCATCTGTCACCATCACGGTGCAGGCGCCGCAATCGCCCTCATTACAGCCCTCTTTGGTGCCGCAAAGCCCCTTGGTGTCGCGCAAATAGTCAAGAAGGGTCTGCGTTGGCGCATCTGGCACAACGCGGACCGGCGTTCCGTTCAACAGAAACGCGATCTCGGACATGGTCTAACCCGCCGCCTTCTCCCCGGTTCAGGCATTTTGCGCGCCCGCCCGATGCGGCGTAAAGCGGATCACGCGCCTGATGTGGCATTTTGCCATCTTATCCACAGCATCAAGCCTGCGCCAAAGGATTCTGGCAAGCAATACCTTTCGGCATTTTTTGGAAGCAGTTTCAGGATTGCCCGATAAATCAGCCGCTCTTTCGTTGGCCCTGCCACTTCGCTAGGCTGTCTGCCATGACAGCCCCCCGATTCATCCACCTTCGCGTGCATACCGAGCATTCCTTGTTGGAAGGCGCAATGCCGGTGAAGAAATTGGTCAAGGCCTGTGCCGAGGCGCAGATGCCGGCTGTGGCGGTGACCGATACCAACAATATGTTTGCCGCGCTGGAGTTTTCGGTGCTGGCCAAGGATGCGGGGGTGCAGCCGATTGTGGGCTGTCAGATCAGCCTGGCGCATGATCCCGCCCAGCCCGGGGAAAAGCCCCGCGCGCCGGCGCCGGTGGTTCTTTTGGCGCAAAATGAGCCGGGTTACATGAACCTGATGAAGCTGAACTCGGCCCTTTACATCGGCAAGGGCGGGCAGTTGCCGCAGGTGACGCTGGAGGAATTGGCGGGCCATTCTGCGGGGTTGATTTGCCTCACCGGCGGGCCGGATGGGCCTTTGGGCCGGTTTTTGGCCGCAGGGCAGGGGGCCAAGGCGCGCGCTTTGTTGGAGCGGTTGGCGGCGATCTATCCGGATCGGCTTTATGTGGAATTGCAGCGCCATCCCGGCGAGGGTGGGCGTTTGCCCGAGGCTGAGGCGCGGTCCGAGCGTGGGCATATCGAATTTGCCTATGAGATGGGTCTGCCGCTGGTTGCCACCAACGATGTCTATTTCCCGAAGCCCGAGATGTATGAGGCGCATGATGCGCTGATCTGCATCGCCGAGGGTGCCTATGTTGACCAGCAAGAACCCCGCCGCCGCCTGACCGCGCAGCATTATTTCAAGACCGAAGCCGAGATGGCGACGCTGTTTGCCGATCTGCCCGAGGCTTTGGAAAACACCGTGGAAATCGCGCGGCGCTGCGCCTTCATGGCCTATAAACGGGCACCCATCCTGCCGAAATTCGCCGATGACGAGGTGCAGGAGCTGCGCCGTCAGGCCTTTGAGGGGTTGGAAAAGCGGCTGGCCGTGATCCCCCTTGCCGCCCCGCATGAGGAGTATATCGCGCGGCTGACCTTTGAGGTCGAGATCATCGAAAAGATGGGCTTTCCCGGCTATTTCCTGATCGTGGCCGATTTCATCAAATGGGCCAAGCAGCATGACATTCCGGTGGGTCCGGGGCGGGGTTCGGGGGCGGGCAGTCTGGTGGCCTATGCGCTGACCATCACCGATCTCGACCCTTTGCGCTATGCCCTGCTGTTCGAGCGGTTCCTCAACCCTGAACGCGTCTCGATGCCCGACTTCGACATCGACTTCTGCATGGACCGCCGCGAAGAGGTGATCCAATACGTTCAAGAAAAATACGGCCGCGACAAGGTGGCCCAGATCATCACCTTCGGCGCGCTTTTGTCCAAGGCCGCCGTGCGCGATGTGGGGCGCGTGCTGCAAATGTCCTACGGGCAGGTGGACCGGCTCTCCAAGATGATCCCGGTTGAGGGGGTGAAACCCGTTTCCATCACCAAGGCGCTGGCCGATGAGCCGCGGCTTCGTGAAGCCGCGCGCGAAGAGGTGGTGGGCCGCCTTCTCACCTATGCCGAACAGATCGAGGGGCTTTACCGCAACGCCTCCACCCATGCTGCGGGCGTGGTGATCGGCGACCGGCCCTTGGACGAATTGGTGCCCCTTTACCAAGACCCCCGCTCGGACATGCCCGCCACCCAGTTCAACATGAAATGGGTCGAAGCGGCGGGGCTGGTCAAATTCGACTTCCTCGGCCTGAAAACCCTCACCGTCATTCAGGACGCCATCCGCCAGATCCGCGCCTCGGGCCGCGCCCTGCACGAGGCCCCCGATGGCCGCCGCCTCTATGCCCCCCCACCGGGCGCCGAAAATGACATTGGCCATATCCCCTTGGACGACAAGGCGACCTATGAGCTTTACGCCGCCGCCAAGACCGTGGCGGTGTTTCAGGTGGAAAGCTCGGGCATGATGGATGCGCTTCGCCGCATGAAGCCCACCTGCATCGAGGATATCGTGGCGCTTGTCGCCCTTTACCGCCCCGGCCCGATGGAGAACATCCCGACCTATTGCGAGGTCAAGCACGGGCTGCGGCCGCTGGAATCCATCCACCCCACCATCGACCATATCTTGGCCGAAACCCAGGGCATCATCGTCTATCAGGAACAGGTGATGCAGATCGCCCAAGTTATGGGCGGCTACTCGCTTGGCGGGGCCGACCTCTTGCGCCGCGCGATGGGGAAAAAGATCGCTGAGGAAATGGCCAAGGAGCGGCCCAAGTTCATCGAAGGCTGCAAAAAGACCCACAACATCGACGCCAAGAAATCGGGTGAGGTGTTCGACCTTCTGGAAAAATTCGCCAACTACGGTTTCAACAAATCCCACGCCGCCGCCTATGCCGTGGTGAGTTACCAGACCGGCTGGCTTAAGGCCAATCACCCGGTGGAATTCATGTCGGGCGTGATGAATTGCGATATCCACCTGACCGACAAGCTGGCGGTGTATAAGCGCGAGCTTGACAAGATGGGCATCAAGGTGGTGGCCCCTTGCGTTAACGCCTCGGATGCGACCTTCAAGGTCAAGGATCAGGCGCTGGTCTATGCCTTGGGCGCGCTGAAGAATGTGGGCGTCGATGCGATGGGTCTCATCGTCGCAGCCCGCAAAACCGAAAATGGCGCGGAAAAGCCCTTCGCCACGCTCTTCGACTTTGCCCGCCGGGTGGACCTTAAGCGCGTGGGCAAGCGCCCCTTGGAAATGCTCGCCCGCGCCGGGGCCTTTGACCAGCTGGAACCGAACCGCGCCCGGGTGTTCGAAGCGCTGGACAGTCTGGTCGCCTATTCCGCCGCGATCCATGAGGCGAAAGCCTCGAACCAGGTCAGCCTTTTTGGCGATTCTGGCTCCGACATCCCCGAACCGCGCCTGCCCTTCCGCGATGACTGGCTGCCCGTCGAACGGCTGGGCCATGAACATCAGGCGGTGGGCTTCTACCTCTCGGGCCACCCTTTGGACGACTACATGTCGGCCTTGAAACGCAAGAATGTGGATACGCTGGCCCAGATCACCGCCCGCGCCGCCAATGGGCCGTTCATTGGCAAATTGGCCGGGTCGGTCGCCTCGAAACAGGAGCGCAAATCGGCCAAGGGCAATCGCTTTGCCTTTGTGCAACTGTCCGATCCGACCGGGCTATATGAGGTCACCGTGTTCTCCGACGTGCTGGAGCAGGCGCGCGATTATCTGGAACCGGGGCGCAATGTGGTTCTGACGGTCAAGGTGGACCCTGACGGCGACGGCGTCAAACTTCTGGCCAATGGCGTGCAGCCGATTGATGCCGTGGCCGATCAGGCCGGCGCGCAGGCCATCCGGATCCACCTCAACCGCGCCGAGGCGGTAGGCTCGCTCGCCGCCCTGCTGACCAAGCTTGAGGGGCGCACCCGCGCCGAAGTCACCCTCTGCCTGCCCGACGATCAGGGCCGCGAAATCGACGTGACGCTGCCCCAGCCCTATCCGGTGACCCCGCAGGTCAAAGGCGCGATCAAGGCGATGCAGGGCGTGGTTCTGGTGGAAGATCTCTAGCCGTTTCGCCCACCCGCTTGGGCTGCGTAAAACGTGATCCGCTCGACATGTTCGGCAACCCGGTCAAGCCAGCGCAGAGCGTCGGTTTGCTTGAACACATCGGACGGTGCGATCATCCCGGCATGTTCGCGCAGCAAGGCCCCGCGCCTGTGGCGAAGGGCAAAGCCCCGGATGCGTGCCGCCAGCCGCGCGGCCTGATCGGCGGTCGCGGGCCGGGCAAGGGCGGCGGCAACGGCGCGGCTGGGCCGATAAAGCCGTGGATCACGCGCGGCAAACTCTATTCTGTCACGTTCCTGCATGCGGGCGGTCAAACGCGAAAGATGGTCGGCCATGTGCATCAGGGCTGCCATGCGGTCAAGCGGGCCTTGTTGATCGGCGGGCAGATGCAGTTGCATCAGCCAAGCCTCCAAAGCCGAGAGCGCGGGTTGCACCCGGCTTGGCAGCGTTTCCAGCGCCGTTGACTCGCCCTTGGCCGCCAGCGCGCTTTGCAAGGCCCGCCCGATCTCGCCCGCGATGGCTTTGGCCGTTTGGCTGGCCGCATCCAGCGCCGTGCCAGGGTCTGACAAAAGCTGCGGGTCAAGGGCAGCTGCCAGCGTGACGGGGCGATCCGGCACCAGCCATTGCAAAACCCGCGCAAAGGGCTGGGTCAAGGGCAAGAACACCGCGGCTCCGACAAGGTTGAATGCGGTGTGAAACAGCACGAAAGCTGTCGGGTCGTCATGGCCAGCCGCTGTGCTGTGCAAAAGCGGTGACAGCATCCCCAGAAAGGGAAAGACAAGAAGGGCGGTTCCAAGATTGAACAAGAGGCTGGCCAAGGCCGCCCGCCGCATTGCAGGCCCGCCGCCAAGGCTGGCCAAAAGCCCGGTCAGGGTGGTGCCGATGTTTAGCCCAATCAGGATTGCCGCCGCCTGCCCAAAGCTGATTGCGCCGGATCCCAGCAAAACCAAGGCCATGGCCAGCCCTGCCGAGGAACTTTGCACCACGGTCACGACCACAAGGCCAATCCCCACCAAGGCCAGACGGCCAAGCCAACCCTCTGCGGGCAGAATCTCGGGGGTGATCAGCTTTTCGATCCCGTCGGTGGATGCCTGCATCAGATCCAAACCGATGAACATCAAGGACAGCGCGGCCAGCATGCGGCCTGCGCGTGCCAGCGGGCCCTCGCCCAAAATCCCCATCAGGGCGGCGATAAAAAGCGTTGGCAAGGCCACGACACCCAGTTGCAATTTGACCCCAGCCAGCATGATCAGCCAGCCTGTCATCGTGGTGCCGATATTCGCGCCGTAAATCACGCCCAAAGACTGCGTGATGCCCATCATGCCCACACCGACAAAGCCGATGGTCATCACCGTCACCGCCGTCGAAGACTGGACGAGCGCGGTGATCGCAGCCCCCGTCACCACGCCGCGCAAAGGGGTTGAGGTCATGCGCAACAGCCATTGGCGCAGGCCCTCGCCCGCCAGCGCCCGCAACGCGGCGGTCATCGTCTCCATCCCAAAGAGGAACAGACCGATGCCGCCTAGAAATCCCCAAAACCCGCCTGTCATGGCGTCAAGGTGGACGAGGCGGGGCGGTCTTTCAAGGCAGGACTTGGCGGAGGCTGCAAGGGGTGGGCTAGACCAAGCGTTTGCCCAGCTTGGCAAAACTCACCGCCAGCACAATCCGCAGCACATGATGGGCGGTGACATAGATCACGCTGACATTCAGGCTCAGCGCGATCAGGCTCATTTCCGCAAGCCCCCCCGGCGCAAAGGCCAAAAAGGCGGCAGCCAAAGGCTCGCCTGCCAACAGATGCACCAGCTCGGCAAAGGCAAAGGCCAAGATCAGTGCCACAACCGCGTTCACCAGCGCAAGTTTTCCGCATCGGATCAACAGGTTGCGGTCCATCCCCACAAAGCGAACCCCAAGCCCGGCGCCAAGGATCACTTGGGTGACCGCAATCAGCCAAGCGGGTGGAATGGCCTGCACCAACCCCGTCACATGCAACATGGCAGAACACAGAAGCGGCCCGGTGATGATATAGCCGGGCAGGCGCAGCAGTTTGCCCAGTCTTGCGCCTGCCACGGCGGCCAAAATCATCAACCCCGCCTCGCGCAGTGTCACCGGGGCCGCCGCCCCCACCATTTCGGTGCCCGCCGCCGACCCCACCGCCGACCCGGTCAGCGCCAGAAAAATCAAGGGCACCATGATGATGGTCAAAATCAGCCGCAGCGTTTGCAAGGTGATCAACACCCGCGCATCCGCCCCCGCCTCTTCACCCATTTGCACAGATTCGATCAATCCGCCGGGAATGGCCGAATAATAGGCCTCGGTCCGGTCCAACCCGCCCCGGCGAAAGAGCGTATAGGCCACCACATGCGCCACCGGCACAAAGACCACCAAGGCGGCCAGCGACGGCCCCCAGCCCAAGGCGGCCCGCGCCACCTCGGGGGTAAAGGCGCCGCCGATGGCCACGCCAATCACTGGCACAAAGAAAAACCGCAGCCGGGTGGGCAGGGTCATGGGGCGGGCCAAGGGCTTGATATCAAAAGCCGCCAGCAGGCCCACCAGCACCATTGACCCCAAAAGATAGCCCAAAGGCATCTGCGCCAAATGGGCCAAAACACCGCCGATGGCGCCAAGGGCAAGGGTCAGGGCAAGCGCGGTCAGATCGACGCTTTTCCAGTCAAGCGCGGGCATGGCCCCTCCAGAACAAAGCCGCAGACAAGGCGGCAAGCGCTGCACATCCAGCGCGGGATTGCCACAGCAAAGGCATCGCCAGATCATGCGCCATGGTCAGATCGCCATAGCGGATGAACCGCCCTTCCTCGACAAAAAACATCCCAAAGGCGGCCAAAGACGACAGAGCAGCGGCCAAGGGCCAAGGGCTGCGCGCGCGGATGGTCAGGGCCAGCCCGCCCAAGACGGCCACCAGATGCGGCACAAAGACAAAAAGCCCCGAATACCAGCGCTGTCGCAGCATCGGGATGTCATAGGCCGGATCCCCCATCGTGTTCAGTGGCAGCACCAGCGTTGCGGCAAAGAATGCCACAACCAACCCTGCCGCCGCCATGGTCACCTTCCACAGCATGGGCTTACCAATGCGGCGGTGGCACATTGGCCTCGGCCGAGCCGACGCCCATAGCCTCGCGTTCGGCCTCGCGCTCCATCAGCATCTGCACCCGGCGCGTGAGCGTGTCGATCTCGCGCCCTTGGGCGGCGACCACATCCGACAGATCCTCAACCGCGCGGATCAGATGCGCCATGCGTTCTTCCAAGCTGTCCAGCCGTTCCATCTGTCATCCGCCGCTTGCCGTGCCTTTCCCCCTTCGTTAGAGGAAGGGCCAAGCGATGCAAGGTTGAAATCCCATGTCAGATGCCAAAAGTTCGTCAGAGAAGATCAGACGCCCCAAGGCCGAAACCCCCAAGGGGTTTCGCGATTACTTTGGTCCCGAAGTGACCGAACGCAAGGCGATGCTGGATGCGATTACGGCTGTTTACCATCGCTATGGCTTTGATCCTTTGGAAACATCGGCGGTTGAGACGGTCGAGGCGCTGGGCAAATTCCTGCCCGACGTGGACCGCCCGAATGAGGGCGTCTTTGGCTGGCAGGATGAGGATGGCGACTGGCTGGCGCTGCGCTATGACCTGACCGCGCCCTTGGCCCGCGTGGCAGCCCAGTTCCGCAATGACCTGCCCACGCCCTATCGGCGCTATGCCATGGGCCCGGTTTGGCGCAACGAAAAGCCCGGTCCGGGGCGGTTTCGCCAGTTTTATCAATGCGATGCAGATACGGTTGGGTCGGGGTCTGTCGCGGCGGATGCCGAGATCTGCGCCATGCTGTCGGAT
Organism: Tabrizicola sp.; assembly: GCA_965284335.1. GTDB lineage: Bacteria > Pseudomonadota > Alphaproteobacteria > Rhodobacterales > Rhodobacteraceae > Tabrizicola_A. The sequence goes on along the minus strand of OZ260076.1, from coordinate 2,288,610 downwards.
GCTTTGGAGGTCGTCGGCATCCCGCGCGGCGACTATGTGGTCAAGGTCAACAACCGCAAGGTTCTGAACGGGGTGATGGAGGTTGCGGGCGTGCTCGACCCCTCTGATCCCGAGAAATTCGCCCATGAGCGCGGCATCGTCCTGCGCGCCATCGACAAGATCGACCGGCTGGGCGACGACGGCGTGCGCGCGCTGCTGGGCGCGGGCCGCAAGGACGAGTCCGGCGATTTCACCAAGGGTGCTGGGCTGAGTGAGGCGCAGGCCGAGGTGGTGATGGGTTTTGTCTCGGCCAAGCGCGAGACGGGTGCCGCCACGGTGGCGCGTTTGCGCGAGTTGGTGGGCGCTTCGGTCATTGGCGCTGAAGGCGTGGATGAGTTGGAACAGATCGCCGGGCTTCTGGCCGCCCAAGGCTATGGCCCTGACCGCATCGTTCTGGACCCCGGCGTGGTGCGGGGCCTTGGTTACTACACTGGCCCGGTCTATGAGGCCGAACTCACCTTTGAAATTTTGGACGAAAAAGGCCGCAAGCGGCAGTTTGGCTCGGTCGCGGGCGGCGGGCGCTATGACGATCTGGTCAAGCGCTTCACCGGTCAGGCGGTCCCGGCCACGGGCGTTTCCATCGGCGTCGATCGCCTCCTCGCAGCGCTCCGCGCCAAGGGGCGCGTCGGCGGCTCCTCGGCGGGCCCGGTCGTTGTGACTGTGATGGACCGCGACCGGATGGCCGAATACATGGGGATGGTGGCCGATCTGCGGAGTGCCGGCATCCGGGCCGAGGTCTATCTCGGCAACCCCAAGAATTTCGGCAACCAGTTGAAATACGCCGACAAACGCCAAAGCCCGGTGGCGGTGATCCAGGGCGGGAACGAGGCCGAGAAGGGCACGGTCATTCTCAAGGACCTGATCCTTGGGGCCAGGATCGCCGCCAATGCCACGCTGGAAGAATGGAAAGACCGCCCCGCTCAGGTGGAAATCCCCCGCGCCGATCTGGTGGCGGAAGTGCGAAAGATGCTGGGCCAATGATGCGCCTTGCCCCCTCTCCCTCCCTCACAAGGGGCAAGGGTCGCGACCGTCTTGCACGGCGCGCGCCTCCCCTCCCCCCCGTGGGGAGGGGCTGGGGGTGGGGGGCAAGCCGCAAGCCGGAGGCCGCACATGGCTGACAAACCCGCCATCCGCGCCGAGGCCGGGGCGCTTTACGCCGCCTTCCTTGCCGCCGGGGCCGCCCCGGTCGAGGCCGATATCCTCTTGCCCGCCGATACCATGCTGGACCTTTACGGCGAGGATATCCGCGCCCGCGCCTATGTCACCCATGACCCCCTGCGCGGCGAGATGATGCTGCGGCCCGACTTTACGGTGCCCGTCGTGCAGGCCCATATGGCCCATGGCGCCGACCCCGCGCGCTATGCCTATATGGGCGAGGTGTTCCGCAAGCAGGACCATCTGGGCGCGCGGGCGAGCGAATATCTGCAGGTGGGGTTCGAGGTGTTTGACCGCGCCGCCCCCGAAGCCGCCGATGCCGAGGTGTTCGCGCTGTTTTCCAAGTGCCTTCAGGGGCTTGGCCTGCGGGCGGTCACCGGCGACATCGGCATTCTGATGGCCGCCGTGCGCGGGCTTGACACCACGCCGCGCCGCAAGTCCGCCCTCTTGCGCCATATCTGGCGGCCCCGGCGCTTTCGCGCTCTGCTCGATCGGTTTGCCGGCCGCGCGCCGATGCCTGCCGCGCGGGTGCAGCTTTTGGAGCGCCTCGCCAAGGGCAGCCCGGCCGATCTGATCGCCGCCGCCGCCCCGCTGATTGGCTTGCGCGGCGAGGATGAAATCGCCGCCCGTGCTGCCGCGCTGATCGAAGATGCCAGCGCCAAGCCGATTGCGGCCACCGAGGCGGCGCTGCTGTATGATCTTCTTGGCCTGCAGGCGCCTGCGCAATCGGCGCTGGAGCATCTGCGCGGCATCACCGCGCTTTTGCCCGCCATCGCCCCTGCGGTGGACCGGTTCGCCACAAGGCTTGACGCCTTGAAAACCCGTGGCATCGACACCGCCGCGCTGCCCTTTGAGGCGAGCCTTGGTCGCACCACGATGGAATACTACGACGGTTTCACCTTTGCCTTCGTCGGCCCCGCCGACCTGCCCCCGGTCGCCAGCGGCGGGCGCTATGATGCGCTGACAGCGGTGCTGGGGCAGGGGCGGTCGATCCCGGCGGTGGGCGGGATCATCCGGCCAAATCTTGTGGTCGCGCTGAAGGGGGCCGCAAGATGTTGAAAATCGGCGTGCCGTCCAAGGGGCGGCTGATGGAGAAAACCTTTGACTGGTTCGGCGCGCGTGGCGTTGCCATGAACCGCACCGGCAACGAGCGCGAATATTCCGGCGCGGTGCAAGGGGTTCAGGGGGTGGAGCTGGTGCTCCTCTCAGCCGGTGAAATCCCGCGCGAGCTTGCGGCGGGGCGGATTCACCTTGGCGTCACCGGGTCGGATCTGGTGCGCGACAAGCTGGCCGACTGGAACATGCAGGTGGCCGAACTGGCACCCTTGGGCTTTGGCCATGCTGACCTGATCATCGCGGTGCCCGATGCTTGGATCGACGTCGATACGCTCGATGATCTCGACGCCGCCGCCGGGGCCTTTCGCGCGGCCCATGGCTTCCGGCTGCGGATTGCCACGAAATACCACCGGCTTGTGCGCGAGTTTCTGACGGCGCAGGGCGTGGCCGATTACCAACTGGTCGACAGCCAAGGCGCGACCGAAGGCACGGTCAAGAACCTGACCGCCGAGGCGGTGGCCGACATCACCTCAACCGGTGAGACGCTGCGCGCCAACCATTTGAAAATCCTCTCAGATGGGCTCATTCACCAAAGCCAAGCCACGCTCTATGCCGCCCGTGCCGCCGATTGGGCGCAGGCGGGGACGGTGCTGCGGGGGCTGGCCGAAAAGCTTGGTCTGCCGCTGCCCGCCGATTTTCAGCCCTAGCAGATTGCCCCCTTGAGCACTTCGTGCGCGCAGCGCTCAAGGAGCCGCCCGGCTCACGCCGGTTTGCGGCCGACCAGCGCCACGCCCAACCCCGCCAGCGCCATCCCGGCCCAAGCAAGGGGCGGCATCTCCTCGCCCAAGAGCGGCCAGGCGCAAAGCGCCGCAAGGGCGGGCACGAGGTAGAAGAGCGACGAGACACGCGCGACCTCTCCGGCGCGGATCATCGCCAGCAAAAGCGACATCGCCAAGAGCGAATTGGCCAGCACCAGATAGGCCATGGCCCAAACAAACTCGGCATCCCACGCAATCGCCATGCTTTCGCTGACCCAAGCCGCAGGCAGGCAAAAGCCTGCCCCCACCGCATATTGGATCAGGTTCGCCGCCACCGGATGATGCGACACGCCAAAGCGCTTTTCATAAAGCGTGCCGGCGGTGATGCCCAAAAGCGCCAGAAACGCCATCGCCACCCCAAAGGCGTTTTCCACCGCCACGGCAGAACGGCCAAAGATCGCCAGCGCCGCTCCGGCCAGACCAAGGCCAAGGCCGATCCAGCCCCAGCGGCCGATGCGTTCCCCCACGAGGCGCGGGGCGACCAGCGCCACCAGAATTGGCTGCAAACACACGATGATCGCCACCGCCCCAGCCGAAACGCCGGACTTGAAGGCGACATAGCACAGGCCGAAATAGACCACCTGAATCAAGAACCCCACCACCGCCACATCCAGCACCCCGCGCCGCGAGGGCATGGGCGGGCGCAAGACCAGCGCCACCGGGATCAGAAGCACAAGCACAAGACAATAGCGCAGCGCCAAAACCGTCAGGGGCGCGGCATGGGTGACGGCGATCTTGGCCACGGCAAAGCCTGCCGACCACAGGATCAGAAAGATGACGGGGGCGGCGATCAGCCAAAGGGGACGCTTGGTCATGGCCTCTGTTTGGCGCGGCGTCCGTGCCATGGCAAGCTGTCTTGACGCGGGGCGGATGTGATCTAGCTGCCAGAGGCCATAACAGGGATGACATCACCATGCGCAACCTAACCCTTCTTTCCGCCCTTCTTCTTGCCATGCCCGCCTTTGCCCAAGACCTCGCCACCGGCGATGCGATCAAGGCTGCGGTTTCGGACATGACCATTCAGGGCAGCATGACGAGTTCCGGCCCCTATGCCGAGTTCTATGCCGCCGATGGCACCATCAAGGGCAACGGCTATACCGCGGCCTGGTCGATCAAGGACGATACCATGTGCTTTACCTATGAAGGGTCCGCGCCGGATTGTTGGTCCGTCAGGATCAACGGGGATCAGGTGACTTGGATCAAGGACGGGGCCGAAGGCGGCACCGGGACCATCGTGGCCGGAAATGTGAACAACTTCTGACCCTCAGCCCGGCGGTCTGTCGGCCGCCGGGCCTTAGCGCAGGCCGATTTCGGCCAGCGCCTGCGCCAGTGCGGGGGGCAGTTTGTCGTCCAGCGAGCGGCCTTTTGGCAAATCGCGCGGGCTGTCGGCGGGGTCCAGATAGCGCCAGCCCTGAAAGGGGCGGCGCGCGGCGGCTTCGGTACGGATCACCTCGGCATCCAAGATCAGCGCACAGCGCGCGATGCCATCCGATCCGCGCCGTTCGTCCAGCGCAACAATGCGTTGGCGGGCCAGAATGACCCCCTTTATCACCCAGTAAAGCGACCCACCGGCCAAAATCTCATCCGCGCGTTTGGGCCACATGCGGGTGACATGCTCGGCCGTGCCGGGGGCCCAAAGCCGTGCATTCTGGGTTTGCCAATCGATCAGATCTTCGACCGAGTCTGCCCCTACGCACAGCTTGATGATGTTCAGATGATCCACGTTTCCCCCGGTCGTATGACTGCCTGACATTAGCCCGATCTGCGGCAGTCTCAAGTCTTGCCGGGCCGGGTCTATGGGCGTATCTTGGGTGTTCGCCCGAACCCACCCACAACAGATTCCCCGAAGGACCACCAGATGTCGCCTTTCTCCGCCCCCATTGCCGAAGCCATCTGGGATATGAAATATCGCCTGAAAGAGGCCAATGGCACGCCGATTGATGCCACGGTGGAAGACAGCTGGCGGCGCATCGCCCGCGCGCTGGCCGAGGTGGAGAAAGAGCCGAAGGTCTGGGAAGAGCGGTTCTATGGCGCGCTCGAGGGGTTCAAGTTCCTGCCCGCAGGCCGGATCACGGCGGGTGCGGGCACGGGCCGCAATGTCACGCTCTTCAACTGCTTTGTGATGGGCACCATCCCCGACAGCATGGGCGGTATTTTCGACGGGTTGAAAGAGGCCGCGCTGACCATGCAGCAGGGCGGCGGCATTGGCTATGACTTCTCCACCATCCGCCCGCGCGGGGCGGAAGTGAAGGGCGTGGCGGCGGATGCCTCGGGCCCCTTGTCCTTCATGGATGTCTGGGATGCGATGTGCCGCACGATCATGTCGGCGGGCAGCCGTCGCGGCGCCATGATGGCCACCATGCGCTGCGACCACCCCGATGTGGAGGCGTTCATCGAGGCCAAGAAAGACCCCGCCCGGCTGCGGATGTTCAACCTGTCGGTTCTGGTCACCGATCCCTTCATGGAGGCGGTCAAGGCCGATGGCCCGTGGGAGTTGGTGTTCGATGGCCGGGTCTATCGCACCGTGCAGGCGCGCGATCTGTGGAACAAGATCATGCGCAACACCTATGATTTCGCCGAGCCGGGCGTGATCTTCATCGACCGGATCAACAAGGCCAATAACCTTGGCTATGTCGAGACGATTGCCGCCACCAACCCCTGCGGCGAACAGCCCCTGCCGCCCTATGGTGCCTGCCTTCTGGGCTCGATCAACTTGGCGACGCTCGTGACCCAGCCCTTTAGCGCCGGGGCGGAACTCGACCCCAAGGCGCTGGATGATCTGGTGCGTCTGGCCGTGCGGATGATGGACAATGTGGTAGACGCGAGCCGCTTCCCCTTGCCCCAGCAAGAGGCCGAAGCGCGGGCCAAGCGCCGGATTGGCCTTGGCGTCACGGGTCTGGCCGATGCGCTTTTGATGCTGGGCCTGCGCTATGGCTCGGAAGAGGCCGCCGCGCAGACGGAAAAGTGGATGCATGCGATTGCGCGTGCGTCCTATCTGGCCTCGGTTGATCTGGCGAAAGAAAAGGGCGCCTTCCCGCTCTTTGATGCCAAGGGCTTCCTTGCCTCGGGCAATATGCAAGGGATGGACGCCGATGTGCGCGCGGCCATTGAAACCCATGGCATCCGCAATGCGCTGCTGACCTCGATCGCGCCGACCGGGACGATTTCGCTTTATGCGGGCAATGTCAGTTCCGGGATCGAGCCGGTCTTTGCCTATGCCTATACCCGCAAGGTGCTGCAAAAGGACGGCTCGCGCACCGAGGAAGAGGTGGTCGATTACGCGGTGCGGCTGTGGCGAGAGTTGAAGGGCGACGCGCCCTTGCCGGATTATTTCGTCAACGCCCAGACCCTGCCGCCCTTGGACCATGTGCGCATGCAGGCGGCGGCGCAGAGATGGGTGGACAGCTCGATCTCCAAGACCATCAACTGCCCCGAGGATATCTCGTTTGATGCCTTCAAAGAGGTCTATATGGCCGCCTGGGATCAGGGCTGCAAAGGTTGCACCACCTATCGGCCGAATGATGTGACGGGCTCGGTTCTGTCGGTCAGCGAGGCCAGCGACAAAACTCCGTCCGAGGCCCCCGAACAGGCCCAAGGCGGTGAGGTGATTTATCTGTCGGAACCCTTGGAGCGCCCGGCGGCGCTGGAGGGGCATACCTACAAGGTGAAATGGCCGGGGTCGGAACATGCGCTTTATATCACCATCAATGACGTGGTGATTTCCGGCCATCGCCGCCCGTTTGAGGTGTTCATCAACTCCAAGAACATGGAGCATTTTGCCTGGACGGTCGCGCTGACGCGGATGATTTCGGCGGTGTTCCGGCGCGGGGGGGATATTTCCTTTGTGGTGGAAGAGCTGAAGGCGGTGTTTGATCCGCGCGGCGGGGCTTGGATGGAGGGGCGCTATATCCCGTCGATCCTCGCGGCCATCGGGGGCGTGATCGAGCGCCACCTGATCGCCATCGGCTTTATCGAAGGCGAGGGGCTGGGTCTGAAATCCGATCCCAAGGCCGAGGTGATGGTGGTCGGCGGTGCCCCACGCGGGGCGGCCTGCCCGTCTTGCGGCAGCTATGCCATGCAGATGAAAGAGGGCTGCATGACCTGCAACGACTGCGGCCATTCGAAGTGCGGCTAAGGTTGCTCAGGCAAGGACCGAGAAAAACCATAACCGTGCGCAGGCGAAGCCATAAGCCTGCGCAAGGGCTGTCAAGCTCTTTTTGGCGTTGATTCTGAAAAAGATTAGTATCAACGATTACATATGGTTGACCGATCTATCTCGGTTTGAAGTGATCGACAGTAAAACCCGATGGGCTCCTGCCCACAGCTGGACGCATCTTCGGCCTCTGTGATCGTTCGTCGCCTTACAAAGGGCACTGGCTACCAAGTCAGCGCGATGATGACCGGAATAAGGCCGATAGACGTGCGTGGCGGACGCGGATAGCTTAGATCACGAACACCTCTATGAACTTATGGTAGGCGACACGTACGAGCCCATGAGAGAAAATTTTAACTATATTTCGTTTGGGAACTGGGATCGAGTTCAAGGCGATGCTCAAGACATCACCATGAACCGGGGGCGAATGTTCGAATACACGCCCGCCGATACGGAGAAGCGACTCGAGGTCCTCGATTCAAGTGCGACAGCCTTCCTAGAGGGACTTCCAACATTCCTATGTAGTGAAGTCGAGCAGGCAGCGGGGTCTGTCTCGATGATCATTAAGTTCGGGAAGGTTCGGAACATTGTTTCTCGCTCAAAAGAGGTCTCTGCGGAATTTGAACCGATAATCGACTTTGGAGAAGTGAGTTTCGAGGATATTGATACGATCAGATCAGTATTCGGAGTTGACCAGTTCCAGCTCTACCGCACGCATTGGGCGGTACGAAACGGCAACGCCGCGGAAGTTCTTTCTCGACTAAAGAAAGTGAAGCCTGAACTTGGGGGGGAAGTTGATCCCCAAATCATCCATGCTGATGGGGCTGCGAGTATGGAGCCCCCACCCAGGGACAAAAAAATCCTAGGGGTTGCCGATAGTGTCGAGAGCTTCTTAAAAATACTTTATGATCAAGCTGAAAAGTCTGGAGCTGAAGCTTTCTTTCGGGGGCATAGCAAAGCGACGTATGAGCTGACGCCATTCCTACTACGCAAATGGGATAACGGTGACTGGAAATTCCTAACAAATGAGGAGCGAATATCTAAAGAGCTCCTTATCGCTCATTATGAAGAATTCCAGGGGGATCAATACTGTTTCGACCGTTTAGTTAGAATGCAACATTACGGCTTACCGACCAGATTGCTCGACATCTCGGGGAATCCGCTTGTAGCACTTTACTTCGCGTGCGCGGCGAACGAGTCAATCGATGGTGAAGTCATAGTATTTCATGTAAGGTCATCTGGAATAAAATATTATGACTCTGATACTGTTAGTTGCATTTCAAACCTGTCGAACTTGACCTATCAACAGAAAAATGAGATCGATCTTAACCTTGACAGTGATAATTTCAATAAGACTGACGTAGTGGGCAGACTTCTGCACTACATCAAATCAGAAAAGGGGTTCTTTGAACCAAGAATTATTCCATCGGATCTTGGAAGAATCGTCTGCGTAAAGGCGAAGCGCACAAATACACGCATAAAATCGCAGTCTGGTGCGTTCCTCCTCTTCGGTCATGAGGCAACCCTACCTGACGCAGGTCAGGAAGGGATAGAAATTAGTCGAGTAACAGTGCATAATAAGTCTCACATCTTAAACCAACTGAATAGAATAAATATTAACGCGACGACTGTGTACCCAAGTATAGATCAGACCGCAGTCCACTTGCGCGATCAATATCAATCCGCTCCACCAGCTCTTTCGGACTAGATGAGTACACTGCTAAGAGATTGCGCGTTAATTCTTTTTCGTGATTATCAGAGGCAGGATGAGTGCTTATTTGATCTAACCCGACCATCAGCATCGGTAATTTCTCTCTGGGTTTGATATAGTTTCTTCCAGGGACGCGGCAGTTTCAATGATCAACGATGCGACCTCACTTCTTATGAACACCCGACCATAATTACGGTTGTTGTACTCAAACGGTCGAACGCCGTGCCGGTCCAGTTCCATCCTCAGGCTCTGCCAGCTCCTACGATAAGCGTTCGCCATCGTGCGGGGAGTGAAATACTTAGCGTGAAACGCCTCCGCGTCAGCGGGCGTGATGTAGAACTGCTCCGCCTTCGTCCGGGGGTTGACCGCCCAGGTCGCGGGCGTGTGCCCGTCCAGGATCAGTCGCCGCAGGCCGATCGGCGGACCTGAACCTACAGACTTCGCGAAGGTCTCGATCGTGTGCCCCGGGGGCGCGTCACTTCCGAACAGGCGGGCGACTTCGTCGTGATCGACGAAAACGGCTGCGTAACCGGTCCGGCCCTCAAGGTTTCCGATCCGGTGCAGCCGCCCGTCCATGATCGCTTGGATGATGAGACCAGGCCCGATCTTGAGCCGCTGAGCGGATTTTGAGATGTGTTCCCAGCTGTGCTGGGGTTGACGGAGCTGAACTGCGCCGCGCAACAGCCCATTTAGGAACGCGGCTCCGGTCCGGGGATCCCAGACGGATTTCGTCTCGGATGTTTCTAGCGCCGGCTTGAGAACCCCGTCGGCGACCAAAAGGTCGAATTGGGACCGGGTCGCGCCGATGATGTCCCGGAACTCCTTGGCGGGAATCAGGACCGTCAGGTCGCGCAGGACGGGTTCGGCCTCCGCGGCGCCGAATACCGCCCAAGAGTCCGGCAGCGCGCAGTCCTCGGCCAGAAGACCTGAGGCGGTCAGAAGCTTACGCAGCCGCCGGGGATCGACGCCCGTCTCCTGGGCCGCTGTAGTCACAGAGTGCAGACGCCGCTCGTGAACCGGTTCCCCCAGCAGTTCGTCACCCGGGCCGAGGGGCCAGCTGGACGCCATGTGATCGCGCAGGATGCGCCGGAACGCCGCGTAGTCCGGGTTTTCCGCGTAATCATGCGACAGGCGGTCATAGAGGGCCGGGAAGATCTTTTTTGGACCGTCCTGTGGGGTTTCGACCAGGTTTTGAAGGCGAACGAGTGCGCGTCGGACAGCATCCTCGCCCCCCTGCGCGACTTCGAACCCCTGGGCGTAAAGGGCGTGTCGCGAGTCCTCGGCGATATGATCCAGCCTGAGGCCGTCCAACCGCAGAAGGGCGATCCCCAGAAGCCGACAGAAGACCGATGCGGCGTGCAGCGGATGGCCCGATAGCCAGTCTGACCCCGGGCCGTCTGACAGCCTGTCTTCCAGCCAGTCCTCGAAGGAGGTTGGATGCTCATGAGGCTTATCCAGGTTCCCGTTCAAGATCGCGGCACTCAGCGACGCAAGGTGCTGCGCACTGTCGTATCGCGCGGTTGCGTGGGGGTCACGGTACAGGAACACGAGGGGATGGTCATGCCGCACGCAGGTCGCAACATGCGGAACACTCCAGTGTCCACGCAGTCCCATCGCCTGTTCCGGTGGAAGCCCGGAACCCTGGGCGTCCTCCCGCAAGCAAACCGGGCAGCCCCGAAAATCCGGGCTGCGGAGCGTCTTCCCGTGAAAGAGGTGACCCCGTAATGTTGATTTTCACCCAGAACTGATCCGGTTTTTTCACCGAGAAGTGAGCCACCTCTGATTATGGATTTCGGTTCATGCTGGGGTCAAGGGCGGGTTTGTCTCCTTCTTTTTTCGGGCTGCCGCAGCTGAGCTTGCCTTGAAGCGGAAGCTGTCGTTTCCGGTTTCCAGGATGTGGCAGCGGTGGGTGAGGCGGTCGAGCAAGGCGGTGGTCATCTTTGCATCGCCAAAAACGGTGGCCCATTCGCTGAAGCTGAGGTTGGTGGTGATGACGACGCTGGTGCGCTCATAAAGCTTGCTGAGCAGGTGGAACAGCAGGGCCCCGCCGGAGGCGCTGAAGGGCAGGTAGCCCAACTCGTCCACAATCACGAGATCGAGCTTGGTCAGGCCTTCCGCGATCTGCCCGGCCTTGCCCTTGGCCTTTTCCTGTTCAAGGGCGTTGACCAGTTCGATGGTCGAGAAGAAGCGGACCTTTCGGCGGTGATGTTCGATGGCTTGGATGCCGAGCGCGGTGGCGACATGGGTCTTGCCGGTTCCAGGCCCACCGATCAGCACAACGTTCTGGGCACTTTCCATGAACTCGCAGCGGTGCAGGGTCCGGACGGTGGCCTCGTTGATCTCGCTGGTGGCAAAGTCGAAGCCCGAGAGGTCCTTGTAGGCGGGGAACCGTGCGGACTTCATGTGATAGGTAATCGATCTGACTTCACGCTCCGCCAATTCGGCTTTGAGGAGTTGCGACAGCATCGGGATGGCGGCTTCAAAGGCCGGTGCGCCCTGCTCGATCAGATCGGTCACGGCTTGGGCCATGCCATACATTTTGAGGCTGCGCAGCATGATGACGATGGCGCCGGCGGCTGGATCATGACGCATGACGGCCTCCGGTAATCTCGGCGCGCAGGCCGTCGTAACGTGCGACATTGGCCTTGGGTTCGCGGTGCAGAGCCAGCGCTTGCGGCGTGTCCAGCGGTGGACCACCGATCACTTTGCCGTCGACCAGCCGGTGCAGCAGGTTCAGGACATGGGTCTTGGTCGGCACGCCCTCGGTCAGTGCCAGCTCCACGGCGGTCAGCACGGCCTGTTCGTCATGCTGCAGAACGAGGGCAAGGATATCGACCATCTCACGATCGCCACCTGGCTTGCGCAGCATGTGATCCTGCAACTGTCTGAACGCAGATGGTAATTCCAGGAAGGGTGCGCCATTCCGCAAAGCCCCGGGCTTACGCTGAACGACCGCCAGATAGTGCCGCCAGTCGTAGATTGTTCTTGATGGCAGCGTGTGGTTGCGCTGGATCACGCGGGTATGTTCGCACAGGATGTTGCCCTCTGCTGCCACGACCAGCCGGTCGGGATAGATCCGCAAGCTGACAGGGCGGTTCGCAAATGATGCTGGAACGCTGTAGCGATTGCGCTCGAAGCTGATCAGACAGGTCGGCGAGACGCGCTTGCTCAGTTCGACAAAGCCATCAAAGGCGACTGGCAGAGGCATCAAGGCCGCTTGTTCCTCCGCCCAGACATCGGCGATTGTGCCAGAAAGTTTGACGTGGGCGGTCTCGCGCCATAGCTCAATGCATCGCCGTTCCAGCCAGGCATTCAGCGCGGCAAGATCTGGGAAGTCCGGCATCCCTTGCAACATCTGGTGCCGAGAATCCCGAACGTTCTTCTCGACCTGCCCCTTCTCCCAGCCTGCCGCCGGATTGCAAAACTCGGGCTCGTAGACATAATGGTTCGTCATGGCGAGAAAGCGGATGTTGATCTGCCGCTCCTTGCCACGGCCGACACGATCCACCGCCGTCTTCATGTTATCGTAGATGCCACGCCCCGGGACACCGCCGAAGACCCGGAAGCCGTGCCAGTGTGCGTCGAAGAGCATCTCGTGCGTCTGCAATGGGTAGGCCCGAAGCAGAAAAGCCCGACTGTGCGACAGCTTGATATGCGCCATCTGCAGCTTCGTGCGCTCGCCACCCAGAACTGCAAAATCCTCACTCCAGTCAAACTGGAAGGCATCGCCGGGATCAAAATGCAGCGGCACAAAGGTCCCGCGCCCTGTCGTTTGCTGCTCGCGCTGCCGATCGGCGCGCCACCGTCGTGCAAACGCCGCGACCCGAGCATATGAACCTGTGAAGCCAAGCGCCACGAGATCAGCGTGCAACTGCTTCATGGTTCGCCGTTGCTTGCGCGACTTGCCCCCCTCGGTCTTCAGCCAGCCCGCCAACTTATCGGCAAAGGGATCAAGCTTGCTTTGACGCTCCGGCGTCGCGAACTTTGGCTCGATCGTGTTCGCCGCCAGATGCTTGGTCACGGTATTCCGCGACACGCCAGTCAACCGCGCAATCTCGCGGATCGAAAGCTTCTGCCGCTTATGCATCCGGCGAATGATGTTCAAAAGTCCCATGTGGATCACTCCGTTGCCCCCGCAGCTCTCAGCTTCGGGGAAAGGTTCACATGGCTCAGTTCTCAGTGAAAATTATGCGCCTAACCGGCTCAGTTCTGGGTGAAAATCAACATTATGGGGTTACCCTGAAGGTGTTCGGCCTGAAAAATGACTGCGTAACCTTATGGTGTCGTGCGTACGCTTATCCGTTTTCGCCTCTTCGGGTGGTCTGTAAGGTGTTGATGTTCGGTTATTTTATTTCGATTCGAATCGACGGCTGGACGCGGTGCGCACAGTTATGGTTGGTTTCGGTCAAGGCGTGTATTTTGCGAAAATGGCCGCCTTTGCCGAAACCGATCCGTAAATAGAAAAACGCCGCCCTGACTTGGGCGGCGTTTTCCATATCGCGCGGACTTTCGTCGGCCCAGCTTAGCTTAGAGATTGTCCTGCTGCGGCATGCCCAAGACATGGAAGCCGCAATCGACATGCACGACCTCGCCCGTGGTGCAAGCGCCGTAATCGCTGCACAGCCAGACAGCGGTGCCGCCGATCGCCTCAAGCGTGGCATTGGCGCGCATGGGGGCATTGGCCTCGGTATGGCGGAAGGTGGCGCGGGCACCGCCAATCGCGGCACCGGCCAGCGTTTTCATTGGGCCGGGCGAAATGGCATTGACGCGGATCTGCGCCGGGCCAAGGTCATTGGCCAGATAGCGCGTGGCGCTTTCCAAGGCGGCCTTGGCCACCCCCATCACATTGTAATTCGGCGTTACCCGGTTTGACCCGCCATAGGTCAGCGTGATCAGCGAGCCACCGTTCGGCATCATCTCGGACGCGCGGCGCGCAACGTCGATGAAGGAAAAGCACGAAATCGCCAAAGAATTGGTGAAATTGCCGCGGCTGGTGTTGATGAAACGGCCGGTCAACTCGTTTTTGTCGGAATAGGCGATGGCATGGACCAGAAAATCCATCGTGCCCCAGCGGGCCTTGAGCGTGTCAAAACAGGCCTCAAGGCTGTCGTCATTGGTGACATCGACATCGACCAGAACATCGCTGCCAACGCTGGCGGCCAAAGGTTCTACCCGTTTGCCAAAGGCGTCGCCCTGATAGGAAAACGCAAGCTCCGCCCCTTCATCGGCCAGTGCTTTTGCAATGCCCCAAGCGATGGACCGCTCGTTTGCCACACCCATGACAAGCCCGCGCTTGCCCTTCATCAGTTCGGCCATACTGGCACTCCACGCTGCGACTGTCGCCGAAACACGATTTTTCGACGAAAAATCGGTCTGTTATCCGAGATACTTGCTCATCACCAAGGTTGCATTGGTGCCGCCAAAGCCAAAGCTGTTGGACAAAACGCTGTCAATCTCGACACCTTCGCGCAGCGTGGTCACGATCTCTGACGGGTCAAGAGCGGGGTCGAGCGTGGTGACATTGGCCGAGGCGGCGATGAAGCCCTTGTTCATCATGATCAGCGAATAGATCGCCTCATGCACGCCAGTTGCCCCCAAGGAATGACCGGTCAGCGATTTGGTCGAGGCCACGGGCGGCGTCTTGCCCTGACCAAAGACGCGGCGGATGCCTTCGATTTCAGTCACATCGCCCACCATGGTCGAGGTGCCGTGGCTGTTGATATAGTCGATCTTGCGACCTTGAGGCAGGGTGGACAGGGCCAGCCGCATCGACCGCTCGCCGCCTTCGCCCGAAGGCGCCACCATGTCATAACCGTCGGATGTGGCACCATAGCCGGTGACTTCGCCGTAAATTTTCGCGCCGCGCGCAAGGGCGTGGTTCAACTCTTCCAACACCACAACGCCGCCACCGCCCGCAATCACAAAGCCATCGCGTGTGGCGTCATAGGTGCGGCTGGCAGTTTCGGGGGTGTCGTTATACTTGGACGACATCGCGCCCATGGCATCGAAGAGGCATGACAGCGTCCAGTCCAGCTCTTCACCGCCGCCGGCAAACACGATGTCCTGCTTGCCCATCTGGATGAGTTCGGTGCCATTGCCGATGCAATGGGCCGAGGTGGAGCAGGCCGAGGTGATCGAATAGTTCACGCCCTTGATCTTGAAGGGCGTCGCAAGGCAGGCCGAGTTGGTTGACGACATGCCCTTGGTCACGCCAAAGGGGCCGATCCGTTTCGGGCTGCCGGTGTCGCGCACGGTGTTATGGGCCTTGAAGAAAGATTTGGTCGACGGCCCGCCCGAGCCGACGATAATGCCGGTGCGTTCGTTCGAGATGTCTTTGTCTTCCAGCCCCGAATCTTCGATCGCCTGACGCATGGCGATGAAGTTATAGGCCGCACCATCGCCCATGAAGCGCAGGTCGCGCTTGTCGATATTATCTTCCAGCACGATGTTGGGCTGACCATGCACTTGGCTGCGAAAGCCGCGCTCGGCATATTCAGGGGCAAAGACGATGCCCGATTTGCCCGCGCGCAGCGCGGCTTCGACCTCGGCGGCCGAATTGCCGATGGACGATACGATCCCGATGCCGGTGATGACGACGCGACGCATGGGCGCTGCTCCTTTTCTTTCTTGGCAGAACTTCGTGGCCTTCTGACAGCCTTAGCTTTCCGACAGTTTCAGCTCTCGGACAAGAGTTTCAGCTCTCGGACAAGGCAACTTTCATATCGGTGACTTGATAGATGACTTCGCCATCGGCCTCGACGATGCCATTGGCCACGCCCATGGTCAGGCGGCGGGTGGTCAGGACCTTGGTAAAATCAACCTTATAGGTCAGCATCTTGCGGTCTGGCCGCACCATGCCGGTCAGCTTGACCTCGCCCACACCCAGCGCATAGCCGCGCCCTTGCCAGCCGCGCCAGCCAAGGTTGAAACCGGTCAACTGCCACAGCCCATCAAGGCCAAGGCAGCCGGGCATGATCGGGTTGCCGGGGAAGTGGCAGTCAAAGAACCAAAGGTCGGGCGTGATGTCGAATTCGGCCACCACATGACCCTTGCCATGCAGGCCACCGTCTTCGGAAATCTCGGTGATGCGGTCCATCATCAGCATCGGCGGCGCGGGGAGTTGCGCATTGCCGGGGCCGAACAATTCGCCACGCGCGCATTTCAGAAGGTCTTCCTTGCTGAACGATGTCGGATAAAGGCCCATTCCTGCGCAGTCCTCCCAAAAGGCTGTTGTTTGCCCCGTGTATCACCCCCACCGATAGGGAAGCAAGGGTGGGGGCGGTTTTGTGCCGTGGCACCGCAAGGCGGGGTGGGTGGCGGTGGCTTGGGATTCCAATTGAAATCTCTGCGATATATCCTTTATACTGTTTACATGTCTGATCTGATCCATCTTGACCGCGAAAAAAGGCTTGTCGATTGGCTGGCCTCTGGCGGTTTGCGGCCGACGCGGCAGCGCCTTGCGCTGGCGGCTTTGTTGGTGGGCGATGGCGAGGATCGTCATGTGACGGCCGAGGGGCTTTATGCCGCCGCGGCTGGCACGGCGGAAAAGGTCAGCCTTGCCACCGTCTACAACACCTTGCGTGCCTTTTGCGATGCGGGGCTGATGAATGAGGTGGTGGTGGATGGGTCGCGGTCGTATTTTGACACAAGGCTGGATGATCACCCGCATTTTTACTGGGAAGACAGCGGTCGGTTGACCGATGCCCCGGCCAACCAGCTGCGCATTGCCGAATTGCCTGCGGCGCCCGAGGGGGCGACGATCACGCGGGTCGATGTGGTGATCCGCCTGCGCAAGGCTTGATCTACCTCCTCGTCGCCTTCGGCGCTCGTCGGATGGGCAGTGGCCCTTAGCGCAGGATCGGCACGCCGTCCTTTTCATGCCGTTCCACGACGCCCGCGCGCAAACCGCGCCCGATGCGATGGGCCAGCTCCGACCAGCTTTGCGCGATATCGGGGGGCAAGTTCCGCTTCAGCACCGAATCGAAAAGGCCAAGCCAGATCTCGAACATCCCCGGCCGCACATCGCCGGCCCGCCGATGCACCGCAAAGGGGTTTCCGTCATAGCTGCGCTCATGCAGGATGGCGTTGCGCCAAAAGCGGGCGATTTTCGCCTCATGCTCGGGCCAATCGGTGACATGGGCGGCAAAAACCGGCCCCATTCCGGGGTGATGGCGGATGGCGTCGTAAAAATCGGCCACAACGGCATCAATCTGGGCGGCTGTGATCGCGAAACGCGGGGGCAGGGCGTTGGAGGTCATGGTGCCAGCATGTCGTCCGGGGCGCCGGCTTGCAAGGCGCGGCAGTGCCGCACCCCTTTGACCTTGGGCGCAGGCCTGCCTATAAGGCGGGCCATGAGCCGCAAACCTGTGTTCCTTCACCGAATTAGCGGCCCGGCGTCCTAAGGGACGCCGGGGGTGGGGCGTATCTGTGGCCCCCTGACACTTCACAGAACGATCAGATTTCCCTTTCCCGAAGGACCGCATCCGATGTGCGCCGACACGCCTGACACCGACTATCGCGACACTGTTTTCCTGCCCGAGACCGAGTTTCCCATGCGCGCGGGCCTGCCCCAGCGCGAGCCGGGCTGGCTGGCCCGCTGGGAGCGGATTGGCGTTTACGACCGCTTGCGCGAAAAGACCGGCCCGGATGGCGGCAAGCGGCAGGATTTCACCCTGCATGACGGCCCTCCTTACGCCAACGGCCATCTGCACATCGGCCATGCGCTGAACAAGATCCTGAAGGATATGGTGGTGCGCAGCCAGCAGATGATGGGCCGCGATGCCCGCTATGTGCCGGGTTGGGACTGCCACGGCCTGCCGATCGAATGGAAGATCGAAGAGCAATACCGCGCCAAGGGGCTGAACAAGGACGACGTCGACGTGGTCGCCTTTCGTCAGGAATGCCGCAAGTTCGCCGAGGGCTGGATCGACGTTCAGCGTGATGAGTTCAAGCGTCTGGGCATCACCGGCAAGTGGGAAAAGCCTTATCTCACAATGGACTATCATGCCGAGGCGGTGATTGCCGATGAGTTCATGAAGTTCTTGATGAACGGCTCGCTCTATCAAGGGTCAAAGCCCGTCATGTGGTCGCCGGTGGAGAAAACCGCGCTGGCCGAGGCAGAGGTGGAATATCACGACCACACGAGCCACATGGTTTGGGTGCGGTTTAAGGTGGTGAAGGGGGATGCGCTTTTCACAAACACCCATACGGATGTGCTGATCTGGACCACCACGCCTTGGACCATCCCGCAAAACCGTGGGGTCAGCTATGGGCCGGGCATTGCCTATGGTCTTTACGAGATCATTGGGCGGCCTGCGGAAAGCACGGCCACAATCGGGCATCGGGTGATTGTCGCCGATGCTTTGGCCGAGGCGGTCTTTGCACAGGCCAAACTGGCAGGCCCCGAGATGGTGCGCCGTTTGTGTGATGTGAAGCCAGATGATTTGGCGGGCATGATCCTCTCCCACCCCTATGCCGGCATCGAAGGTGGCAAGGGGGAGTGGGACTTCCCCGTGCCGATGGTGGCGGGGGACCATGTGACGGATGATGCAGGCACCGGCTTTGTCCATACCGCGCCGTCGCATGGTGACGACGACTATCAGATGGGGCTGAAATACAACCTCGGCATGACCTATAACGTCGAGGCCGATGGCAGCTATCGCGCCGATCTGCCCTTGTTCGGCGGGCAGCACATCATCCTGCCCGATGGCAAAGAAGGCCCGGCAAATGTCAGCAATATCAAGGCGCTGGCTGGGGCGGGAGCGCTGTTTGCCAAGGGCAAGCTTAAGCACAGCTATCCGCACAGCTGGCGCTCCAAGGCGCCGGTGATCTATCGCAACACCCCGCAATGGTTTGTCGCGATCGACCGCAAGCTGGACGATGGCATGGGCGCGCATGGCGACACCATCCGCGCGAGGGCGCTGACTTCGATCAACGATCTGGTCGCGTGGACGCCGCAAACCGGGCGCAATCGGCTTTATTCGATGATCGAGGCGCGGCCCGATTGGGTGCTGTCGCGTCAGCGCGCTTGGGGCGTGCCTTTGACCTGCTTTACCAAGCTGGGGGCCAAGCCGACCGATGCCGATTTCCTGTTGCGCAATCCGCAGGTGAACGCCCGCATCAAGGCCGCGTTCGAGGCTGAGGGCGCTGACGTCTGGTATGTGCCGGGCTTTAAGGAAAAGATGCTGGACGGCATCGTCAACCCTGCCGATTACGTGCAGGTCTTTGACGTTCTGGACGTGTGGTTTGACAGCGGATCAACCCATGCCTTTGTGCTGCGCGACCGTGAGGATGGTAGCGCCGATGGCATTGCCGATCTTTATCTGGAAGGCACCGACCAGCATCGCGGCTGGTTTCATTCGTCAATGTTGCAGGCCTGTGGCACCAAGGGGCGGGCCCCGTATCGCGGTGTGCTGACCCATGGTTTCACGCTGGACGAAAAGGGCATGAAAATGTCCAAGTCCTTGGGAAATACTGTTGCACCACAACAGGTTATCGACGAATACGGCGCCGATATCTTGCGGCTTTGGGTGGCGCAATCGGATTACACGGTCGACCTGCGGATCGGAAAAGAAATCCTGAAAGGGGTGGCTGACAGCTATCGGCGCCTGCGCAATACGATGCGCTTTTTGCTGGGCAATCTGGCGGGCTTTACCGAGGCCGAAAAACTCTCTCCGGCAGAGATGCCGGAACTGGAGCGCTGGGTTCTGCACCGTCTGGCAGAGCTGGACGCAGAGGTGCGCCAGGGCTATGCCAAGTATGATTTCCAGGGTGTGTTCCAGAAGCTGTTCACCTTTGCGACCACCGATCTGTCCTCAGTTTACTTCGACATTCGTAAAGATAGTCTTTACTGCGACGCCCCCAGTTCGCTGCGGCGGCGGGCGGCGCGGACGGTTTTGGACATCTTGTATCAGCGCCTGACAACCTGGCTGGCTCCGATCTTGGTTTTCACGATGGAAGAGGTCTGGCTTGAGCGGTTCCCGGGCGAGGACAGCTCTGTTCATCTGGTGGATTTTCCTGAAACACCAAAGGCTTGGCTTGATCAATCGTTGGCCGATAAGTGGAACGCCCTGCGCGATGCGCGCCGGGTGGTGACGGGGGCCTTGGAGGTGCAGCGCAGCGCCAAGGTGATTGGCGCGAGCCTTGAGGCTGCGCCGGAGGTCTTTGTGACCCCGGTTTTGGCCAAGATTTTGGGGTCAGTAAACTTTGCCGAACTTTGCATCACCTCGGATCTGGTGCTGCGGGAGGGGGCGGCGCCGGAGGGGGCGTTTGCTTTGGCGGATGTGGCTGATATTGCGGTGGTTTTCCACCCCGCGCAGGGCGAAAAATGCCAGCGTTGTTGGCAAATTCTGCCCGATGTCGGCACCCACAAACACCCCGACACATGCCAGCGGTGCAGCGAGGCTTTGGGCTGAACAGCCGTCTGGCCTGCGTCGGGTTTTTGTCGGGTCTGCGTCTGGCATCCGTCCCGACATTGGATGGCGGGGGGGCGGTCTGGTGGAGCGTTTTTGGCTGCGGACGCCAAGGGCACCCCTTGCCCGGACTCAAGGGCGAAGCCTGCCGGGCCGCGCCTCGTTGCCCGGCAGGCGATTGCCCGTCGCAATCGCCGAGAGGGGAGCGCTCCCCGGGAGAGCGCGGGACCGTGGTCTGGTTGGTGCGCAATGAATGCGCACCCTACGCTTGCTTGCTATCCCCGCCCGCGAAGGTGTTCGCGGGCGTTCGGCGCTGAAAACGCGCCACTGGAGCGTTTTCTCCCCGGCCAAAGCCGGGGCCGCGCCTCACCCCTGCAACGTCCTCACCCCATAGCCCTCGCTGCGGGCGCGCATTGCGGCGATGACGGCGATGGAGGCCGCGGCCGTGGTGAAATAGGGGATCTTGTCCATCAGCGCCACACGGCGGATGTCGCGGCTGTCAGAGATGGCTTGGGTGCCTTCGGTGGTGTTCATCACGAGGGCAATGTCGTTGTTTTTCAGCCGGTCCACGATGTTCGGGCGGCCTTCCCAGACCTTGTTGACCTGCGTGGCGGCGATGCCTTCGCTGGTCACCCATTGGGCGGTGCCGCGTGTGGCGACGATCTCGAACCCTTGGGCCACCAGATCGCGCAGGGCGGCTGCGAAGGCGGGGGTCTTGTCCATGTCCTTGATCGAGACAAAGACGCGGCCGGTTTCGGGCAGCACCACGCCTGCGCCCATCTGCGCCTTGAGGAAGGCCAGCGGGAAGGTGCGGTCCCAGCCCATCACCTCGCCGGTTGAACGCATTTCCGGGCCAAGCACCGGGTCAACGCCGGGGAAGCGGGCGAAGGGCAAGACGGCCTCTTTCACGCTGAACCAAGGCGTGATCGGGTCGGCCAGCGTATGGGCATCGGCCAAGGGCAGGGCGCTGTCGGGGCCGACGCCAGCCGGATAGGGCGCGCGTTCGGGGAAGTTCGACAGGGGCTCGCCTGCCATAAGGCGCGCGGCGATGGAGGCGATAGCTGAGTCCGTGGCCTTGGCGACGAAAGGCACGGTGCGCGAGGCGCGGGGGTTCACCTCGAGCACATAGATCGTGCCATCCTTGATGGCGAATTGCACGTTCATCAACCCGACGACGTTCAGCGCCTTGGCCATGACGACGGTTTGGCGTTTCAGCTCGTTCACCACATCGGCCGACAATTGGTGCGGCGGCAGGCAGCAGGCGCTATCGCCCGAATGGACGCCTGCCTCTTCAATATGTTCCATGATGCCCGCGACATGGACGTTTTTCCCGTCAGAAAGCGCGTCAACGTCCACCTCAACCGCGCCGGACAGATAGCTGTCGAGAAGCACCGGGCTGTCGCCCGAAACCTGCACGGCGGTGGAGATGTAGCGTTCCAACTGCGCATCGTCGCGCACGATTTCCATCGCGCGGCCGCCCAGCACGAAAGAGGGGCGAATGACCAGCGGGTAGCCGACCTCTTTGGCAACGGCAAAAGCCTCATCGCGCGAGCGGGCGGTGCCGTTGTGGGGCTGTTTCAGGCCCAAGGATTGCAAAAGCTGCTGGAAGCGTTCGCGGTCTTCGGCCAGATCAATGGCGTCGGGGGTGGTGCCGAGGATCGGGATACCTTCGTCATGCAGGGCGTTCGCCAGTTTCAGCGGCGTCTGGCCGCCGAACTGCACGATCACGCCGTGAAGGGTGCCGTTTTCCTGTTCCACGCGCAGGATTTCCAGCACATGTTCCAGCGTCAGGGGTTCGAAATAAAGCCGGTCCGAGGTGTCATAGTCGGTCGAAACCGTCTCGGGGTTGCAGTTGACCATGATGGTTTCATAGCCCGCCGCGGTCAGCGCATAGCAGGCATGGCAGCAGCAATAGTCAAACTCAATCCCTTGCCCGATGCGGTTCGGGCCGCCGCCAAGGATGACGACCTTTTTGGCGTTTGAAGGCCGGGCCTCACATTCCACATCGCCCATCGCGGGGGCTTCATAGGTGGAATACATATAGGGCGTCTGGGCCTCGAACTCGGCCGCGCAGGTGTCGATGCGTTTGAACACGGCGGTGACGCCAAGGTTGCGGCGGGCGCGGCGGATTTGGCCTTCATCGCGGCCGGTCAGTTTGGCAAGGCGGGCATCGGTAAAGCCCATCATCTTCAGCTTGCGCAGGCCGGTGGCGGTGACGGGCAGGCCGTTTTGGCGCACCTCGGCCTCGGTGTCGATGATCTCGCGGATGCGGTTCAGGAACCAGGGGTCAAACGAGGTCGCGGCGATGATTTCGTCATTGGTCAGGCCATGGCGCATGGCCTGGGCGATGACGCGCAGGCGGTCGGGCGTGGCCTCGCCCAAGGCTTTCATGATGGAGGCTTTGTCGGGCGCGCCGGGGATGGCGATTTCGTCAAAGCCCGAGAGGCCGGTTTCCAAGGATGCCAGCGCCTTTTGCAGCGATTCATGGATGGTGCGGCCAATCGCCATCGCCTCACCCACCGATTTCATGGCGGTGGTCAGGTTGGGGATGGAGCCGGGGAATTTTTCAAAGGCAAAGCGCGGGATTTTGGTGACGACATAGTCGATTGAGGGCTCAAAGCTGGCGGGCGTGACTTTGGTGATGTCGTTGTCCAACTCATCCAGCGTATAGCCGACGGCGAGTTTGGCCGCGACCTTGGCGATGGGGAAGCCGGTGGCTTTTGACGCCAAAGCGGAACTCCGCGACACGCGGGGGTTCATTTCGATCACCACCATGCGGCCATCGGCGGGGTTGATGGCCCATTGCACGTTGGAGCCGCCGGTTTCGACCCCGATCTCACGCAGCACGGCAATCGAGCCGTTGCGCATGATCTGGTATTCCTTGTCGGTGAGCGTGAGTGCGGGGGCGACGGTGATGCTGTCGCCCGTATGCACGCCCATGGGGTCGATGTTTTCGATGGAGCAGACGATGATGGCGTTGTCGGCCTTGTCGCGGACAACCTCCATTTCGTATTCCTTCCAGCCAAGGAGGCTTTCATCGACCAGAACTTGTGCGACCGGGCTGGCCTCTAGCCCCGATTTGATGATCGCCTCATAGTCGTCGCGGTTATAGGCGACGCCGCCGCCGGTGCCGCCCATGGTAAAGGCGGGGCGGATGATGGCGGGAAGGCCGACGTATTCCAGCGCCTCCATCGCCTGGCGGATGCCGGCGGCGATGTCGTATTTGCCGTTCACCTTGGGGGCGGCAACGATGGTGGCTTTGGGGTTTTCAAGGCCGATGCGGTCCATCGCCTCGCGGAAAAGCTTGCGATCTTCGGCCATCTCAATGGCCTCGCGCTTGGCGCCGATGAGTTCGACGTTGAATTTTTCAAGCACACCCATGTCGGCCAGCGAAAGCGCGGTGTTGAGGCCGGTTTGCCCGCCCATGGTGGGCAAGAGCGCGTCGGGGCGTTCTTTTTCGATGATCTTGGCCACGACCTCGGGGGTGATCGGTTCGATATAGGTGGCGTCGGCGAGACCCGGGTCGGTCATGATGGTGGCGGGGTTCGAGTTGACGAGGATCACCCGATACCCCTCTTCGCGGAGCGCCTTGCAGGCCTGAGCGCCGGAGTAGTCGAACTCGCAAGCCTGACCAATCACAATGGGGCCCGCACCAATAATCATGATCGACTGGATGTCGGTTCTTTTTGGCATGGCGGCCCCCTTGGGTTTTGGCAAATTGTCCGGCGTTATAGACAGCACGCGCCGGGGTGCAAGGGGATTCGGGGCGTGATCTTTGGGCGGATTTCTTGGCGGGCGGCGTGATGTGCCAAGTGGGCGGGCCGCAGGCCGGGCCGCGTGGGGCTGGGTGCGGCGATGGGGTGCGAAGGGGCATGGGTGTCGGAAATTTTGGTCAAGAGGGCGGCGGCGCTCTGGTCAGGGGGCGGGCTTCGGCTTAGCTAGGGGACATGCAAAGAATATCGCCCACCGCTCAGCAACAGATTTTGGTCGAGGATGGCCCCGGTGGCGCCCCGGCGCTGTTTGCCGCACCTGTCGAGGTGTTGGTGGCCGAAACCGGGGCCGAGGTGCCGGAGCTCTTGGCGGCCTTGGATGCGGCGCGGGCGCGGGGCCTTTGGGTGGCGGGTTGGCTGTCTTATGAGGCGGGCTATGCGTTGGAGCCGAAACTGGCCGGGATCGAGCCTGCGGGCGGTGGGCCGCGCGCCGTCTTTGGGCTGTTTGAGGGGCCGCAAGCGCCCGAGGCCCTGATGGCCGAGGCGGCGACTGCGGCGAAGGGCGTGGCGATTGCGCCGATTGTGCCGATGATTGCCCGTGAGGATTATGACGCGGCGATGGCGCGGGTGATGGGCTATATCGGGGCGGGCGATTGTTATCAGATCAACCTGACCTTTCCGCTCCGCTCGCGGCTGTTGCAGGGCAGCGCCTTGGGCCTTTATGGCGCGTTGCGCGCGCGGCAGGCGGTGGGGCGCGGGGCCTTTGTCGATCTGGGGGTGGGGCCGGTTTTGGTGTCACGCAGCCCTGAGGTGTTTATCAATGTGACCGCCGGGGGCCGGATTGAGGCGCGCCCGATGAAGGGCACCGCCCCACGCGATGCCGACCCCATGCGCGACGGCGAATTGGTGGAGGAGTTGCGCGCCAGCGAGAAGGGTCAGGCCGAAAACCTGATGATCGTCGATCTTTTGCGCAATGACATCAGCCGGGTGGCCAAGGTGGGGTCGGTCAAGGTGCCCAAGCTTTTTGCGGTGGAAACCTATGCGACCTTGCATCAGATGGTGTCCACCGTGGTGGGCGATCTGATTGCGCCGCCTGCGATGGCGGGGGTGATGGAGGCGCTGTTTCCCTGCGGGTCGATCACCGGGGCGCCGAAGATCCGCGCGATGGAGATTATTCGCGAGGTGGAGCCATTCGCGCGCGGGGCCTATTGCGGGGCAATCGGCTGGATGGCGCCGGATGGCGCGGCGCGGTTCAACGTGGCGATCCGCACGCTGTCGGTCACGGGTGATGAGATCGTGCTGAACGTGGGCGGTGGTGTGGTGCAAGACAGCACCGCGGCGGGCGAATGGGAGGAAGCCTTGTGGAAAGCGCGTTACGCTCAGGGGCTGGTCAGCCGGGATTGAAGCTGATCGAGACGCTGCGGGTCGGCGCGCCCCCGTCGCGTTTGGCGCTGCACCGGGCGCGCATGGCGCGTGGCGCGGCGGCGCTGGGCTGGGATTTCGATGCGCTGGGCTTTGATCGGGCGGTGGAGGCCGATCCTGTGGCCGGGCTGCGGTTGCGCCTGACCCTCGACCGGGCGGGGCGGTTTGAGGTGGTGCAGGCCCCCTTGCCCGAAAGCCCTGCCGAATGGCGGCTGGCGCTGGCGGGGGCGCGGCTTTTGTCCACCGATCCATGGCTGGGGCTGAAATCCACCAACCGCGCCGCCTATGATGCGGCCCGCGCCCATCTGCCCTTGGGGGTGGAGGAGGTGATTTTCGCCAATGAGCGCGGCGAGGTCTGTGACGGGTCAATCACCACGCTGTTTTTTGACCGAGGGCAGGGGATGCGTACGCCGCCCCTGTCTTCGGGTCTGTTGCCCGGCGTGTTGCGCGCGGAAATGGGCTGTCCCGAAGAGGTGCTGATGGCCGCTGATCTGCCCCATGTGCGGCTGTGGGTGGGCAATGCGCTGCGCGGTTTGATGGGCGCGGTTTGGGTGGGATAGGCTTTTGGCGGTGGTGCCCTTTGGCGGGGCGGGGAAGCCTCCGGCGGGAGTATTTGGGCCAAGAGGAAGAGGCAGGGGTGCTATGGCCGCCGACGCGCGCGGGGCGGGGTCAAGTGTGGGCGTGGTCAGGGGGTTGAGCTGGCTGCCGGGGCGGCGGTTTCGGGTGTTGCGTCGGGATCGGGCGCGGGGAGGGGGGCGGTCATGATGCCGTTTTCCCAGATGCCTTCGGAGATCTCGCCCTTCTTATAGGTCAGTTTGCCCGGCCCGTGGCGTTTGCCCCTCAAAAGCCCGCCTTCGTAGATGTCGCCGGTCGGATAGGTGATTTTGCCGATGCCCTGCATCTCGCCCTGATCCCAGTCACCTTCATAAATAAAGCCATCGGGTTGGGTCAGCGTGCCGGTGCCATGGCGTTTGTCGGCCTTGAACTGGCCTTCATAGGTGGTGCCATCGGCCCATGTCGCCTTGCCCATCCCCTCACGAAGCCCTGCGCGCCATTGGCCGTCATAGCTGTAGCCATCGGCATAGCTCATCACGCCGGTGCCTTGCGGTTTGCCGTTCTGCAAGGCGCCGACATAGCGCGCGCCATTGGCAAGGGTGAGGGTGCCGGTGCCGGTGATCTGGCCTGCGGCCCAGTCGCCCTCATAGCCCGAGCCGTCGGGATAGGAGATCTTGCCTTTGCCTTGCGGCAGGTCTGCGATGAAGCTGCCTTGATAGACCGCGCCGGTGGGATAGGTCAGCTGGCCAATGCCCTCCATCCGGCCCTCTTGCCAGGTGCCGATGTAACGGCTGCCATCCGTGCCGGTGAAGCGGCCTTGGCCCTGACGCTGATCGGCCTGAAAGCTGCCCTCATAGATCGAGCCATCGGCATAGGTCAGCCGGCCTTCGCCGTGGCGCTGGCCGTCCTTGAAGCTGCCCTCATAGACATCGCCCGAAGGTTGGGTCAGCTTGCCCGTGCCGTTGATCTGCCCGTCTTGCCATGCGCCGATATAGGTGGTGCCATTGGGCAGGGTGAGCGTGCCAGAGCCTTGGCGCTGGTCTGCTATGAAATCGCCTTGGTAGACCGCGCCGTCGGGATAGCTGAGCCGGCCTTTGCCGTCTTTCAGCCCGGCGCGCCAGCTGCCCTCATAGGTCAGGCCGCGCCCGTCGGTATAGGTGCCGGTGCCGTGGTGTTTGCCTGACAGGAACTCTCCGACATAGGTGGAGCCATCGGCATAGGCGGCGCGGCCGGTGCCGGTGATCTCTCCGGCGGCCCAAGAGCCTTCGTAGCTGCCGCCATCGGCATAGGTGATCTTGCCCTGCCCATCGGGTTTGCCCGCGACAAAGCGGCCTTCATAGACCGAGCCATTGGGATAGCGCGCCCGGCCTGTGCCTTCGATCTGGCCCTTGGCCCATTCGCCTTGGTATTCAAAGCCCGAGGGCAGGGTGTAGCGGCCCGTGCCATCTTGGAGCCCGTCTTTGAAGGTGCCTTCATAGACCGAGCCGTCATTATATTGTTTTGTGATCACCTCGCCGCTGCTTTGCGCCTGCGCGGCAGGGGGCAGGGCCAAGCTGGCCGAGATGCAAAGGGCCAAGGCCCAGCGAAGCCGGAGGCGCGCGCGCTGGTGCGCGCTGATCGGCCGTGTGGCGCTTTGCTGTGCCATGACAGGTGCAATTCGCCGCATCGTTACGCCTTTTCAAGGGAAATTCACCGGGGCGAACAGTAGGGGGGGCGGAAGGCTCTGGCAAGCGGGGACGGATCGCGGCATCAAGGGGTGTTGTGAAAGGATTGCCCTGATGACCGAGATGACCCCTGCCACCCTGCCCGCGCCTGATGTCTTTCCCGTCGGCCATGTGCCGCAGGGCTTGCGCCCCTTGATGCAGGCCTTGGCCGGGGCCGCCATTGCGCTGGCGGCGCGGATTGCGCGCAACGGGTTGGAGGAGCATTTGGGGGCGGCTGCGGGCATCAACAGCGATGGGGATGCGCAAAAGGCGTTGGATGTGATCGCGGATGGGCTTTTCATGGCGGCGGCGCGTGCCGGGGGTGTCGCGCATTACGCATCGGAAGAGCAGGATCGGGTGGTCGATCTGGGGCCGGGGGACTGGGCCTTGGCGATTGATCCTTTGGATGGGTCGTCCAACATTGACACCAATGTGTCGGTGGGCACGATCTTTTCCATCTACCCTGTGGCCGAAAGCCCCGAGGCCAGCGTCTTGCGCCCGGTGGCCGAGCAAATCGGCGCAGGCTATGTGATTTATGGCCCGCAGGTGGCGCTGGTCTGTTCCTTTGGTCAAGGGGTGCAGCGCTATGTGCTGGACCCCGACGCAGGTGCCTTTGTGCTGGCCGATCCTGCGGTGATCTTGCCGGTTGAGGCGGCGGAATTTGCCATCAACGCGTCAAACTATCGCCATTGGCCCAGCCCGGTGCGGGCCTTTGTCGATGAATGTCTGGCCGGAACCGAAGGGCCGCGCGCCAAGAATTTCAACATGCGCTGGATCGCGTCTTTGGTGGCCGAGGCGCATCGGATTTTCATGCGCGGGGGGGTGTTTCTGTATCCTGCCGATCAGCGCAAAGGCTATGAGGCGGGGCGGCTGCGGCTGCTTTACGAATGCGCGCCGATGGCGTTTTTGGCGGTTGAGGCCGGGGGCGGGGCGACGGATGGGCTGCGTGACATCATGGCAATGACGCCTTCGGGGTTGCATCAGCGTGTGCCCTTTGTCTTTGGCAGCCGCGCCAAGGTGGCGCGGGTGGCGGGCCATTTTGCGGGGCAGGTTTAGGCTGGGCAAGTTTAGGCTGGGCGGGGTGGGCCGCTTGGGGTTTGGCACCCTTTCCTACAGCCGCGAACATGCTAAACCACAGATCAAGCCCCAACGGATTGTGCCCATGTCCCAGACCTTTCGCCTGACCCTTGCCCAGTTGAACCCCACGGTGGGGGCGATCGGGGCCAATATCGCCTTGGCCTTGGAGGCTTGGGGGCAGGGCCGGGCGGCGGGGGCGCAGATGGTGGGGCTGAGCGAGATGTTCGTCACCGGCTATCAGACGCAGGATTTGATCTTGAAACCGGCTTTTGTGGCTGATGCCGAACGCGCGCTGGCCGATTTGGCGGGGCAGATCGTCGATGGTCCCGCCTTGGGGATCGGGGGGCCGCTGGCCCGCGATGGGCGGCTTTACAACGCCTATTACATTCTTGAGGGCGGCAAGATTGCCGCGACGGTGCTGAAGCACGAATTGCCCAATGACGGGGTGTTTGACGAAAAGCGGCTGTTTGCCAGCGCGCCGTTGCAGGGCCCTTACCGGGTGGGTCCGCTGCGCATCGGCTCGCCCATCTGCGAGGATGCGTGGCACGCCGATGTGGCGGAGACGCTGGCCGAAAGCGGGGCAGAGATTTTGTTGGTGCCCAATGGCTCTCCTTATCATCGGGGCAAGCCATCGGTGCGCACGAACCTGATGGTGGCGCGGGTGATCGAGACCGGCCTGCCCTTGGTCTATCTGAACATGATCGGGGGGCAGGATGACCAAGTCTTTGACGGGGCGTCGTTTGTCTTGAACCCCGGTGGGGCCTTGGCGGTGCAGATGCCGCAGTTTTTGCCCTGTATCACCCATGTCGATTTTGAGGAAACGGCGGAAGGCTGGCGCGCGCGACCGGGATTGATGGAGACGCTGCCGCGTATCGTCGAGGCCGATTATCACGCGATGGTTTTGGGCACGCGGGATTATCTGGCCAAATGCGGGTTCAAAAAGGTGCTGTTGGGCCTGTCGGGCGGGGTGGATTCCGCACTGGTGGCCGCGATTGCGGCGGATGCGATTGGGGCGGAGAATGTGCGCTGTGTGATGCTGCCCTCGCGCTATACCTCTGCCCATTCGTTGGAAGATGCCGCAGGGGTTGCGCGGGCCTTGGGGTGCCGGTTGGACACGGTGCCGATCTCGGGGCCGCAAGAGGCGGTGGGCGGGGCCTTGGCCGATTTGTTTGCAGGCACCGAGCCGGGGATCACGGAAGAAAACATCCAAAGCCGGTTGCGCGGTGTTTTGCTGATGGCGCTGTCGAACAAGTTTGGCGAGATGCTGTTGACCACGGGCAACAAGTCGGAAATGGCGGTGGGCTATTGCACGATTTATGGCGATATGAACGGTGGATATAACCCGCTGAAAGATCTGTATAAAACCCGTGTGTTCGATGCCTGCCGCTGGCGTAATGAGAACCACCGCCCTTGGATGAAGGGCCCTGCGGGCGTGGTCATTCCGCCGCGGGTGATCGAAAAGCCCCCCTCGGCCGAGTTGCGAGACAACCAAAAAGACCAAGACAGCCTGCCGCCCTATGAGGTGTTGGATGACATTCTGGATGGGTTGATCGAGCAAGAGTTGTCGGTGGCCGAGATCGTGGCACGCGGGCATGATCGGGCGGTGGTGAAGAAGGTGGAGCATCTGCTTTACATCAGCGAATACAAGCGCTTCCAATCCGCCCCCGGCACGCGGCTGACCAAAAAGGCGCTGTGGCTGGATCGGCGCTATCCCATGGCGATGCGCTGGCGGGATGAGGGGTAGGGGGCGGGCTGGGTGGGCGCCTATTCGGCAAGAGATGGCCAGTGAAGGCTTGGAACCCATACCGGACGTTAGTCCCCACTTTTCTTCTTGCCCGGAATCAAGGCGCGAATGCGCCGCCGGGCCGCGCCCGACCTCCCCCCGGGAGGGCGAGTCTGCAACGGTAGCCAGCAGAAATTCGGGGGAAGAACTTGAACCATAAAGTGCCTAGAACCAGCGTTGGCGCGTCCTCCCGAGGTCGGGCGCGGCCCTCCGATCGGCTCTACGGCAAAGGGTGCTTCGTCCGCAAAGCTGCCCTTGCAACGCGTCGCATTTGTCGCGTGGTAACGCTTCTACCGGTGGCGGAGCGCTAGAGCGTTGACAAGGTGACCTGAGGCAGCAGCCGGGCCACATCCTCACCGCGGCACAGATCGGTGGCCGGGGTCATCACGGCGGCTGTGGCGGCGGCGGTGCCTTGGGTCAGGGCGGCGGGCCAGTCTGCGCCTTTGGCCATGGCGGCCAGCAGTCCGGCGACAAAACTGTCGCCTGCGCCGATGGCGCTGACCACGGGCACGGCGGGAGGGCGGGCCAAGAGGCGTTGGCCTGCGCGGGCCAGCACATTGCCCTCGGCGCCGCGGGCGATGATGACGGTGGCCGCAACGCCCTTGGCCACAAGGGCGCTGGCAAGATCGGCGCTGTGTTGGGCGCTGGGCAGGGGGTGGCCTGCAAGGCAGGCGGCCTCGTCGCTGTCCATGCGCAGCACCGCTAGGCCGGGGATCGGGTTGGCGACCGCATGGGCCAAACTCGCGCCAGAGCTGTCCAGCACCAGCGCCATGCCGGGCAGGGCGGCGGCAATCTGGGCGAGGGTGTCGGGTGCAAGCCCCGGCGGCAGGCTGCCCGAGAGGACGGCAAGCCCGTCTATTTGGGCATGTTGGGCAATATCTTGCAAAACCTGCGCGAGATCAGCGGTTTGCCAGACCGGGCCGGGCAGCACAAAGCGGTATTGCGCGCCTGTGCTGTCGTCGGTGACGGCAAGGGATTGGCGGGTGTCGCCGGGGCTGGCAAGCGCGGTAAAGGTCAGCCCCGCCTCTTGCAGCAAGGCCCGAAGGGCTGCCCCTGTCGGGCCGCCTAAGGCGACCAAAGCCTGCGAGGGGATCCCCAGCTGCAAAAGCGCGCGCGAGACGTTCAGCCCACCGCCTCCGGGGTTCACCATGGGCGCGGCACAGCGCAGCTTTGGCCCGGCCTGAACCTCTGCCACATGGGTGGCCAGATCCAGCGCGGGGTTTAAAGTAAGGGTGAGGATTGGCCGATCAGCCATTCATTCCACGAATTCCACGGTGTTTTCAAAGCTGCCGATCTTGGCGGAATTCTTGTCGCGCAGCGTGGTTTGCAAGATATAGCGCCCCGGCGCGATGCCATCGAGATTATAGGTCAGATTGGCCTGAAACTCGCGGTTTGGATAGCGCGAGGTGAGGTCGAGCTCGGTCAGGTTTTGCAGATCGCCCAAGATCTCGCCCATTTCGGTCATCACCTTGAGATCGACGAAAAACCCGATGGAATACAGCCCCTCGCCGGGGCTGCCATAGCCAAAGCCCATGGGTTCGGCATAGATCAACACCGGCTCGCCCAGTTTGTAGATGTCATTCGGGCGCGGGTTGTAGATGCCATAGCCCGCGGCGGGTTCGGCCAATAATACGGTTGCACCGATGCTCAGGCCCGTGGTCGCCTCCCATGTGGCGGCCAAAGCCTCGCGCGCGGCGGCCAAGGCGCCAAGATCATCGCCAGCGGCCAAAAGGCTTTCGGCATCGGTGGCCTTGTCGGTGATCGGGCCTGCCATGGCAGGCTGGGCCAAAGGGAGAGCAAAGGCCGAAAGCAGGGCAAGCGAGAAAAGTGTTCGGGCAGCTGTCATGTTCTCGTCCTTGGTCATTCGCCCGCATGGGCGGGCCCATGATAGGCGCAGCCGACCCATGCGGCCAAGAGCGAAGATTGACTTTTCACATTTGCGCACAGGGGCGGTGCAGTTCTATGGACTGGTCAGGCGGGGCTGTTTGCCTAGATCAGGGGGGATCGCATCACTCTGGAGGCATAAGATGTCTGTCAAACTCGCCATTTTGTTTTACTCGACCTACGGCACCAATCACGCCATGGCCGAAATCGCAGCCGAGGCGGCCCGTGCGGCCGGGGCCGAGGTGCGTGTGCTGCGGATCGCGGAAACCGCGCCCGAGGCTGTGGTGAATGCCCAAGATGGCTGGAAGGCTGCGGCAGCGGCGCAGGCGGCCATTCCGGTGGCCACGCCTGAGGATATGGAATGGGCCAATGCCTATCTCTTCAGCGCCCCGACCCGGTTTGGCTCGGCCCCGTCGCAGCTGCGCGCCTTTATCGACACGCTGGGCGGTCAGTGGTTCACGGGCAAGCTGGCCAATAAGGCTGTGAGCGCCATGACCAGCGCGCAGAATGCCCATGGGGGGCAAGAGGCGACGCTGTTGGGGCTTTACACCAGCTTCCTGCATTGGGGCTCGATCATCGTGGCGCCGGGCTACACCGATGCGTCGATCTTTGCAGCGGGGGGCAACCCCTATGGCTATAGCCATACCCAAGGCACCGATCTGGACGATAAGGCGAAGGCCGCGATTGGCCATCAGGCCAAGCGTTTGGTGGAAATGGCTGCAAAGCTGGCCTGAGCGGGTGACCTCGTCGTCGGCTTTGCCGCTCCTCGGGGGTGGCGCGCCGACGAGAAGCCGAAGGCGCCCGAGGAGGGCGCCTTCGGTCATTTATAGGACAAGCTGATAGCTGGCTGCAACATAGCGAAAGCCATCGCCCTTGGGTTCGACATAGCCCACACCTGGGAAGGGCATGTGATAGCCGATAAAGGGGGTTTTCTCGGCCGCGATCATGCCAAACAGGGCTTTGCGGGTGGCGGCGGCAGCGGCTTTGTCGGCGTCGAACCTCACCTCCCAATCGGGGTATTCCAGCGACCAGACGTAATGATTGGCGGTATCTGCCGTGATCGCCAATCGTTTGCCCGCGCTTTCCAAGACATAGGCCATATGGCCGGGGCTATGACCAAAGGCCGCCATGGCGGTGATGCCCGAGGCGACCGTGCCGCCATCGTCAAGGAAGGTCATCTTGTCATTCAACGGCTTGACCTTGGCATCAAAGCCCTCGTTCGCAGCACCTGACCAGTGGTTGTGTTCCACAGCACCCGTCACATAGCGGGCATTGGCAAAGGTTGGCCCCGCCTCGCCCATCAGCCCGCCGATATGGTCGCCGTGCATATGGGTCAGCACCACCACATCCACCTGATCGGGTGTGACGCCTGCGGCGGCCAGCGTGGCGGTGATCGCATCGGGGGCAAGGCCGGTGTCGAACAAGATCAGCTCGGCCCCGGTGTTCACAAGGGTGGGGGTGAAAAAGTTCATCGCCTTATCCGCCGGAATAAAGGCGGCGGCCGAGGCTGTGGCAAAGTCTTCGTCGCTGGCGTTCAGGCCGAAAATCTCACGCGGGGTTTCGTTTAGGCGCGAGCCTGCCAGCAGCGTGGTCACCTCGAAATCTCCCAGCGCAAAGCGGTGGAAATTGGCGCTGGATGGACCCAGCTTTTCGGCTTTGGCAAGGGCTGGACGCGGGGCAAGGCCCGCGAGGGGCAGGGCGGCGGTGGCGATCAAGGCGTGACGACGGGACATCAGCGGCATCGGGGCACTCCTATGTGGTTCATGCCCAAGATGGTAGGGGGCTTTGCGGCGATGTCGCCTCACGTTCCTGTCAGATGCTGTGCAGGGTTGCACAGGGGCCTGTGCGCCCCCCTCCTGACGAGGGCTATTCCCACCACGGGTCGATGGCGGCGATGTCGTCATCCGACCAGCCGAAGTGATGGGCAAATTCATGCACCACCACATGGGTGACAAGATCGGCCAAGCCGATATCCCCCCGGTCGATCCATTCGTCCAAGATGGCGCGGCGAAAGAGCCAGACGGTGTCGGGCTGTTGCGGTTGATCGGAGACGGATTTTTCGGTCAGGGGCGTGCCTTCGTAAAGGCCGGTCAGATCATAGGGGCTGTCGATGCCCAGCTCTTCCAGCATGTCATCGGGGGCAAAATCCGCCACTTGCAGCGCAACTTGTAGTGCGGCGCTGCGGTGGGGTTCTGGCAGGGCCAGCACCGCATCGCGGGCAAGGGCCTCGATCAGATCGAGCGGGGGGGCGATGGCATGGGGGGCGGGTAGGGTCATGGGGTGAAGATAGGGGGGATGGGGGACGGGGGGAAGGGGGAGGGGGGAAGCGGCGGCGCGTTTGCCAAACTGGACAATCGCGCGGCCCTGTGACAGGGAAGGGCGGTTCAAGGAGCCATTCCAAAATGACTGTCACCCGCTTTGCCCCCTCCCCCACCGGCTATATCCATGTCGGCAATCTGCGCACCGCATTGATGAACCATCTGATCGCCCGACAAACCGGCGGCACCTTTATTTTGCGGTTGGATGATACCGATCAGGAGCGGTCAAAGCAGGAATATATCGACGGGCTGATCGAGGATCTGGCTTGGCTGGGCATCAAATATGACCGGATCGAGCAGCAATCCAAGCGCATGGCCCGCTATGCCGAGGCGGCTGAGCAGCTGAAGGCGGCGGGGCGGTTTTATGAGTGCTTTGAGACGCCGGTGGAACTGGATCTCAAGCGCAAGAAATTGCTGAACATGGGCCGCCCGCCGGTTTATGACCGCGCGTCTTTGCATCTGACCGAAGAGCAAAAGGCCGCCTACCGCGCTGAGGGGCGGCAGGGCTATTGGCGCTTCAAGCTGGATATTGAGCGGATCGAATGGAAAGACGGCATCATCGGCGATATCTCGATTGATGCGGGGTCTGTGAGCGATCCGGTTTTGATCAAGGCCGATGGGCAGGTTTTGTATACCTTTGCCTCCTCGGTTGATGATGTGGATATGGGGGTCACGCATATCGTGCGCGGGGCGGATCATGTGACCAATACCGCGAC
The DNA here is from genome assembly GCA_965284335.1 of Tabrizicola sp. Lineage (GTDB taxonomy): Bacteria > Pseudomonadota > Alphaproteobacteria > Rhodobacterales > Rhodobacteraceae > Tabrizicola_A. The sequence continues at coordinate 2,253,099 of OZ260076.1, read as the reverse complement.
GCAAATCCAGATCATGAAGGCACTTGGCGGCACGCCGCCGACCTTCGCGCATCATTCTTTGCTGACCGGGCCCGGGGGCGAGGAATTGTCCAAGCGCCTTGGCACGCTGAGCCTGCGCGATTTGCGCGCGCGCGGCGTGGAGCCCTTGGCGCTTTTGAGCCTGATGGCGCGGCTCGGGTCATCAAAGCCCGTGGAGCTGGCCGCATCGATGCAGGATCTGGTGGATGGGTTCGATGTGGGTTCATTTGGCGCGGCACCAACCAAGTTTGACGCCGAAGATCTGTTCCCGCTGACGCGCCAGCATGTGCAAAGCCTGCCCTTTGCCGCCGTTCAGGCGCGGATTGCCGCGCTGGGCGTGCCGGAGGACAAGGCCGAGCTGTTCTGGTCGGTGGCCAAGGACAATATCACCGTGCTGGCCGATTTGGCCGACTGGTGGGCCTTGTTCCGCGATGGGGCCACGCCGCTGGTGGCCGATGAGGACCGCGCCTTTGTGGCCGAAGCCTTGGCCCTGTTGCCGCCCCAGCCATGGACCCAAGCCACTTGGGGCGCATGGACCGCGGCGGTGAAAGAGGCCACGGGCCGCAAGGGCAAGGGGCTGTTCATGCCGTTGCGCCGGGCGCTGACGGGCCGGGACAGCGGGCCAGAGATGGCCGATGTGATGCCGCTTTTGGCAAAACGCCCAAGCCTGTGATGGGCTGAACCGTCCGGGGGACTTTGCGTCCCCCGGGCCCCCTGCAGAGTATTTCAAAAGGCGCAAGACATAGACCTGTTGCGGGCGTGGTGCGGGGGGGCATGATGGCGGGTGTGGGCGGATCGGCGGGACCTCAGGCAAAGTTTGTTGAGGGCAATCTTTTTCGGCATATCACGGTGATGACCCTGACGGCCTCGGCCGGGTTGATGGGGATTTTTGCCGTCGATTTGATGAATATGGTCTTTATCTCGTGGTTGCAGGACCCGGAGGTGACGGCGGCGGTGGGCTATGCCGGGGCGATTTTGTTTTTCACCACGGCCTTTGGGATTGGCCTGTCGATTGCGGTCTCGGCGCTGGTGGCGCGGGCGGTGGGGATGCGCGATCTGGCGCTGGCGCGGCAAAAGGCGACGCATGGGTTGATCTTGGGCATCGCGATTGGGGTGGTGTTTTCGGCGCTGGTCTGGCTGTTCTTGCCGCAGATCGTGGCGCTTTTGGGCGCGCGGGGGCGCACGGCGGACTGGGCGGTGCATTTTCTGGCGATTGTCACGCCGGCCCAGCCTTTGTTGATGATTGGCATGATTGGCGGTGCGATCTTGCGCAGCCATGGCGATGCGCGGCGCGCGATGGTGGCGACCATTGCCGGGGCCTTGGTGAATGCCGCGATTGACCCGGTGTTGATCTTTACGCTGGATCTGGGCTTGACCGGGGCCGCCATTGCCTCGGTCATCAGCCGGTTGGTGATTGCCGCCATGGCGCTGATCCCGATCATCACGCATTACGGCGGCTTTGATCGGCCGAGTTGGGCGGGGGTGCGGGCGGATATGGGGGCGGTCTTTGGCATTGCGGGCCCGGCGATCCTGACCCAGCTTGCCACGCCCTTGGGCCAAGCGATTGTGACGCGGATGGTCGCGGGATTTGGTGAGGCGGCGGTGGCGGGCATGGCGATTTCGGGTCGTTTGACGCCGGTGGCTTTGGGGGTGATCTTTGCCCTGCCGGGGGCGGTCGGGCCGATCATTGGCCAGAACTATGGCGCGGGCCGGATGGACCGGGTGCGCCGGGCCTTTTGGGATGCGATCTTGTTTGCCGCGATTGTGGTGGGGATCAGTGCTGCGATCTTGTTTGTCTTGCGCGCGCCGATTGCGGATCTGTTTCACGCCGAGGGGCTGACGCGCGATCTGTTGTATTTGTTCTGCGGCCCCTTGTGTCTGTTGTTCTTTTTCAACGGCGCGATTTTTGTGGCCAATGCGGCCTGCAACAATCTGGGTGCGCCTTTGATGTCGACGTTGATCAATTGGGGCCGTCATACTTTGGGGACGGTGCCATTTGCGCTGTGGCTGGGGGGCTATGCGGGCGCTGAGGGGGTGCTGATGGGGCAGGCCTTGGGCGGTGTGGTTTTTGGGTTGTTGGCCGTCTGGGTGGCCTTGCGCGCCATGGAGCGGGCAGCGGCTGTGGCCCCCAGCGCCGGTGCGCGGGCGGTGCGCGGATGATCTGAGGCGGTTTGGTCGCAAAATTCCTGCATACCGTCGTATTCTTTTTGCTGGACAGCTCTTGCGGCCTTGGGCTAGCTAAAGGCGTCAGTTCGGGAGAATCCGGGTTTTGCCCGGTGCCGAAGGAGCAACCGCCCCGGTAAACTCTCAGGCCCAAGGACCGTTCTGGCAAAGACACTCTGGAGAGAGGCGCAGGTTGCGCCCGCCGAAGGGATAACGATCTCAGGCGCCCAGGCCGACCATGTCGGGGGCAAGGACAGAGGGGGCACCGAGGGCAGGGTCACTGCCTGAACGGTGCCGGGCTGCATTATCCGGCAGAAAGTGGGGCGGCTTTGGCCGAGGATCTTCTCTATTTGGGTCTGAATGACCTGCATGTCGCTTTGGGCGGCAAGATGGTGCCCTTTGCGGGCTATTCCATGCCGGTGCAATATCCGGCGGGGGTGATGAAGGAGCATCTGCACACGCGCTCTGCCGCGGGGCTGTTTGATGTCAGCCATATGGGGCAGGTGATCTTGCGCCCCAAGGGCAGCTACGGGGAAACCGCGCTGGCCTTTGAGGCGCTGATGCCGGTGGATGTGCTGGGTCTGGCCGAGGGCCGCCAGCGCTATGGGCTGTTTACCAATGAGGCTGGCGGGATCTTGGATGATCTGATGTTTGCCAACCGGGGCGATCATATTTTCGTTGTGGTCAATGCGGCCTGCAAGGCGGCGGATATTGCCCATATGGCGGCGCATTTGTCGGGCGTTTGTGAGGTGATCCCGGTCACTGATCGTGCGCTTTTGGCCTTGCAGGGGCCACAGGCCGAGGCCGCTTTGGCGCGGTTGGTACCTGAGGTCGCGGCGATGCGGTTCATGGATGTGGGGGTGTTTGGCGATATCTGGGTGTCGCGCTCGGGCTATACGGGCGAGGATGGCTATGAAATCTCGATCCCGATGGCGCGGGCCGAGGGGTTTGCCAAAGAGCTGTTGGCGATGCCCGAGGTGATGCCCATCGGTCTTGGGGCGCGCGACAGTTTGCGGCTGGAGGCGGGGCTGTGCCTTTATGGCCATGACATCGACACCACCACCAGCCCGGTTGAGGCGGGGCTGACGTGGGCCATTCAGAAAACCCGGCGCGCGGGCGGTGCGCGGGCGGGGGGCTTTCCCGGAGCCGCGCGCATCTTGGGCGAATTGGCGACAGGCCCGGCGCGGCTGCGCGTGGGTCTGCGCCCCGAGGGCCGCGCGCCGATGCGCGAAGGCACCGAGCTCTTTGCCGCTGACACGCCTTTGGGCGCGGTGACATCGGGGGGCTTTGGCCCTTCGGTCGAGGCGCCGATTGCCATGGGCTATGTGCCTGCGAAATTTGCTGAAATCGGCATCAAGCTGGAGGGCGAGGTGCGCGGAAAACGCATGGCTGTCACCGTGGCGGCCATGCCCTTTCAACCAACAACCTACAAACGCTGAGGACCGAACCAATGAAATACACCAAAGAACATGAATGGCTGCGCGTCGAGGGTGATCTGGTCGTCGTGGGTATTACAGAACATGCCGCCACCGCGCTGGGCGATGTGGTGTTTGTTGAATTGCCAGAACCCGAAACCATGGTTGCCGAGGGCGACGAGGTGTCGGTGATCGAAAGCGTCAAGGCTGCGTCCGACATTGCCGCCCCGGTGGATGGCGAGATTGTCGCGGTCAATGAAAAGCTGACCGACAACCCCAGTCTGGTGAACGAAGACCCGCTGGGCGCGGGGTGGTTTTTCAAGATGCGGCTCGATGATTTGTCGGTGCTGGATCAGTTCATGGACGAAGACGAATACAATGACCTGATCGCCTGAGGGCGGCTGTCGGAGTTTGGCACAAACTCCGATCAATTTTCTTGCAGAAAATTGCCGGGCGGTGGGCGCCCGGCTGATCCCCATTTCATGAGGCAAGGCCATGACCTTCACGCCAACTGCTTATGACCCGTATGATTTCGCCAACCGCCGCCACATCGGCCCCTCTCCTGTCGAGATGGAGGAGATGTTGAAGGTGGTGGGTGCCGCGTCTGTGGATGCTTTGATTGATGAAACGGTGCCGGCGAGTATTCGCCAGTCGATCCCCTTGGGCTGGGCCCCCTTGTCCGAGCAGGATCTTTTGGCGCGGATGCGTCGGGTGGCGGGGCGCAACAAGGTGCTGACCAGCCTGATCGGGCAGGGCTATTACGGCACCGTCACCCCGCCGGTCATTCAGCGCAATATTTTGGAAAACCCGGCCTGGTATACGGCCTATACCCCCTATCAGCCCGAGATTGCCCAAGGCCGGCTTGAGGCTTTGTTGAACTATCAGACCATGGTGGCCGATCTGACGGGCATGGACATTGCCAATGCCTCGCTTTTGGACGAGGCCACAGCGGCGGCCGAGGCGATGACCATGGCCGAGCGGGTGGCCAAGTCAAAGGCCAAGGCGTTTTTCGTCGATGAAAACTGCCATCCGCAAACGATTGAGGTCATCAAGACCCGCGCAATGCCTTTGGGCATTCAGGTGATGGTGGGCGCGCCCGAGACGCTGGTGGCAGAGCAGGTGTTTGGGGCGATTTTCCAATATCCCGGCACTTGGGGCCATGTGTCCGATCTGACCTCGGTGATTGCGGCGCTGCATGCGGCAAAGGCCGTGGCCGTGGTGGCGACCGATCTTCTGGCCCTGACCATGCTGAAAGAACCGGGTGCGATGGGGGCCGATATTACCATCGGCTCCAGCCAGCGCTTTGGCGTGCCGATGGGCTATGGCGGCCCGCATGCCGCGTTTTTCGCCTGTAAGGATGAGCACAAGCGCAATATGCCGGGGCGCATTGTGGGGGTGTCGATTGATGCCCATGGCAATAAGGCCTACCGCCTTGCCCTGCAAACGCGCGAGCAGCATATCCGCCGCGAAAAGGCCACCTCGAACGTCTGCACGGCGCAGGCGCTTTTGGCGGTGATGGCCAGTTTCTACGCGGTGTTCCACGGCCCCGTGGGCCTGCGGGCGATTGCCGAGCGGGTTCACAGCCTGACCGTGCGGCTGGCCAAGGCGCTCCGCGATGCGGGGGCGACCCTGCCGCCCAAGGCGTTTTTCGACACGATCACGGTTGAGGTGGGCGTGGGGCAGGCCGGTATCTTGGCCGCTGCCCGGGCTGAGGGGTTGAACTTCCGCAAGGTGGGCAAAGACCATGTCGGCATCAGTTTGGATGAGACCAGCGACGAGGACGTGCTGCGCCGCGTCTTGCGGGCCTTTGGCATTGCCGATGCGCCGCCGGCAAGTGCGGAACTGGGCTTTCCTGAAGAGATGCTGCGGAGCTCGGACTATCTGACCCATCCGGTGTTTCATATGAACCGGGCGGAATCGGAGATGATGCGCTATATGCGCCGGTTGTCGGACCGCGATTTGGCGCTGGACCGGGCGATGATCCCCTTGGGCTCTTGCACGATGAAGCTGAATGCGGCGGCCGAGATGATGCCGATCACCTGGCCCGAGTTCGGCGCGCTGCACCCCTTTGTGCCTGCCGATCAGGCGCTGGGCTATCGCGAGGCGATCGAGGATCTGACGGCGAAGCTCTGCGAGATCACCGGCTATGAGGCGTTTTCGATGCAGCCAAACTCGGGCGCGCAGGGGGAATATGCGGGGCTTTTGACGATCCTTGCCTATCACCGGGCGCGGGGGGAGCATGAGCGCAAGGTCTGCCTCATTCCGGTCTCGGCCCATGGCACCAACCCGGCCTCGGCGCAGATGGCGGGGATGGAGGTGGTGGTCGTCAAATCCATGCCGAATGGCGATGTGGATCTGGAGGATTTCCGCGAGAAGGCGGCGGCGGCGGGCGACAAGTTGGCGGCCTGCATGATCACCTATCCCTCGACCCATGGGGTGTTCGAGGAGACGGTGAAAGAGGTCTGCCAGATCACCCATGACCATGGCGGTCAGGTCTATATCGACGGGGCCAATATGAACGCGCTGGTCGGTCTGGTGAAGCCGGGCGAGATTGGCGGCGATGTGAGCCATTTGAACCTGCACAAGACCTTTGCCATCCCGCATGGCGGCGGCGGTCCCGGCATGGGGCCGATCGGCGTGCGGGCGCATCTTGCGCCCTATCTGCCGGGGCATCCGGAAACCGGGGGTGAAGAGGGGCCGGTGTCGGCGGCGCCCTATGGCAGCGCCTCGATCCTGCTGATTTCCTGGGCCTATTGCCTGATGATGGGCGGCGAGGGGCTGACGCAGGCGACGCGGGTGGCGATTTTGAACGCCAATTACATCGCCAGCCGCTTGAAGGGGAAATATCCGATCCTCTTCATGGGCAACAAGGGCCGCGTTGCGCATGAGTGCATCCTCGACACCCGGCCTTTCGCTGAATTTGGCGTCACGGTCGATGACATCGCCAAGCGCCTGATCGACAACGGCTTTCACGCCCCCACCATGAGCTGGCCTGTGGCCGGCACGCTGATGGTGGAGCCGACGGAGTCGGAAACCAAGGCGGAGATTGACCGCTTTATCACCGCGCTTCTGGCCATCCGCGCCGAGATTGATGCGGTGGAGCGGGGCGAGATTTCGGCTGAGGACAGCCCCTTGCGCCATGCGCCCCATACGGTGAACGATCTGGTGGCCGATTGGGACCGCAAATACAGCCGCGAACAGGGCTGCTTCCCGCCCGGCGCCTTCCGGGTGGACAAATACTGGCCGCCCGTGGGCCGGGTCGACAATGTCTGGGGCGACCGCAACCTGACCTGCACCTGCCCGCCGGTCGAAAGCTATTTGGAGGCGGCGGAATAACCCGCCCCTCTTCGGGCGCCTCCGGCTTCTCATCGGGGGCGCCTCTTCTGATCCGCATCCGCGTTTGTCTTCGGTGGATTTGGATATTTGGACCACGTTGAAGGCCTTCAATGTGGCTTAAATATCCTGGGGGTGAGCCGCGCATGCGGCGAGGGGGCAAGGCCCCCTTCGTCTTGCTGATCCTGTGCGAAGCGCTTAGTCAGATGGCATGACGGACGATCTGCTCCCTTCGCGCTTTACCGATGGTCTTTTGGCCGGATTGCCCATTGTGCTGGGGTATTTCCCCATTGCCTTTGCCTTTGGCGTTGCGGCCACGGGCCAAGGGCTTGGGCCGCTGGAGGCGGTGGGGCTTTCGGTGATCATCTATGCCGGGGCGGCGCAGTTTTTGGCGCTTGCCTTGATCACCAGTGGCGCGCCGATGCTGGTCGCGGCCTTTACGTTGATCGCGATGAACCTGCGCCATGTGCTTTATGGCCCGGCTTTGATGAAGCGCGCGGGGCCTGCGGTTCGGCGGCGTTATGCTTGGGCTTGGGCTTTTGGGCTGACCGATGAGGTGTTTGGTGCCGCCTTGGGCCAATTGGCGCGGGGGCGGCGGTTTTCGGAAGCGTTTATGTTTGGTCTCGGCCTTGCCGCCTATGCCAGTTGGGTTTTGGGCACGGCTGTGGGGGCTTTTGCCGGGGGCGGGGCCTTGGCGGGTTGGCCGGTGGTTGAGGCGGCTTTGGGCTTTATGCTGCCGGCGCTGTTTCTGGCCTTGTTGTTGTCGATCCTGACACGGGCGCAGATCCCGGTGATTGCGGTGGCGGTTGTGGCGACGGTTTTGATCTCGCTGCTGATCTCGGCCACGGCGGGGATTTTGGCGGGGATGGTTGCGGGGGCTCTGGCCGGGGTTTTGGGGCTGGGGGGGCGTGATGCGGGCTGAGATCGTGACGCTGGCCTTGATCGTTGGCGCCTTTACTTGGGCGTTTCGCTTTTTGCCGACGCGTGCCGATTTGTCGGCCATGCCGCGCGGCGGTGCTTTGGCGCGGTTTTTGGCCGCCACTGGCCCGGCGGCGATTGCGACGCTTTTTACCGCCTCGGCCTTGCCCTATCTGCAGGCCGGGGTGCCCTTGCCTTTGATCTGCGGCACGGCTGCGGTTTTGGCCAGCTATGCGCTCAGCCGGTCGGTTGTGGGGGCGACGATGGCCGGGTCTGCCGCCTATGGCTTTGGCGTGTGGATGACATAGGTCAAGACATGGGGGGCGCGATGGGGCTAGGCTGATGGGGCGAACAGGAGGATGCCATGCAAGACCACAGCCCCGAATTCAGTTTAGAGATCACTCCGGCCAAGGTGGTTCATGTGATCTTTCAGGCCCGCGAGGGCGATTTGGCCAGTGCTGAGTTGCGCGATTTCATTGGCGGGTTGAACGAGGATGAAAAGGCGCATCTGACCGCGATTGCTTGGGTCGGGCGGGGAGCTTTTGAGCCGGAGGAGTATCTTGAAGCCGTGGACACCGCCTATCGCGAGGCGACGACGCCGACCGAAGATTATCTGATGGGCATGCCGCATCTGGCCGAAAACCTTGAGGCCGGGCTGGACGCTTTGGGCGTTGATGTCTCGGGTGAGGAAGAAGACTTTTTGTGACAGGGTCTTGAGGGCGGCTTTTGGCGCGCGCGGTGGTGAGGGCCTCTTGATCCGTGATTTTGGCCTCCCATATATTCCGATATAAGAATGTGAGGTCTGCCATGAGCGATGCTGTCAAACTTGCCTGTGCCACCTGTGGCCAGATGAATCGCCTGCCTGTGGCCAAGCTGGCCGAAGGGCCGAAATGCGGGGCCTGCGGTGATCCTTTGGTGGATGGCAAGGTGATTGAGTTGGATGCCCGCGCCCATGACAAGGCCACGCGGGGCGATGAGATGCCTCTGGTGGTAGATTACTGGGCGCCGTGGTGCGGCCCGTGTCGGATGATGGCGCCTGAATTTGCCAAGGCGGCCGCGAGCCTGAAGGGCCGGGCGCGATTGGCCAAGTTGAACACCGAAGACCATCCCGAGATTGCGGGGCGTGCGCGGATTCAAGGGATTCCGGCCTTGTTGCTATATGCCAAGGGGCGCGAGATTGCGCGGCTGTCGGGGGCGCGTCCGGCCTCGGATATCGTGGCCTTTGTGCAAGGTCATATTGGCCGTTAGGCCCTGCGCCTGTTGGCGGGCTTTGGTGGTGGGGCGGCCCGCTGTGCGGTGTGGATTTCTTGACATTTGCGGTTGAATCGGGCAGACGCGGGGGCGGTTCGTTGGGGCAGTAGCTCAGTTGGGAGAGCGCGTCGTTCGCAATGACGAGGTCGTCGGTTCGATCCCGATCTGCTCCACCAAGAACCGCCATTCCTGTCATGTCAGATTTGGGTTTCAGGCCATGCTTTTGGGCATTGGCGTGGCTTGCTGTCATAAAAGTTTCATTCGACAGCTTGCGTGAGATTCGATATTTCCTGAAATATGGAAATAAATGATGCCGCCCTTGCCTTTGCCACACTTGGCCACCCCGGACGCCTTGCGGTGTTCCGTCTGATCTTGCGCTTTGCCCCCCAAGGGGTGCGCCCGACCGAAATGGCGCAGGCCTTGGGGGTCAAGCCCAATACCCTGTCGCATCATCTGGCCGATTTGGCCTCGGCGGGGTTGGTGCAGATCCGGCGTGAGGGGCGGTCGTTGTTTTACAGCGCCAATCTGGCCGCCGCTGATGGGCTGGTCGGGTATTTGGCGCTGGATGTGGGCCGGGGGCGGGCTGATGTGCTTGCGTCGTTGACATTGCCCTCACAGGAGACCGCCACCATGCGTGACAGTGATTTTACCGTGCTGTTCATCTGTTCGGGCAATTCGGCCCGTTCGATCTTTGCCGAGGCTTTGCTGCGCGATCTGGGGCAGGGCAGGTTTCGCGCCTTTTCTGCCGGAACCCGGCCGGGCAGCGCGCTGAACCCCTTTGCGATTGAGGTGCTGCGGCGCAATGGGCATGAGGTGGCGGGCCTGCGGGCCAAACATGTCTCGGAGTTTCAACAGCCCGGGGCCACCGCGATGGATTTCGTCTTTACCGTTTGCGACAGCTCGGCAGCCGAGGAATGTCCGCCTTGGCCCGGTCAGCCGATCACCGGCCATTGGGGCCTGCCTGACCCGGTGAAAGCCACCGGGACAGATGCCGAAAAGGCGCTGGTCTTTGCCCAGACCTATGCCGCCCTGCGCCGCCGCATTGCGGCCTTTGTCGCCCTGCCGTTTGACAGCCTGAACCGGCTGTCGCTGCAATCGCGCGTTGATGCCCTTGGCATGGACGCCCCAAGCCTTAAGGATGCCTGACCCATGCCCCGTATTGCGTTGAACGGCCTTGGCCGTATTGGAAAGCTTGTGCTGCGCGATCTGATCGACAGTGGCGCAGGGGGCGAGATCGTTTTGCTGAATGATCCTGTGGGCAATGCCGAACAGCATGCCTTGTTGATGGAGTTTGATTCCGTGCATGGCCGCTGGCGCACTGAGGTTGGTCATGCGCCGGATGCCTTGGTGTTGAAGGGTCAGACCATTCGCTTGACCCATGAAAAGACGATCGAGGCACTGCCCTTGGCCGAGATGGGCGTGGATCTGGTGATTGATTGCACCGGGGTGTTCAAAACGGCGGCCAAGATCGCGCCCTATTACGCCGCCGGGGTGAAAAAGGTGGTGGTCAGCGCCCCGGTCAAGGATGGCGGCGCGCTGAACCTTGTTTATGGGGTGAACCATCAGCTTTATGATGGCAGTCAGGCGCTGGTGACGGCGGCCTCTTGCACGACCAATTGTCTGGCCCCGGTGGTCAAGGTCATTCATGAGGCGCTGGGCATCAAACATGGGTCGATCACCACGATCCATGATGTGACCAATACCCAAACCATCGTGGACCGCCCGGCCAAGGATATGCGCCGCGCGCGCTCGGCCTTGATGAACCTGATCCCGACCACCACCGGATCGGCCACCGCGATCACGCTGATTTACCCCGAGTTGAAGGGCCGTTTGAACGGCCATGCGGTGCGGGTGCCGCTGTTGAACGCCTCGTTGACCGATTGCGTGTTCGAGGTGGCGCGGGCGACGACCGCCGAAGAGGTGAACGCGCTGTTTCAGGCCGCGGCCAAAGGGCCGCTTGCGGGCATCTTGGGCTTTGAAAGCCGCCCCTTGGTGTCGTGCGATTTCACCAATGATCCGCGCTCGTCCATCATCGACGGGCCGTCCACTATGGTGATCAATGGCACGCAGGTGAAGATTTACGCTTGGTATGACAATGAATGGGGCTATGCCTGCCGTTTGGCCGACATCACCCGCATGGTTGCGGGGTCGATGTGACCGCCGCCAACCCTTTGCGCGCCTACGTGGCGGTGACGGCGGCCTATTGGGCCTTTATGCTGTCAGATGGCGCGCTGCGCATGTTGGTTTTGTTGCATTTCAACGGATTGGGCTTTTCGCCGGTGCAACTGGCGTGGCTGTTTTTGCTGTATGAGCTGGCGGGGATTGTGACGAACCTTGCCGCGGGCTGGCTTGCGGCAAGGTTCGGTCTTGCGGCGACGCTCTATGGCGGGCTTGGCTTGCAGGTCGCGGCGCTTTTGGCCTTGGGGCAGCTGGATCCGGGTTGGGGTGTGGCGCTGTCGGTCGGCTTTGTGATGGCGGTGCAGGGGGTGTCGGGGGTGGCCAAGGATCTGGCCAAGATGTCGTCGAAATCGGCGGTCAAGCTGTTGGCCCCCAGTGCCGAGGGCGGGCTGTTCCGCTGGGTGGCCTATCTGACGGGATCAAAGAATGCGGTCAAGGGATTGGGCTTTTTCCTTGGGGCGGCGGCTTTGGCGCTGGCGGGGTTTCAGGCGGCCGTTTGGGGTATGGCGGCGATCTTGGCGGTGATCTTGCTGGCGGTGGTCTTGTTCTTGCCCGCCGGTCTGCCGGGCCGGATGAAATCCAGCGAAAGCTGGTCGGGCTGGCGGTCACAAGATCCGCGGGTGAACCGGCTGTCTTTGGCGCGGATGTTCCTGTTTGGCGCGCGCGATGTGTGGTTCGTGGTGGGAATCCCTGTGTATTTTCAGGCCGTTCTGTCCGATGGCACCGCCGAGGGGCGGCGCGAGGCGTTTTTCCTTGTCGGCGGGTTTATGGCCTTGTGGATCATCGGTTATGGCGCGGTGCAGGCGCTGGCCCCGCGCATTCTGGGTGCCAAGGCGCAAAGTGAACGCGCGGTCACCGCCAAGGCGATCTTTTGGGCGGGGCTTTTGGTGCCGATCCCCATGGTCTTGGCCGGGGCGGCCTGGATTGCGGGGGCGCCCGCGCCTTGGCTGACGGCTGCGCTGATCTTTGGGCTTTTGGCCTTTGGCTTTGTGTTTGCGATCAATTCGGCGGTGCATTCCTATCTGATCCTCGCCTTTGGCGCGGCGGACCGGATCACCCGGGACGTGGGCTTTTACTATATGGCCAATGCGGCGGGGCGGTTGATGGGCACGCTGTTGTCTGGTGTCAGTTACCAAATCGGCGGCTTGCCCTTGTGCCTTGGGACTGCGGCGGCGCTGACACTGGCAAGCTGGCGCGCGGCCCTGCGGCTGCGCGCAGCGCCGCCGACCGCGGCCTAAGGCGGCCCAAATGCAGAAAAATCCGAAAGCCCCGCATCAATCTGCACCAACCCCCACCTTCCCCCTTGCCCCCACCCGCCCCAGCCCTTAAACGGGTCAGCGGAGTGGTGGCCGAGTGGTCGAAGGCACACCCCTGCTAAGGGTGCAGACGGCAACGTCTCGAGGGTTCGAATCCCTTCCACTCCGCCAGTTTAACTTGCCGAATTTGTCATCCGTGCTTATGCCCGACTTCTAGCCGGGTAGGTTGGTTAGCACCACGCCTTTGTGGGGCACTAGCCTTGGGGCATCGGGTGTATGATGCGGTTTTGGCATTCACTTTGCCCGTGGCTGAACAGGGGCGTCTTCTTCCGCAGTTTTGATAGGCTATCCTATGTCTGCCCCAAGGCGCCTTAGCCTTTGCGCTTCCATGAGTTGAGCCAAGCCTTGAGCCGCGCCATTGCGCCGGTTGCTTTGGCCTCGACGCCGTCCCATGTCTCGCCCACCTCGGCTGCTACGGGTTCGATCGAGCGTTCCCAGAACTGCGCCCACATGCGGCGGATCATGAAGACGGCGAAAAGCAGGAAGGCGATCACCACCACCGGAACGATGGGCAGGATGGTTTCATCGGCGCCCTCGGCCTCGCGCACGGAAACGGCGTTGGGGTAAATCGACAGGATCGGCAGGCGCCAGCCGTAATGGGTGACCACCACCCATTTCGGATTGGCGGCATCCGATTTCAGATTGCCCGCCTCGGCCTGAAGATTGGCGCTGTCATATTTGAAATAGGGCGGCCAGATCCAGCCGGTATCCTCGTTGCGATAGACCATCACATCGCCATCGGGATAGGCGGCCTCGATAAAGCGGATGTCGCGGGTCGAGCTGCTTTCCTGCGTGCCGCTGTCGGGCGAGGCATAGGCCCAGGCGTTTTCGCTGCCGACCGTGGTCAGCCGGTTGTAGGTGCCCGTCACGCGCACGATATCGTGCTGCGGCAGGGTGTAGTGCAAGAAGCCCAGCACAAACAGCGCCGCAACGATCCGCAAGGTCCATTTCATCTTGGTCCACATGGCGGGCCCCCTTTACTGATGGTTCACGGCATAGGCGGTTGCCAGCACCACCGCCATGGGAATGATATAGACCAGCACAATCAGCTTGCGCCGCAGGCTGTGGCGATAGGCCTCCATCCCTGCCCTGATATAGGCGTCGCGGGCCGAAGTTTCAGCCCCCAGATTGTCGGGGTTGCTGTCCCATTCCTTTTCCAGCCGTTCCTTGCGTACCGAGCGGGAATAGATCGAGACCAGAAGATAGACCACCGTCAGAAGAACAAAGGCCAAAAGCCCGGCGCGCAGCAACCCGATCATCGCCGTCCTCCCCAGGGGCCGACCTTTGGCCCGACATCGCGCGCCGCGCGGGGCTGTCCCCGGTCGGGGGCATCCATTGATGGTTCTGGCCCAAAAAGCGCCTCGCGCGCGCCTTGGGCATCCACCTTGTATTCGCGTTCCAGAAAATCGGCCACCCAATGGCGCTTGCGGTCGGACCAGCGGGCGTAATGGGCGTAGAAGAGTTCCTTGTGGGTGATGAAAAGCTGGCGCACGTCCATAGGGGCAAGTTCGCTGAGGAGCATGTTCACCAGATCGCGGTCTTTGCCGGGGGCGGCGCGCAGCGTGTAGAAATAGCAGGCATGTTCCGAGGTGATGCGCGGCCATGGCCCGGCCCCTTCGACCCAGCGCAAGAGCCCGGCGAGGCCGAGGAATTCATCGGGCAGCGCATCGCCCAAGCGATAGGCGATCTTGCGCAGTTCGGTGCGGCGGGCATCGGCGATGTCGATCTTCAGCGCCTCGGCCGCCTCGACAAGGATGAAATCCATCTTCTGGCGCAGGATGGCCGCCGCGTCCAAGCCCCGCGCCTGCACGATGGGTTCCACAAGGCCATTGCGATCCAGCCAGTCGGCGATCTGGTTGCGCCGGGTGATGTCCATCACCTGTGCAATCGGCAGGGCGCCCAAGCTGTCGCGCGGCAGGGTCGAGATCACGCCGGGATGGGGCAGGTCTTGAAAGATGTAGATCCCGCCGAAATGGCTGGTCCAGAAATTCGGCTGCGAAAAGGTCATCGCAGGCAGGCTGATCGGCACGCGGGTGACATCGCCGGTCTTCTCGGCCAGCCCGATCATCTGGGCAATCAGCGCCTCGTCGCGCCAGCCATCGGGTTCGGTGCGAAAGCGGCTGATGAGCGTGGCCAGCTTTTCGGCATCGGCCACATGGCCGCCGATGGTATCGGCCTCGACCGTGATCTGCTTCATGTCCAACAGCCGCGCCGGGGTGGAGAGGTCATAGACCGAGCCCTGCAATTCGCCGCAAACCGCATCGCGGGCGGTCAGGGCGAATAACTGCGCCTCATTGGCCTCGATGAACTGACGCAGGATGCCGCGGGCGGTGGAGAATTTCATGTTCAAAAGCGGCGCGGTTTTCTGGCCCGTGGTCAGCAGGATGAATTGCCGGTTGGCCCCGCTGGGGTTGAGATACCCGGGGTCATTGAATTCATCGCCGATCTCGGGGGAGTAGCCCGAGATGTCGATGTGGAAATCGGCAAGCCCTGTGGTCTTGCCCGTCAGATGCTGGAGCGCGCGGTTGTAGCGTTCGACAAGGGCGGGGGAGGAGACCTCGATCAGATTGCCGAACATGAGGCCAGCGGAGATGAGGCGGTTCATGCTTCTTCCCACCATTTATCGGAAGCCATTAGCGCTCTAAGAAGCATATGCACTTCCTCAATTCGAAGAGCGTCGATGCGTAATTGTTGCCCCACTGAGAGACTCTCTCGCATATCCAATACTTCTTCAAAGTAGGATGCCAGGATCACAGCGTTGCTTCTCGTCGAGCGATGGATTGCAATAATCCTGTCTGTTTCTTTGCTCAGAAAATGCAGATTTGCCACCGCAGATTGGTGGCTGTTTTGCAAAAAGAAGTCCAAATTCTGTTCACCGTCATACCCGGAAAAAATGTGTAAGGTGCATTCCAAGCTTTCACTATCACGCGACAAGATTGTAGCACCAACGTTGCAAAGCTCGAGAGATTTGTATGCAATTCTGGTAAGCGCGACGTCTAAGGTTTCCTTGTGTTCAGCTTGGGCTCGTGATCTTTGCTCATCCACAAAAATATCGGCCTGTTTCTGCATAACCTCAAGTTGCTTCTCTTGTGCCTTACGCGCCAGCTTCAATTCGCGCCTCGTAAGTTCCAGCTCTTTCCGCTGCGCATGAAGCTCATACCCCTGAATCGAAACGGTTATGATGATCCAAACAAAAGCCAGAACGCCTGCAAATCCTGCGAGCGTATCGCCCATTTCGTTGGGGGGCGCATCCAAGAACCGAGCCCAATTCGTTCGGCACTCCAGAACTTCCGTCGGCAGCAAAACGCAGTTGCGTTGCCGTGCCATCGCAATGAAACCCAGGAAGACAATTAGGGTAAGCGCTATTCCAAAGTTCGTGGGCGTCCGCCATTTGGGCGTTTCTTCTTCACTACTCACCCCTTACCCTCCAAATACCGCCGTTTCGCCTCTTCCGTCCGGCCAAACTCCCGCACCATGCCTTCAATCGCCACCTCATCCGACTTGTCGGAATAGCGGAATTCGCTGTCCGCATAGCGGTTGATCTCCTGCACCACCATCTCAACCGTGATCGGCTGCATCAACCCCCGGATCATCGCCAGTTTGTCGTCATAGGGTTTGAAGAGGAACAGATCGGGGTTTTCCATCCAGATGTCGGGCAGGTCGAAATCCATCGCCCGCACCTTGACCGCATCGGTGATGTTCTTGATCGCGCGGCCGGTAAAGCGGGGGTCGGCCTCTTGGATGGCCTTCAGGTAAGCCCCCAGCTTGGCAATCGTGTCCAAGGGGCCAATCTCGCCCGCCACCTTGTCCCAGACCGTGACCAGCCCCGCCTCATGCGGGCGCGAATGGCCCTCGAAACTGGCGACGACGGCCTTTTTGATCTCTTGGGCGGCAAAAAGGTCATGCTCGCCCAAGGGGATCTGGTGGTTCTTGCCCAAGAGAAGGCTCAGGATATCAACGTAATCCTCGCGGGTTTGCGGGCCATCGACCAAGAACCGCGCGCCCGCCCGCTGGCGCAGCGCATCATCGACGTTTTCGGGGAAGTTCGAAAACATCCCAAAGGTGCAATTGCCGCGCACCACGGTATTGGCCCCGGCAAAGGCCTGCATGAAGACCGCCGTCACCTCTTGCTGGCCCGCCGAGGATTGCCGGTCGCCGCGCTTGCCCGCCACTTGGTCAATGTCGTCGATGGTGCCAAAGCCGATGACCGTGGGGTCCAGCACCGCGTCGATGAAGGCCTTGGCGTTCTGGCCGGATTTGCCCTGATAGCTGTCGATCTGGTCGATGGAGAAGTTCTGATAGCGGAAGGGGTAGCCTGCGACCTTGCAGTAATCATTGAGCATCCCGGCCATCATCTGGATGAGCGTGGTCTTGCCGGTGCCGGGTTTGCCATCGCCCATGAAGGTAAAGATAAAGCCGCCCAGCTCGGCAAAGGGGTTGAGGCGGCGGTCGAAATCATAGGCCATCAGCATCTTGGCAAGCCGCATGGATTGGTATTTGGCAATGTGGTTGCCCACCACCTCCTGCGGTTTCTTGAACTGCATGCTCAGCGCGCCACCTTTCGACGCCCGCGCCGGTTTGAACCCGTTGATCGCCAGCCCATCGGCCTCGACCGTCCAGGCCGAGCCGGTAAAGGCCGCCGTGCCGCCCGCGGTCTGCGCCCGAAGCGCGACCTTGGCCATCAGCGCCTCGGCAAAGGCGGCGAGGGTGGCGATCAGGCGGGGCTCGTCACTGGCAAAAAGGGCGATGTCCTGATCCAACTCCCAAAGCGCACCCTGCAAGGCGAGGGGGGCGTTGTCGGTCAACACCTCCTCCACCTCGCCGATCTCGACGGTGGTCGGCCCGAGATGCGGGGCCAGAAGAAAGGCCGTGGCATTGGCAAAGGTGTAAAGCACCGCCAAGGCCTCACCGGCCAGAAGATCGGTGAACTCGGCGCGCTTGGCCTCGGGCAGGCGGCCCTCAAGATTGGCCTTCTTCAACTCCGCGAGCCCCGATTGCGCCGAAACCGCCTCGCCCAGCGCCAAGGCAATCGCCAGCCCCCGCCGCAACGCATTGAGCGCCGCCGCCTGCACCGGCGACAAAAGCCCATCGCCCAAGCCCTCGATCCGCTCATAAAGCCGCACGCCCCCCGGCCGCGCGGCGGGTCGCGTCACCATCCCCGGCACGGTCGAGCGGAACCGAGGCCGCGCCCCAATGCCGGGCGAACGCTCTTCCTGCCGTTCCGGCGTCATCGCGCGGGCCAAGCGCGGCGCGTGGTCAAAACCCGAGATCAGCCCAAGAGCGACCTCATACTGCGCCTTGATCGCCGCTTCCCTCAATTCCATCGTGTCGCGCGTCGTCATCTCTCACTCTCCAAAGTCCGTTCCCTTGGCAGGCCGGGGCCTCCGGCGGGGATATTTAAGAACAGATGAACTCCGCAAATCCCTTCATCTGTTCCCAAATATCCCCGGGGTCCGGGGGCTGGCCCCCGGGGGTTGCCACGCTCACAGCGCCGGGATGATGCGCCCACCTGCGCCGACCACGAATTTGCGATAGGGGCGCAGGCCCGGTGCGTTCACCTCGACCAGCGCCTGAAAGACCTGCTCGGAGAGGATCACCATGCGCTCGGTCAAAGTGGTGCCGCTGTCGATGCCGTGGACCGGGTCGAGCTTCCAGATCTGGCGGTTGGCGGTGGCGAACCAGCCGTCTTTCACCTCTTCCTCGCGGTCCGAGATGAGGTCCTCGACCGTCCAGACCAGTGCCCAGTCCAGCCCATCGGGGGCCTGAGCGGCCTTCAGGACATCCGAGATCGGCCCCGATTGCAGGGTGAAGTCGTGGCTGTGCATCGGGCCAAGCGTCAGGCGGCGCAGGCGTTTGGGGTGGATCGCCTCGAAATCCTTGTCAAAGCCTTGCGCCATGGTCAGAAGTTTCAGCCCCCCCACCGATTGCGCCATCAGCCCCTGTTGCACAAGAGGCCAGCGGCGGTCGTCATTCGGCAGGGGTTTGCGTCCCGAATCCTGCACATCGAAAAGATAGACCACCGGCAGGTTGCTCTGGCTGTCCCAGACCGCCCAATGGATCAGGAAATGGCGCCGGGGGCCGATATCGGCGATGAATTGCGCCTGCGGGTCGTTGCGCGCCCAGAAAAGGCCGCCGGCTGCCAGCGCCTCATAATAGAGCCTTTGGCTGAGGGCGAATTGCAGGGCGGTCGGCACGGTCAGATCGCCGACGATCTGGCGCAGCATGCGGTCTTTCAGTTCCGCCTCCGAGGCCATGCCGGCAAGGTGCTTGTCCACTTGGGCCGCATCCAGCGCCATTGTCATCAGCTC
This sequence comes from Tabrizicola sp., assembly GCA_965284335.1. Classification (GTDB taxonomy): domain Bacteria; phylum Pseudomonadota; class Alphaproteobacteria; order Rhodobacterales; family Rhodobacteraceae; genus Tabrizicola_A. Next base: position 2,234,199 of record OZ260076.1, on the reverse strand, counting down.
TTGTGCCACGGGAAAGCCGGACTCGTGGCGGTCGAAGGTCAGGCGCGGGGCGGTGTCGCTTTGGCCTGTCATCAGGTATTTGTGGCCAAGGGCGTTGAAGGTGGTGCTGAGGGCCGTCAGATAGGTGCCAAGCACCCGTGCCTCGCTGCGAGTCAGGCGGCCTTCGGCCTCGACCTCGCCTGCGACGCGGCCAAGATGGCGGGTGATCCGGTCAAACTTGGCAAAATAGCGCCGCAGGATGGCGGGATCGTAAAGCTGGGCATGGTCCGAGACCAGCGCCTCTTTCAGGTTGGCCACCCTTTAACCCCCATAGGCGTTTTTGTCGTGTTTCTCGACGATCTTGGCAAAGCGGCGGGCAAAGCGTTCGTCGGCCTTGGCCTTTTGCTCCAAAATCTCGCGGGCAAAGACCATGTGGCCTTCATGCGCCTCGAGCATGTCGGCCATTTTCTGGTTGGTGGCCGCGCCGATGGCGGCCATGGCGGCCTGCGCCTCTTGGTCGGTTTTCACGCCGATTTCGTTGATCCGATGCGCCACGTCCTGCTGCTGGGCGGTTTTCAGGCTGGAGGTCAGCGCGTCATAAAGGACCACGCGCTGTTTGGTGTCGGTTTGCAGCTTGTTGATCAGCACCAGTTGGGTGGCGGCCTGATTGGTCAGGCTGTCCACCCAAGTTTTGCCCTTTTCGATATAGCGTTCAAGGGTCTGGCTTTTGGCCAGTTGCACCTGTTCATCCTGCACCAGCGCGTTGTAGCGCGCGTTCAGCGCGGCCAGATCGGTTTCCAGTTTGGTGCGGGCGGCGGCGTCTTGTTCGACCGCAATTTTGTTTTCCAATTCGATGATCTTGGGGTCGAGCGCGGTGATCTCGGCGCGCACGCCTTCAAGGGCGGCGACGGCACCCTCGCGCTGGTTCAAGGTGTCTGACAGGTTGACCTCAACCCGCGATTTTTGGCTGTTCAAAAGGTCAAGCTGGCCCTGCAACAGCCGCACGATCACGTCGGATTTGGCGATCAGATCTTGCAGCTTGTCATCAATCGAGGCGGTGCGCAGCCGTTCTTGGCGCATCGATTCCGCTTTGGCGGTGGAAAAGATGCCGATAAAGCTTTCCATCCCGGTCTTAGATCGCATCTCGTCAAAGTCTTTGGAAAACCCTGCGGTGACGTCATCCAGCCCCATGATCAGCTCGGCGATATTGGCGTTCATCACCTCGGTATGTTTGGTCACATCGTCCAGCGTCGCGGTTTCCACGTCGATCGACAGGCCCTGATCCAGCCGGCTGCGGGCTGTGTCGATCTGGGCGGTGATGGCGGAAATCTTCGCCTGCGCCTCGGCAACCTGTTTCTGGCTTTCCTGAATTTGCGCTTCGAAATTGGCCATCATGCTCTCCGTGTGAACTGGTCAGAGGAGAGATGTAATGATCTTTTACATCAATACATCCCCCCGTGGCTGGGGAAAATGAAAAAACAAATGGGGCTGAGATAGACGGGCACAACCCTAAGGCATCCTTGCCCATGTCAAGGGCGGCTGCAATCGGGAATGATACCCCCGACGAGAAGGCGCAAGCCGCACGAGGAGGGCCAAACCGGGAGGGCCAAACCGGGAGGGTCAGACCGGGATATTGTCGATCAGGCGCACGCCATCAAGCCATGCGGCGGCCAGCATGCGGCGGGGGCGGCGGACGTCGTCAGACGGCATCAGCGTTTCGGCGTCGCGCAGCTCGATATATTCCACCCGTTCAAAGCCCGCGGCGCGGACCTTTTCGGCGGCCTCGCGAATGGCCATGCGGTCGGATTGCCCGGCGCGGATATCTTCGGCGGCGGTGGTGATGGCGGTGTAAAGCACATGGGCCACGGCGCGGCCTTGCTCGGTCAGCCGCACATTGCGCGAGGACATGGCAAGCCCATCCGCCTCACGGATGGTTTCGCAGCCTACAACCGTCACAGGCAGGTTCAGATCGCGCACCAGCCGCAGCACAACCTGCAACTGCTGCCAGTCCTTTTGCCCGAAATAGCCGCGATGCGCCTCGGTCATGCCAAAAAGCTTGGTCACCACGGTGGCCACGCCATCGAAATGGCCCGGCCGCATACGGCCCTCCAAAGGCTCAGACACGCCGCCCACGGAAACCGTGGTCATATAGCCGTCGGGATAAACTTCATCCGGCGAGGGGATGAACACCACATCGACGCCCACGCTGTTGAGGAGCGCCACATCCGCCTCTTCGGTGCGGGGGTATTTTTTCAGATCATCCGCATTGGTGAATTGTTTGGGGTTCACAAAGATTGTGGTGATCACCCGTTCACATTCGGCCTTGCCGCGGCGGGCCAGTGACAGATGCCCCTCATGCAAGGCCCCCATGGTGGGGACCACGCCCACGATCTCACCTGCCACGCGCCAGCTGCGCACGAGGGGGCGCAGCTCGGCCACCGTCCGAATGATGGTTGTCAAGATTTGGGGCCTTTCGCGGGCAAAGCGTCGGGGAAGGAGTGTTCATCGGCCGGGAAGGTGCGGGCGCGCACCTCGGCGGCATAGGTGGCGATGGCCTCATCGGCTGTCTTGCCAAGTTCGGCATAGCGTTTGACGAATTTCGGGCGGAATTCGGTGAACAGGCCCAGCATGTCGTCGATCACCAGCACCTGTCCGTCGCATTCCACACCGGCGCCGATGCCGATGGTGGGGATGTCGAGTGCCTTGGTGATGCGGCCTGCAAGGCCCATGGGCACCTTTTCCAACACCACCGAAAAGGCCCCGGCGGCCTGCACGGCAAGGGCGTCTTGCATCACGCGCTCGGCCTCATCCTCGCGGCCCACCACCTTATAGCCGCCAAGGGTGTTCACCGCCTGCGGGGTCAGCCCGACATGGGCCATGACCGGCACGCCGCGTTTGGTGAGAAAGGCGATGGTCTCGGCCATATGCGCGCCGCCCTCAAGCTTGACCGCAGGCGCGCCGGTTTCGGCGATCAGCCGGGCGGCGTTGCGATAGGCCTGCGCAGGGCTTTCTTCATAGCTGCCAAAGGGCATGTCGATCACGATCATGGCTTTGGCGCAGCCGCGCACGACCGAGCGGCCATGCAGGATCATCATCTCCATCGTCACGCCAAGGGTCGAGGGCAGCCCGTGCAGCACCATGCCCAGCGAATCGCCCACCAATGCGATGTCGCAATGCGGATCCACCAGCCGGGCCATGGGGGTGGTATAGGCGGTCAGCACCACCAAGGGGGCGCTGCCCTTGCGGGCGCGGATGTCGGGCGGCAGCACGGGGCGGAGGGGGGAGGTGGCGCTCATCTTCGGCTCCGGGCCATTTACAGATTCTGCCTGCTATTCAGGCACAGCCGCGCAGGCTTCGCAACATAATTGCGCTGCAACGCGGCGAAAGCCGGCGCTTGACCTGCGCTGCGGCAACAGCCCAACTGGCGCAAACAGCCAGCGGAGGGATCATGCAGCTTGTCGAAGGGATCAGCCAAGAGGGGATCACGCCCGAGGTCACGCGACCGGACCCGGCCAAGGTTCTGTCGGGCGATCCGGTGCATACGACCTGGTCACGCGAGGATCGGGATGGGCTTTACTGCGGCATGTGGCAAACGACGCCGGGCAAGTGGCGGATCAGTTACAGCGAGTGGGAGTATATCTACATCCATGCGGGCCATTCGATCCTGACCGACCAGCACGGCACGGTGACGCATCTGAGGGCGGGGGATCGGTTCATCATTCGCCCGGGGTTTGATGGCACATGGGACTGTGTCGAGACCACGCTGAAGGATTATGTGATCGTCGAATAGGGCGGGAGGGGGCTGCCCCCCACCCCCGGCCCCTCCCCACGGGGGGGGAGGGGAGGGACGCGTTCTGTGAGGGGAGTGCGGGTGGGATGCCCGGGTGGCTCCCTCTCCCCGTTGTGGGGGAGGGGTTTGTGCAGGCCGTTCCTATGGTCAGAGCAGGTTTCCTGTGCGCCTCGGCGCTATCCCTCTTGCGGGTAGGTGAAGCGGCTGCCCCCCACCCCCGGCCCCTCCCCACGCGGGGGAGGGGAGGGACGCGTTCTGTGGCGGGCGTGCCGGGGGGATGTCCGGGCGGCTCCCTCCCCCCTTGTGGGGGAGGGTCGGGGAGGCCGTTCCTATGGTCAGGGCAGGTTTTCTGTGCGCCTCGGCGCTATCCCTCTTGCGGGTAGGTGAGAGCGGCTGCCCCCCACCCCCGGCCCCTCCCCACGAGGGGGAGGGGAGGGATGCGCTCTGTGGCGGGCGTGCGGGGTGGATGCCCGGTTGGCTCCCTCCCCCCTTGTGGGGGAGGGTTGGGGAGGCCGTTACTATAGTCTTGGCAAGTTTCCTGTGCGTCTCGGTGCTATCCTTCTTGCGGGTAGGTGAGAGCGGCTGCCCCCCACCCCCGGCCCCTCCCCACGAGGGGGAGGGGAGGGACGCGTTTTGTGGCGGGCCTGCCGGGAGGATGGCCGGGCGGCTCCCTCCCCCCTTGTGGGGGAGGGCTGGGGAGGGGGGGCTTTGCGGCAGCTGCGCCGGATCAGCCTGCGCTGACCTCGAGTGCCGGGCAGTCCTTTTCCTCGATCCCCTTGCGCTTGCAGGCGGCAAGGCGGCGCTTTTCGGCGCGTTCGGCAGCGCGGGCGGCTTTTTCGGCCTCGCGGGCAGCAAGTTCCTCGGCGCGGGCCTTTTCGCGGGCGGCCTTTTCATCGGCCTTGATGCGTTCCTCGGGCGTCATGGCGGCGTAGCGGGCGCGTTCTTCGGCCTCTTTCGCGGCGGCCTCGGCGGCGGCTTGGGCCTCGGCGGCTTCTTGTTCGGCCCGCGCCACAAGATCCAGCTCTTTTTGGGCAATGTTTTCCGGGGTTTCCGGCACGGCCAGACCCCAGGCGTCATCCATATAGGGCCCTTCCAGCTCTAGGCTTTCGGCCTGCGAGCGCACCTTCACACGGGTGCCCATGGGCGTGTTGTCAAAGAGGTGAATGGCGTCTTGGTTGTAAAGCCGGATGCAGCCTGCGCTGGTGGCATGGCCGATGGTGGCGTTCTGGATCGTGCCATGGATGCGGAACATGGTGTCGCGCCCGCCACGGTAAAGATAAAGGGCCCGTGCGCCCAAGGGGTTATCAAGCCCGCCCTTCATGCCGCCGGCAAATTCGGCGTAAAGATCGGGGCGGGTGCGGATCATGTTGGCGGTGGGCTGCCAGGAGGGCCATTTTTCCTTGCGCGAAATCACGCCCGAGCCGCGGAACGACAGGCCCTCGCGCCCGACTGCGATGGAATAGCGCATGGCGCGGCCGTTGTCCTGGACATGGTAAAGTTTGCGCGAAAAGGTATCGACCACGATGGTGCCCGGCGCATCGGGGCCGTTGTAATCCACCTCGGCCCGTTCGCGCCCGCCTGAGAGGTGGCGCGCCTCGACAGCCTCGATCAGAAAGCCGCCATCTTCAACCGCCTCATACCCGGCCACGCTTTGCGGGGGGGCCGCGGTTTCAACGGGGGCGGTCGAGGCGCAAGCCGACAGGACACAGGCAGCGCCAAGCGCTAAGACGCGAAGAATCGGGGTCATTGATGATCTCGGAAATGGCTAATTTGTGGCACAGAAGACGCCGGAGGCGGGGTGCGTCAAGCCTTTGTCATATTTTGTTAAGAGAAAAGCCTGTGGCGTTGCCCCTAGAGCGGGAAATGCGGGGGGAGGCGGCTCTTGCGGGCAGAGGGGGGCTGGGGCAGGTTTTGTGCAGAGGGTTCGCCGGGTGATGGTGAGGGGTGACGGGATGCAGGCGGATGGGGGGCCACAGCGGCCAAGGCTTTCGGCGGGATTGGTTTTGGGGCTGAGCCTTGCGCTGGCGGGTTTGTTGATGGCGCTGCGGCTTTGGTGGGTCGAGCCTGCAAGCCCCAATATCGTGCCAAAGGGCTGGGCAGCTTTGCCTTTTGCCGCGATGCTGGCCTTTGGGCTGGCCGTCGTGATCGGGCTGGCTGTCGCCAACCGCGGGCGCTGGCGGGCCGTGTTGTGGCCAAGGCGCAGCCGGGTTCTGGGGGCGCTGGCCTTGGGGTTTGTGACGCCCATTGGCGTGTTCAGCTGGCTGCCGTGGATCTTGGGCGGCATGTGGCTGACGCTGGGGCTGCCCGCCTTGCAAGAGGGCCAGCCGTCGGGGTTTTTCTTGGGGCTGATGCTGATCGGGGGGGCCAGCGTGCTGGCCTATCCGCTGTCCTGCCTGATCGTTGCGGGGGTGAAAAGCCGCATCTGGCGGGTGGCGGTGTTCGGGCTGATGTTCTGGGCGGCCTATGGCGGGATCATTTTGTTTCAGGGCAATTTGCGGTTTGCCTTGTAATGAAAAAGGGCCGGAAGACCGGCCCTTTTGGTGTTTGTTCTGTGAGGCCCAGCCCTCGCAGGTTTGCTCGGGCGTTCGCCCCTCAAAACGCTCCACTGGAGCGTTTTGACCCCGGCCATGGCCGGGGTCGGGGCTTACCCCACAATATTGAACTCAGGCCCGTAGGGGTATTTGGTGATATCCTCGTTGCCGTCCTCGGTGATGACCAGAATGTCATGCTCGCGGTAGCCGCCGGCACCGGGCTGGCCTTCGGGAATGGTCAGCATCGGTTCCATCGAGATCACCATGCCCGGCTCCAGCACCGTGTCGATATCCTCGCGCAGTTCCAAACCGGCTTCGCGGCCGTAGTAATGCGACAGGATCCCGAAGGAGTGGCCATAGCCGAAGGTGCGGTATTGCAGCACCTGATGCTCTTCGAAGAAGGTGTTCAGCTTGTGGGTCACCTCGGCGCAGGAGACGCCGGGCTTCAACAGGCTGATGCCGTATTCATGGGCCGCCACGTTGATGTCCCAGATGCGACGGCTGGCGGCGTCACATTCCTTGACGAACATGGTGCGTTCCAAGGCGGTATAATAGCCCGAGATCATCGGGAAGGTGTTCAAGGAAAGGATATCGCCGCGCTGCAACTTGCGGCTGGTCACCGGGTTGTGGGCACCGTCGGTGTTGATGCCCGACTGGAACCAGACCCAAGTGTCGCGGTATTCGGCATCGGGGAAGCGCTTGGCGATTTCCAACTCCATCGCGTCACGGCCTGCCATGGCGATGTCAATCTCGCGTGCGCCTTCCTTCACCGCCTCACGGATGGCAAAGCCGCCCACATCGGCCACATTGGCGCCGTGGCGGATCAGTTCGATTTCGGCGGCGGATTTGTGCATGCGCTGCTGCATGACGGCGACCGAGATATCGACGCCCTTTTTCGGCTTCAGGAAGGCGTTCAGCTTTTCGGATTGCACCAGCGTCATGTGATCGGCTTCGCAGCCGATGACCTTGCCCTCACCGGTGACCGAGCAGACGGCGCGCCAGTAGTTGTCACGCTGCCAGTCGGTGTAGGTGATGCTGTCGCCATGGCTGCGACGCCAGGGCTGGGCGGCGTCGATGCCTGCCGAGATGGTCACGCATTCCGTGCGGGTGACGACAAGGCCATAGGGGCGGCCGAAGGAGCAGTAGAGAAAGCCCGAGTAATAGGCGATGGAGTGCATCGAGGTGAAGACGCAGGCATCAACGCCATGCACATCCATGATCTCGCGCAGGCCCGCGATGCGGGCATCATATTCCGAGGTGGCAAAGGGCAGGACCCGGTCGCCTTGGTGGAAACGGTATTGTTGCGGACGTTCCGTCATAACAGACCTCATCATAGGGGTCTGGTTCATTGCGCCCAAGACCCCGAAAGGTCCCGGCGTACAGGACTGTGGCAAGCGGGGCTTGCAAGCAGCGGGGTGATGCCCCTGGGACGACGCCATCGTCCCGGCTCGGCGCGCAAGATAGCGAAGGGGCGGGCGGCTGTCTATGGGGTCGTGAGGCGTCGCTGTGCCAGATTGCGCTTGCCAGATAGCACTTGCCAGCCCGGATGAGGGCTGTTTCATCTGTGGCAACGCGATTGGGGAGAGTGTTTGGGATGCCGCGCCGATTTGGCCTTGCCGCGCTGATGGGTCTGTCATTGGCAGCCCCGGCGCGCGCCGAAGAGGTGGTGGTCTTTGCCGCCGCCTCGCTGAAAACCGCGCTGGATGAGATTGCCGCCGAATTCAGGGCGGAAACCGGCCATGAGGTGGTGATCAGCTATGCCGGGTCGAACCATTTGGCCCAACAGATCCTGCAAGGTGCGCCTGCGGATATTTTCCTGTCCTCGGCGGTGAATTGGATGGATGTGGTGGAGGCGGCCGGGCTGGTGGTGCCGGGCCAGCGCCGCGATCTTTTGGGCAACCGTCTGGTGCTGATTGCCCATGGCACAGGCGCGGCGGCGGTAAACCTTGAGCCGGGCTTTGATCTGGCGGGGCTGTTGGGCGACGGCTGGCTGTCGATGGCGATGGTCGATGCGGTGCCTGCCGGGCAATATGGCAAAGCCGCGCTGCAAGCGCTGGGCCTGTGGGAGGCGGTGGCCCCGCAGGTGGCGCAATCGGAAAATGTGCGCGCCGCACTGGCCTTGGTGGCCACGGGTGAGGCGCCTTATGGAATTGTCTATGCCTCGGACGCGGTCGCGGGTGAGGCTGTGACGGTGGTGGCCGAATTTCCCGAGGGCAGCCATGCGCCCATCGTTTTTCCCGCGGCGCTGTTGACCGGGGCGGCTGACGCTGCGGATGCGGCGTTTTTAAACGCCTTGTCGTCTGAGGCAGCGGATGCCACATTCGCCGCGCAGGGTTTCAAGATCCTGAACTGAAACCAAGCGGACGCGGCCTATGTGGGATGCCCTGACAGCTGAGGAATGGCGCGCGGTGGCCTTGTCGCTGCGCGTGTCCTTTTGGGCGACGCTTTTGAGCCTGCCTTTGGGGATCTTCATCGCCTATGCGCTGGCGCGGTGGGAGTTTTGGGGCAAGCAGGTGCTCAATGGGCTGGTGCATTTGCCGCTGATCCTGCCGCCTGTGGTGACGGGCTATCTTCTGCTGTTGACCTTTGGCCGCAAGGGGGCGGTCGGGCAGTTTTTGGATGAATGGTTTGGCATCGTACTGGCCTTTCGCTGGACGGGCGCGGTTTTGGCCGCGGCGGTCATGGCCTTTCCCTTGATGGTGCGGGCGATCCGGCTGGCGATTGAGGCGGTGGACCCAAGGCTGGAAGAAGCGGCCAGCACGCTTGGTGCCTCGCGCCTTTGGGTCTTTGCCACGGTGACCTTGCCCTTGATCCTGCCGGGCATTGTGGCGGGGGCCATTTTGGCCTTTGCCAAGGCGATGGGCGAGTTTGGCGCGACGATTACCTTCGTGTCGAACATCCCCGGCCAGACGCAAACCCTGCCTTCGGCGATTTACGCCTTTTTGCAGGTGCCGGGGGGTGAGGGGCAGGCGTTTCGGCTGGTTGTGGTGGCCATTGTGGTGGCCATGGCGGCGCTGTTGCTGGCCGAATGGGTTAGCCGCGCCATTGCCAAAAGGATTGCGGGCCGATGACGCTGTCGATCACGCTGTCGCACCGCTTTGGCGATTTCCGGCTGGAGGCCGCGTTTGAGGCCCCGCCGGGGGTGACGGCGCTGTTTGGTCGGTCAGGCTCTGGCAAGTCCAGCGTGGTCAATGCGGTGGCGGGGCTTTTGCGGCCTGATCAGGGGCGGATTGCGCTGGGGGAGCGGGTGCTCTTTGACAGTGCGGCGCGTGTCAACCTGCCCAGCCATCGCCGCCGCATGGGCTATGTGTTTCAAGATGCGCGGCTTTTTCCGCATCTGAGCGTGCGGCAAAACCTGACCTATGGGCGCTGGTTTGCGGGCTCTGGCGCTGATCCGGCGGAGTTGGGCCGCATCACCGATCTTTTGGGCCTTGGTGCGCTGTTGGAGCGTCGCCCCGGTGCGCTGTCAGGGGGGGAGCGGCAGCGCGTGGCGATTGGGCGGGCGATCTTGTCAGATCCGCAGATGCTGTTGATGGATGAGCCTTTGGCCGCGCTGGATGAGGCGCGCAAGGCCGAGATTCTGCCCTATCTGGAACGGCTGCGCGATGAATTGGGCCTGCCGATCCTTTATGTCAGCCATTCGGTGGCCGAGGTGGCGCGGTTGGCGACCAGTATTGTGCTGTTGGAGGCGGGCCGCGTGGTGGCGGTGGGTCCAGCGGCTAGGGTGATGGCTGATCCCGCGATGGCCCCGGTGATGGGCCTGCGCGAGGCGGGGGCGCTGATTTCGGCGCGGCTGGTGGGCCATGACGGTGACGGGCTGACGCGGCTTGAGAGCGCGGGCGGGTCGGTTTGGCTGCCGCGTGTCGCCGCCCAGCCGGGGGCTGTGCTGCGCCTGCGGATCTTGGCACAGGATGTGATGCTGGCCACCACCCGGCCCGAGGGGATTTCGGCGCTGAATATTCTAAGCGCACGGATCGACGAAATCCGCATGGGCGAGGGCCCCGGCGCGATTGTGCGGCTGCGCATGGGGGAGGAGGCGCTTTTGGCGCGCGTTACCCGCAGGTCGGTTCAGGCGCTGGGGCTGACAGCCGGGGCGCAGGTTTATGCGGTGTTAAAATCAGTCTCGGTCGCCCAAGACAGCGTGGGGGCCAGCGCCATGACAGAGATGGGCGTGGCCCCTGACTGATCGTTAAACGGCTTTTCCTGCGAAATCGGCGGCGGAATGGCGGTTTGGCACCTGTTCGGCCTCATCCCCCCAGTTTTTATTGACCATCCGGCCCCGTTTCACCGCAGGCCGCGCGTCGATCTTTTCAGCCCAAGCGACCACGTTCTTATAGGATTTCACATCCAGAAACTCGGCTGCGTTATAGGCGCGACCCAAGACCAGCCCGCCATACCACGGCCAGATCGCCATATCGGCGATGGAGTAGTTTTGCCCGGCAACGTATGGCACCTCGGCCAAGCGGCGGTCCAAGACATCCAGCTGGCGTTTGGTCTCCATCGCATAGCGGTTAATGGGGTATTCGTATTTCTCGGGCGCATAGGCGTAGAAATGGCCAAAGCCACCACCGACGAAGGGGGCCGATCCCATTTGCCACATCAGCCAGTTCAGGGTTTCTGTCCGCTCTGGCCCCTTGCCGGGCAGGAAGGCGCCGAATTTCTCAGCCAGATGGATCAGGATCGAGCCGGATTCGAACAGCCGCACGGGCGTGTCGCCGGAATAATCCATCATCGCGGGGATCTTGGAATTGGGGTTCACGCCGACAAAGCCCGAGCCGAACTGATCGCCGGAAATCTGGATGAGCCAAGCGTCGTAATCGGGCAAAAGCCCGGCTTCGACCAATTCCTCCAGCATGATCGTGACCTTCACCCCATTGGGTGTGGCCAGCGAATAAAGCTGCAAGGGATGTTTGCCGCGCGGCAGCTCTTGTTCATGGGTCGCCCCGGCGATGGGGCGGTTGGTCGAGGCAAAGGCCCCGCCATTCGCCTTGTCCCAGGTCCAGACCTTTGGCGGCACATAGGGGGTATCCGTCATGGACAGGTTCCTTTTCAATTTGGCTGGTTGCAAAGCTAGGCCGCATGGCAGCGTGCTGCAATCCACCCCGTCAGCACTTGTTTGTGCGCTGGCGCAGCCCCACATCGGGGGAAATGCATAAAGGAGCGAACATGCGTTGTCCGGTTGATAATGAAACCCTTGTGATGGCGGATCGCCATGGCGTTGAGATCGACTATTGCCCGAAGTGCCGGGGTGTCTGGCTGGATCGGGGCGAGTTGGACAAGATCATTGAGCGTGCCGCCGGGGCCGATGCGCCGGTGGCGCTGCGCGAACCGGGGCGGCCTACGCCACAGGCTGCGGCGCAAAGCTATGCCGAGCCGCCGCGGCAGGAGAGCCATCGCCGCGAGGAGCCGCGCCGGTATCGCGATGATGACGATGACTATCGCCGTCCGCGCAAGCGCCGCGAAAGCTTTCTGTCGGATCTGTTTGATTTCTGAGGCGCGGGGCGGATGAGGTCGGCCCCAGTCTCAGGGCTGCTCCCTATGGAAGGTAAGGCCCCCTATGAAGGGGAAGGCCCCCCACCCCCAGCCCCTCCCCACGAGGGGGAGGGGAGGAGCAAGTTCTGCAAATCGCTCTCTGGTATCCGCCTGTCGCTAAGCCTTGGTCACCCCTCGCCTCCCCTCCCCCTCGTGGGGAGGGGCTGGGGGTGGGGGGTAACCCTTAACCCCGCCGCGCTCAGGCCGCTTCGGCCGGGCGTTTGATCTTGGCCGCGGCGTCCAGAACCAAGGGGCGCAGGCCCGTGCCGCCGGCATCCAGCACCTCAAAGAGGTGGCGGCGCATCCGGGGTTCCCAGAAGTCGTTGATATGGCTGGACAGGCCCGCCACGCCCTCGTCATGGGGTTTTGACTCCATGAATTTGGCGATCTGGTTGGCCATGTAGATCAGCTTGGCGTGCGGGCCAGAATGGTGTTGGGCGTCATGCGACATGGGCGGCCTCTGAAGCAGCTATACGGTTGGGATGGGTGAAGACCTCGAACCCGTCGGGGCGGGCCAGGGCGATCAGGGTGATGCCGGCAGCATCGGCCATATCGACCGCCGCTGCCGTGGGGGCCGAAGCCGCTATGAGCATGGGAAAGCCCGCAGCGGCGGCCTTTTGCACCATGTCGATCGAGGTGCGGCAGGTCAGGACCAAGGCCCCGTCAACCGGGGCGGCCTGCGCCAAGGCGCCGATCAGCTTATCAAGCGCGTTGTGGCGGCCCACATCTTCGCGCGCGGCAAGGATTCCGCCTTCGGGCGCCCAAAGGGCGGCGGCATGGGCGGCGCGGGTGATGTCGTGCAGGGGCTGGTGGCCGGTCAGCGCCGCCATGGCCGACATGATCTGCGCGGGCGTCAGGGCAAAGCCGCTGTCGGCCACGGCCCGGGGCTTGCGCCGTGCCTCTTCCAGACTGTCGATGCCGCAAAGCCCGCAGCCCACCGGCCCGGCCATCGACCGGCGGCGAGCGCGCTGGCGGTCCTCGGCGGGTGCTTTAAGCCAGATTTGCAGGTCAATGCCAAGGGGCGTCTCGACGATCTCGACGCTGTCAATCTCATCGGGGCGGGCGATGCCTTCGGTCAGGCTGAAACCATAGGCGAAATCCACCAGATCGGCGGGGCTGGCCATCATCACCGCCTGCGTCGATCCGTTGTAGGAAAGCGCCACCGCCACCTCCTCGGGCAGCTCTCGCGAGCCGTCCGAGGCGCGGCCTTGCCCGAAGGCAAGGCGCGGCAGGGGGCGGTGGGTATTCATCACGCGCGCCCTTATTCGGCCGCCGCGATCCGGCGCGAGCGGGTGGCGAGGGCGTTGTATTCCTCTTGCCATTCCGACGGGCCGTTCGAGGGCGACACCTGCACCGCTGTCACCTTGTATTCCGGGCAATTGGTGGCCCAATCGCTGAAATCGGTGGTGATGACGTTGGCTTGCGTGTCGGGGTGGTGGAAGGTGGTGTAAACCACTCCCGGATTGACCTTGTCGGTGATCGTGGCGCGCAGGGTGGTTTCCCCCGCCCGGCTTGCCAACCGCACCCACTGGCCTTCCTTGATGCCGCGCACCTCGGCGTCATGGGGGTGGATTTCCAAGACATCCTCGGCATGCCAAGTGCTGTTGGCCGTGCGGCGGGTTTGCGCGCCGACGTTGTATTGCGACAGGATGCGGCCCGTGGTGAGCAAGAGCGGGAAGCGCGGGCCGGTCTTTTCATCGGTCGCGACATATTCGGTGTTGATGAACCGACCCTTGCCACGCACGAAGGCATCGACGTGCATCAAAGGCGTGCCTTCCGGGGCCTTGTCGTTGCAAGGCCACTGGACCGAGCCCAGCTCTTCGATCCGGTCATAGCTGACACCGGCAAAGGAGGGGGTGGTCATGGCGATCTCTTCCATGATCTGCACCGGGTGGGTGTAGTTCCAGTTGGCGCCCATGGCATTGGCGAACATCTGGGTCACTTCCCAATCGGCATAGCCCTGCTTCGGGGCCATCACCTTGCGCACCATGTTGATGCGACGCTCGGCGTTGGTGAAGGTGCCGTCCTTTTCGAGGAAGGACGACCCGGGGAAGAACACATGGGCGTAATTCGCGGTTTCGTTCAGGAAGAGGTCGTGGACGATCACGCATTCCATCGCTGCCAAGCCCGCCGAGACGTGCTTGGTGTCGGGGTCGGATTGCAGGATGTCTTCGCCTTGGCAGTAAAGGCCCTTGAAGGTGCCCTCTACTGCCGCATCCAGCATGTTGGGGATGCGCAGGCCCGGTTCGCTGTCGATCTTCACGCCCCAGAGGTTCTCATAGATGGCGCGCACATCGTCGTTCTTCACATGGCGATAGCCCGGCAGTTCATGCGGGAAAGACCCCATGTCGCAGGAGCCTTGCACGTTGTTTTGCCCGCGCAAGGGGTTCACGCCCACGCCCGGACGACCGACGTTGCCGGTCATCATGGCAAGGTTGGCAATCCCGATCACGGTGGTCGAGCCTTGGGAATGTTCGGTCACGCCGAGGCCATAGTAGATCGAGCCATTGCCGCCGGTGGCATAAAGCCGGGCCGCCGCGCGGACCTCTTCGGCCTTGACGCCGGTCAGGATTTCCACGGCTTCTGGCGAATGGTTCGGGCGGCTGACGAATTCGGCGTAGTCTTGGAATTCATCCCAGTCGCAACGGGTGCGGATGAACTCTTCGTTGTAGAGTTTCTCGGTCACGATCACATGGGCCAGCGCGGTGACCATGGCCACGTTGGTGCCGGGCGTCAGCGCCAGATGGTGCGCGGCGCGGATATGGGGGCTGTCCACCATTTCGGTGCGGCGCGGGTCGATGACGATCAGCTTGGCCCCTTTGCGCAGGCGCTTTTTCAGGCGCGAGGCAAACACAGGGTGGCCCGAAGCGGGGTTGGCACCGATCACGATGGCTACATCGGTATGTTCAACCGAATCAAAGTCTTGCGTGCCGGCGCTGGTCCCAAGCGTCTGGCCCAGACCATAGCCGGTGGGCGAATGGCAGACCCGCGCGCAGGTGTCGGTGTTGTTGTTCAGGAACACACCGCGCGTCAGCTTTTGCACCAGATAGGTTTCTTCATTGGTGCAGCGCGAGGAGGTGATCACGCCCACGGATTTCTGCCCATATTTGGCGATGATGCCCTTCATGCGACCCGCGGCAAATTCCATCGCCTCGGCCCAGGAGACTTCTTTCCACGGATCGTTGATGCTGTCGCGGATCATCGGCGACAGGATGCGGTCTTGGTGGCTGGCATAGCCATAGGCAAAGCGGCCTTTGACGCAGGAATGGCCCCGGTTGGCCTTGCCGTGCTTGTAAGGCACCATGCGCACCAGCTCGTCACCGCGCAGTTCGGCCTTGAACTGGCAGCCCACGCCGCAATATGCGCAGGTGGTGATGACCGAACGCTCGGGCGTGCCGATTTCGATCACCGATTTTTCCTGCAGGGTTGCGGTGGGGCAGGCCTGCACGCAGGCGCCGCAAGAGACGCAGTCCGAGGCCAGCGCGTCGTCGGTTTTCGCACCGAAAGACACGCGGGAATCGAAGCCCCGGCCTTCGATGGTCAGCGCAAAGGTGCCTTGCACCTCTTCGCAGGCCCGCACGCAGCGCGAGCAGACGATGCATTTCGCCGGGTCATAGGTGAAATAGGGGTTAGACTCGTCCTTCGGCATCCACTGGGGATTGGCCTCGCCCGAGTTGTTCTTGGGGCGGAAATGGGTTTCCTCGGCGGTGTAGCGCACATCGCGCAGGCCAACCGCGCCCGCCATGTCCTGCAATTCGCAATCGCCATTGGCCGAGCAGGTCAGGCAGTCAAGCGGGTGGTCGGAGATGTACAGCTCCATCACGCCGCGACGCAGCTCTTTCAGCTTGCCCGTTTGGGTTTTCACCCGGATGCCGGGGGCAACAGGGGTGGTGCAGGAGGCGGGCGTGCCGTTGCGGCCTTCGATTTCGACAAGGCAGAGGCGGCAGGAGCCAAAGGCCTCAAGGCTGTCGGTCGCGCAGAGTTTCGGCACGGTGATGCCGATTTCAGCGGCGGCGCGCATGATCGAGGTGCCTTCGGGCACGGTCACATCGAAGCCGTCGATGTTCAGCGTCACCGTGGCGGTGGAGCGCACATAGGGCGTGCCAAAGTCGCGGTCAGAGGGGATGATGAAGTCTTTCATTCGGCGGCTTCCTTCTGCGTCTGGAAGTCATCAGGGAAATGGGTGACAGCGGACATCACCGGATAGGGGGTGAACCCGCCAAGGGCGCAAAGCGAGCCCGATTTCATGGTGTTGCACAGATCGGTGAGGATCGGCATGGCGGCGGCATCGCCGCGCTTGATGCGGTTGATGGTTTCCACCCCGCGCACCGCGCCGATGCGGCAGGGGGTGCATTTGCCACAGGATTCGATGGCGCAGAATTCCATGGCAAAGCGGGCCATTTCCAGCATGTCGGCGCTGTCGTCGAAAATCGTCAGACCCGCGTGACCGATGAGGCCATCTTTGCCTGCGAATTCCTCATAGCCAAAGGGCGTGTCAAAGAGGCTGCGCGGGAAATAGGCCCCCAAAGGCCCGCCCACTTGCACCGCCTTGACCGGGCGGCCCGAGGCCGTGCCGCCGCCGATCTTGTCGACGATCTCGCCCAAGGTCAGGCCAAAGGCGATTTCGTAAAGCCCGCCGTATTTGACGTTCCCGGCAATCTGCAACGGGATCGTGCCGCGCGAGCGGCCAAGGCCAAAGTTCTTGTAATGATCAGCGCCCTTTTCAAAGATCACCGGGACGGAGGCCAAGGAGATGACGTTGTTCACAACGGTCGGGCGGCCCATGAAACCCTGAAGCGCGGGCAGCGGCGGTTTGGCGCGCACGATGCCGCGCTTGCCTTCAAGCGAGTTCAAAAGGCTGGTTTCCTCGCCGCAGACATAGGCCCCGGCACCGACGCGGATTTCCATGTCAAAGGCCGGGCCTTTGCCCAAAACCTTTGCGCCCAACAGCCCCTCGGCGCGGGCGATCTCAACCGCCTTTTGCATCACGGCAATGGCGATGGGGTATTCGGAACGAAGATAAACAAAGCCCTTGGTCGCGCCGCAGGCAAGCCCGGCGATCACCATACCTTCGATGAGGGTGAAGGGGTCACCTTCCATCAGCATGCGGTCGGCAAAGGTGGCGCTGTCGCCTTCGTCCGCGTTGCAGACGATGTATTTGCGGTCGGCTTTGGCCTCGGAGACGGTTTTCCACTTGATGCCGGTGGGGAAGCCCGCACCACCCCGGCCGCGCAGGCCGGAATTGGTGACCTCGGCCACCATATCGGCCTGCGACATGCCCAAGGCACGCTCAAGGCCCTTGAGGCCTCCATGGGCGCGGTAATCGGCCAGCGACAGGGGATCAATCACGCCCACACGGGCAAAGGTCAGGCGCGTTTGCGCCTTCATCCACGGCAGGTCTTCGGTCAAGCCAAGGGCCTTGGGGTGCTTGGCCAGATCGCCAAACAAAGCAGGCACGTCTTCCAAAGTCATCGGGCCAAAGGCCATGCGACCGGCGGGGGTGTCCACCTCGACCAGCGGTTCCAGCCAGACCATCCCGCGCGAGCCGTTGCGGATAAGGGTCACATCCGGGCGCGCGGCGTGGATGGCGGCGGCGATCTCATCGGCCCCAAGGGCGACGGCGGCAGAATCGAGCGGCAGATAGATTTTCATTTCAGGCCCCCAATGATGCCGTCCAGTTTCGCCTCATCGACGCGGCCGATGATTTTGCCATCCACCATGGCGGCAGGTGCGCAGGCACAAAGGCCAAGGCAGAACACCGGTTCCAGCGTCACGCGGCCATCTTTGGTGGTTTCGTGCCATTCGATGCCAAGCGCCTTTTGCGCATGATCGGCCACGCGGTCAGCGCCCATGGCCTTGCAGGCCTCGGCCCGGCAAAGCTTCAGCACATGATTCCCGGCGGGGTTTTCGCGAAAGTCGTGATAGAACGACATCACGCCATGCACCTCGGCCTTGGACAGGTTCAGATCCTGCGCGATGATCGGCAGTGCATCTTGGGGCACATAGCCGAATTCGGCCTGAATGGCGTGAAGGATCGGCAAAAGCGAACCCTCCATCCCCTTGTGGGCGGTCAGGATTTCCCCAACCCGAGAGGTGACTTCGACGGAATCAAGCATATGGGCGGCCCTTTTGGTAGCTGGGCCCTTGATACGCGCATTGATAGGGAAATCAATATCGTCATCCCGTTATTCAATAGGCATCGCCTATCGACGTAGCCGGACTGCCAGCCGCGCGGCCTCTTCCATCAGGGCCTGAAGCACCGGGGTCTGCGGATCGCGGCGGGTGGTGATCAGGCCAACCAGATGCTCGGCCTCGGGTTCCACGATGGGAATGGCCACCAGACCTTGGCCGGTGAACATCTCGGCCAGTTTCATCGGCACGACCGAAGCCCAAAGCCCCGAGCGCACATGAGAGACCAGCGCGATGGTGGAATTGCTTTCCACCATGGCCTGAACCCGCGCGCCGGCCTCGGCCAGATGCTGGTTGACGATGCGGCGGTTTTGCATGTCGGCGGTCAAAAGGCACAGGGGCAGGCTTGCCACTTCGTGCCAAGTGATCTGCGCGCGCGCGGCGTGCGGCGAGGAGGGGGCGCAGAGATAGCGGTAAAATTCGGTGTAAAGCGGGGTTTGGGCGACGCGGCCCAAAGGCTCGTTGTCGAGATAGGTGATGCCCGCATCAAGTTCGAGCGTGTCGATCCCGTCCAAAATCTCGGCGCTGGTGCGCGACAGGATGGTGACGCGCACATTGGGGTGGCGCGCGGTAAAGGGGGCGGTGAGATCGGCCACCATGGGCATGGCGGTGGGAATGACGCCGATGCGCAGATTGCCCGACAGGCCCGCATGGACCGAGCGCATCTCGTCTTTCAGCGCGCGCATGTCGCCGACGATGCGGCGCGCCCAATCCAGCACGCGCTGGCCTTCGGGCGTCAGGCCCTGAAAGCGGCTGCCGCGATAGACAAGCTGCACGCCCAGCTGATCTTCCAGCTGGCGGATGGCGCTGGACAGGCTGGGCTGGGTGACGCCCACCACCTCGGCCGCGCGGCCAAAGTGGCGCTCGTTGGCAAGGGCGATGAACATTTCCAGCTTGTCGATCATGGGGCAAACCTGACGGTTTCGCGCGGGGCTGTCCAGCGCCTCTCCTCGGGCGCCTTCGGCTTCTCGTCGAGGGCCTTCCGACGAGCGTCGCAGACGACGAGGAGGAGCGCTGAGGAGGAGCGGTTGCGAAACAGGCGCGCGCGCCCTACCTGTTGAGCTATGAAACACCTCATCCCCTTTCTGAAACGTCCCCCCGTTGTGCCCGTGATCCGGCTGCATGGCAGTATTGGCATCGGGCGGAGCAGCCTTTCGGACGCGGCCTTGGCCGCTGTCATTGAAAAGGCGTTCAAGATGAAGCCCGCCGCTGTGGCGCTTTCGGTGAATTCGCCGGGCGGCTCGCCGGTGCAATCCAGCCTGATCGCCGCGCGCATCCGGCGGCTGGCCGAGGAGAAGGGCGTCAAGGTGCATGCCTTTGTCGAGGATGTTGCGGCCTCGGGCGGCTATTGGCTGGCCTGCGCGGGCGATGAGATTTGGGTGGATGACAGTTCGATCGTCGGATCTATCGGGGTGATCTTTGCCAGCTTTGGCTTTCCCGAGCTGATGGCCCGTCAAGGGGTGGAGCGGCGGGTTGTCGCGGCGGGCAAGTCGAAAAGCCTGGCCGACCCCTTCCTGCCGCAAAAGCCTGAGGACATTGAGCGGCTGCGCGCGTTGCAAGCCCCGATCCATGAGGCGTTTATCGCCCATGTGAAGGCGCGGCGTGGGGCGCGGTTGGCTGATGCCGATCTCTTCAATGCCGATGTTTGGGTCGGCCAAAAGGCGGTGGAGCTGGGGCTGGTCGATGGGGTTGCCCATTTGGTGCCCAAGATGAAGGCGCTTTACGGCGAGAAGGTGCGCTTGGTGCCTTTGGGCCAGAAGCGGGGGTTCTTGTCACGCTTTGGCCTGTCTTTGGCGCAAGATCTGATGCTATCGGTGGAAGACAAGGCGCTGTGGGCGCGCTATGGCCTTTAGAGGCAAGCGGGGGCGGTAGATGCTGTTCAAGATCATCTTGGTCTTTCTTCTTGCCATGGCGCTTGTCGGCATGATCGGCAAGGCGCTGTTTCCCGGAAAACTGGGCCGCATCACCCAATTGCGCCGCAAGGGGCTGAAACCCCCTGTCTGTTCCCGTTGCGGGCGCTATATCGTTGGAAAATCAGACTGCGATTGCAAGAAGGCGTGACATGCGGGCATTGGTGACGGGGGCGGGCAAGCGGTTGGGCCGCGAGATGGCGCTGTATCTGGCGCGGCGCGGCTATGATGTGGCCGTGCATTACGCCGCCTCACGCAAAGAGGCCGAGGAGGTGGTGAAAGAGATCACCGCCATGGGTCGGCGCGCCTGTGCGCTGCGGGCGGATCTTTTGATCGAGTCGCAGGTGGAAAAGCTGGTGCCGATGGCCGTGCAGGGCCTTGGCGGGCCGCTGACGGTTCTGGTCAACAACGCCTCGATCTTCGAATATGACACGCTGCGCACGGCCAGCCGCAAAAGCTGGGATCGACATTTGGAATCGAACCTGCGCGCGCCTTTTGTGCTGACCCAAGCCTTTGCCGCCCAAGCCCCTGCCGCCGGGCAGGATGAGGCGGGCGAGCCTGTGGCCAGTGGGTTGGTCATCAATATGATCGACCAGCGGGTGCACAAGCTGACGCCCGAGTTCATGACCTATACCATTGCCAAAATGGGCCTTTGGGCGCTGACCCGCACCGCCGCGCAAGCGCTGGCGCCGCAGATCCGGGTCAATGCCATTGGTCCCGGCCCCACCTTGCAAGGCGCGCGGCAAAGCGACAGCCATTTCGCCCGCCAGCGCGCCGCCACGGTTTTGGGACGTGGGGCGAACCCCGGCGACATCACGGCGGCGCTTGGATTTTTCCTCGATTCTGTGGCTGTGACGGGGCAAATGATTGCCGTGGATGGCGGGCAGCATTTGGGCTGGCAAACCCCTGATGTCCTTGGGGTTGAGTAGGCTTTGGGGTGATCTCGGCAAAAAGTTGTCCACTTTGGCCGCGCCGTTCACACAAGCGTTACAAATTGTCCTGATTTTTCAGAGATTTGCCGGGGGCATTAAATTATTTCCTTTGAAATCAATGTCTTGAAAAACTGCCTAAAAAATAGGCATGTCGTTGTGGCGTTTGCAAAACAAGGGAAATTCGGGGCTCGTGAAAACTTCTCCGCAAAGTTATCCACAGAAACGGTGGACTTCTTCCCTCTTGCTCTTGGTCCTTTATCATTGCAGCCAAGGGCCAAGAATCGATGTAACTGAAAGGTGCTTTTGGGCATGAGCGCGGCACCCCTCACCGGGCATGAGCTTATTCAAGATTATCTGCGCACGCTGGATGGCAGTCCGGGGGTGTATCGGATGCTGAATGCCGCGTCCGAGGTCTTGTATGTGGGCAAGGCGCGGAACCTCAAGGCGCGGGTGTCGAATTATGCGCGCCCCTCGGGCCATTCGGCGCGGATTGCGCGGATGATCCATGAAACCCATTCGATGATGTTCCTGACCACGCGGACGGAACTTGAGGCGCTGTTGTTGGAACAGAACCTCATCAAGCAGTTGAAGCCGCGCTACAACGTGCTTTTGCGCGACGACAAATCCTTTCCCAATATTCTGATCAGCCGCGAACATGCTTTTCCGCAGTTGAAAAAGCACCGGGGCGCCAAGAAAGAGGCGGGGCGGTATTTTGGCCCCTTTGCCAGTGCGGGCGCGGTCAATCGCACGCTGAACCAGCTGCAAAAGGTGTTTCTCTTGCGCAATTGCAGTGACAGCATGTTTGCCAGCCGCACGCGCCCTTGTTTGCAATTCCAGATCAAGCGTTGTGCCGCGCCTTGTGTGGGCCGGGTGGATGAGGTGGCCTATGGCGCGCTGGTCGAGGATGCCGAGCGGTTTTTGGATGGCAAATCCACCGCCGTGCAGGCCAATCTGGCGCGCGAGATGGCCGAGGCTTCCGAGGCGATGGAGTTTGAACGCGCCGCCGCCTTGCGTGACCGGATCAAGGCGCTGACGCAGGTGCAGCAGAGCCAAGGCATCAACCCCCAAGGCGTGGCCGAGGCGGATGTGGTGGCGCTGCATCTGGATCATGGGCAGGCCTGTGTTCAGGTGTTCTTTATTCGCGCCAATCAGTCATGGGGCAACCGCGATTTCTATCCCAAAACCGGGGCAGGGGCGGAAGAGCCGGAAATCCTTGAGGCGTTTCTGACCCAGTTTTACGACGACAAAGAGCCGCCCCGGCTGGTTCTTCTGTCGCATCCCGTCGAAAACCCCGATCTGGTGGCCGAGGCCCTGTCGGCACGGGCGGGGCGCAAGGTGGAATTGGCGGTGCCGCAGCGCGGGGAAAAGGCGGAGCTTGTCGAAAACGCCGCCCGCAATGCCCGCGAAAGCCTGGCCCGGCGCATGTCGGAATCGGCGACGCAGAACAAGCTGTTGCAGGGGCTGGCCGATGCCTTTGATCTCGACGCGCCGCCCACCCGGATTGAGGTGTATGACAACGCGCATATCCAAGGGTCGGATGCCGTCGGCGGCATGATCGTGGCTGGGGCCGAGGGGTTTTTGAAAAGCCAGTATCGCAAGTTCAACATCCGCTCGGATGCAGGCGCCAACAGCGACGATTTCGGCATGATGCGCGAGGTGCTGACGCGGCGGTTCGAGCGGCTGTTGAAAGAAGATCCGGATCGCAATTCCGGCATGTGGCCTGATCTCTTGCTGATCGACGGTGGCGCGGGGCAGGTCTCGGCCGTGGCGGGGGTGCTGGCGGAATTGGGCGTCGAGGATGTGGCGCTGATCGGGGTGGCCAAGGGGATCGACCGCGACGCGGGCAAGGAGGAATTCCACCGCGACGGCCTGCCGCCCATGGCGCTGCCGCGCAATGATCCGGTTTTGTATTTCATCCAGCGCCTGCGCGATGAGGCGCACCGCTGGGCCAATGGCGCGCATCGCGCCAAGCGGGCCAAGGCGGTGTCGGCCACGCCTTTGGATGACATTCCGGGCGTGGGCGCGGGCCGCAAACGGGCGCTTTTGGCGCATTTCGGCTCGGCCAAGGCGGTCAGCCGGGCCGGGGTGCCCGATCTGATGGCGGTGGAGGGCATCTCACAAGGTTTGGCCGAGACGATCCACGGCTATTTCAACCCCGGTTGAGCCCGCGATTTACGCCTGCCGAATGGCCGGGTGCTGGGCGGCGTCGAGAATATGCCCGGCACCTTGCAAGACCTGACTGGCGCGGCCGACGATCAAGGGGTCGGGCGCCCCCACCACCTCGTAATCCTTGTTCGGATAGTCGATGGTGGACAGGAAATGCTTCATGCAGTTCAGCCGGGCGCGTTTTTTGTCGTTGGATTTCACGATGACCCAAGGCGCATCGGCGGTGTCGGTGTAGAAAAACATCGCCTCTTTCGCCTCGGTGTAATCGTCCCATTTGTCCAAGGACGCCTTGTCGATGGGCGAAAGCTTCCACATCTTTAATGGGTCGGTTTCGCGGGCCTTGAAGCGCGCGCGCTGCTCTTCGCGGGTGACGGAAAACCAGTATTTGTAAAGCCTGATGCCCGAACGCACCAACATGCGTTCAACCTCGGGCGCTTGGCGCATGAATTCAAGGTATTCGGCAGGGGAACAGAACCCCATCACCCGCTCCACCCCGGCGCGGTTATACCAAGAGCGGTCATAAAACACCATTTCCCCCGCTGTCGGCAGATGGGCGAAATAGCGTTGGAAAAACCATTGGCCCTTTTCCACGTCTGACGGTTTTGTCAGCGCGCAGACGCGGGCATAGCGGGGGTTCAGATGCTCCATAAAGCGTTTGATCGTGCCGCCCTTGCCGGCGGCATCACGGCCTTCCATCAGGATGACGAATTTCTGCCCCGTCTCTTGCGCCCAGATCTGCACCTTCAAAAGCTCGGCCTGAAGCTTGGCTTTTTCTTCCTCATAAGGGGCGCGGCCAAGTGGGCGGCCATAGGGATATTTGCCGGATTCAAAGACTTGCCGAATGGCATCCGGGCTTAGGGCGGGAAACTGACGCGGGCCGGTCAGGCCCTCGCCCGCGCCCGAATGGGCGGTGGGTTCGGCCAATGCCGTGGTCGCATCCAAGCTGTTTGAGGCGGTTTTGGAGGCGCTGGCCAATTCGGTCGGCAACTGGGCCTGCGATGCGGTGGGCTGGTCCATGGGCGATTCCTTGTTTCACGAGACCGGGTCACAAAGGACCGCCCCGTTTTCCCTTGCCTTGATCCGTATCAAAATTCCGCGCCGCAGATGTGGATTTTGCGCCAAGCGTTGCCCTTCGGTCGCAGAGCTATGTCGGGTTTTCACTTGGCCAGACGATGACAGCCGCGGATGGGGGCGGCGGTTGCCGGGGCTTTCGCTCTGGTCAGCACTGGCCTAGGCTGTCCCGCGTATCACCCCTTAACACATAGGTGTTGCTTATGCTGACGCTCTACGGCTGCTACCGCTCGCGCGCGACAAGGCCCCTTTGGGCGCTGTTTGAAACCGGGCTTGCCTTTGCGCATGTGCCGATCATCCAAGCCTATCGGCTGGCCGATTCTGCCGCAGCGGATGCGCCTGAGAACACCGCCTCGCCCAGCTTTTTGGCGGTGAACCCGATGGGGCAGATCCCGGCGATGGTAGAGGGCGATCTGGTTCTGACCGAAAGTCTGGCCATCACCTTGCACATCGTGCGCCGCGCCGGGGGGCCGATTGCCCCCGCCAATGACGCGGAAACCGCGCTGATGGAGCAATGGGCGCTGTTTGCCACCAGTGCCATCGAAGGCCCGGCGCTGGAGATCATGCTGGCCCTGACCCAAGGGCAGGACAAGGCCGCCGAAGGGGCCGCGCGTGTGGCCAAGGCGGCCGAGGCGCTGCGCCGCCCCTTGGCCCGGCTGAACGCGCATCTGGCCACGCAAGACTGGCTGGTGGCCGGGCGCTTTACGGTGGCCGATATTATCGCCGAGGAATGTGTGCGCTATGCACAGCCGCACCCGACGCTGTTGGCCGAGTTTCCCGCCGTGAGCGCGTGGGTCGCGCGCTGTCAGGCGCGCCCGGCGTTTCAGAAGATGTGGGCAGGGCGGCTGGCGGAACCGGCATAAGCCGCGCAGGCGCAGCCTTTGGCGGGGGCGCGCTTGATTTTTTGTGCACGTCAGTGTATATCAGAATGCATATTTAACTCGGAGCCCGCCCATGACCCGCCTTGCCACGCCGCAGATCTGCACAATGACCGAATTGCGTGAGCCGCAAAAGGTGCTGGACCGCGCCAATGGCAAGCCAGTGGCGATCCTGAAGAATTCGGCCTTGGTGGGGTATCTGGTGCCGGCGGAGACCGTTTCGCAAGTTGAACCGGTGACGCCGCTGACCCGCGAAGCGCTGCGCGACCTTCTGGCCCGTACCCGAGAGACTGCCCAGCCGGTTCTTGACTATTTGCGGGACAAGTAAGCCATGTTTGTCCTGACGGTAGACCTTGTCGTGGACATCCACGACGAGGTTCTCAACCCTGGCGAACTGGCCGGACTTGCCTTGGACAAATCGCTTGAAGGCGCTTTGGCGCGGGTAGACAACCGGATCGTCTATGGCATGATTGCCGACGCCTATGATTTGGCCGCCGCTTATGCCGTGGCCATCGTGCAGGGCCATTGCTTCAACGATGCCAACAAACGCACCGCCTACCGAGCGCTGCAAATCTGCTTGGAAGCCAACGGCATTCCCGCACGCTTTGCCGCCACCGAAATCGGCCCCGTCATCATCCGCGCAGCGCAGCGGCTTTTGGATGAGGGCGAATTGGCCGAATGGCTGCGGCAGCGGGGCTGACCCCAACATCTTGCGGACAGCCCCTGCAAAATGGTCTAATGCTGGCTGACCCAAGAAAAGAGCAGCCCGATGCCAAGTGACCTTTTGTCCAACAATGACCAGACCTATGACGCCAGCAGCATCGAGGTCTTGGAGCCGTTAGAAGCCGTTCGCCTGCGCCCCGGCATGTATATTGGCGGCATTGATGAGCGCGCCTATCATCATTTGGCGGCCGAGATCCTTGATAACTCGATGGACGAGGCGGTGGCGGGCCATGCCACCCGGATCGAGGTGGAGCTGAACGCCGACGGCTCCCTGACCATCCGCGACAATGGCCGCGGCATCCCGGTGGACCCGCATCCGAAGTTTCCCGACAAATCGGCGCTGGAGGTCATTCTTTGCACGCTCCATTCGGGGGGCAAGTTCAACGGCAAGGCCTATGAGACATCGGGCGGCTTGCATGGTGTCGGCTCGTCGGTGGTGAACGCGCTGTCTGACAGCATGGTGGTCGAGGTTGCCAAGAACAAAGAGCTGTTCCAGCAGTCTTTTTCGCGCGGCAAACCTTTGGGCCCCATCCAGAAGATCGGCGCGGCGCCGAACCGGCGCGGCACCACGGTGACATTCCACCCCGATGCGCAGATTTTCGGATCGCATCAGTTCAAGCCCGCCCGTCTGATGAAAATGGCGCGGTCCAAGGCCTATCTGTTCTCGGGCGTGGAAATTCGCTGGAAATCGGCCATTCCCGATGGCGATATGCCGCAAGAGGCGGTGTTTCACTTCCCCGGCGGTCTGGCCGATTATCTGTCGGATACGCTTGAGAAAACAACGACCTATGCTGACCGCCCCTTTGCGGGCAAGGTGCAGTTTCAGGAAAAATTCGGGGTTCCGGGGTCGGTCGAATGGGCGATCAACTGGTCGCCGGTGCGCGATGGGTTCATCCAGTCTTACACCAACACCGTGCCGACGCCCGAGGGCGGCACGCATGAATTTGGCTTTTGGTCTGCGATCCTGAAAGGCATTCGCGCCTATGGCGAACTCTCGAAAAACCGCAAGGCCGAGCTGATCACCCGCGACGACATGCTGACCGGGGGCTGTGCGCTGATCTCGGTTTTCGTGCGCGAGCCGCAGTTTGTGGGGCAAACCAAGGACCGGCTGGCCACGGAAGAGGCCGCGAAATGGGTGGAAAACGCGGTGCGTGACCATTTCGACAATTGGCTGGTTTCTGACCCGAAATCGGCGGGCGCGATTCTGGACTTTCTGGTCTTGCGCGCCGAGGAACGGCTAAAGCGCCGCCAAGAAAAGGAAACCCAGCGCAAGACGGCGACGAAAAAGCTGCGCCTGCCGGGGAAATTGGCCGATTGCAGCGCCAAGAACCGCGAGGGGACGGAGCTTTTCCTCGTCGAAGGCGACAGCGCCGGAGGCTCTGCCAAGGCCGCGCGCAACCGCGAGACGCAGGCGCTTTTGCCGCTGCGTGGGAAAATCCTGAACGTGCTGGGGGCAGCGTCCAACAAGATCGGCGACAATGCCGAAATCCGTGACATTTGCGAGGCTTTGGGCGTGCAGATGGGCACGCGGTTCAAGGTGGATGATCTGCGCTATGACAAGATCATCATCATGACCGATGCCGATGTGGACGGCGCCCATATCGCGTCGCTTTTGATGACGTTTTTCTTCACCCAGATGCGCCCGATGATCGACAAGGGCCATCTCTACCTCGCCTGCCCGCCGCTTTACCGGCTGACCCAAGGGGCCAAGCGGCTTTATGTGTCGGATGATGCGGAAAAAGAGCTGTGGTTGAAAAAGGGCCTAGGCGGCAAGGGCAAGATTGATGTGCAGCGGTTTAAGGGGCTTGGCGAGATGGATGCCAAGGACCTGAAAGACACCACGATGAACCCCGCCACCCGCAAGCTGATTAGGGTGTCGATTGACGACGATGAGCCGGGGATGACGGGGGATTTGGTGGAACGGCTGATGGGCAAAAAGCCGGAGCTGCGGTTCCAGTATATTCAAGAGAATGCGCGGTTTGTGGAGGAGTTGGATGTGTGATGGATGATGGCCAGTTTCGCCGGTTTGAAATCAAGTTGCTTGTTGCGTCCGTGATTATCGGCGGAATCTCGGCAATCATAAGTTCTGCTTTGGGTCTTTACGGCGTTTACCTTGGGTCAGAGGCAATTCGTCAAACGGAAAGACTTGAAAGCCTCAAGATCAGGCCATTGTTGGTGAACGAGTATAGATCGAACAGTCTTGAGCGATGGGGTCTCTATACAAAGAACATCGGCTATGGGCCTGCACGGATTAAATCCGTCACAATTGGTTACAAGGATGAAGGTGGCGAGACCCTTTGGTTGAGATATGGTGATGGTGAGACTGCTGATGGCATCAGCCTTTACGATTTTCTCGGCCTTACGGGTATCAATGACCATGTTCGGCAGCTTTCGGGACAAGAGAAGGCGGACAGGGCAGTGTATGTAAACTGGCCTTGGTTGGGTGCCCATTATGGACCCAATGAGGAATTCAGCCTTATCAGCTTTCCGGATGAAGACTACACAAGTCCTGAATGGCGCGCGACCTTTGGTGAAACCGCCAAGAGCCGGCTTCGGAGTCTGTGCCTTGGCATAGAATACGAAAGTCTGGACGGGACCGTCTTGTCCAACTTGTCTGATAGCAGAAAATGCGCGGAACTGGATATGTCGGATGCGACGCGGTTCAACTGACAGGATCAGCGTGGCACCTCGCGGGTGGCCAACCACAGGTCTGAAATTCATCCCTCACCAATCACGCCACAGGGCCGCGACCGACCTCGGGATGGCGCGCCGGCGCTTGTTCTAGGCACTTTATCTCTCAACTCCTCCCACCGGATTTCTGCTGGCCACCGTTGCAAACGCGCCCTCCCGGGGGGAGGTCGGGCGCGGCCCGGCGGCGCATTCGCGCCTTGATTCCGGGCCAAGGGGGGGCGGGTTGCACTGGCATCGCGAATTGCAGGCCATGGGGGATGCCCTTGATTCCGGGCCAAGGGGCGCTTGTGGCAGGCGTTCGGCCCTCCCCGGCCCGCGAAAGTGTTCGCGGGCGGTCAAACCTGAAAACGCTCGACTAGAGCGTTTCCCCCGCCAAGGGGCGGGGCGGTTCTTACCCCACCAGACGCCCCTCTGATGCGCGGCTTTTTGCAGCCTGCCTGACTTCGGCTTTTCGCCCCTGCCCGGGGCGTGATAAGACCGCTGGGCAGTTTCAGTCAGCCAAGGAACAAGGGCAGGATGCGGGCGGTTTGGGCAGGTTTGGCGGGTCTTGCGGCGCTTGGGGCGCCTTCGCCCGCCCATGCCCATCCCCATATCTTCATCGACACCGCCATCGAGGTGGTCTTTGCCCCCGATGGCCGGGCCGAGGGGGTGCGGCTGCGCTGGACCTATGATGAGTTCTTTTCGCTGAGCCTTGTGGCCGAGCGCGGGCTTGATCCTGATTTTGATGCGGTGCTGACCCCCGAGGAATTGGCCGCGTTGAACGGGTTTGACATGAACTGGCAGCCCGGATTTCAAGGGGACACCTATGCGCTGATGGGCGCGATGCCCGTGGCCTTGTCGGGCCCGTCAGATTGGACCGTCGCTTTTGAGGGGGGCAAGCTGATCTCGACGCATTATCGCCGCTTTGAGGCGCCGCTGGATCTGGGCGCAGAGGCTTTGATCGTGCAGGCCTATGATCCGGGCTATTACACGGCCTATACGGTGGTGGATGCCACGGTGACAGGGCGCGCGGGCTGCACGGTGGATCTATACGAGCCGGACCGCGAGGCGGCTGACCAGATCTTGCAAGAGGCTTTGGCCGAGTTTGCGGGCGACGAGGCAGCCGAGGCCGATTTTCCGGCCGTAGGGGCCGCCTATGCCGAGGAGGCGCGGATCGGCTGTGCTGGGTAAGATGTTCTTTGGCAAGATGTCACGGCTCATGGCTGTCTCGGGGCTGATGATGGCGCTGGGCTTGGGGTTTGTGTGGTTGGCCGGGGGCTTTGCCGACGTGCCGGGCTAGGCCCTGTGGACAATCAGGATTCCCATTTTGGCTGATTTCTGATTCAAGCTTCCAAAGTGGAGGTTTGAATGAACGATCAGCGGTTCGTGGTGACAGATGCCTTTTGGAAGCGGCTTGAAGAGCATCTGCCAGGCAAGGCCAGTAATGCGGGGGTCACGGCGAAGGACAACCGTCTGTTTCTGGAAGCGGTCTTCTGGCGTGTCCGGACGGGGTCGCCTTGGCGTGATCTGCCGTCTGGTTTCGGTAAGTGGAACAGCCAATTTCGACGCTTCCGCAGATGGGCCAAATCGGGTGTTTTCGAGCGTCTTTTCAATGCGATGAGTGGTGACCCCGACCTTGAATATGCCCTCATCGACGGTACCATCGTTCAGGTTCACCAGAAGGCGAGCGGCGCAAAAGGGGGACTCAGGCTCAGGCCATCGGCCGCTCTCGCGGCGGTTTGACGACCAAGATCGTGGCCCTCGTCGATGCGCTTGGCAATCTCATGCGCTTCATGCTGCTGCCGGGTCAGGCCCATGACATGAAGGGTGTAGCACCCTTGATCCGAGGCGTGTCCTTCGGAGCGCTACTGGCAGACAAGGCGTTCGATGCGAATTGGTTGCTTGAAGAACTCGATGTGCGGGGCGCAACTGCAGTCATTCCGCCAAAAGCCAACCGCAAGCAGCAGCGCGACTATGATGCCAACGCCTACAGATGGCGGCACCTGATCGAGAACTACTTTGCGAAAATCAAGGAATTCAGGGGCATCGCGACGCGTTACGACAAGACAGACTGCAGCTATGCCGCCAACTGGAACCTTGCCGCTACCCTCATCGCGTCACGTTGATTGTCCACAGGCCCTAGTTGCTGGAGCAGCAAAGGCAGGTTCAGGGCGCTTTGGCGGGGGCGGTGCGCGCCATCAAGGGCGGTGCGCCGGGTGCGGTTTCAGGGCTGATGCTGGTCTGCTTTGCCTATGGGTTCTTGCATGCGGCGGGGCCGGGGCATGGCAAGCTGTTGATCGGGGGGTATGGCGTGGCGCGGCGGGTGCCCTTGGGGCGGCTGGCGGGGCTTGCGCTGATCTCGTCCTTGGCGCAGGCGGCGGTGGCGGTGGCGCTGGTTTACGCGGTGGTTGCGGTCTTGGGCTTTGGCCGCGATCAGGCCGAGGGGGTGGCTGATGAAGTGCTTGCCCCGCTGGGCACGCTGATGGTGGCCGGTGTGGGGCTGTGGCTGATGTGGCGTGGGGTTTTGGGGCTGCGGGGGCAGGCGCGGGCGGCGGGGCATGGGCGCGGCGTTCAAAATGCTCACGCGCATGGCGTCGCAGAAGATCACGCCCACGGCCATTCGCACCACCACCACGACCACCACGCGCAGGCTCACCATGCAGATGCGCACCATGTAGAGGTGCCGTGCCAGACCTGTGGCCATGCCCATGGCCCGACGCTGGAGCAGCTGCACCATCTGACGGGGTGGCGTGACACGCTGGCTTTGGTGGCTGGCATCGCCATGCGCCCCTGTTCGGGGGCCTTGTTCCTGTTGATCCTGACATGGCAGTTGGGCATTGCCGCCGCGGGCATCGCCGGGGCCTTTGCCATGGGCCTTGGCACCGCCAGCGTCACCATTGCGGTGGCCATCATGGCCGTCTGGGCGCGTGAGGGCGCATTGGCCAGCCTGCCAGGCCAATCCATCGCCCGCGCCCTGCCGTGGTTCGAGCTTTTGGCCGGGCTGGCGGTGGCTGTGGTGGCGCTGTCGCTTCTGGGGGCAAGCCTGTAACCCCTTGCGAAGAGCGCCTGCAGGGCGACGATGAGCAGGGCGCGGTGGCATCGCTTGCCGCTGCGCTGATCTGCCTATAGATCAGGCAGATGCACGCAAAATCCGCTTATCTCTTTCACGCCCGCGCCACCCTCGTCTTGGGGCTGCCCTTGATCGGCAGCCATGTGGCGCAATTCATCCTGCATCTGACCGATACGCTGATGTTGGGCTGGTATGGGGTGGTGCCCTTGGCCGCCGGGGTTTTGGGCGCGTCGAGTTTTTTCACCATGTTCATTCTGGGCTCGGGCTTTGCCAAGGCGGTGATGCCGATGGTCGCCTCGGCCAATGCCCAAGGCGATGTGCGGCAGGTGCGCCGGGTTGCCCGCATGGGGCTGTGGCTGTCGATCCTGTTTTCGATTCTGACCTATCCGGTTTTTTGGTGGTCGGGGCCGATTCTTTTGGCCTTGGGGCAAGAGCCGGATGTGTCAGCGCTTGCCCAAACCTATTTGCGGATCGCGGGGCTGGGCATGGCCCCGGCGCTGTTGGTCATGGTGTTGAAAAGCTATCTTTCGGCGCTGGAGCGCACGCAGGTCGTGCTTTGGGTCACGGTGGCGGCGGTGCCGTTGAATGTGGTGCTGAACTGGGCTTTGATCTTTGGCAATTGGGGCGTGCCGGAACTGGGGGTGGCGGGTTCTGCCATTGCCACGGTTATCGTGCAGATCGTGTCGCTGTTGATGATCGTGCTTTACGCCGCCCTTTTGCCCGCGCTGGCGCAATACAGCCTGTTTCAGCGCTTTTGGCGCCCCGATTGGCCGGGCTTTCGCGCGGTGTTCCGTTTGGGTTGGCCGATGGGGCTGACGGGCTTGGCAGAAAGCGGGCTTTTTCAAGCCTCGGCGCTGATGATGGGTTGGATCGGCACCACGGAACTTGCGGCCCATGGCATTGCGCTGGAGATCACGGCGCTGGCCTTTATGGTGCATGTCGGGTTGTCCAATGCGGTGACGGTGCGGGGCGGGCAGGCCTATGGTGCGCGCGATTGGACGGGCCTGCGTCAAGGTGCGCTGACGGGAATTGCGCTGTCGTTTTCCATGGCGCTGATCACTGTCTTGGTGTTCTTGACCATGCCCGAGGCGCTGATTTCGGTCTTTCTCAATCTGGAGGATCCGGCCAGCGCTTTGATCATCGTCACGGGAACCAGCCTTTTGGCCTGCGCGGCGCTGTTTCAATTGGCCGATGGGATGCAGGCGATGGCCTTGGGCCTTTTGGCGGGGGTGCAAGACACCAAGGTGCCGATGGTGCTGGCCTCGGTCAGCTATTGGCTGGTGGGCATTCCAGCGAGCTATGCGCTGGCCTTTCCCTTGGGCTATGGCCCGGTGGGGCTGTGGCTGGGGCTGGTTGTCGGCTTGGCGATGGCGGCGGTCAGCCTGATGCTGAGGTTTTGGCTGCGGTTGCCGAAGGGCTAACGGGTTACTCCGCCGCCTCGTCCTTCATCAGGCGTTCAGCCTTTTTGCGGATCAAGACGCTGCGCAGGTCGTGCATCGCCATAAGCAGGCTGTCTGTGACCTGTTCCAACTGTGCCTCGGTCGCCTTCGACTGCGCCCATTGTGTCGTGAGGTTCATGTGGTCGATGGCGCGCAGGATGTCATCGACATCGCGCGCGGCCAGAACATCCTGACGTTCGGCAATCCAGCCCTCGATCAGCGCCACTTCGTCCGGGCTGAGGGTGCGGTCGCCATGGGGTTTGATCTTGCCGTTGTTGATGTTGACGGTGGCAATCTCTTCCATGTCGATGCGGCGCTGGCGGTTTTCGGTATCGATCCGAAACACCACCGCGCCGTTCTCGCGCACTCGAAAGTAATAGTCTGGCAAATCGCCCGACATGGCACCCCTTATTTCAATCCCGCACAAAAGGTTTGGATGCGCTTGCACGCATCTTCCAATACGCTGTCAGCCGTAGCGTAGCTGACGCGGAAGTTCGGCGAAAGACCAAAGGCCGCGCCAAAGACCACCGCAACGCCGGTTTCCTCCAAAAGTGCGCTGGCAAAGGCCTCGTCATCGGTGATCTTGGTGCCGCCGGCGCTGGTCTTGCCGATACAGCCCGAGGTGTCGGGATAGACATAGAAGGCGCCCTCGGGCTTGGGGCATTTCACGCCTTTGGCCGCGTTCAGCATCGACACCACCAGATCGCGGCGGCGCTGGAAGAGCTTGCGGTTCGGGGCAAGGAAGTCTTGCGGGCCGGTCAGCGCCTCAAGGGCGGCATATTGCGACACCGAGGAGGGGTTCGAGGTGGATTGCGACTGGATCGTGCCCATCGCCTTGATCAGATGCGCCGGGCCCCCGGCATAGCCGATGCGCCAGCCGGTCATGGCGTAGGACTTCGACACGCCATTGCAGGTAAGCGTGCGGTCATAAAGCCCCGGTTCCACCTGTGCGGGGGTGACAAATTCGAAATCGTCGAACACCAGATGCTCATACATGTCATCCGACATGATCCAGACATGCGGATGGCGCATCAGGACATCGGTCAGCGCCTTCAACTCGGCCCGGTTATAGCCTGCACCCGTGGGGTTCGAGGGCGAGTTGAAGATGAACCATTTTGTTTTCGGCGTGATCGCGGCCTCAAGCTGGGCCGGGGTCAGTTTGAAGTCATTTTCAATGCCGCACTCCACCGCCACGGGCGTGCCACCGGCCAAGAGCACCATATCGGGGTAAGACACCCAATAGGGTGCCGGAATGATCACCTCATCGCCGGGGTTACAGGTGGCCATCAGGGCATTATAAAGAATCTGCTTGCCGCCGGTGCCCACGGTGATCTGGTTCGGCGCGTATTTCAGGCCGTTTTCGCGTTCGAACTTGGCGCAGATCGCCTTTTTCAGCTCGGGGATGCCATCGACCGGGGTATAACGCGTTTTGCCCTGATCAATCGCGCGCTTGGCCGCCTCGCGGATGTTTTCTGGCGTGTCAAAATCCGGCTCGCCTGCGCCCAGACCAATGATGTCGCGGCCTGCCGCTTTCAACTCGGCTGCCTTGGTGGTCACGGCAATGGTGGGCGAGGGTTTTACACGGGCGAGGGTATCGGACAGGAAGGCCATGGGCGGGCTCCGGCTTGGCTGATTTGCAATTTGACGCCCCATGCCATAGGTTGGCCTCCCTGCGCAATCAAGGTGCAATCAAGCGACATCATCAGGAGAGAGGCGAGATGGCAAATTTTCCCACCGAAAAATGGTTCAGCGATGACGTGGCAACTTTGGGCGATCGGCTGGAGGCGGCCCGCAATGCGGCCGGGTTGACCCAACGCCAATTGGCGCAGCGTTTGGGTGTGCGCGACACCACGGTGGCCGCCTGGGAGGCTGACAGGCAAGAGCCGCGCGGCAACCGGATGCAGATGATCGCGGGCATGCTGAACGTGTCCTTGATGTGGTTGATGACGGGGGAAGGCGATGGGATCGACTCGCCCGTGGTGGAAAAACCGGCGGACGTTCCATTTGACGCGCGCACAGCCCTTGCCGATCTGGCGCGTTTGCACCAACAGTTGCAGGATCTTAGCCATGAGATGGCCGTGGCCCAGTTTCGGCTGGAAACCCATTTGCGCGAGAGAGCAGAATGACCGAAACCGCCGAAGCACAGCTGAAACGCATGGCCATGCGCTCATGGCGGCGCGGCACCAAGGAGATGGATCTGGTGCTGGGCCCCTATGCCGATGCGCATCTGGCCAGCATGGATGCGCCGACGCTGGCGCTTTATGATCGGTTGTTGAACGAAAACGATCAGGATCTTCTGCCGTGGGTTTTGGGCCAAACCCCGGCCCCGGCAGAGTTTTCTGACCTGATTGCCCAGATTGGGGCCTTTGCGCGCAGCCGTTTGGGCCGTTGATCACCCACATGGCTGGGCCAGGAAAAATCTGTAAATTTCGCGGATAAACCTGCTTTAGTTTACGTTATGTTTGCGTTTTGTCCGCAGTCTGCCCCAAATTCCTATGGATCTGGAGGTAGAGATGTCGATTCATTCCCCGGTGCTGGATGGCACTGAAAAGGCCATGATGGTGGGTTATCTGGACAATCTGGCGCTGGTGGAACGGCTGCATCGGTTGCTGTTGGACGTCATCAAGGATGAGTTTGAGCGGCTTTCGATTTTGGAAATCAACTCGGTTCAGGCGCTGTTGCTGTTCAACATCGGTGAAAATGAGGTGACGGCGGGCGAATTGAAATCGCGCGGCTATTATCAGGGGTCGAACGTGTCCTATAACCTGAAAAAGCTGGTGGATTTGGGCTATATGCATCACCAGCGGTCAGAAATTGACCGCCGGTCGGTGCGGGTGCGGCTGACCGAAAAGGGCCGTCGGGTGCGCGCGCAGCTGGCCGATCTTTTTGCCCGCCATGCCGAAGGTCTGGTCAAGCGTGGTCTGGTCGATGCCAGCGGCATGGACCAGATGAACACCGCGCTGAAACGGATCGAACGCTATTGGACCGAACAGATCCGCTATATCTATTGACCGTTACAGCAGTTTGGCGACTGCGCGCAGTTCGAATTTCTGGATCTTTCCGGTGCTGGTTTTGGGCAATTCGGTAAAGACCACATATTTGGGGCGAGCAAACCCGGCCAGACGGCCACGGCAATGCTCGATCAGCTCGGCCTCGGTGGCACTGGCGCCGGGTTTCAACTCGACAAAGGCGCAAGGCACCTCGCCCCATTTGTCATCGGGCTTGGCCACCACGGCACATAGGCTCACGGCGGGGTGGTGCATCAGCGCGCCCTCCACCTCGACCGAGCTGACATTCTCGCCGCCCGAAATGATGATGTCTTTCGCCCGGTCGGTGATTTTCAAATAGCCGTCGGGGTGCTGAAACGCGATGTCGCCCGAGCGGAACCAGCCGCCCTTGAAGGCCTCGGCGGTGGCGGTGGGGTTTTTGTAATAGCCCTTCATCACCATATTGCCGCGCATCGCAATCTCGCCCAGATGCGCCGCGTCGCGCGGCACCGGCGCGCCGTGGCTGTCATGCACCTCGGCGCCTTCCAGCATAGCCATGGCCACGCCGGTGCGCGCCTTGAGCGCGGCGCGCGCCTCACCCGTGGTGCCGTCCCAATCGGGCTGCCACAGGCATTCGGTCGCCGGGCCATAGGTTTCGGTCAGGCCGTAGACTTGGGTGACATTAAAGCCCAAGGGCTCAAAGGCGGCCAAGGTGGCGGCAGGCGGGGGCGCGCCTGCGGTAAAGACCTCGACCAGATGCGAGAAGCTGCGGCGCTCTTCTGCTTTGCAGTTGATGATCGTGTTCAAAACGATGGGCGCGCCGCCGAAATGGGTGACGCCCTCATCGGCAATGGCGTCATAGATCGCCTTTGCGGTGATGTCGCGACAACAGACCAGCGTGCCGCCCATCATCGGCACCATCCAAGTGTGGCACCAGCCGTTGCAATGGAAAAGCGGCACGATGGTGAGATAGACCGGGAAAAGCTGCATCCGCCAACCCAGCGCATTGGCGGTGGTGGCAAGATAAGCGCCGCGGTGGTGATAGACCACGCCCTTGGGCCGCCCGGTGGTGCCAGAGGTGTAGTTGATGGCGATGGATTCCCATTCATCCTGCGGCATCAGCCAAGCAAAGCCGGGGTCGCCCTTGGCCAGAAATTCCTCATAGGTCAGATAGGCGCCTGAGGCGGTAAAGCCGTGATCGACCACTTCGATGATCTCGGGCGCGGGCCCCTCCATCCGGCGGATCGCCTCTTGCGCCAGCGGCAAAAAGGCGGTGTCGCACAGCACGATCTTTGCGCCGGCATGACCGAAGATATAGGCCACCGTATCGGCATCCAGCCTTGTGTTGATGGTGTTCAGCACCGCCCCACAGGCGGGCACGCCGAAATGCGCCTCGGCTTGGGCGGGGATATTGGGCAAAAGCGTGGCCACCACATCGCCGGGCTGAATGCCGCGCAAGGCCAGCGCGCTGGCCAATTGGCTGACGCGGACGGCATAATCGGCATAGCTCAGCCGGGTGGATTTCCACACCACAGCGGTGCGGCTTGCAAAGACATCTGCCGCGCGGCGCAGATGCGACAGAG
Organism: Tabrizicola sp.; assembly: GCA_965284335.1. Lineage (GTDB taxonomy): Bacteria > Pseudomonadota > Alphaproteobacteria > Rhodobacterales > Rhodobacteraceae > Tabrizicola_A. The sequence goes on along the minus strand of OZ260076.1, from coordinate 2,196,749 downwards.
GCGTGAGCGCGACAAAATTCGCCGCCGTCTTGTCCAGACCGGTTTCATCTGCCAACCAACCCATTGCATCCCCCATCTGCGCGCGAAGTGTCGCTTTTCGGCGGGCAGTTTGGGCAGGATCGTCGCAGAAAGGAAGGCGAAATGCGAAGGATCACAAGATGGCTGCGACCAAAGACCAAACCCTCATGGCCGCAGGGCTGATCTCGATCTATGCCTTTGTCATTGGTTTTACCGACAATTATGTGCGCGTGATCGCTGAAGAGGCGGGGCTTTGGCAGTTTCATTTCACCCGCTCTTGCATGACGGCGGTGCTGTTGGGCCTTGGCGCGGTGGCTTTGGGCTGGCGCATTCGGCCGCGCAATTGGGGGGCTGTGGTGGCGCGGTCGTCCATCCACGGTTCGGCCATGGTGATTTATTTCGGCGCTTTGGCCTTTTTGGATGTGGCTTTGGTGGCGGCGGGGCTGTTTACCGCGCCGATCTGGGTGCTGCTCATTTCGCGCTTTGCCTATGGGCATGCGATTGGCCCGGTGCGGATCATTGCGGTGGCTTTGGGTTTTGCCGGCGTCATTTTGGTGCTGGGCCCCGAAGCCTTGGGCGGGGCATCCTTGGCCGCGCTTTTGCCGATCATCGCGGGTGCGCTTTATGCGATGGGCAATATCGCCACTCGTGAATGGTGTGGTGAGGAAAGCGCGCAAACGCTCTTGGCTGGGTTTTTCGGCGCGCTCGGGATCATCGGCGCGCTGGGCATGGTGGTGTTGACCTTCCTGCCCTTGGAGGTGCCTGCCGGGCCGGACGGATTTTTGCAGCGCGGGCCGGTCTGGGCCTCGGGTGAGTTTTATTTCTGGACGGCGGTGCAGGCGGTGGGCAGCCTTGTGGGCGTGGGGTTCATGATCCGGGCCTATCAGATCACCGATGCCAGCCGGGCGAGTGTGCTGGAATATATCATTCTGCCCGCTTCGGCCTTTTGGACATGGGTGATCTGGGGCAAGGGGTTGGAGCCTTTGGCCGTGGTGGGCATGGTGCTGATCGTGGCGGCGGGGTCAATGATTGCGCTGCGCGCCAAGGTGCAAGAGGCTCAGGCACCGACGGCCTGACGCCAATGGCGGCGGCACAGGCTTTGATAGGTTTCATTGCCGCCGATCACCACCTGCTCGCCGTCTTTCAAGGGGCGGCCATCGGGGCCTTTGCGCACCACCATCGTGGCCTTTTTCCCGCAATGGCAGATCGTGCGCACCTCGCGCATCTCATCGGCCCAAGCCAAAAGCGCGGCCGATCCGGGGAAAAGATTGCCCTGAAAGTCTACCCGCAAGCCGTAAGCCATGATCGGCACGCCCAGATCATCCACCGCCCGGGCCAATTGCCAGACCTGTTCTTTTGACAAAAACTGCGCCTCGTCGATGAAGACGCAGGCCACGGGGCTGCGCTGAAACCGGGTGCGCAGCTTTTCAAACAGGTCTTCGTCCGGGCCAAAGGTATCGGCGGTCTCGCCGATGCCGATGCGGCTGGCAATCCGCCCCTCTCCGGCGCGGTTGTCGAATTGGGCGGTGATGAGATAGGTGTCCATCCCCCCCTCGCGGTAATTGTGCGAGGCTTGGAGCAAAAGCGTCGATTTGCCCGCATTCATGGTGGAATAGTTGAAATAAAGCTTGGCCATGGGCTGCTTTACCCCAAGGCCAAAGTGCCGTGCAAGCAAAAGCCAAAGGGCTGGGCGAGGGGCGCACGATGGCCCGTCAAGATACCACTGAAACTGTGCCAACGCTGTGGGCGCTGGAACGGAACATCAAAGTTGACGGGTCCACCGCGCAACCGTGGACGACACACAACGACCAAGGCTACCCAATAAAGGACACATGCACGGTAGACCCCCACCCATGCCAGCGCTGGGGACGCTGACCACTCGCTAAAGTTCTGGACAACTTGGCTTTCAAGGCACCCAGAACACCTTTATCAATGACAAACAGTTGAAGTCGGATTAATGGGAAAAGCGATTGTGAATTCCCCTGATTACCACCCAAAAGGTTTCAAAATGAGTGTTGCCAGCTATTTGAAGAAACATTGTGAGGCGCTGGTCAAAGATGTGGGCATCGAAGCGGCCTGCGAAATCACTGGCAAATCAAAGGCGACGCTGGGGCGCTATTATTCCGACAATGACGAACATGGCGACCGGTTCATGCCGGTGGATGTGGTGGCGCAGTTGGAAGGGGCCGCGCGTTTTCCGCATGTGACCTCGGCCTTGGCCGATTTGCGCGGGATCACGCTGTCTTATGATGCGGAAAAGCGCAACGCCACGTCGAGTGGGGTGAATCAGGACGTTGTGCAATTGGCGCAGCGCTTTGCCATGTTGATGAGCGAATACAACAGCGCCATCAGCGATGGAAAGATTTCTGTGAACGAGGCCAAGCGGCTGTTGCGGGAAACGCTGGCCTTGCAGCAGGTCTTGTTGGAAATGAAGCTGAACCTTGAGGAAGAGGCGAGTTAAGCCCGCCCCGATCTGGCGAAGAAAAAACCCGCGCTGGTGACAGCGCGGGTTTTTGATGTTCAGCGCATCCCGCGCTTTGGGGCAAAGCTGCCGCCTTGCGGTTTGGCAGGCCGTGCGCCTGCCGGTTTGCTGCCTGAGGGCTTACTGCCAGAGGGCTTGCTGCCCATTGGGCGGCCGCCTTGGGGTTTGGCGACGGGTTTGGAGCCTGCCTTTTGCCCGCCGGGGCGCGTGGGGCGTTGCCCGCGGTTCTGGCCGGGTTTCGGGGCTGCGGCCACCATCTCGGCCGACCAAGGTGCGCCGCCGAGGATCGGGATCGGCTTTTTCAGCACCTTTTCGATGGCGCGAAGCTCGTCCATCTCGGCAGGGGCACAAAAGGCCACGGCGGTGCCTTCAGCACCGGCGCGGGCGGTGCGGCCAATGCGGTGGACATAGTTTTCCGGCACATTCGGCATGTCATAGTTGTAGACATGGCGCACCGTCGGAATATCAATCCCGCGCGCGGCCACATCGGTGGCCACCAGAACGTCCAGTTCGCCTGATTTGAATTCCGACAGGGTGCGTTCGCGCTGGTTCTGGCTTTTGTTGCCGTGGATCGACCCGGCGCGGAAGCCCCAGCTGACCAGAAGCTTCATCAGCTTTTCCGAACCGTGCTTGGTGCGGCCAAAGACCAAAGCTTGCTCGCCGGGGTGCTTTTTCAGATAGTCCTCAAGCAGGCGCGCCTTGTCGCCCATCGGGATGAAATGCACGCCCTGCACGATCTTTTCGGCCGGTTTGCCGGGCGGGGCCACCTGCACGCGCACGGGGTTGCGCAGATAGGTGTCGGCGATTTCCTCGATATCCTTGGGCATGGTGGCCGAGAACAGAAGCGTCTGGCGGCGCTGCGGGATATGCTTGGCGATCTTGCGCAGGGAATGGATGAAGCCCATGTCCAGCATGTGATCGGCCTCGTCCAGAACGAGATAGCCGCATTTTTCAAGGCTGACATTGCCCTGTTCCAGATGGTCGATCAGGCGGCCGGGGGTCGCCACCAGCACATCCGAGCCGCGCGACAGGGCTTGAGCCTGTTTCAGAACCGAGGCGCCGCCGACGACCATGGTCACCTTGACGGCGGTGCCCTTGGTGAACACCTCGAGGTTGTCCTTGATCTGGATGATCAGTTCACGCGTGGGGGCAAGGATCAGTGCGCGCACATGTTTCGGCCCCGGCGGATGGCCAAGGTCAAGGATGCGGTGCAAAAGCGGCAGGCCAAAGGCGGCTGTCTTGCCGGTGCCGGTTTGGGCCAGACCCATCAGGTCCTTGCCCGCCATGATATGGGGAATGGCCTGCGCCTGAATGGGAGTCGGCGTTTTCAGGTTGGTTTTTTCCAGCGCCTTCAGGATCGAAGGGGAAAGGCCGAGATCGGCAAAGGTGGTCATGGGATCGTCCGTTCATCAAAAGGCAACCCACACTCGCCCCACCGCATCTTGCGGGTGGGCCGTGCAGGAGGGGTTACCTTGCGTGAAGGGGGAACCTCGCCCGGCATCCCCTTGTCCTCACGCGGGACCGGATGGGTGGGCGTAAGGGGCAGATGGGGGTTTTCGGCCCCCATGTCAAGGCTTGTGGGGGCTAGCGCCGCGACCCCGCCCAGCGGTTCAGCCAGGCCAGCGCCGCCAGCGACAGGCCAAGCCCGGCAAAACTGACCACCCGCGTCAGCCCCGTCAGGCCCGAGGCGTCGATCAGAAAGACCTTGGCAATCACCAGCGCGATCACCGCCATGGCGAGGCGGCGAAGGCTATCGGACCGCCGCGCGATCGCCTGATAGAAAAGCGCCGCCCCCACCAGCATCATCGCCACGGTATAGCTGTAAAGTTCGCCCTGCAGGACGCCCGGCGCGCCGAGCCAGTCGCCCTGCCAGAGGCGGCGGATTTCAAGGCCCGCATAAAGCGCCGTCAGACCCGCCCCAATGGCGACAAAGCCAAAGGTCAGGCGGCGGCCAAGGCCCGGCAGTTTCCACGCGGCGGCCAATAGGATCAGGCCGGGCAGGCCATAGGCCACCAAAAGCGTGTCAAAGATCAAAGGCCCGCGCACAAGGGCGCTTGTGTCCTCTGGCCCCCAAGCGGACAGTGGATTGACAAAGACGACAGCGGCGAAAAGCCCTGTGGCCGCCAAAACCCCGCCCAAGCCCGCAAGTGCGCGTCTCAGCCGCGACAAGGCCCCGCCCAACCGCGCGCGGTAAAGCTGCATCAGCATCAAGATCAGCCACGGCATCGCGTTTAGGGTCAGGCCCCAATGGCTTTCCAGCCGCCCCATGCCCGTGTCCAGCCAACGGCTGATCAGCACATTGGCCAGAATGGCCGCAAGCCCTGCCGCCGCACTTTCCGCCACCGCCTTGGCCATCGGTCGCGCCAGCGGGCGCAAGAGCCACAGGCAGGCCAGCATGGCGGCAATCGCGCCCCCAAAGGCCAGTATCACCTGTCCCAAAGGCGCATAAATCGCCCAAGCCAGACCCGGATCGGCCAAAAGCCGATAGCCAAGGACGGCAGCCCCGGCTTGCAGGAACAGGCTCATCTCCGGCAGGTGGAAGCGGCGGTCAAGGGCTGCCGCCACCACGACCAGCACGGCCAGCGCCAAGGTCAGCGCGGTCTGGGTGGTCAAGACGAACAGCGCCAGCGCGATGAGCGACAGTGCCGAGAGCGTGGCATAGGCGGCCCGGCGCATAGCGGGCGCATCGGCGCGGGCAAAGCGCAAGGCCAGCGCCACCATCCCCGCGCCAAGCCCGATCACATGCAGGGCCCAAGGATAGGGGCCAAGCACAAGGGCGGGCTGCCACCAAAGCTCAAGGAAAAGCGCGGCCAGCGGTGCCACCAGAACGGCCGCAAGCGCAAAGGGCACAGACCAAGGGCCCGGCCGCAGCGCGCGATAGGCGAAGGCGGCCGAAATCAGCGCCGCCATCGCCAAAAGGAGCGAGGCTGCAAGCGACGGGCTGGTTTCCGGCGCCCGCAGCGCAAGGTCCATGGCGGAGAACTCGCGCCAGAGCGCGCCCTGATCGGCCCCTTGCGCCGCAAGCGCTGCCAAGAGCGCAAGGCTTGGCATCAGGGCCAAATCGTCCAGCCCCTCGGCGCGCTCGGCCCAAAGGAGAAGTGCGAGCGCCAGCGCCGTCAGCCCGGCAAAGGCCAGCATGGCCGTGTCGCCCGACCGATCGGTGAGGAAGAACAGCCCGACGGTCGAGGCCAGCACCGCCCCCGCCGCCAGTCGCACCGGAAACGGTGGCCAGCCCGAATTGCCCTTCATGGCCAGCGCGGGCAGCGTCGCAGGGCCGGCTTGCGCCGGGATCAGCCGCAACTCGGGCAGGGTGGCGGCCAAGAAGGCCAGCGCCAAAAGCTGCAAGGTCCAGCCCGCGTCCGACCCGCCGCCAAGCCCGATCAGCGCCCCGCCCATATAGCCCAAGACCAGCGCCAGCACCGACACCCAAGCCCAGCGCCGCAGCGCATCGACGCCAAGGCCCAAGGCGGCGATCAGCGCGAAATAGCCGTAAAGCCAGTCGATGTTTTGCGAGGCCCCGCCAACGATGAAGGGCGCAACAGAGGCCCCGACGAGGCCAACGGCCACGAGGAGGGGGCCGGAAAACCAGCCGATCCCCACCGCAAGCGCCGCCGTGGCCAGATGCCCGGCAAAGGCGGTGCCCGGCCCGATCAGCCCGTAAAGCTGGCGCGCGGCCAGAACGGCGGCAAAGAGCGTGACGATGCCTGCGCCGGAAAACACCGAGGGCAGAAATTCCGTCGCCCCCGCCCCTTCATCACCGTGGCGGCGCCGCAGCCATTCGCCCGCCGCAATCAGGCCCGCACCAAAGGCCAAAGCCGCCAGCACCCGCAGCCCGGGCGGCAAAAGCCCGCGCTCCATGCCGTATTGCACAAAGAAAATCCCGGCCAAGCCCAAGGACATGGCCGACACCACATAAACCCAATTGTCGCGCAGCCATGCCGCCAGCGTGGCCAGACGGTCGGCGCGCATCACCAGGGGGCGGTTTTGATCTTGCCTGGACTGCTCGGCATCTGTTGGCGCGGATGCCGTAGCGGCTGCGGCGGCGATGGCCGACCATGGGCCGATTTCGGCCATGCTTGGGGGCGCATCAACAGCGGCGGGCTGTTCAATCGCGGTTGTCGGCGCGGGTGGTGCCGCCGCGGGGGAACTTTCGGGCAAGGCGGGATTGCCAAGGGTCGCGCTTTCGGATCGGCGGGTCTCAATCCGCTCGGCCTCAAGCCGGGCGACGCGGGACTTTAGGCCAGAGACCTGCACCAAAAGCACAATGATCGAGACCGGAATGGCCAGCACCATCAAGGCAACCAAGATGATAATTCCGTCCATGCGTCCCTCAAAACTTTTACTTGGCGTTCAATGCTGCCACTCTAGATTGCAGCTGGGGGCAGGGCCAGTGCGGAAATCCATCCACCCATGGCCCGAAAGCTTTGGTTGCCCCAAAAGGAGATGAAATGCGCGCGCCGTCGGTGAATGTTCTGGGAGGCACGCTGGTGCCATGTTCGACCAGCCCTGTGACCGGATTTTTCCGCAATGGCTGTTGCGATACTGGGCCGGAAGATCGCGGGATGCACACGGTTTGTGCGGTGATGACGGCCGAATTTCTGGCGCTGTCGAAATATCTGGGCAATGACCTGTCCACGCCGCGCCCGGAATACGGCTTTGTCGGGCTGAAACCGGGGGATCGCTGGTGCCTGTGCGCGGGGCGCTTCTTGCAGGCCCATGAAGAGGGGGCGGCGCCACAAGTGCATCTGGCCGCCACCCATGTGGACACGCTCAGCGTGGTTCCGCTTGAGGTGTTGCGGCTTTATGCAGCCGATTGATCGGTGCTGGCCGGTCGCAGCGTGCCCTCATCCCGCATGAGATCTTCGATGAACAGCGACAAAAGCTGTGAGCGGCCGCTGACGCCTGCTTTGCGGTAGATGGCGTTGGTTTGCGCCTTTACGGTGCCTTCGGATGTGGCGCGCAGGGTGGCGATTTCGGCGGTTGCCAAGCCTTTGATGGCAAAGAGCGCCACGTCTTTTTCAGCAGGTGTCAGGCCCCATTCCACAAAACGCTCTTCCAGCAGCGTCATAAAAGCCCCCGAGGCCCGGCGCAGCCGTTCTTGGGCCAGATTGCGTTCGCGCAGGGTGCGGCGCAGCACCCAGATGCCCAAGACCACCCCCAAGCTCAGCCCGATGGCGGCAGACAGTTCCAGATATTCGCGCATTTCCCAGCTTAGGGGCGCTGACCACAGGCTGACATAGGACGAAGCGATGTCGGCCACGAAAAACACGGCCGACAAGACCTGAATGAGAAGGATGCCGATCAGGACAATTTGTTTGCGCATCAAAGGGCCATGCGGCTGATCCAGGGCTTAATCATCGTCTTTGTCGTCCCTGTCGTCGTCCCTGTCATCGTCGCGATCATCATCCCGATCATCGTCGCGATCATCATCGCTGTCATCATCCCGATCATCATCGTCACCCCAGCCTTTGCCCGGCTCGCCGTTGCTGCCCACAATCGCGGGGCCACGGTTGCCCGAAGCCGAGGTCCAGACATCTCGCAGAATCTCGCCTGTCCGGGGGTTCATGATGATTTCCCGCGTGCCCTTGCGCGATTTTGCGACAATGCGCGTGCGGCCCAGCATGGTGGAGCTGATCGAGATCTGGCGATAGCCTTGCGCCCGAAGCTGCGCGGTGACGCTGTCAACGTAATCGGCATAAGCCGGGCCAGCCAAGATGGCGGCACCGCTTCCCAATAAAAAACTTCGGCGGTTCATCAAGCGGGACGGCATTTTGTGAAGGACCAACATATAAGGGGCCAAAGGTCGCGTCGGCATTCAAATTGACCTTACCATTTCAAGAAACTGTCGGCCCGGCAAGGCCGGACCGACAGCTGAATTTCCTGTCACCAGATATGCTGCGGACAGGCTTTAGTCATCATCGCGGTCGTCGTCCCGGTCATCGTCCCGGTCATCATCGCGATCGTCGTCGCGGTCATCATCCCGGTCGTCATCGCGGTCGTCGTCGCGGTCATCATCCCGGTCGTCATCGCGATCGTCGTCGCGGTCATCATCCCGATCATCATCACGATCATCATCCTGATCGTCGTCATCGTCGCGCACAAAGTCGCGTGCGCGGTCGCGGACGCTGACACCGGGGCGGATGTCGTCATCGCGGTCGGGGGTGCCGATCTCTGTTTCCAGCACAGCACCGGTCAGGTTGTCATAAACCACCTCGATTTTCTCATTGGCGCGGATGGCTTCGACCTTTGTTTCATTCAGGCCCCGCGTGACCTCGATTGTGGTATAACCGTCGGCTTGAAAGCGGCTGATCAAGCCATCGGTGTCGATGGCGGCAAAGCCAACGGTTGCGGGCAAGGCGAACAAGGCGGCCAATGCAAAAATACGCTTCATCTCTTATCTCCTTTTGAGCCATTGCTGGCGAATGGTGGTGACGCGGGCTGCGTCGGCTGTGTGAGGCGAAGAGGGCGTGGCGGGCCTGTCCCGCTGCCGCGCTCTTCGGCTCGACAGGGGGTAGAAGGGCGCAGTTTTGCCGCCCCCGAAATCGGCGCGGGGTTTAGGCCGGGCTTTATGGGCCATGAGGTTTAGGCGCCTAAACTCCAGTTTAGGCAAAGCTCGTGAATATCGGGGGCAAGCGGACAAAACCCGCCCTGGGTTTGGGGGGGTGATGGCCCGAATGATGGGGCAGGTCTTAGGCGGCTGATTCGATGGTGACCGCATCGCTGCGATCCACGCCCATCAGATCCTCGATAAACAGCGACAAAAGCTGTGGGCGGCCGGTGACATTGGCTTTGCGGTAGATGGCGGCGGTTTGCGCCTTGATCGTGCCTTCGGATGTTTCGCGCAGCCGCGCCATATCCTGCACCGAAAGCCCCTTGATGGCAAAAAGCGCGACATCCCGCTCGGCCGCGGTCAGGCCCCATTGGTCAAACCGCGCATTCAAAAGATCGACGAAAGCCGCCGAGGCCCGGTCCAGCCGTGCCTCGGCCCGGCGCAGGTCGCGCACGGCGCGCAAAACCAAGATGCTGCCAAGGATCAGACCCAAAAACAGGCCCAGCCCCGCGCCCATCTCCAAAAGCTCCCGCGTGCTCCACGACAGGGGAGCGGGATAAACGCCCAGTGCTGACAAAAGGATATCCAGCACAAAAACCAGCGCACAGGCCGCCTGCAACAACAACAAAACGCCAAAGGCCGCGAGTCTGGTCATTTGGCCTGCCCCACTCTGGCATGGCGCAATGCAACCCAAGCCCAGACGATAGAGCGCCCGCCGAGATGCTTGGCCAAAGGCCTGCCCGCAACCTTGGTCAACGGCCTCACTCAAGCGCCTCATTCGCCTCGGGGCTTACCGCCACGCCTAAAGGATCGCCCAAGCTTAGGCCCGGCGCGGTTTCCAAGGCACTGGCCGGCGGATCCGAAGGTGCCGCGCCCCGGCTAAGGTTGGCGGTCTCTGACCGCTCTCCTTGCAAGGCCAGCCTCTTGCGGCCCGCCGTATCCAGCCGCACCGAGTAGTCGCGCAAAATCTCGCCAGTGCCGGGATGGAACACCAATTCGCGGCGCATCCCGTCCTTGATGGCGATGATGCGCTGACGGCCAAGCCATGTCCGCTCATCCTCGACGATGGCATAGCCGCGTGAGATCAGGCTGGTCAGAATTTCGGCCGCTGCGGTGCCGGGGTCGGTCTTGCCCTGGGCCATGCCGGGGGGTGCAAGCGTTAAAAACAGCGATGTCATCATGGCAGTGATGCGCAACATATCATTTCTCCGGCCCGCAGGGTGCCGCTGTTGGGGCGGCGCGGCGGGCAAAGGGCAAAATCTTTGTCCCGGCCTGCCCTTGGGCAGACCGGGGTAATCCGATTACCTTAAAAGAAATTTCGGCAGGCCGCCACTGTAGCGGCCAGTCTCGCCACGCTCGCCCCGTTCATCCCGGCGATCTGCGGAAAAGCCGCGGGTTTCTGCCGGGGCGTTTGATGCCGCATCAAAATCGGCGACAGGATCAAGGCCCGTTGTGGTCATCATGTCGTCAACCGGCATCGGCTCGCCCGCGTCACCCTCCACAAGGCCGCAACCGGTGCAGTCTGGGTCTTGATCAACCATCTCGATGTCAACGTGAACCTCTGCCTCATCAACCGCTTCGCCAAAATCACCCGCGCCCTCAGCCCCCTCACCGAGTTCGGGGGGCATGGGATCAACGGCGATCTCGGGGGAAAAATCTTCAACCGTCTCTTGGCCTTCAAAGCCGGTCGAGATTTCAACCGCCTCTCCCGCAAGGGTGTTGATGTCCTCGGCCATCACAGCCGAGGACATCACAAAACCTGCGAGAACCGAAACACCGGCCTGTTTGAACAGGCGCTCTACCTTCATATTCGTTACCACGTTCAGCTCTCCAACTCGTTGCCTCAAACCCGGCGGGAACACAGCGATTCGCCGGGTGGGTCGAGAAGGCCGAAAATGCCCCCGCAGCGCCATTCTCAAAAGGTTTGCGCGGGAGGCATGTGGCAGCAATGTGGCAGATAAACAAAGGTTTATCAGGGAATTCAGAAGGTTAAAGGCGCGCCCTTACACCTTCATGTCAAAGCCCAGATGTTTGGCCACGGTGAAGATGTCCTTGTCGCCCCGGCCACACATGTTCATCACGATGATGTGGTCCCTGGGCAGGCTGGGGGCAATCTTCATCACATGGGCCAAGGCGTGGCTTGGTTCAAGCGCGGGAATGATGCCTTCCAGCTTGCAGCACAGCTGAAACGCCTCCAGCGCCTCGGCATCGGTGATCGAGACATATTTCGCGCGGCCAATGTCATGCAGCCAGGCATGTTCAGGGCCAATGCCGGGGTAATCGAGACCCGCCGAGATGGAAAAGCCCTCAAGGATCTGCCCATCGGGATCTTGCAACAGATAGGTGCGGTTGCCGTGCAAGACACCGGGGCGCCCGCCGGTCAGGCTGGCGCAGTGCTGCATCCGGTCATCCACGCCCTTGCCGCCTGCCTCAACGCCGATGATGTTCACCGAAGGATCATCAAGGAAAGGATAGAACAGGCCCATGGCGTTTGACCCGCCGCCGATGGCGGCCACGATCGTATCGGGCAGGCGGCCTTCGCCTTCCTGCTCGGCCAATTGCCAGCGCACTTCCTTGCCGATGATCGACTGGAAATCGCGCACCATGGCGGGGTAGGGGTGCGGGCCTGCGACGGTGCCGATGCAATAGAAGGTGTCGCGCACATTGGTGACCCAATCGCGCAGCGCGTCATTCATCGCATCCTTCAAGGTGCCGCGGCCCGAGGTGACCGGAATAACCTCGGCCCCCAAAAGCCGCATGCGAAAGACGTTCGGGGCCTGACGTTCAACATCATGGGCCCCCATATAGACGATGCATTTCAGCCCGAACTTGGCGCAGACGGTGGCGGTGGCCACCCCATGCTGGCCCGCGCCGGTTTCGGCGATGATGCGCGTCTTGCCCATGCGCCGCGCCAAAATGATCTGGCCCAAGACATTGTTGATCTTATGCGCGCCGGTGTGGTTCAGCTCGTCGCGCTTCATATAGACCTTGGCGCCACCCAGATGTTCGGTCAGGCGCTGGGCGAGATACAAGGGCGAAGGGCGGCCGACGTAATGCTTCCACAGATCGTCCATCTCGGCCCAGAAGGTCGGATCGGTCTTGGCATGTTCATAGCGCGCCTCAAGATCAAGGATCAGCGGCATCAGCGTTTCTGACACAAACCGCCCACCGAACAGACCAAAGCGCCCAGCCTCATCCGGCCCTGTCATGTAGCTGTTCAAACCGTCCTCGGCCATGGCCCATCTCCCGCATGCATCTTTGGCTTTCGATGTAGCGCCCTTCGCGGCCCGGGGAAAGGGGGCTGCGCATCTCGTCACCCCCGCAAAGGATGCCAACGCCCGCAAATCTCATAAACCACGGCTTTGGGATTTGCGCCTTGCAAAATACTCCCGCGCGGAGCGCAAACCCGAGCCGGTTGGCCGCAGGCCAGAGGCGAGAAAAAAACGTGCGGCGCAAGCCGCACAATTTGTTAAAGCCAGACGCCGCGATTGGTGCCGATGGCTTGGGTGATATTGTCATAGCCATCGCGCGCCAAAAGCGCCTCAAGCCCATGGGCGATTTCGCCGACCAGTGACAGCCCGCCATAGACCAAGGCGCTGTAAAGCTGCACCGCCGAAGCCCCGGCGCGGATCTTGGCATAGGCCTGATCGGCGCTGCCCACCCCGCCCACGCCGATCAGCGGCAGACGGCCTTCGGTCAACTGCGACAGCTGTGCCAGAACGCGGGTCGATTTTTCGAACAAGGGTGCGCCGGACAGCCCGCCTGCTTCGCCCTTATGGGCCGAGGTCAGCCCCTCACGCGACAGGGTGGTGTTGGTGGCAATGATCGCATCCACACCTGCGGCCAGCGCCACCTCGGCCAGCTCGGCCAACTCGTCGCTGTTCAAATCCGGGGCGATTTTCAAAAAGATCGGGATGCGCCGTGACAGGCCCGCGCGGGTGTCCATCACGCCCGCCAGCAGGGCCGAGAGCGCCGCCGCACCTTGCAAATCGCGCAGCTTTTCGGTGTTGGGCGACGAGACATTCACGGTGGCAAAATCAACATGCGCACCGCAAACCGCCAAGACACGGGCGAAATCGGCGGCGCGGTCGGTGCTGGTCTTGTTGGCCCCAAGGTTCAGACCCACCGGCACCGCACCGCGCGGATGGGCGGCAAGGCGGGCGGCAATCGCCTCGGCCCCTTCGTTGTTAAAGCCAAAGCGGTTGATGACCGCACGATCTTGGCTCAGGCGAAACAGCCGGGGTTTGGGGTTGCCGGGTTGGGGCAGGGGGGTGGCCGCGCCCACCTCGACAAAGCCGAAGCCCGATTTCACCAGCGCGCCCAAGGCGGTGGCGTTCTTGTCATAGCCCGCCGCAAGGCCGACGGGGTTGGGCAGGTTCAGCCCAGCAAGTTTGGTTGCCAGCCGCGCGCTCTGCACAGGGCCGGGCCGGGGGGCAAGCCCGGCACGCAGCGCCAAAAGTGACAGCCCATGCGCGCGCTCGGGGTCAAAGCGGTGCAAAAGGGCAAGGCCCAGACGTTCGGCCAGACGGTCTGTCGGTGTCAAATCACGCCCTCGGGGAAAATATGGCCCGCAGCACCCAAGGGCAGGGATTTGTCCCAAACCACATCGGCCAGCGTCAATTCACGATAAAGATGCGGAAAGAGTGCCCCCCCGCGCGAGGGTTCCCATTTCAGCTCCGCGCCCAAGCTTGTGGCGTCAAAGGCGACAAGCACCAGATTGCTGTCATCGGCGAACCATTTGGCGGCGGTTTCGGCCACTTGGGCGGCGGTGGAAAAATGGATGTAGCCATCGGCCAGATCAACCGGCGCACCACGGGTCTTGCCTGCGGCGCGAAATGCATCCCATTCGGGGCGGCGGAATATCTTGAAGATCAGCATGCGCCTCACCTGCCCCAAGCTGCGGCGTGGGTCAAGCCTGCCGTGACCCACCGAGCCCCGCGGATTTTCCCGGCCCCAAGGCTTGAGCCTGCCGCCCGGCGGTGTTATCTAACCCCAAGCGCGGGTGTTGTGTAATGGTAAGACCTTAGCCTTCCAAGCTAAAGACACGGGTTCGATTCCCGTCACCCGCTCCAAATATTCGCGTCAGATCAGGGAAATCTCCCTCTAAGATACTGAAAACACTCTGAAATCATTGGGGCCTCACCGCCTCTTGTTCTGGAGTGTAGACCAAATTGCAGACCAAAAGAGTCCCATTCACTTACACACGACGCGGCTTCTTTTACTTCTCGCGCAGGATTCCGAATGACCTGTTGGACCACTACGACACGGATCGGATTGTTGAAGGGCTAAAGACCAAATCAGCCTCGGTTGCCAAAGTCAGGTCCCTCATCGCAGCGGCGAAACTTGAAGAATACTGGCACCAATTGCGTGTCGCTAACCCCAACCTACCCGGTGTCCATCGGCTAAAAGTCGTGGGGGGATCGCATAGTATGACAACGGTTCAGGCTGTTCGGGATGATTTAGGTCCGAAGCTATCTCATTCGTTGGACGTGTATTTTCGACACAAGGGGCAAGACAAATCCAAAGTCTTCTTCAACGTATCGCGCCGTGCCTGTGGTTATCTGATTGATGTCGCCGGGGACAAAGAATTGGGCCTGTATACCCGTGCCGATGCCCTCGCATTTAGAGATGGCTTACGCAAGAAGGGACTGGTCGGATCGAGCGTAGGGCGTCTGCTGAATTGTCTAACCGCTGTCTTCAACTTCAATGTTCACGAGCTGGACCTAAAATTCCAAAACCCTTTTTCAGGTGTTTTCCTCGACAAGAAAGCTGGAACAAAAAAGCGGCAAGCCATCACCATTCCCCAGATCCATAAAATCCAAGCTGCCTGTAGGCAAGAAGATGACGATATACGTTGGCTGGTTTCCCTGATTTCTGACACTGGGATGCGTTTAGCGGAGGCGGCAGGGTTGCTTTGTGATGACTTCGACCTGAGCGGTGGTATTCCTGTCGTGCACGTGCGGCCCCATCCTTGGCGTACATTGAAAACTGACAGCTCAAAGAGAACCATTCCATTGGTTGGTCAGTCATTGTGGGCGGCTGAACGAATTGTTGCCATGACGAAACCCGGAGACTTCGCTTTTCCCCGCTACAACAAGGGTGATGTGACAAATTCAAACTCAGCCAGTGCAAGCATCAACAAGTGGCTAAGACCGTTCATCAGTCCAGATTGCTCATTGCACAGCTTCAGACATTCCATGCGTGATCGGTTACGGGCTGTTGAGTGTCCTGCTGATATCGTTGACCAAATCGGTGGTTGGACGACAAGTGGAATAGGACAAGCGTATGGCTCAGGCTATCCCATTGCTGTTTTAGAAAAATGGTTGAAAGAGGCGGTGAGGCCCCAATGATTTCAGAGTGTTTTCAGTATCTTAGAGGGAGATTTCCCTGATCTGACGCGAATATTTGGAGCGGGTGACGGGTGCTGTATCCTCGCCTAGGCTCCACGACGCACGTAACACTCTGTTTTTAAACGATACTGCTTAGACCAGTTGAACCGCCCCGGGTTTACCGGAGGGCAAAACTCTCGGAGAATTGCCCGTTATGGAACATGCACAAAAGAAGAAGACGTCGAAGCCGTATTCACCCGAGTTCCGCGAACGCGCGGTGCGGCTTTTGCTGGAACACCGCGATGAGTATCAAAGCGAAGCTTCTGCGCTGGTGGCGATTGCAGGCAAATTGGGTTGTTCGCCGGACAGCCTTCGCGTTTGGGTGCGTCAGGCCCAGCGTGATGGTGGCGAACGGCCAGGTCTGACCAGTGCCGATAAAGCTCGAATAAAAGAGCTTGAACGTGAGAACCGTGAACTGCGTCAGGCTAACGAGATACTGAAGAAGGCATCAGCATATTTTGCAATGGCGGAGCTCGACCGCCCGTTTCGCAAGTGACTGCTTTCATTGAAGAACATAGGGGACAGTTCGGGGTCGAGCCGATGTGCAAAATGCTGCAAATCGCCCAGTCTACCTATTATGAGCGTCGCGCCATCGGGCGTGATCCTGATCGTGCTTCGGCTCGGGCAAAGTCGGACGCGGATCTCTGCATCAAGATCGATGCCGCCTGGAAAGACAACCGTAAGCTCTATGGGGCGCGGAAGATCTGGCACGTCTTGCTCAGAGGCAATCAGGACGTCGCGCGATGCACTGTGGAGCGTTTGATGCGCGATTTGGGCCTCAAAGGTGTGCTTCGGGGCAAAAAGGTTGTCACCACGAACCCTGACACATCGCAGCCCTGCCCAGATGACAAGGTGAACCGACTGTTCATGGCAGACCGTCCGAACAAGCTGTGGGTTTCAGATTTCACCTACGTGCAAACTTGGTCTGGGACGGTCTACGTGGCATTCGTGATCGATGTGTTTGCGCGTCGTATTGTCGGCTGGCGTGCCTCGACCTCGATGAAGACACAGTTCGTGCTCGACGCCCTGGAGCAAGCGATCTGGCAAAGAAAGACGCCAGATAACAAGAGCTTGGTTCATCACTCGGACCGTGGCTCCCAATACTTGTCCATCAAGTATACTGAGCGCCTGGCCGAGGCAGAGATCGATCTTTCCGTAGGCACCGTCGGCGATGCCTATGATAATGCCCTTGCCGAATGTGTGATAGGCCTCTTCAAAACCGAGGTCATCAACCAGATCGGCCCATGGAAATCGATGCGCGAGGTCGAATGGGAAACCTTGAAATGGGTCGATTGGTATAACAATCGCCGCCTTCTTGGCCCCATCGGTTATATCCCGCCCGCAGAAGCAGAGGAGGCGTTCTATGCAAACCTGAACTCACTCGATATGGTCGCCTGAAATATGAACAAATCACCCTCCGATAAATCCGGGGCGGTTCAAAGTGATAGATTTCATCTGGGATGTGTATGCTGATTCTTGGGAAGAAGGCTTTAGCAAGTTGCTTATTTTTAAGGCGAGAGAAGGCCATTGTAAGGTTCCCGGCGGCCACGTTGAGGATGGATTCGGCTTGGGGCAGTGGGTTTCCGTTCAAAGAAGGCAGCAGCATAAGATAACAGTCGATAGGCGGCAGAGACTTGATTCAATAGGATTTGTTTGGAACGCTCTGGCCGCGAATTGGGACGAAGCGTTTGAGGTGCTCTCGGCCTACCGTTTTCGAGAGGGACATTGCAACGTGCCGCAGAAGCATATTGAGCATGGCTTCAATCTTGGAGCATGGGTAGGGAGTCAACGGATCAAGAAAGCTAAGTTAGTGCCGGAGAGACTAGGGAGGCTTAATGCAATTGGCTTCGTGTGGTCAGCGAAATGACCGGTATTGGTTTGCGCCACCTGAGCATCTTAGTAGGCGTTACCCTGTTGCCCTTGTTTGCTTTCGCTGAGAACAATTCTGTAGCCCGGATCGACAACGCAGCCCAGATCGACGAGATCGTCCAATACTATCAGGCTCAGTGCGATGAGGAACAAGCCTCGGTTCTGCCCAAGATCGACGAGGAAGATACAGATAAGCCTAAAAAGGGTGTGCTGACTTTAGCCCCTGACAGCGTCTACGACATCCAGATAACGCCATCGGGCAAGCAGGCGACAGCTTTAGTCCCTCAGTTCCATTGCTCAAACATCGGCCATGCTTGGTGTGGGTCGGGTGGCTGTGGCTTCTACCTCATAGTCGATGGAACGACCTACTTCCGACAAGGTGCGTTCAGTCCCACGTCCGTGACCTTCGAGTATGGCATTGGGCAGGAGACGGTGGTTCTCTTCGCAACTCATGGTACTGGATGCAAAGACGCGGGAGGCAAGGGTGGTGTAGGCAGCGATTCTTGTTACTCTTCCGTTGTTTGGAGCGAAGAGCGGCAGTCGTTCTTCTCAATCGATGGGTCTGTTGACCTCTGGAAGGCTGACTAGATGCGATCTTACAAAGATGCGGCCCGATCTGGTGACATCAATTGCCAATGCTGAGAAACTCTTGCAACGCAGCAAGGTCAGAACAACATCCCGGCTCAAAGCAATCCCTGAGCTTGTCCGTTGCGGTATGTTCATCATTGAGTTTGAGGCTGAGAACGCTGGAAGATGGAACTCCCACCAGCACCTCTTCATTGTCTCAGACCAAGTGGGTGAACGGCAAGCAGATGCCCCTAATGTGTTACTAATGGGTGGTTCTGTCCCACTGCAGGATTGGGTTCAAATTCTTGAGAGGGGCTGGGGGGCTATCAGGAAACCCCATCTGAGTTTTGCCTGACCGGACAAAAAGCTATAAGAGTTATATAGCAAAATGTCCGGACAGTGGGTGAGCTAGACCCCCGCCATTATGGCTGTAACCTTACAAAACGGCACCATAGTCCTGATTTCCATCCAGTCAGAGACATTTGATGCTGGCGTTGGGCCACACTTTTGATGACACCCAAGGTCCGGCCTCTAGTATTCCCCCCAAGGTCAGAGATATACAACCATAGGGATAGTGGTTAACCCTCTTCCCCAAATCTCAAAATACCCCCCGCTGGCAGAGCTTGTGTATAACGATCCGGGTATCCCCCTGTGGTCCATGCCCCCCCTCACCACCATCATTAACGGATTTCTCAGAAGGGTTGGTGTCGCTGAGGATGAACACATCCAGCCCCTCGGCGGGTAGACCATATGGTAGACCACAAAGAGCCTACTTGCCATGAACTGGTCTAAGCAGTATCGTTTAAAAACAGAGTGTTACGTGCGTCGTGGAGCCTAGGCGAGGATGCAGCACCCGTCACCCGCTCCAAATCCTTCCATAAACTGCCAAGACGATGAAAATCCCCGCCCGGTTTCTCTTTTGGGAAAGGGCGGTTTTCTGCTGTTTTGTCGCCAGATTGCGCCGTCATTGGCCAGTCGTCTTGCGACGCACGCAGAAGCGCGCGCGGGGTTTCACCGCGCCGCCATACGCCTTCAGGCCAGAGTGATTTCGGCGGCACCGATGCCGTCGATCACCACGGTCACCACATCGCCCGCCTTGACCGGACGCGCGCCCAGTGAGGTGCCGACGGCGATGACATCGCCGGGCATCAGCGTGATATCCTGTGACAGGTGATGCACGATCTCGGCCGGGGACAGGATCATGTCGGCGGCGGGATAGGATTGCCGCTCGCGCCCGTTCACCAGCGTGCGGATGGTCAGATCGCGCCAGTCAAGGCCGGAGACGATATGGGGGCCGATCACGCCAAAGCCGTCAAAGCCCTTGGCGCGGGTCCATTGGGGGAATGACGGGTCGGCGTTCAGAATATCCAGCGAGGTCAGATCGTTGATGCAGGTATAGCCGTAAATCGCCGCCTCGGCCTCGGCCAAGCTGGCGTTGCGGCAGCGGGTGCCGATGACCACGCCCAATTCGCCCTCAAAGATCACCCGGCCCGCTTGGGGCGGGATCGTGACAGTGGCGCCATGGCCCACGACGGACGTGTCGGGTTTTAAAAACCACAGGGGTGTGGTCGGAATGGCATTGCCGTTTTTCTCGGCGGCGGCGCGGTAGTTGTTCCACAGGCCAATGAATTTTCCGGGCTGGCAGGGGGCCAAGAGGGTGGCATCGGCCAAGGGCAGGGAGGGGCCTGCCGGGGTGGTGCTGGCAAAGCCTGCCATCGGCTGAAGCTCGGTTTCAGAAAGGATGCCAGACAGGACGCGCCCGTCAGCGGTTTGAATGCGGCCCCATGTCATCTGTCATGCCTTTATATTGGAGGGAGTGCAGGCCAGCCGTCGGGCGGCCCTGATGCGGATGCATCAAGGCCGCCTGAGTGCGGTTAGCCCAAGATCTCGACGAAGGTTTTCGACGGGCGCATCACGGCGACCGTCTTGGCCTCATCGGTGTGGTAATAGCCGCCGAGATCCGCAGGCTTGCCCTGAACGGCGGCGATTTCGGCCAGAATCTTCGCCTCATTTTCGGCCAGTGCCTTGGCGATGGGGGCGAAATGGGCGGCGAGTTCGGCGCTTTCGGTCTGTGCGGCCAAGGCCTGTGCCCAATAAAGCGCAAAGTAGAAATGGCTGTCGCGGTTGTCTGTCTGGCCGACGCGGCCCTTGGGGGATTTGTCGTGGTCCAGAACACCTTGGGTCGCGGCATCCACGGCCTTGCCCAAGATGCGGGCCTTTTCATTGCCCTTCACATCGGCGAGGAACTTTAGGCTTTCGCCAAGCGCGCAGAATTCGCCCAAGGAATCCCAGCGCAGGTGGTTTTCTTCGACCAGTTGCTGGACGTGCTTCGGGGCCGAGCCGCCAGCGCCGGTTTCAAACAGGCCCCCGCCGTTCATCAGCTTGACGATCGACAGCATCTTGGCCGAGGTGCCAAGTTCCAAGATCGGGAACAGGTCGGTCAGATAGTCGCGCAGCACGTTGCCGGTGACAGCGATGGAGTTTTCGCCCTTGCGGATGGTTTCCAGCGACAGCCGCGTCGCCTCACGTGGGGCGAGGATCTGGAACTTACCGGCCACGCCTGCGGCCGCCAAGATCGGTTTGACGTATTTGATAAGCTCGGCGTCATGGGCGCGGGTGGCGTCCAGCCAGAAGATCGCCTGACAGCCCTCGGCCTTTTGCCGGTCAATCGCCAGACGCACCCAATCTTCGATGGGGGCCTTGCGGGTGGAGGCCGCGCGCCAGATGTCGCCCTTTTCCACGCTATGCTGGTGCAGCACATCGCCATTGGCGGCGATCATCCGCACAATGCCATCGGCGGCGATTTCAAAGGTCGTCGGGTGCGAGCCGTATTCCTCGGCCTTTTGCGCCATCAGGCCGATGTTCTGCACAGTGCCTGCGGTCGCCGGATCAAGCGCGCCGGTTTTCTTGAAATAATTGATCGTCTCGTCATAGACGGCGGCGTAAGAGCTGTCGGGGATGACGCAATTGGTATCCGCGGCCTTGCCATCGGGGCCCCAGCCCTTGCCACCTGCGCGGATCAGGGCGGGCATCGAGGCATCCACGATCACATCCGAAGGCACATGCAGGTTGGTGATGCCCTTGTCGGAGTTCACCATATACATCGGCGCGCGGTCAGCGATGGTGGCGGCGATGTCGGCCTCAACCGCCGCGTGGTTCGGCATGGTGGCGACGCGTTCCATCATCGCGCCAAGGCCCGAGTTGGCGTCAACGCCTGCGGCGGCAAGTGCTGCGCCGTGCTTTTCAAAAACCGGGGCAAGGAAGGCCTTGACGGCATGGCCAAAGATGATCGGGTCAGAGACCTTCATCATCGTGGCCTTGAGGTGGATCGAGAAGAGAACGCCCTTGGCCTTGGATGCGGCGACCTGTTCGGCCAAAAACGCCTGCAAGGCCTTGGCCGACATGAAGGTGCAATCCACAACGGTGCCGGCGGGGTATTTGATGCCGTCTTTCAGCACGGTGACCGTGCCATCGGCGGCGGTATGTTCGATGCGCGCCGCACCGGCCTGCGCCTCGGTCAGCGTGACCGAGGTTTCATTCGAGCGGAAATCGCCCGCTGACATGGTGGAGACATGGGTTTTGCTGTCAGCCGCCCAAGCGCCCATGGAATGGGGGTTGGCCTTGGCGTAGTTCTTCACGGCCACCGCCGCGCGGCGGTCAGAGTTGCCTTCGCGCAAGACCGGGTTCACCGCCGAGCCCTTGACCGCGTCATAGCGGCGGCGGTTTTCCTTTTCCGCCTCGGTCACCGGGTTTTCGGGATAATCGGGCAGGTCATAGCCCTGCGCCTGCAATTCCTTGACGGCGGCAATCAGCTGCGGGGCCGAGGCCGAGATATTCGGCAGCTTGATGACATTGGCGGCGGGCGTTGTCACCAGCGTGCCGAGTTCGGCCAGATCGTCGCTTTGGCGTTTGTCGGCGGGCAGGCGGTCGGAGAAGGCGGCGATGATGCGCCCGGCCAGCGAGATGTCACGCGTCCCGATTGTCACCCCAGCCGGGGCGGCAAAGGCGCGGATGATCGGCAACAGCGATGCCGAAGCCAGTTGCGGGGCTTCGTCCACCTTGGTGACGATGATATCGGGATGGGTCGCGTTGGTCATGGTCTGGCCTTTGTCCGTAGAATGGTTGTCAGTGCGGGTGCGCCGCCTTGGGTTGCCCTGAATGGTCCTGTGTCGCGTCGTCTCGTGCCGCCTTCTGCCGCATTGCGGCACGAAAGAACAGCGCCACCCTAAACCGATCTGCGGCTGACCGAAAGCGACTGTCTGCAAGGGCTATGCGACATTATGACTGTGTTGGCAATATTGGCGGGCGCATCCGCTTGTCGCGACGCGCCCGCCAGAAGATTTGCGAAGAAAGGGGTCAGATCGGGCGATCAGACGACCTTGACCACAAGATTGCCCAGACCTTCGATGCTGGCCTCCATCACATCGCCACGCACCACCGCGCCCACGCCCGACGGGGTGCCGGACATGATGATGTCACCCGCCTGAAGTTCGAAATATTCCGACAGATACGAGATCATTTCCGGCACTTTCCAGATCATCTGGTTCATGTCGCCTTCTTGGCGCAGCGCGCCATTGACCTTCAGCTCAATCCGCCCGTGGTCGAGATGCCCAACCTTTTCAACCGACTGCAACGGACCCACCGGGCCCGAGCGTTCAAAAGCTTTGCCAATTTCCCACGGACGGCCCAGCTTTTTCGCCTCGCCCTGCAAATCGCGGCGCGTCATGTCCAAGGACACCGCATAGCCCCAGACGTGATCGAGTGCCTTGTCCAAGGGAATATTGGTGCCGCCCGATTTCAGCGCGACAACCAGCTCCACCTCATGGTGCACATCGGTGCTGTGCGGCGGATAGGGAAACTCGCCCGTCGAATCAAGGTTGTTGGGGTTCTTTTGAAAGAAGAACGGCGCCTCACGGTCCGGATCATGCCCCATCTCGATGGCATGGGCGGCGTAGTTTCGCCCAATGCAATAAACGCGGCGCACAGGAAACGCACCGCCGCCGCTGACCGGAATCGAGGGCGTTTTCGGAGCGGGGATCACGAAATCAGACATGTCATACCTCTTGCAGGGTGGGATGGCGGAAACCTATCGTAGCCAATTTTCGAAATCAATCCTATTGGTTGCCATATTCGGGGGAATTACGAACCAATTTGTGATTGATTGCATTATTGATCGCGTGTATTGCTGGATTTCAGCGAAATTGGTCTACCAATGTGGGGAATGGTTAATGCCCGATCAGGCATCTGAAACTTTGGATCCAGTGGCGCGGCTGCGGTCTTTCATTATTGACGGTGGCCATCCGCGTGGCGGCAGATTGCCGCCTGAACGGCATTTGACCGAAGAGTTGGGCATGTCGCGTGCGACGCTGCGCAAGGCGCTTGATTCGCTTGAGCGTGATGGGCTGATCTGGCGTCATGTCGGCAAGGGCACCTTCATTTCTGACGGCACCGCGCCCAAAGCCCCCAGCAACGCGATGACCGAGCTTGGTCGCCAGTTGACCCCCTTTCGCATGATGCGCGCGCGGATGGCGATTGAGCCTGCGATTGCGCGTGAGGCGGCCGTCAATGCCTCGGGCGAGGCGTTGCAGCGGATGCGGCGCGCGATGGAGCGCGCCAAGGCTGCGACCACATGGCATGAATATGAAACCCAAGACGATCTGTTCCACCGCGCCGTGGCCGAAGCCAGCGACAATCTCTTGCTGTTGACGCTGTTCGATCAATTGAACGAGGTCCGCCGCGCCGTGGCTTGGGGCAGCGTGACGCGCGAAAGCGCGCATCCGTCGCCCGATCATTCCAGCTTTGCCGAACATGAGGCCATTGCCGCCGCCATCACCGCGCGTGACGCCGGGGCTGCCTATGAGGCGATGCGCAAGCATCTGGGATCCGTCGCCAAACGGCTTTTTGGTGAGGTGTGACGAACAAGACAGACGAGCCGCTCGGGACGGGACGACACGAAGCCTGACCGGGCAAAACCGGAAGTAAACAGATTTCTCAGGGAGGAGAATCATGAAGACTTTCTTTGCCAAACTGGCCAGCGTCGCGGTTGCGACCACTGTGCTGGTCTCCGCAGCCCAGGCTGAAACCATCCGTATCGCATTGGCCGAGCCGCCCTCAGACGAAATGGCGGCCTTCTTTGTGGCGCTGGATCGTGCCAAGGCCAATGGGCTTGACTATGAATGGACGGCCTTTGCCGAAGAAGAGCTGGCCATTCAGGCCGTGCTGAGCGGCGATATGGATATCGCCTTTGGCACCCCCTATGCCGCCATGCAGCGCTCGAAAGCGCCGGTGCGGATCATCTTCCAGCTGTCGCGTCTGGTGTTCTTCCCGGTGACGACCAAGGAATTCAACACGCTCAAGGATCTGGATGGCCAGCCGATCATGCTGCATTCGCGCGGCGGCGGCACCGATTCCATCGCCAACGTGATTGAAGACCGCGAAGGCATCAAGTTTGGCGAGCGGTCTTATGTGCCAGGTTCGGGCAACCGCGTGGCCGCCATGCTGGCCGGTCAGGCCAATGCCACGATCCTTGATTTGTCCAACCGCAACAAGATCATCGCCGAGGCCGGGGATCGGTTCAACTCGCTGCCGATGTTCGAAGTGAAGGCCAGCGATGAGGCGCTGTTCGCCAATCTCGATTGGATTCAGGCGAATGAAGAGGCGGTGAACGTTCTGGTTAAGGCGCTGCACAGCACTTGGTCGGATATGTCGAAAGACCCCACCATCATTGCGCGCGAAACCAGCCCCGATGGCCCGATTGGCCAGCTTCCGGCCGAAGTTCTGGCCGAGTTGGACGGGTTCTACACCGATGCCGTGGCAGGCGGTCTCTATGACCCCAATGGCGGTGGGCGTGATGCCGCAATGGCCGATCTGGAATGGTATGCGCTGTCGGGCCAGCTTGAGGGCGATCCGGCATCCATGAACCCCGAAGACTTTTGGTATTTCGCCCCGCTTGATGCGGCGATGAAGTGATCTTGTGACTTTGGCTGTCGGCGCATCTGCGCCGGCAGCCCACTGTTGCCCATCCCATCCCTGCGCAAGGCGGAACTTTCACCCAATGCAAAACCGTTCCCTTCTTTTGAAACTCTTGTCCGCCGCCTTGGTCTTTGGCGCGTGGGAAATCGCGGGCCGTGTGCCGATCAGCTATGCCTTTCCGACCTTTGTGGAATCGATGGGCGCGCTCCTGTCGATGGCCTTGGATGGCAGCCTGTTCGTCGCCTATGCCGAAACCTTGCGGCCGCTGGTGGTGGGGGTGGCGATTTCGGCGGTCTTTGGCATTGGCATCGGTTTGTGGATCGGGCTGAGCCGGGGTTTTGAATGGCTGTTCTCGCCGATCTTCATCGTGGCCCAAGCCGCGCCTTTGGCGGCGCTGATCCCGATTTTGGTGATGGTTTATGGCATTGGCCTGACCTCCAAGGTCTTTGTGGTTTGCATCATGGCCATGCCGGTCATCGTGCTGAACACCGCCTCGGCGGTGCGCAACACGCCGGGGTCATTGAAGGAAATGGCCACGTCTTTCATGGCGCGTGATCGCGACGTGCTGTTGAAAATCATTCTGCCAGCCGCCTCTCCCGTGATCTTTTCGGGTTTGCGTCTGGGGGTTTCGGCGGGGTTCATCGGGGCGATCCTGTCCGAGTTGAAAATCACGCCGACGGGTGTGGGCGATATCATCACCTACAGCCGGTCGATTGCCGATTATCCCAGCATGTATGCGGCAATCTTTTCGATCATCCTTCTCGCAGTCATCTTTCTGAACCTGCTTGAGAAGTTGGAAAACATCCTCTTTGAAGGGAACAATCGTGGATATGTCTCAGATTAAGCCAACCACCGCGCCCGCCGTGCCCGCCACCGACAGCGCTGTGTCGGTGCGCAACGTGTCCAAGGTTTACGGCGACGTGCAGGCGCTCAAGGACCTGTCGCTTGAGTTCCCGCGCGGCGAGTTGACCTCGCTTTTGGGGCCGTCGGGCTGTGGCAAGACCACGCTTCTGAAGATCATCGCGGGTCTCTTGCCTGCCACCTCGGGCGAGATCGAGGTGAACGGCACCAAGGTGACCGGCCCCGGCCCGGACCGGTCTTTCGTGTTCCAAGATTTCGCGCTGATGCCTTGGGCCAGCGTCATCCGCAACGTGGCCTTTGGGCTGGAATTGCGCGGCGTGGCCAAATCCGAGCGTGAGGCGATTGCCGAGAAATATATCCGCGAGGTGGGTCTTGCGGGGTTTGAACACAAATTCCCCCATCAGCTTTCGGGCGGTATGCGCCAGCGGGTTGGTTTGGCACGCGCGCTGTCGGTCAACGCGCAGGTGCTGCTGTTGGACGAGCCTTTCTCGGCCGTGGATGAGCAAACCCGCCGCAAGTTCCAAGAAGACCTTTTGGAACTGGTCAAGAACGAGAAAAAGACCTTTATCTTCGTGACCCATTCCATCGAAGAAGCGGTCTATGTCTCGGACCAGATCGCCATTCTGTTGCCACGCCCCAGCCGGGTTTCGGAAATCATCCGCCCGTCCAGCTTCCGCGACAAAAGCGTGGACAACATCCGCCGCGACCCCGAATATCTCGACATTGTCGATAATATCTGGGCGTCCCTTCGCAGCTATGTCGAGTGAGGGCAGCATGACCGTATTCGGCTATAAACTGCCTGCCTTGTCGTCGCTGATCCTGTGGGCCCTGTTGTGGGAAGCCGTCGGTCAGGCGGAGGTGACCTTTTTCATCCCGCCGTTTTCCGAAGTGATGATGACGCTTTTTGCGCTGGTGCCGACGCCTGCCTTTTTAAAGGCGCTGGGGATCACGGCCTATGCTTTCTCGGCTGGGGTGTTTTTCGCCGTGGTGATTGGCATTCCGGTGGGCATCATGATGGGCAAAAGCCGCATTTTGGATGAGATGCTGCTGCCTTGGGTCAATATTTTCCTGTCGGCCCCGCTGACCGCTTTGGTGCCGGTGCTGATGGTGCTGTTCGGCTTTGGCACCCGCACGGTGATTATCACCACCACGCTGTTCGCGATCTGGATCATCATCCTGAACGCCCGCGCCGGGGTGCGTCAGATCAACCGGTCTTTGGTGGAAATGGCGCGCAGCTTTGGCGCAAGCCCTCTGGATGCCTTTGTAAAGGTGTATTTCTGGGCGGCTTTGC
Source organism: Tabrizicola sp. (assembly GCA_965284335.1). Lineage (GTDB taxonomy): Bacteria > Pseudomonadota > Alphaproteobacteria > Rhodobacterales > Rhodobacteraceae > Tabrizicola_A. The sequence goes on along the minus strand of OZ260076.1, from coordinate 2,169,750 downwards.
CCGAAATTCTGGGCGGAGTGCGCATTGGCGTCATCCGCGCGGTCAAGGGTGTGATCATTGGCCAGCTTCTGATCTCGATCGTCGGCTTTGGGGCCTTGTTCGAGCTGTATTCCAGCAAGTTCCTCATGGCCGAGTTCTGGGCGGTTTTGATCGTGCTGTTCGGTCTGGCCTTTGCCTTGTCCGAGTTCCTGGCCTATCTGGAGCGCAAGGTTGCCTATTATGCGGCGGCGCGCTGAGAGGGCGCCCCCGCGGATCTGTTCCAAAGACCTGACGTAGAAGAGAGTTCACATGACGGCGACACTCGCGGCCCTCTTGGCCGACAAGGATGGGGCTTCAAAGGCGCTGGGCGCGCCGGGGCGCGACTGGATGAGCTTTGGCGATCTGCGCGCGCTGTCGGCTGAGGTTGCGGCCTCTTTGCGCGGCTTTGGCATTGGGGCGGCGGACCGGGTGGCGATTGTGCTGCCCAATGGGCCCGAAATGGCGGCGGCCTTTGTCACCATTGCCCAGGCGGCGGTGACGGCACCCCTGAACCCGGCCTATACCCGTGAGGAATATGCCTTTTATCTGGGCGATCTGCGCGCCAAGGCGTTGGTCGTGCCGGCGGGCTATGATGGCCCGGCGCTGGCGGCGGCTGAACCTTTGGGCCTGTCGATCCTGCGGCTGCATCCGGTGACCGAAGGCCCGGCGGGGCAGTTCCGCCTGACCGGCAGCCCGGCGGCCCAGCCTGCCCCGGCAGGCCAGCCCGGGCCGGAGGCGATTGCGCTGATCCTGCACACCTCAGGCACCACCTCGCGGCCCAAGATCGTGCCTTTGCTGCAATCGAACCTTGTGGCCTCGGCCCATAACATCGGCGCGTCGCTGGCGCTGACGCCTGCGGATCGCTGCCTGAACGTGATGCCCTTGTTCCATATTCACGGGCTGATTGCCGCCGTCACCGCCTCGCTGGCCGCAGGGGCATCGGTCTGGTGCGCGCCGGGCTTTGATGCGCTGAAGTTCTTTGGCTGGATGGCCGAGGCCAAGCCCACTTGGTACACGGCGGTGCCGACCATGCATCAGGCGATCTTGTCGCGTGCCGGTCGCAATGCCGAGGTGATTGCCGCCCATCCCTTGCGGTTCCTGCGCTCGTCCTCGGCTTCTTTGCCCGCGCAGGTGATGCTGGAGTTGCAGGCGACCTTCAACGCCCCGGTGATTGAGGCTTATGGCATGACCGAGGCCACCCATCAGATGGCCTGCAACCCCTTGCCGCCGCGCGCGCAAAAGCCCGGATCGGTGGGCGTGGCCGCAGGCCCGCTTGTCCGCATCGCGCATGAGGTGGAAAACCGCCTGATCGACGGCACGGGCGAGGTGGTGATTTCGGGCGACAATGTCACGCCTGGCTATGAGGGCAACCCCGAGGCCAATGCCAAGAACTTCTTTGAGGCCGAGGGGCGGCGCTGGTTCCGCACTGGCGATCAGGGGGCCTTGGACGGTGAGGGCTATCTGTCGCTGACCGGGCGATTGAAGGAAATCATCAACCGGGGCGGCGAAAAGATCAGCCCGCTTGAAGTGGATGGGGTCTTGCTGGATCATCCGGCGGTGCAGCAGGTGGTGGCCTTTGGCATGCCGCATCCAAAGCTGGGCGAAGAGGTGGGCGCGGCCGTGGTCCTGCGTGAAGGTCAGACGGCGACCGAACGCGAGATCCGCGAGTTTGCCGCCAGCCGCATGGCCGATTTCAAGGTGCCGCGCCGGGTGATCATTCTGGACGAAATCCCCAAGGGTGCCACGGGCAAGTTGCAGCGCATCGGTCTGGCCGAAAAGCTGGGCCTTGGGCAGACGGCCTGATCGGCAAAGGGGCGCGAGATGAAGATCTGCATTTTCGGCGCAGGCGCGATTGGCGGCTATATGGCCGTGAAATTGGCGCAGGCGGGGGTCGATGTCTGCATCGTGGCGCGCGGGGCGCATCTGGCGGCGATCCAGTCGCGCGGGCTGACGCTGATTGAGGAGGGGGCTGAGCCGGTGACGGTGCAGCTCCGCGCCAGCGCCAATGCCGCCGATCTGGGCGTGCAGGATTATGTGATCGTCACACTCAAGGCCCATTCGGTGCCGCCCGTGGTGGCCGCGATGCAGCCCCTGATCGGGCCGAATACCACCATCGTCAGCGGGGTGAACGGCGTGCCGTGGTGGTATTTCCACAAGATCGGCGGGCCTTTGGAGGGCACGCGCCTGCGCAGCGTGGATCCCGGCGATGTGCAATGGAACGGCTTTGGCCCCGACCGGGTTTTGGGCTGCGTGGTCTATCCTGCCGCCGAGGTGGCCGAGCCGGGGGTGATCCGCCATATCGAAGGCAACCGCTTTTCCCTAGGCGAGCCGGATGGGTCAAAGTCTGACCGCGCGGCCGCTCTGTCGTTGGTCTTGCAGTCGGCGGGTCTGAAGGCCCCGGTGCGCCCGCGTCTGCGCGATGAGCTGTGGGTCAAGTTGTGGGGCAACCTGTCGTTCAACCCGATCTCGGCGCTGACCCATGCCACGCTGGATGTCTTGTGCACCGATCCCGGCACGCGCGAGGTGGCGCGGCGCATGATGATTGAGGCGCAGGCGGTGGCGGAAAAGCTGGGCGTGAGCTTTCCGATCGACGTGGATCGCCGCATCGAGGGCGGGGCTGCGGTGGGGGCGCATCGCACCTCGATGCTGCAAGATCTGGATGCGGGCCGCCCGATGGAGATTGATGCCCTTGTCGCCTCGGTGCAGGAGTTGGGTCGGATCACCGAAACCCCGACGCCCACGATTGATACGGTTCTGGCGCTGGTGGCGCTGCGGGGGCGGGTGGCCGGGCTTTACCAATGAGCGCGCCGCGCATTGCCATTGTGGGTGCGGGGGTTGCTGGGCTGGCTTGCGCGCGTGTGCTGTCCGGGGCCGGGTTGTCGCCGGTTATCTTTGACAAAAGCCGCGGTGTCGGGGGGCGGCTGGCGACGCGCCGCGCCGAGGGCGGCTTGCAGTTCGACCACGGCGCACCTGCGATTGCCGCGCATGAGCCGATGTTTGCCGCCGAAGTTCAGGCGGCCACAAGGGCAGGGGCCTTGACCGCTTGGCCTGACGCGGGGCCGACCTCTTATGTCGGCCAGCCCGGCATGTCGGGTTTTGCGCGGCATTTGGCCTTGGGCTTGGATATTCGACACGCTGAGACCGCAACGCAGGTTTCGGTCGAGACGGGACAAGTCGCGCTACACTTTGCAGATGAGGTGTTGCGGTTTGACCAAGTGATCCTTGCGCTGCCGGCGCCGCAAATCCTGCGGTTGATCGGGGCGGATCATGGGCTTTCCTCGGCGCTTTCGCGCGCGCAGATGTCGCCCTGCCTGACGCTGATGGCGGCGCTCTTGCCCGGTCTTGTGGCTGATCTGCCTGCGAGAGTGCAAAATGCGGATGAGGATGGCCTGCAAACCATACTGTGCGACAGCGCCAAGCCGGGGCGGTCATCTCAGGCCGGGCAGGCTTGGGTTGCCCATGCGGGCCAAACCCTGACACGCCAGCATCTTGAAGCCCCAGCCGAAGAGATTGCCGCCCAGATGCTGCCCCATCTGACCAAGGCGCTGGGCTGTGACCGGGCGCAGATTCACTATGCGGTGGCCCATCGCTGGCGCTATGCGCGCGTCAGCCATGCCTTGGGTCAAGCCTATGTTTCTGACGTATCAGGGCGCTTGCATTGTGCGGGTGATTGGTGCCTTGGCCCTGATGCCCAAGACGCCTGGACCAGTGGTGCGGCCTTGGGCCGGGCTGTTCTGGCCGGTGCCTGACCAACAGGCAAACCCCTTAGACAATCACATCAATGCCCAAAGCTTTTGCATGGGCGCGGGCGGCCTCGATGAACTCTGTCTTGAACAGCTGTGTCACGGGGCTAAGCAATTTGCCCTCGCGCCAATAGACGCCGACGGTGCGCATACAGGCCGGATCGGCCAGCGCCCTGACCGTCAAGCTGGCAGGCAGATTGACCGTGGCCAAAGAGGGCAGCAGCGTGATGCCCATGCCCGCCTGCACCATCGCCAAAAGTGACGCGACATTGCGCACCGAAAAATGCGCCTTTTGGCCATGATGCGGCACAGGGGCGGAATACAATCCACGCGCCGCCTCGTTCATGATCATCGCCTGCCCTTCAAGATCGGGCCAGTCGAGCAACCCGGCTTTGGCGGCCAAGGGATTGTCTTGGCGACAGACCAGCATTAACGGATCACGAAAAATCGGAATACCAGACAGGCCCGGCACATCGGCAGACAGCCCAGCAATGCCAAGATCAACCTGTCCCGTCTCAACAAGGTGCCTGACATCGGTGCTGTCGGTGTCGACCAATTCGATATCCAGATCGGGGCGCAGCGCGATGAAGCCTTGCAAGAAGGGCGGCAGCAACATGGTGGCAACCGAGGGAACCGAGGCAATGCGCAGCCGCCCGCTGCGCGCCTTGGATTGCGCGTCGATCCGTTCCATCGCGCGATCATAATCGCGCAGCAAAACCACCGACTGATCATAAAGAAATTGCCCCATCTCGCTTAAGCTGGATTTGCGGTCGGTCTCAAACAACGCACAGCCCAGCCGCTCTTCGATCTGTTTCAGCGTCATCGAAAGGGCCGATGGCGTGCGATAAAGCCGTTCCGAGGCGTCCTTTATATTGCCGTGATCGGCCACTTCGACAAAGGCGCGCAGGGCTTCAAGGCGGAGCATGATTCAGTTTCCCTTAAGTTTAGGCAAGAAATACTGTGTTGATCTGAAGCGTGCAATCACCTCTGTGGCAGGCAATGACCATGACAGCACAGGAAAGAGACCCAGATGCCGATACGGATAAGCCTTGATGAGATCGAAACCTTGGCGGTGGATCGGTTGTGTGCGGCGGGGGCCGATCTGGCCCAGGCGCGGCCCGTGGCCCAGTCCATCCGGCGGGCCGAGCAGGATGGCGTGCGCTCGCATGGGTTGATGTATCTGCCGATCTATGTCGAGCATCTGACCTGCGGCAAGGTGAATGGCCGCGCCCAACCGCAAATGTCGCAGCCGCGTGCGGGGGCGGTGGTGGTGGATGCCGGGCATGGCTTTGCCCATCCGGCGATTGATCTTGGCCTGCCTGCGCTGCAAGAGGCGGCCCGCGCCTGTGGCATTGCCGCGCTGACGGTGCGGCGGTCTTACAACTGCGGCATTCTTGGCCATCACGCCAAACGCATCGCCGAGACGGGCCTCATTGGGCTGTGCTTTACCCATGCCCCCGCCTCGATTGCGCCGGTGGGCGGGCGTATCCCGGTGATCGGCACCAATCCTTTTGCCTTGGCGGTTCCCGATGGGGCAGGGGGCGCGCGCTTTGTGCTGGACCAATCGGCCAGTGTGGTGGCCAAATCCGAGGTCATTTTGCGCAGCCGTCGTGGCGAGCCGATCCCCGAGGGCTGGGCCTTGGATGCCGAGGGGCGGCCAACCACAGACCCCGCGGCGGGGTTGAAAGGGTCGATGCTGCCATCGGGCGGGGCCAAAGGCTTTGGCATGGGGCTGTTGGTGGAAGTGCTGGCCTCGGCGCTGTCGGGCGCAGTGGCAAGCCGCGACGCCAGCCCGTTTTCCGGCCCCGTGGGCGGGCCACCCGGCACGGGCCAATGCTTTGTGGCCATTGATCCCGATGCCTTTGCGCCGGGCTTTGTGGACAGGATCGCCGCCTTGGCCGAGGCCATTCAGGCGCAAGAGGGCGCGCGTTTGCCCGGTGCGCGGCGGGTTGCGGCGCGGCGTCGGCTGGATGCGGCGGGGATCGAGGTTGACGACGATTTGGCCGGTCGTCTGCAAATTCAGAAAAACTGAAATATAACTCATTCCTTATCGTTTGATTGAAGTTGCATTCCGAACCATAGTCCGCCCCAGTCATGGCTTGGGGCGCACCCGGCCATCACAGGAGGGGTTAGGAATGACACAGAAACGAACGCTTACGGCAGTTGCCGCACTCGCCTTGGCCGGCCTTGCGCAGGCGCAACCGGCCATGGCCCAAGACTGCGGCACCGCAGGCACCGTGACGGTGGCCGAGATGACTTGGCTGTCGGCTGCAACGCTGGCGCATGTTGCGCAAAAGATCATGGCTTCGGGCTATGGCTGTGACGCACAATTGGTGCCCGGCGATACGGTGCCCACGGCCACCTCGATGCTGACCCGGTCGCAGCCCACCGTCGCGCCTGAGCTTTGGGTGTCGACCGTGCAGGCGCAATGGGACCAGATGCAGGAAAAGGGCAATGTTTACAAAGCCTCGGATATCTTTTCGGCAGGTGGCCAAGACGGGCTTTGGGTGCCGGACTATGTCTTGACCGATCACCCAGAGATCAAGACCATCGAAGATCTTGCGGCCAATTGGGCGGTGTTTGAGGACAACCAGAACCCCGGCGTTGGTCGCCTGTATAACGGCCCGCCCGGCTGGGCGAGCGAGGTGATCATCACCAACTATTACAAGGCCCTTGGCCTTGAAAGCAGCTTTGAGTTGTTTTCGCCGGGTTCGGGTGAGAACCTGAAAGCCTCGATCGCGCGGGCTGTTGCACAAAAAGAGCCTTGGGTTGGCTATTACTGGGGCCCCTCGGATGTGGTGGGCAAATACAAGCTGGTGCGTCTGGGCATGCCCGAAAGCGACCGCGAGAAGTTCACCTGCCTGACCGATGCCAATTGCACCGATCCGCAAGTCACCGGTTGGGCTGCGGGCGAAGTCGCGGTGGCGGTGGTGTCCGAGTTGAAGGATCAAGCCCCCGCTGTGGCCGAGTTCTTGTCGAAAATGCAGGTGCCAAACGATGAGATCAGCGCCGTCTTGGCATGGGGCGATGACAATGGGGCCACGCCCGAAGAGCTTGCGGTGTATTTCTTGAAAGAGCACGAGGCGATCTGGGGGGCATGGGTTCCTGCCGAGGTCGCGGAAAAGATCAAGGCAAGCCTCTGATCCAGATCGAAACTTGGTGTCGCCTGCGGCTTTGGTGGGCGGCACCCAAACTTGAAGGACCACGTCATGACTTCCGGCTTTCCTGAACTTTGGGACACGCGCAGCTTTGGCCGCGCGCTGGATGCAGGGTTCAACAGCATTGTGGCCAATTGGGGCGAGACGCTGGAACTTATCTTCATGCCCGTCTTGCGGGCGATCATCGGGCTGGAGCGGGGGCTGCAAACCTTGCCATGGTGGGCCATCGTGGCACTGTTTGGCGCGGTGACATGGGGCGCGGCGCGGCGTTGGCAGCCTGTGGCCTTGGTGGCGGTTTTGTTGGTCCTTTTGGGCTTTTTGGGCGTCTGGAATGAGGCGATGGCGACCGTGGCCCTGATGCTGGCCGCAACGGTGCTGTCGATTGTGATCGGGGTGCCCTTGGGTATTTCGATGTCACGTTCTGACCGGATGCGCCGTGGCATGTTGCCAGTTCTGGACATCATGCAGACCATGCCGATTTTCGTCTATCTGATCCCGTTTGTGATGCTCTTTGGTCCGGGCAAGATACCGGCACTTTTGGCAACGATTGTCTTCGCCATTCCGCCGGTCATTCGCCTGACTGATCTGGGCATCCGGCAGGTAGACCCCGAAATTCTTGAGGCAAGCCGTGCCTTTGGCGCCTCGCCGCGTCAACAGTTGTGGACGGTTCAGGTGCCCTTGGCCATGCCCACGATCATGGCGGGCATCAACCAGACCACGATGATGGCCCTGTCGATGGTGGTCATTGCCTCGATGATCGGGGCGGGGGGCTTGGGCTATCAGGTGCTGCAAGGCATCCAACGGCTTGAGGTCAGCAAAGGCCTGATCGCAGGGCTGGGGATCGTTATTCTTGCGATCATCTTTGATCGCATCGCGCAAAGCTATGGCCGCCGGGTGCAGGCCAACCTGCATAAGGACTGAGCATGACACAAGCAGTGACGCAAGACGCGCAGATGCGCCCGGTCAAGATCCAGGTTGAAGCTGTGTCCAAGGTGTTTGGACGTGATCCAAAGACCGCCTTGGCCCAGATCCGTGCCGGCATGGACAAGCAAAAACTGAATGCCGACACCGGCCATGTTTTGGGATTGCATGACATCAACCTGACGATCCGTGCGGGGGAAACCTTTGTCATCATGGGGCTGTCGGGGTCTGGCAAAAGCACCTTGATCCGCCATTTCAACCGCCTGATCGAACCGACGGCGGGGCGTATCCTCTTTGATGGTGAAGATATTCTTGGCTATGACGCCCTGCAGCTTCAGACGTTCCGTCGCCGCAAGATTGCGATGGTGTTTCAGAAGTTCGCCTTGCTGCCGCATCGCTCGGTGCTGGACAATGTGGCTTATGGCTTGCAGCTGGATGGTGTGCCAAAGCCCGAGGCGCAGCGCCGCGCGCTGGAGCAGATTGCCCTTGTCGGGCTGTCGAGCTTTGAAGACAGCTATCCCGCGCAGCTTTCGGGCGGCATGCAGCAACGCGTGGGGCTTGCGCGCGCCTTGGCCACCGATGCGCAGGTCTTGCTGATGGATGAGGCGTTTTCGGCGCTGGATCCTTTGATCCGCCATGACATGCAGATGCAGCTCAAAGAGCTTCAGGCGCGGCTGGGCAAAACGATTGTCTTTATCACCCATGATCTGGACGAGGCGCTTTTGCTGGGCGACCACATCGCCATTTTGAAAGACGGTATGCTGCGCCAAGTGGGAACCGGGGCCGAGATTTTGGCCAACCCGGCCGATGATTATGTCACCCGCTTTGTGCGGGATGTGAATCGCGGGCGGATTTTGTTGTGCGGCGATTTTGCCGATGCAAATGTGGCCCTGACAACAGATGCGCCCGTGATTGCGGCGGATCAGCCTTTGGAAAATGCCTTTGCGGTTTTTGCCACCGGGGCGAACGAAGTGGCGGTGCGGGGGGCGAATGGCCAGATGGCCGGGGTTCTGACGTCGCGGCGTGTGATGGAAGCTTTGGCGCGGGTGTAACCTGCGGGCCAAGATTTGCTTGAAAACGGAATGAATATGACAATCGAGACGCGAAACTACATCAACGGGGCATGGCAGGCGGGGGCGCAGACGGTCGCCAATGTCAACCCGTCGGATCTGTCCGATGTGATCGGCCATTTTGCACAGGCCGAGGCGGCCGATGTCGATGTCGCGGTGGCCGCCGCGCGTGCGGCCCAGCCCGGTTGGTGGGCTGCGGGCATTCAGCGCCGCCATGATGCCTTGATGCAGATCGGCACCGAATTGATGGCCCGCTCTGCCGAAATCGGCGCGCTTTTGGCCCGCGAAGAGGGCAAGCCCTTGGCCGAAGGCAAAGGCGAGGTCTATCGCGCGGGGCAGTTCTTTACTTGGTTCGCCGCCGAGGCGTTGCGCTTGCAAGGGGATCAGGCCGAAAGCGTGCGTCCGGGCGTGGAAATCGAAGTGCGGCGCGAGGCGGTGGGGGTTGTGGCCATCGTGACGCCGTGGAATTTCCCCGTCGCCACCCCGGCATGGAAAATCGCCCCCGCCTTGGCCTATGGCAATGCGGTGGTGTGGAAACCTGCCAATCTGACCCCCGCCTCTGCTGTGGCTTTGGCCGAAATCATCTCACGCGCCGGGCTTCCGCCGGGCTGTTTCAATCTGGTGATGGGCGCCGGGCGCGAGGTGGGAGATCGTTTGGTCGGCCATCCCGGTGTGGACGCTGTCAGCTTTACCGGCTCGGTCGAGGTGGGGCAGGGCATCGCCGCCCGCGTTTTGGGCAATCGGGCAAAGTTGCAAATGGAAATGGGGTCGAAAAACCCCATGCTCATCATGGAGGATTGCGATCTGGATCTGGCGGTGGCCCATGCGGCCAACGCGGCCTTTGGCGGCACGGGGCAGAAATGCACCGCCGCCTCGCGGTTGATCGTGCATCGCGCGGTGCTGGAGGCCTTTACCGAAAAACTGGTCAAAGCCGCCGAGGCGCTGCGCGTTGGCCATGCCTTGGCCGAGGGCACGCAGATTGGCCCGGTGGTCAGCGCAGGCCAGCTTGCGTCCAATCTTGACTGGATCACCAAGGGCCGCGCCGAGGGGGCGGAGCTGTTGACCGGTGGCCAGCGGCTGGAGCGTCCGACCGACGGGTATTTCATGGCCCCCGCCGTCTTTGCCGCCACCCGCAACGATATGGCGATCAATCAAACCGAGATGTTCGCCCCCATCACAGCCATTATCCCCGCCGACAGCTATGCCGAGGCGCTGGCCTTGGCCAATGACAGCCCCTTTGGCCTGACCGCAGGGATCATGACCCGCAGCCTTGCGCGGGCCAATCATTTCCGTGCCAATATGCGGGCGGGTTGTGTCATGGTGAACCTGCCGACAGCGGGCACGGATTATCATGTTCCCTTTGGCGGTCGGGGCATGTCCTCATTTGGCCCCCGCGAGCAAGGCCGCTATGCGGCCGAGTTTTTTACAACGGTCAAGACCGCTTACATGGCGTCAGGGGTGCCGGAATGAATTTTCTGATCGACGGGCTGCAATATTCCAACTGGTCCGAAACCATCTTTCGCCAATTGCGGGCGGGCGGGGTCGATGCGGTGCATGTCACGCTGGTCTATCACGAGAATTTTCGCGAAACCGTGGCGCGGATTGAACAGTGGAACCGTTGGTTCGAACGCTGGCCCGATCTGATCTTTCAAGGCTTTACCGCCGAGGATGTGCAGCTTGCCCGCGCCACGGGGCGCACCGCGATTTTCTTTGGCGCGCAAAATCCCAGCTGCATCGAGGATGACATCGGCCTGGTCGAGGTGTTGCACCGGCTGGGTCTGCGCTTCATGCAATTGACCTATAACAACCAGTCTTTGCTGGCCACGGGCTGCTATGAGACGGAAGACACCGGTTTAACGCGCATGGGCCGTGAGGTGGTGGCCGAGATGAACCGTGTCGGCATGGTCGTCGATATGAGCCATTCGGGCGAAAAATCGACCCTTGCGGCCTTGGAACATTCCGCGCGCCCCATTGCGGTGACCCATGCCAACCCGCATGACTGGCACGCGGCGCGGCGCAACAAATCCGACGCCGTGATTGCCGCCTTGGCCCAGACCGGCGGGATGTTTGGCTTTTCGCTTTACCCCCATCATCTGCACAAGGGCAGCGCCTGTGAGCTTGATGATTTTTGCACCATGATCGCGCGGATCGCTGAACGCCATGGCACGCATTTTCTGGGGATCGGCACCGATCTGTGCCAAGATCAGCCCGACAGTGTTGTGGAATGGATGCGCAGCGGGCGCTGGACAAAAAGCGTGGATTTTGGTGAAGGTTCCAAGGACGCGCCCGGCTTTCCGCCGATGCCAAACTGGTTTCGCGACAACCGTGACTTTGGCAATCTGCGCGCGGGCTTGGCCAAGGTCGGCTTTGGTCCCGATGAGATTGCCGCGCTGATGGGCGACAATTGGGCGCGGTTTTTTGCAAGTTCTTTCGGGATGCTTCCTTCTAATTCGCAAGCCATGGAAAGGGCGGCGCAATGACAGCAACAGACCTGCGCATGGCAATGGCGGCCCCGGCAGTGGCGCTGCGCGATCCGAACAGCGTGATGCGCCTGTCGCGCATGGGATCGGCGCATCCGATGCGGCTGTCGTTCTTGCGGGTTTTGTTGCGCCGCCTGCAAGCTGAGGGCTGGCAGTTTGACCGCCCCCTGTGGCAGGTGGATGACCGCGGCGTTGGCCGGGCGGTTTACCGCGCAAAAGGGCCTTTGCGCACCTATTGCCTTGTCGCCTTTGCCCATGATCTGCCCGATGAGATGCGCTCAGATCGGGTGATCGCCACGGCATGGGATGCCACCTTTGCGCTGGTGGATGGCGAGCCGGATGCAGCCGATCTTGACCGTCTGGCCGCCAATGTGCCGCTGCAAGAGGCAGGACGGATCACCGCCAAAGAACTGTCGCTCAGCCGTGCCAATCGGTCGGTGCGTCTGTTCTCGCATGTGGTGGATCGGCTGGCCGAAGGGCGTCAGCCCGATATCGGCGAGATTGACGCCGTGGGCTATCTGATGCGGACCACCGCCGTTTATGGGTCGGGCAAATTCGGGGCGGCAGATCGGGATGAACTGGGCCAGCGCCCTGAATTGAAGGTACCGTTTCAGGCAGAGATGCTGTCGGTCTGGCTGACCCGCGCCTTTACCGTGGATATTGCCGAACATATGGCGCGCGTCAAAGGTGGGGCGCGGGCGGTGTCGCTGGATCGCGATCTGCGGCGGCGCTTGGGGGTTGGAAATTCAACGGGGCTGGGAATGGCGCCCTTTTTGGTGCGCCACCCGCGTCTTTTGAACAACTGGATGCAGGTGCGCGAGACCGCGCTTGCGCGCGTGCGCGCGCTGCCCGGCTTGATGCCTGAAACGCTGCCTCTGTTCATCGAGGCGCTGAAGGGCGCCCAAGACAATGCCCAAGTTTGGCACAGCGATCATCCTGCCCAGATCCAAAAACTGGCGCAGTTGCGCGCCGATCTGGATCTTTTGCAGCGCCATGTCGCCCAAGATTGGGCCCATGCCGCGCCGCAACCTTGGAATAGCCTGTGGGATTGGGGGCAGGCGCAGCTGAGCGAAGAGGGGCAGGAATGTCTTTTGTCCTTGATGCTTGAACCCCATGGCGCGGTGGTTGATGATCTGGCCGATGGTCTGGACGCCGATGAAACATCGGGCTTTGAGATTGATGGCCGTTCGTCCATCGCGGCGCTGCGGACGATTTTGGCGCGCGATTATGCTTGGGTGCGGGGCATCGACTTTGACGATCCCGACCAATCGGCGCGGTTTTGGTATGTCTCGGAAGAAAAGCTTGAGCCGCGTCTGGGCAACCGCCATGACGAGGCCGGCCATGAACGCGAACAACCGCTGGGCATCGCGCGGGCTGTGGCCGAGTTGATGGCCGCTTTGGACAGATGGTCCGAACCCGGCCCTCTTGCCGCCTTTGCGCTGAAGCATCCCGAACACCGCCATACCCTGCGCCGGGTCTTGATGTTGGCCGATCTGCCCTATGCCGAGATCCGCGACAATCTTTTGCACGCCCAGATGCTGCCGATCGACATCCTGCGCTGCAAGCTGGCTTTCTTTGGCGCCACGCGCTTTGACCCAAGATCTGACCGCTGGGTGCGCATCAGCCTGTTCCAAGGCCAGCCCTTTCCCGATGAGTTGGCGCAATGACCTTTCAGACCGTGATTTTGTCCCATTCCGAACTGCGCAGCCTTGTGACCAAGGCGGCGCGGGGGGCCGGGCTTGAATGGGGTCTGGCAGAAGAGGCGGGCTGGGCCGCCGAATGGTTGGCGCGGCACTCTTTGCCCGCCGCCGATTGGGCCACGCTGTGGTTGGCCGCTGCCACCCAAGGCGGGGCCGATCCTGTGTCGTTCGGGGTGGCCTTGGTCGATCAGATGGCGGTTCATCAGATGACCACTGGCGCAAGCCCGGATTGGCCCAAAGCCTTGCCACAAGACCTGCCCGCACCGGGGTTTGTGCTGCCCTTCTTGCACCGCTTGGCCGCGTTTCACGGCCCGATGGAGGTCATCAGCCCCGGCGGTCGGGTGGCGATGGTGGGCCAAGATGGTCTGCCAAGCTTTGGCCCGGCTTGGGGTGGGCGCTGTCTGGATTGGGCGGTGCAGCCTGCGGCGGCGGCACAGTTGACGCGGCCTGAAGTCAGTGCATCGGTCATCGAATGCCTTGAGGGGCTGGCCTTGCGCACCACGGTGCCGCCCTCGGAAACCTCGCGTCAGGATGCGGGGTCTGCGACATCCGACAATGATTAGCGCCTTTGCTGCGGGCCTTTGTTCGGGCCATGGTTCGGGGCTGTGATGGACGTGGCTGGGATACCCCAGCCCATCCCCTATGGTGCCGCCGATTTCCCCCCGTTGACCTTTTGTCACAAGCCGCCTATCCACGGCCTCGTGGCGCTTTGAAACCAGATTGCGGGCCACGTTAAACACACCGCTAAAAGGGAAACGGATGCCACCGCACCCCGGACCCCATGGTTTCGGGGTTTACTTTTGCCGGGGCCAGGCTGCGAAAGGTTGGGGCATGACGAACGATTGGAAGACGCGCACCAAGCTGGTGCATGATGGCATCCGCCGCAGCCAATATGGCGAAATGGCCGAGGCGATTTTCCTGACCCAAGGCTTTGCCTATCCCACCGCCGAAGCCGCCGAGCAGCGCTTTATCAAAGTGGGTGAGGATGAGTTCATCTATGCCCGTTATGGCAATCCCACGGTGCGGATGTTCGAAGACCGGATTGCCGCACTTGAAGGCACCGAAGCGGCCTTTGCTTGCGCCTCTGGCATGGCGGCGGTCAATGGGGCGCTGACCTCGATGCTGCGGGCTGGCGATCATGTGGTGTCAAGCCGCGCGCTTTTTGGCTCGTGCCTTTATATCCTAGAGGAAGTGCTGACGCGTTATGGCGTGCAGGTCACCTTTGTGGATGGGGCTGATCTCGACCATTGGCGCGCGGCGGTGACCCCGGCCACCAAGGCGGTGTTTTTCGAATCCATGTCGAACCCGACGCTCGAATTGGTGGACATCCGCGGCGTCAGCGAGATTGCCCATGCGGTCGGTGCGATTGTGATCGTGGACAATGTCTTTGCCACGCCGATCTTTTCGCGCGCCGTCGATCAGGGGGCCGATGTGGTGGTCTATTCCACCACCAAACATATTGACGGGCAGGGCCGCGCCTTGGGTGGTGTGATCTGCGGGAGCGAGGACTTCATCCGCAAGACGGTGGAAACCTATATGAAGCACACCGGCGGATCGATGAGCCCCTTTACCGCTTGGCTGCATCTGAACGGCATGGCGACGCTGGACCTGCGCTGCCGGGCGATGGCCGACAGCGCCTTGAAGGTGGCACAAGCGCTGGAGGGCGATGCACGCCTGTCGCGGGTGATTTTTCCGGGTCTGGCCAGCCACCCCCAGCACGCGCTGGCCATGGATCAGATGGGATCGGGCGGCACGCTGGTGGCCTTTGACATTCGGGGGGGCAAAGAGGCGGCGTTTCGCTTTATGAACGCGCTGCAAATCGCCACGATTTCGAACAATCTGGGTGATGCCAAAACCATCGCCACCCATCCGGCCACCACCACCCATCAACGCCTTGCGCCCGAGATGAAAGAAAAGCTGGGCATCACGCCGGGCCTGATCCGCCTGTCGGTGGGGTTAGAGGATGCCGATGATCTGATTGCGGACCTCAAACAGGCGCTGGACAAGGTCTAAGGCGGTCTGCCAAGGGCCCGCACCCGCGTGTCGCAAATGTGACCAAAGCTGTCCATTCCACCGCTGTTCAAAGCCGTCTTGGCTGATTAGATTGGCGACTTGGCGTAAGGAATAATCGCGCCAAGGTGATCTGCACGGCCCGTTGCCGCGTATTCCTGATGACATTGACGGCAGGCCTCTGCCCGAACCGAAAGGACGACCCATGAACAAGCACCTGTCAGCCAGCGACACACAACCCGGCCGCGCCGAGGCCGAGGCCGCCTTGGCCACGCTGCGGCTTTGGGCGGCGCGCGCATCTGAGGCCGAGATTGTCGGGCTTGATCCGCAGGCCGGTGCCTTGGTGGGGCAGGGCTATCCTTTGTTGTCGCGCGAATATCCGGCCGGCTTTCGGGCCGATGCGGCCTATAAAGACAGCCTACCCGATCTGCAAAATGGCCCCGCCAGCCTGATCCGGGGCGCCAAGCAGACCATCCAGCATGTCGGCATTTCCAACTTTCGCCTGCCGATCCGGTTCAAAACCCGGTCAGGCGAGGCGGTGACGCTGGAAACTTCGGTCACCGGCACCGTCAGCCTCGAGGCCGAGAAAAAGGGCATCAACATGAGCCGCATCATGCGGTCCTTCTATGCCCATTCGGAAAAGGATTTTTCCTTTGGCGTCATCGAACACGCGCTGAACGACTACAAACGCGATCTGGAGTCGTTCGATGCCCGCATCCAGATGCGGTTCTCCTTCCCGGTCAAGGTGGACAGCCTGCGCTCGGGCCTGTCGGGCTGGCAGTATTATGACATCGCGCTGGAATTGGTGGATGTGGCGGGGGTGCGCAAGCATCTGATGCATCTCGATTTCGTCTATTCCTCGACCTGCCCCTGTTCCTTGGAGCTGTCTGAACACGCCCGCCAGACCCGCGGCCAATTGGCCACGCCGCATTCGCAACGCTCGGTCGCGCGGATCTCGGTCGAGCTTGTGGGTGCGAAATGCCTGTGGTTCGAAGACCTGATCGAATTGGCCCGCGCGGCGGTGCCAACCGAGACGCAGGTGATGGTTAAGCGCGAGGATGAGCAGGCCTTTGCCGAATTGAACGCCGCCAACCCGATCTTTGTCGAAGATGCGGCGCGGTCTTTTTGCGATGCGCTGCTGAAAGACAACCGGATCGGCGATTTCCGCATTGTGGCCAGCCATCAGGAATCTTTGCACAGCCATGACGCAGTGTCGGTTCTGACCGAGGGGCCGACCTTTGCCGCCACCTCGCTGGACCCGCGGCTTTTCGCCAGCCTCTATCACGTTGGTTAAGGCTGCGGCGCGTGCGGCCTGCGCATGGCGCTGCCTTTAGATCTTTCCCCTCCAGGGTCTTTCAAATGGCCGCCCCTTTGACGGGGCGGCCATTTGGCCATATGCCTTGGCCCCATGATTGATCTTCGGCCAATCTTTTATGTGGTGGGGCGTATCTTGGTGGTCTTGGCCATCTTGATGCTGGCACCTGCCTTTATCGACTGGCGCGCCGGGCTGGAAAACGGTGCCGATTTTCTTGAATCCGCGATCATTACCGCCGCTGTCGGTCTGATGCTGTCGGTGGCCACGGCCAATGGTCTGTCCGGGGGGCTGAACGCGCGCCAAGCCTATCTGATGACCGCCGCCATCTGGAGCTTTGTGCCGCTTTTTGCGGCCCTCCCCTTCATGTTGGGCGCGCCGAACCTGCGCTTTCTGGACGCCTATTTCGAGGCAGTTTCGGGCATCACCACCACCGGATCAACGGTCATCACCGGACTTGAGAGCCTGCCCGATGGCATGAACCTTTGGCGTGGCATGTTGAATTCGCTTGGTGGCCTCGGCATCGCCTTTGTCGCGATGATCTTTCTGCCAGTGCTGCGCGTCGGCGGTATGCAGTATTTCAAGACCGAGGGATTTGATACCTTTGGCAAAGCATTGCCGCGTGCCACTGACATCGCGCGGCATTTGGTGATCGTCTATTTCGGGATGACGGTGGTCTGCATTCTGACCTATCTCGCCTTGGGTATGGATGAGCTGTCGGCCATCGTGAATGGCATGACGACGATCGCCACGGGCGGCTTTTCAAACTCGGATGCCTCATTCAGTCGGTTTGGCGCGGCAATCCAATATGCAGCAGCGTTTTTCATGGTGATCGCCAGCCTGCCCTATATCCGCTATGTCCAGCTTTTGAACGGCCAAGCCCGGCCCTTGTGGCAAGACAGCCAAATCCGCGCCTATCTGAAATGGATCGGCTTTGCCGTTGGCACCGTGACGCTGTGGCGTTTGATCAGCACGGGCGGTGATATTGAGCTGACCTTCCGCGAGGCGCTGTTCAATCTGGTGTCGATCATGTCCTCAACCGGGTTTGGTATGGGCAGCTTTTCAGGCTGGGGCGGATATATGCTGATCGTGGCCTTCTTGATCGGCCTTGTCGGGGCCTGTTCGGGCTCATCGGCTTCGGGGATCAGCGTGTTTCGCGTGCAAATCGCCGCCTCGGCGCTGATTGCGCAAATCCGCCAAATCGCCTCGCCCTCCAAGGTGGTGCCGGTGCGCTATGAGGGGCGCACGGTGGGCGAGGATGTGATCTCGGGCCTGATCTTGTTCATCACCAGCTTTGTGCTTTTGATGGGGGCGATGACGGTGACGCTGACCTTGATGGGGGTTGATCCGATGTCGGCCCTATGGGGTGTTTGGACGTCCATCGGCAATGTGGGCTATGGCATGGGGCCCTTGGCCTCTCGCACCGGCACGTTGACCGATTATCCCGATGCGGCGAAATGGGTGCTGATCCTGGCCATGATCATGGGGCGGTTGGGGCTGATGGCGATTTTCGTGCTGTTCCTGCCCCGGTTCTGGCGCGATTAAACCCGCGCCAGCGCCGATGGGCGGGCAGGGCTTAGTCGGCCCAGCAGGCCACCTGAACCGTCATGCCCAAAGCCGCCGCGTTCAAGGCATCGGGGCTGAGCGCGCCGGTCCCGCTGGCGCTGGCCAGGGTCAACCCCGCCCCGGCAGCCAAGGCGGCCAAACTGGCCGCATCGGCGGCCAGCGCCATGCCCTCGGGCAATTGCTTGGCCGATCCTTCCGGCGCGGGGATCAAAACGCCCAGCACGCCGCCGGACATATCCAGAACCGGCCCGCCCATGTCGCCCGCCATCACCGGTGCGGCCAGCCGCGCGCGGCCTGTCTCGCCCATCAGCCCCTCGGCGGCATCAAAGGTGCCAAAGGTCAGCACCGCCGCCGGAAGCCGTTCGCCATAGGAAAAGCCGGCCACCGAAATATCCGAGCCGCTGCGCAGGGTAGAGGTCGACAGCTCTGCCGTGGCGCGGGGGGCAAGGGCCGTTTCCGGCGCGAGCAGCGCAAGGCCTGCGGCCGCATCTTCGGCCAGCAGCTTGGCAGCCGTGTCGGCCCCAATCGTTACCTTG
Organism: Tabrizicola sp.; assembly: GCA_965284335.1. GTDB lineage: Bacteria > Pseudomonadota > Alphaproteobacteria > Rhodobacterales > Rhodobacteraceae > Tabrizicola_A. The sequence goes on along the minus strand of OZ260076.1, from coordinate 2,151,236 downwards.
GAACAGCCTGCCACATTGGCCAGCGCCGTGGCCACATGGCCCGCCTGATCCACAAAGACGCCCGAGGCAACCCGCGTCGGGCTGCGCAAGGCAAGGCCCGCCACCATGCCCGACCGCGCCGCCTCTTCCATCGGCACCAGACCCGGATCCAGCGCCTTATCCCCCACAGGGCGGAACGACGATTTCAACACCGGCAAGATCCGTTCCATCCGCTCGGCATCGGCAGGGTTCCAGATCACCAGATAGCCCTTGACCATCCCGTCGCGGGTTTCGGCAAAGGCCAGACTTTGCACCTTGGACGACACGGCCTCAATGGTGAAAGACCGCTCGGTCAGGCTGCGCGCCCCGCTTTCGGGCACCACATCCAAGGTTTGCAAAATATCATAAAGCCCGGCCAGCGCCTCTGCCCCGCCAGGTTCGGAAATCAACAAAATCCGCAAGCCAGAGCCATTTTTCTCGTTAAAATGCACGAAAGGTGGTTCGTAATGGTCAAAGGCCACCAAAGACAGGGGCAGGGTGATCTCGATCCCAGACTCGGTTTCGGTCAGGCTTTCAAAGCCAAACTCGGCCTTATCTGCGTCAAAATTCGCCACCAAAGTGGCGCGCTGAAGGCTGGTCAAAACGCCGGTGGGTTCAAAGCCATTGGCCTCTTGCCAACTGGTCATCGAGGCACGGGTGCCCGGCCCAAAAGCCCCGTCGATGGTGCTGGTGTAAAATCCATACCACTTCAGCGCCTCTTGCAGGGCTTTGCGCTCGTCCTGCGACAGCGCCTGTTCCGATGCCCGCGCCTCACGCAGGGTTTCATCCGGCTTGGCGGGGGTGGGGGTGTCGAGTGCTGCAACCTCGGGCGTCTCAGTCTCCGTTTCGGTTGCAGCGGGTTCCAGAGGTGCGGGTTCAAGCGGGGCGGGTTCCAGCGCACCCATGGCATCGCTCAGATCAAAGGCGGCCCCGTCGGTCACAAAGGCATCACGCGGCACCTGACCCGAGCGGCGCAATTCGCCCAAACGCGCGGCTGCGGCATCGGCCGCATAGGGGCCCAGCACGATGGCATGCCATGATCCGCCCCGAAACACCTGCACATCTGAAAACTCGGCGGCATAGGCCTCGGCTCTGGCGCGGGCGGTGTCGGCCGATGGGTAAGATTCAATCTGGATCCAGACAGTGTCTTGGGCCTGCGCCATCGGCGCAAAAGCCAAAACTGTCACCACCGTCAATACCAACCGCAAAAACCGCATTTTTCCCCCATTTCGCCCCGAAACACCTGGAGCATATTCTTAAATTATCCGCCCATCTCGGGCTCATTGGCCCGGGGCTTTGGCAGACCCACAAACAATTGCGCGGCCAAAGGCCCAGAACCCGGCTTAGAATCGCCTGCGTGGATTGACCCTTTATCGCCTCTTGCCTATGGAAAGGCAGCAATTCAAGAGGCTGCCATGTCTGACCCGATCAAAGCCCCGCGATCTTTTCAGGAAATCATCCTGCGGCTGCAAAACTACTGGGGCGCCCAAGGCTGTGCGGTCTTGCAACCCTATGACATGGAAGTGGGCGCAGGCACCTTTCATCCGGCCACCACGCTGCGGTCTTTAGGCTCAAAACCTTGGGCGGCGGCCTATGTTCAGCCCTCGCGCCGCCCGACCGATGGGCGCTATGGCGAAAACCCCAACCGTTTGCAGCATTACTATCAGTATCAGGTCATCATCAAACCCTCGCCTGCCAACCTGCAAGAGCTTTATCTTGGCAGCTTGCGCGAGATCGGGATTGATGCCTCGCTCCATGATATCCGCTTTGTCGAGGATGACTGGGAAAGCCCGACCTTGGGCGCCTGGGGTCTTGGCTGGGAGGTTTGGTGCGACGGGATGGAGGTCAGCCAGTTCACCTATTTCCAACAGGTCGGCGGGCATGACTGCCGCCCCGTTTCGGGCGAGCTGACCTATGGGCTGGAGCGTCTGGCCATGTATGTTCTGGGCATTGATCACGTCATGGACATGCCCTTCAACGACCCCGACAGCCCGATCCCACTGACCTATGGCGACATCTTCCGCCAGGCCGAAGAGGAATATTCGCGCCACAACTTCGACGGGGCCACGACCGAGATGCTGTTTCAGCATTTCAAGGACGCCGAGGCCGAATGCGAACGCCTTTTGGCCTTTGACCCGCAGGACCCGAAATCGGGCAAGCGCATCATCATGGCGCATCCGGCCTATGATCAGACGATCAAGGCGAGCCACCTGTTCAACCTGCTGGATGCCCGCGGCGTGATCTCGGTGACCGAGCGTCAAGCCTATATCGGCCGGGTGCGCGCGCTGGCCAAGAAATGCGCTGATGCGTTCCGGCTGACCGATGCCGGGGCGGATGCGTGATGGCCCAGAACCGCTGCAACGCCGCCATGGCCGCGCCAGTCCTCAGACGGGATTGGCCCTGAAATGCGTGTTAGAAATCTGGCGGGAAAAATTCTCGCGGGGGTGATCGTGGTCTTTGCTCTTGTCACCGGCGTGGCCGTCTATTGGCTTCAGGAATATGCCTATTACGAACCCGTGCGCTTCCAGCCCGGCGCAGAGATCGCGCTGACGCCGATCGAAGGCGACACGCCCGAGGTGATTTTGGCCGAGAATGTCACCGGCATTGACGCCAATTCCTCGCCCTTGCGCTTTCGCGCCTGTTTCACCACGCCGCTGACCCACGGGATGCTGTCAGAGACCTACCGCGCCTATGAAGGGGCCGAGCCGTTGAATGCCCCGTCATGGTTTGACTGTTTCGATGCGGCCGCCATCGGTGCCGCGTTGGAGCGTGGCGAGGCGCTGGCCTTTCTGGGGCAGGCAAACATCACCTATGGTATTGACCGCGTGGTGGCTGTGATGCCCGACGGACGTGCCTTTGCTTGGAACCAGATGAACGCCTGCGGTGCCAAGGTGTTCAACGGCGAGGCCCCGCCAGAAAACTGCCCACCCGCGCCTGCTGCCACCCCCGCCGCGACCCCCACCGCGACCCCTGCCGAAGTTCCCAAGGAATGACCCCATGGCCGACCTGCTGATCGAACTCTTTTCTGAAGAAATCCCCGCCCGGATGCAGGCCCGCGCACGCGAGGATCTGAAATCCATGGTCACCAATGGGTTGGTCGAGGCTGGATTGACCTATGCCTCTGCCGGGGCCTTTTCAACGCCTCGCCGCCTGACGCTGGCGATTGACGGGCTGACGTCCGAATCCAAACCCGTCCGCGAGGAACGCAAAGGCCCCGCCGCCACCGCCCCAGCCGCCGCCATCGAAGGCTTTTTGCGCGCCACTGGTCTGACCATCGACCAATTGGAACGCCGCGCCGACAAAAAGGGCGAGACGCTTTATGCCATTCTCGAAAAGCCCGGCCGCCCCGCGGCCGCCATCATTGCCGAGGTGCTGGAGGCCACGATCCGCAACTTTCCTTGGCCGAAATCCATGCGCTGGGGGTCGGGCAGCCTGAAATGGGTGCGGCCGCTGCATTCTATCCTGTGCCTCTTGTCCGATGAGACGGGCAGCACCGTCGTGCCAATGACCGTCGAAGGCATCACGACAACCAACACCACCGAAGGCCATCGTTTTCTCTCGCCCGGCCGCTTTGCGGTGACGGGGTTTGACGATTACGCCGTGAAACTGAAACGCGCCCATGTGGTCTTGGATACCGCCGAACGTGAGGCGGCGATCTGGCAAGGCGCGCAGAACCTTGCCTTTGCCGTGGGCATGGAAGTGTTTGAGGATAAAGGCCTTTTGTCCGAAGTGGCGGGCCTGGTCGAATGGCCCGTGCCGCTGATGGGCCGCATAGACGAGGCGTTTTTGCACCTGCCGCCCGAGGTTTTGCAAACCTCGATGAAGGAACATCAAAAGTTCTTCTCGGTGAAAAACCCAAAGACGGGGCGGATCGAAGGCTTTGTCACCGTCGCCAACACCCAGCCCGCCGACCATGGCGCGACGATCCTCAAGGGCAACCAAAAGGTGCTGACCGCGCGGCTGTCGGACGCGCGCTTCTTTTATGAAAATGACCTGCGGGTGGCCAAGGCGGGCATGGGCGAATGGCTGGAGGGCCTGAAGGCCGTGACCTTCCACAACAAACTCGGCTCTCAAGCCGACCGCATCGCGCGCATTGCGGCCTTGGCCCGTGAAATCGCGCCTTTGGTCGGCGCGGATGCCGACCTCGCCGAACAGGCCGCCAAGCTGGCCAAGGCCGATCTGCGCTCGTCGATGGTCGGTGAATTCCCCGAATTGCAGGGGTTGATGGGCATGTATTACGCCCGCGCCGCTGGCCTGCCCGATGCCGTGGCGCTGGCCGCCCGCGACCACTATTCACCGCTTGGCCCCTCGGATGCGGTGCCCACTGACCCCGTCTCTGTCGCCGTGGCGCTGGCCGACAAGATCGACACGCTCACCGGCTTTTGGGCGATTGACGAAAAGCCCACCGGGTCGAAAGACCCCTTCGCGCTCCGCCGCGCCGCTTTGGGCGTGATCCGGCTGGTGCTGGGGAATGGCGCCCGCTTTGATCTGTCCTCCACGATCCTGCTGGCCCTGTCGCGCAACATCATGGCGGTCGGGAAAACCGAAGGCGCTTTCGAGACCTTCCCGGACAGCTCGATCAACGATCTCACCGGCTCCATTGCCGCCCGCGCCCGCGCCATATTCGGCATGGTGGCCGAGCATGTGCAATTCTTCCGGGACGAGGCGCGTGCCATCCTGAGCCCGACGATCGAAAACCCCGATAGCCGGACAAATGACCTCCTCTCCTTCTTCCATGACCGTCTGAAAGTCTTCCTCAAAGACCAAGGCATCCGCCATGACGTCATTGACGCCTGCCTCGCGATGCCCGGCAATGACGACCTGACGCTCTTGGTCAACCGTGCGCAGGCCCTCGCCGCCTTTCTCAAAACCGAGGACGGCCCAAACCTCCTGCAAGGCTACAAACGCGCCAACACGATCCTCTCTCAGGCCGAGGCCAAGGACGGCGTCGAATACTCTTTCGGTGCGGATATCAAATTCGCCGAAACCGATGAAGAGCGCGCCCTTTTCACCGCCCTTGATCAGGCCGAAGCGGCCATCACCCCGGCCATGGCCGCCGAAGACTTCCCCGCCGCCATGGCCGCCATGGCCAAACTGCGCGGGCCCATCGACGCCTTCTTCACCGCCGTTCAGGTCAACAGCGACAACCAAATCACCCGCCGCAACCGGCTGAACCTGCTGCACCGCATCCGCGCCATCTGCTCGGGTGTTGCTGACCTGACAAGGATCGAAGGCTGACGCCTTCAATGTGGCTCAAATATCCCGGGGGTGCGGGGGCTGGCCCCCGCTCCGCCCTCGCAACACCGGCCAGCCACATGGTGAAAAGAGGCCCGGCCGCGTCTTAGCCCAAAGGCCCCATCCGCCGTTCTTCGGTCAACAGCACATTGGCCTCCACTTGGCCCAATCCCGGCAGCGTCATGATCCGCCGACGCAAGACCCGTTCGAAATCGGCAATGTCGCGCGCCACCACCCGCAGGCGGTAATCAAACAGGCCCAAAACGTGCTGCACCACCTGCACCTCGGGGATCGCCTGCACCGCGCGCTCAAAATCCTCCAAGGACACCCGCCCGCGGGTGGCGAGTTTCACCCCCAAAAACACCGTGACGCCAAAGCCCAAGGCCGCGCGGTCCACCTCCATCCGCAGGCCCCGGATGATCCCGGCCTCCTCCATCCGCCGCACGCGCCGCCAAGCGGCGGGCTGGCTCAGGCCAAAGCGCCGCCCCAAGGCTCCGGCCGAGATATCCCCCTCCAGCGACAGCGCCCGCAGCATGGCGCGGTCAATGTCGTCCAGATCGATGACAGCACTCACAGCGGCAATCCTTCCGAATTCTTGATGGTGGAAATCAGCATCAAGGCATCCACCTCGGCGATATGGGGCAGGGCCAGAATGCGGGCGCGGTAGACCTCTTGGTAATGCGCCATATCGCGCGCAATCACGTTCAGACGCACATCGACCCGGCCGAGAAAGGTCTCAATCGCCACCACCTCGGGCACCTGACGCGCCGCCTCGATAAACTCGTCAAAGGCGCGGGGGTTGGTCTTATCAAGCGTAAAGCGCAAACTGACCTCCACCGAATAGCCAAGGCCCGCCCAGTCAATCTCGGCGCGCACGGCGCGGATCACGCCCGCCTCGCGCAACCGCTCCAAGCGCCGGCCCAAGGTGGCTGCCGTGACACCCGCCCGCTCGGCCCAAAGCACGCGCGGGGCCAAGGGTTCAGCCAAGGCTTGGCGCAGGATGCGGCGGTCTGTGTCGTCGATTTGCATGAAAATGACATCCAACTCATGTTTTGCGAATGAAAAATCGCAGATCGTACGGAATTAGTCAAATTATGCACAAGACAACGGCCCAAAACCCCTATTGTCACACCATCAAACATCAGGAGACACGCCATGCGCGTTTATTATGACCGTGACTGCGACATCAACCTCATCAAAGACAAGAAAGTCGCCATTCTTGGCTACGGCTCGCAGGGCCACGCCCATGCGCTGAACCTGCGCGATTCCGGCGCCAAGAATCTGGTCGTCGCCCTGCGCGAAGGCTCGCCCTCGGCCAAGAAAGCCGAAGGCGAGGGCCTGAAGGTCATGGGCATCGCCGAAGCTGCCGCCTGGTGCGATGTCATCATGTTCACCATGCCCGACGAATTGCAGGCCGAAACCTATAAGAAATACGTCCACGACAACCTGCGCGAAGGTGCGGCGATTGCCTTTGCCCATGGCCTGAACGTGCATTTCGGCCTGATCGAGCCGAAAAAGGGCGTTGACGTCATCATGATGGCCCCCAAAGGCCCCGGCCACACCGTGCGCGGCGAATACACCAAAGGCGGCGGTGTGCCCTGCCTTGTGGCTGTGCATCAGGATGCGACCGGCAAGGCGATGGAAATCGGCCTCAGCTATTGCTCGGCCATCGGCGGCGGCCGCTCGGGCATCATCGAGACCAACTTCCGTCAGGAATGCGAAACCGACCTCTTCGGCGAACAGGCCGTTCTCTGCGGCGGTCTGGTTGAACTGATCCGCATGGGCTTTGAAACCCTGGTCGAAGCGGGCTACGAGCCGGAAATGGCCTATTTCGAATGCCTGCACGAAGTGAAGCTGATCGTGGACCTGATCTACGAAGGCGGTATCGCCAACATGAACTACTCGATCTCGAACACCGCCGAATATGGCGAATATGTCTCGGGCCCGCGGATCCTGCCCTATGACGAAACCAAGGCCCGCATGAAGGCCGTGCTGACCGACATCCAGACCGGCAAATTCGTGCGTGACTTCATGCAGGAAAATGCTGTCGGCCAGCCCTTCTTCAAGGCGACCCGTCGTATCAATGACGAACATCAGATCGAACAGGTCGGTGAAAAGCTGCGCGCCATGATGCCTTGGATTTCCAAGGGCAAGATGGTCGACAAGGCCCGCAACTAAACGATTTTTCGTCGAAAAATCGCGGCCGGGGGGCAACCCCCGGCCTTTTTCATGTCATGAGCCGCAGCACCCAGTTTTTCAGCCGTTTCACCCGGCCCGTGTAGGGTGGAAACAAAAGCGGCAGCGCTGTCAGCCGGTTCTGCATCACAGGTTTCAGATGGCTGAATGTGTCAAACCCCGCCTTGCCATGCGCCGCCCCCATGCCTGAATGTCCAATGCCACCAAAGGGCAGATTTTGGTGGATAAAGGGCATGATTGTCAGATTGATCCCCAAAGATCCTGAGGAGGTTTCTGCCCGCAGCCGCGCCACCAGATCCTTGCCGCCAAAGGCATAGATCGTCAAAGGCTTTGGTCCGGCATTGATCGCGGCAATCGGCTCGGCCAGGTCGCGATAGGGGATCAGCGGCAAAAGGGGGCCAAAGATTTCTTCGGTCGAAATTGCCATATCCGCCGTGGTGGCGGTGACAATCCGCCCTGCCATCTGCCGCATCTCGGGTCGGTCAGGCCCAAGCGGCTGCACCTGTGCGCCTTTCGCGCTGGCATCGGCCAAAAGCCCGCTCAGCCGCGCATAATGGCGCTCATTCACAATGGCTGTCGTCCCAGCCGCAGCCATTCTTTGCCATTCGGTCCGCAGTGCATCGGTCAGTAGTTCCATCAGGTGATCAGGCACAAAGACATGATCGGGTGCCACGCAAATTTGCCCGGCATTCACCACCTTGCCCCAAGCAATCCATTTGGCCGCCTGCGCAATATCGGCATCCGCGCCCAAAACCACCGGGCTTTTGCCGCCCAGTTCCAGCGTGACCGGCGCAAGGTTTTGCGCCGCAGCCGTCATCACGATCTTGCCCACCGCCGTGCTGCCGGTAAAGAAGATATGGTCAAAGGGCAGCGCCAAAAGTGCTTGCGACACCTCTGGCCCTCCGGTCACCACCTCGGCCAAATCCGGCAGCGCCATCGGCAAGAGCCGCGCGATCAGCGCCGATGTGGCCGGTGCCATTTCCGAGGGTTTCACCACCACCGCATTGCCCGCCGCAATCGCCGTGACCACGGGCGAGAGCGCCAGCACAAAGGGAAAGTTCCAAGGCGCAATCACCAGCACCACGCCTTTGGGTTCGGGGTGCAAGGCGGCCTGCGTGCCCAGCATCATCAGGGTTGGCCAAACCCGGCGTGGCCGCATCCAGCGGCGCAAATGGCGGCGCGTATGGGCAATCTCGGCCAGCACCGGCAAAACCTCGACCAGTTCCGCCTCAACCTCGGGCTTGCCCAGATCTTCCATCACGGCGGCGGTAATCTCGGCGCGGTGGCTTTTGATGACCTGTGCCAGCCGGGCAAGTGCGGCCCGCCGCGCCGCCAGATCAAGGCTTTTGCGCCGACCGGCGGATCCGGCCCGCAGCCCATCAAACCGCTGAAGGATGTCATTCGTCATTGCAAAAACCTAAAATGCCGGTTGGGTTCGGCGCAAGCGCGGCATCCGTTTCATCTCCGCTCAAACCTACCAAACAATCGGCTTGCCCGCCCAATCAAAAAAGCCCCCCGTCTCGGCCGGGCTCAAAGCCTCTAACACAGTTCGCAGGTTCTGTGCCGCCGCCTCGGCCGTAACGGCTGGCAGAGTGCCGCCGTATTTCACCGACAAGGGCGTCGCAACATGGCCCGGATGCAGGGTCACCACCACCGATTGGGGATGGCTGCGTGTCAGTTCAATCGCCCCGGTATGCATCAGCTGGTTCAGCGCCGCCTTGGCTGCCCGGTAAGAATACCAACCGCCCAAGGCATTGTCGCCAATCGATCCGACGCGCGCCGACAGCGCGGCAAAGCGGGCAGGGCGGTTGCGGGGCAATAGGCGCGCGGAATGTTTCAAGACCAGCGCCGGGCCCATCGCATTCAATTGAAATTGCTGCATCATCGCCGCCGAAGTCAGCGCGCGCAGCGATTTTTCGGGCGCCACGCCACCCAGTTCCAAGGCCCCGGTGGCCACAAACACAGTGTCAAACTCCCCCGACACCCGGCCCAGAACCTCCGAGATACTGGCCTCATCGGTGATGTCCAAACCGTCACGGCTGCGCGACAGGCCCAAGACCTCGGCCCCGTTCTGCGCATAGTCTGCCATCACTGCAGCCCCGATGCCGCCACTTGCCCCGATCACCAATACCCGCATGATCCCTCCGCCTTTTGTCCCCTTATACGGGGCCAAGGGGGCAAAGGATCATGCGCTCAGGGGCGCAAAACCCAAGACGGTCAGACCGCAGCTTCCACCGCACCGACGATCTCGCCCACCACATCGGCCAGCATCGCCTCATCTTCGCATTCCGCCATCACCCGGATCAGCGGTTCGGTGCCCGATTTGCGGATGAGAATACGGCCCTTGCCCGCAATGCGCGCCTCATTGGCGCGGATCACGGCTTTGACGGCCTCGGCCTCTAGGGGCGTCTTTCCGGCAGCAAAACGCACGTTTTTCAACATCTGCGGCACGGTGTCGAACTGGCGGATCAGCGTGCTGGCCGCTTGCCCCGTGCGCGCCATTTCGGCCAGAAACTGCAAGCCGGCCAACAAACCATCGCCGGTGGTGGCATAATCGGTCATCACGATATGGCCCGATTGCTCGCCCCCAAGGTTCCAGCCACCGCGCCGCATCGCCTCAACCACATAGCGGTCGCCGACCGAGGTCCGCTCCAGCCGCAAGCCTTTTGCGGCCAAGAACCGCTCAAGCCCAAGGTTCGACATGACCGTGGCCACCAAAGTGCCGCCCTGCAACCGCCCTTCCTCGGCCCAGCGGGCGGCAAAGAGCGCCATGATCTGATCGCCATCGGCCACATGGCCATGCTCATCCAAGATCATCACCCGATCCGCATCACCATCCAGCGAAATGCCCAAGTGCGCCCCATGGGCCACCACCGCCTCTGCCGCCGTCTGCGGATAGGTAGAGCCGCATTTTTCATTGATATTGGTGCCGTTCGGCGCAACACCCACCGGAATGACTTCGGCCCCAAGCTCCCATAAAACCAAGGGTGCGGCCTTATAGGCGGCGCCATTGGCGCAATCGACCACCACCTTCAACCCATCCAACCGCAATCCGGCCGGAAAGGTGGTCTTGGCATATTCCACATAACGCCCCAGCGCGTCATCAATCCGCTTGGCGCGGCCAATGTTCTGCGGCTGGGCGGGCGTGATGTCGCCCTCAACCATCGCCTCAATCTCGACCTCGGCGGCATCCGACAGTTTGAACCCATCGGGGCCAAAGAATTTGATGCCATTGTCATGATGCGGATTGTGGCTGGCCGAAATCATCACCCCAAGATCGGCCCGCATGCTGCGGGTCAAAAACCCCACGGCCGGGGTGGGCACTGGGCCCAGCAAAAGCACATTCATCCCCGTCGAGGTCAGCCCGGCGGTCAGCGCGTTTTCCAGCATATAGCCCGAAAGCCGGGTGTCCTTGCCGATAACCACGCGGTGGGCATTGCTGCCATCGCGGCGAAAATAGCGCCCCGCCGCTTGGCCCAGTTTCAAGGCCATCTCGGCGGTCATCGGATAGGTATTGGCTTGGCCCCGAACGCCATCGGTGCCAAAAAGTTTGCGCGTCATCGTCAAAATCCCCTTGTTGCGGCTTGCCACAGGCGCAAGGCCTGCCGCGTTTCGGCCACGTCATGCACCCGGATCATCTGCATGCCTTGCGCAACGCCCGCCAAGGCCACAGCCAATGACCCCGGCATCCGTCGTGCCGCCTCGGCCTCGGCACCAATCGTGCCAATAAATCGTTTGCGACTGGCGCCCAGAAGAACCGGCACGCCCAAATTGTGGAAAATGCTCAACCGCGCCAAAAGCGCCAAATTATGCTCCAATGTCTTGCCAAAGCCGATGCCGGGATCAATCGCCAGACGGTCTTGCGAAATTCCGGCGGCCTTTGCCACCGCAAGACGCGCGGCCAAGGCATCATAGACATCCAACAGCACGTCATCATAGCGCGGGTCATCTTGCATGGTGGCCGGCGTTTCGATGGAATGCATCAACACCACAGGCACCCCAGCCCGCGCCGCCGCCCCAGCCATGGCCGGATCAAAACGCAGCGCCGTGACATCGTTCAAAATGGTCGCCCCGGCGCCAAAGGCCGCCTCGGCCACCGCCGCCTTGCGCGTGTCGATCGAGATCGGCAGCGCCAAGCCACCCGCGCGTAGGGCCGCAATCACCGGTGCGGTGCGCTGAACTTCCTCGTCCACCGAAACCTCGGCAGCACCCGGCCGCGTGCTTTCGCCCCCGATGTCCAGAATATCGGCCCCATCGGCCATGCGCCGGGCCTGCATCAAGGCCGCCTCGGGCCGCAAGAACAGCCCGCCATCGGAAAAACTGTCCGGCGTGATGTTTAGAATTCCCATCACCCGCGGCGCATCCATCGACAGGCCACCAAAATCAGGCCGCGGCCCTGACAGACGCTGCCGCTCGGCTTCCGTCAAATCTCCAAGCCCAACAATCCGCGCCGGTGCCTCGCGCGACAACACCTCCACCCGGTCGAACCAGCACCATCCCCCCGCCAAAGGCAAAGCATGCATCGGCCGGGCCGGGTCGTTCATGGCAATGGGGCGCAGATATGGGCTCACGGGGCAGGCCTTCAATGTGGCGAAAATATCCTGCGGGGGGTCCGGGGGGCGCAAAGCCCACCGGGGGCCGGGCCCCGCAATGCCTTAAGGGATTAAGCCCTCGCCCGCCACCCGGCAAGAGGCCGCGTTACGCCCGCTCAACCCGCACGCGGCTTCCTGCCGGAAGTGCAACATGGCCGTGAACGATCAACCGCTCGGCGGCCATGGTTTCGGCCAACCACAAGGCCAGCGCCACCGGCTCGCGCGAATGCGGACCATCGACGGCATCCAGCACCAGCTTGGAGGGCGCCCAGACCATCATCTGCCCGCGTTTCACCGCCCAATCAATCTCGGTCCGCGTGGCCATCACCACACAGCGCGGATCACGCGCCGCCAGAACCCAGGCGTTTTGCTCAATCGCCAGCATATCCACCCGGCGCTGTGTCGGTTTGTGGCCCGTCTCAGGGCGCGCCATGTCGGGCAGGCCGACGGTCAGGATCACCGGCAAGCCTTGGGCCTGCAAGCGATCCAGCCGCGCGGGCAGGTCAGGCGCGGCAATGGCGGCATTGTCCAGATAGACCACCAAAGGATGCAGCGCGGCCTCTTGGCCATCTTGCCCCACCACTTTGAGCGCGGCCTCGGCTCGGCTGCGCACAATCTCGACGCCTAGTTTATAGGGGCCAACATCCAGCTTTTCGATCCGCACAAAGGCGCGCATGGCTTGCGGTTCGGCCAAGATCCGTTCGGCCACCCGCTCGGCCAGCGTCTCAAGCAGGTTCAACCGCTCTGCCGCAAGCTCGGTGGCAATCGCCTCGGTGATGCGGTCATAAGACAGGATCTTATCGACATCGTCATCCAAAGGCGCGGGTGCCGGGCGCACCTCGACCACCACGTTGAACATCACCCGCTGGGTATGGCCGCGTTCTTTTTGAAAGGCACCAATCTCCACCTCGACCACATGGTCGCGCAGCGAAATGCGGTCACGCGGGTCTGCGCTGGCCGAGGCAACGGCGCGCTCCTCGGGATGGGCAAAGGCAAGGCGGATATCGCTGGTCATCTTGCCCTCCGATGGGCCGGGCCGTCGTCGATGGGCCGTGGTGGTGCGCCGTAATGGTCGCGCCGAGCTTAGGCTCTGCGCCCGACCTCGCCTATCCCGAAGGCGGCATGGAAATCAACCGCAACGACGCAAACTGTCACAAAGATCCTGACCCCGCAGCTTTGGTGCGGCGTGTCGCGCCCAAAACTGCAGGCCTAGAAACGGGATTGGCGAAGCGCGGGCCTGCATCATTAAGCCCGCGCATCTGGCCCGCACATCTGGCCCCAAAGATCAGGGTTTGTAGAACAGATGCGCCCCGATCGCGGCGGTCCGCTCATATTTGCGCGACCAATTGGGGCTTACCGCGCGGGTGTGAAAATGGGTGGCCCCATAGGTCAGTTGCCGCGGCGCCCCATCCAGCATGACGCGGGCAATCCGCGCCGCCGTTTCCACCGCCGTCGCTTCGCGCATCACATCGCGCGCGCCATCACAATGGTAAGAGAACTGACAGCCGCCACGGCCGCCTTGCTCGACAACGCCGCAAACCGAATTGGGATAGCGCGGGCTGTCCACGCGGTTCAAAATCACCTCGGCCACCGCAAACTGGCCCTTCAGGCTTTCGCCGCGCGCCTCGAAATACAGCGCCTTGGTCAGGCATTGCCACTGCGCATCGCCCGTGGGTTTGGGCAGGCTGGCCAGATAGTCATAGCTGTAAGACAGCTCGCCCACGGCGGTTTCGCCTTTGGCCTTGGCCTTGCGCTTTGGTTGGCCCATGCTGCCCGTTGCCAAAGCAGAGCGCTTTTCCTCAGGCAAAGTGGCAAGGATGCGGTGTTCCGCATCAAAAAGGGCACGGAATTCTTGGCCGATGACGGCCTTTGGATCATTGGACTGGCTCACCGTCACTTCGGCGAAGGCCGCTCCGCTCTGGACGATCACCGCCATCAGCGCGGTGGTCCATATCTGGTGCAAGCGCATTGTCTTTTGTGGTCCCGGTTGTTTCAGTCAACGCAAATCAGGGCGATCCCGATTAACGGAGGCGGGGCGTATCGCTCGGCGTCCAAGGAGTCCACCTCTGTTGCCGCGTTGCAGCACAATTCGGCACATTTTCGGCGAGATTTCGCCTAAAATTCCAAGGCTCTGTCTAAGCCTTGGCGCGTAAAATCATGATTTTGTGCCATGATTCTTGATGGGCCCACGATCTGCCAAAGCCAGATGGGCGGCCGCCAATCGGGCCAAAGGCACCCGAAACGGGCTACAGGAGACATAATCAAAGCCCTGCTGACGGCAAAAGGCGATTGATTCGGGGTTGCCCCCATGCTCGCCGCAAATGCTGAGCGTCAGGTCCGCACGGGTCTTGCGGCCGCGTTCGGCACCAATTTGCAACAGCTCTCCAACCCCGTCCACATCCAAGACATGGAACGGATCTTCGGGGAAGACGCCTTGTTGCACATAGGTGTTCATAAAGCGGCCCGCATCGTCGCGCGACAGGCCGTAGGTCATCTGCGTCAGGTCATTCGTGCCAAAGGACAGGAACGCGGCGTGTTGGGCAATGTCACCTGCGCGCAGCGCGGCGCGCGGGGTTTCCACCATCACGCCCAGCTTATAGTCAAATTGCACCCCAGTGCGCACCCGCACGGCGGCGGCCACGGCATCAATATGGGTCTTGACCAGTTCCACCTCGCGTCGGGCGCTGACCAGCGGGATCATGATTTCCGGCACAACGGCGGTGCCTTTCTTGGCAACCTCCACAGTTGCCTCAAAAATGGCCTGCGCCTGCATGGCATAGATTTCTGGCAAAACTACACCAAGCCGCACGCCGCGCATGCCCAGCATCGGGTTGAATTCGGCCAAAGCCTCGGCGCGGCGGGTGACGTCGGACAAGGGTTTGTCCAGCGCCTCGGCCAATTCGCGCAGACCTTCGCGCGAATGGGGCAGGAATTCGTGCAAGGGCGGGTCAAAAAGCCGGATGCAAACCGGAAGACCTGCCATGATTTCAAAGAGTTGCACAAAGTCATCGCGCTGCATCGGCAAGAGCCGCGCCAAGGCTGCCGCGCGGTCTTGTGAGGTGTCGGCAAAGATCATCTCGCGCATCACCACCAGACGGTCTTCGTCGAAGAACATATGCTCGGTGCGGCACAGACCGATGCCTTGGGCCTCGAACTGGCGGGCCATGGCGGCATCGGCGGGGGTGTCGGCATTGGCCCGAATGCCGATGTCGCGCACCGCATCGGCCCAACCCAAAAGCGTGCGGAAACTGTCGTCCAGCGCCGGGGCGAGCATATCGGCCGCCCCCGCCAAGACCTCACCCGTCGTGCCATCCAAGGTGATCGTGTCGCCTTCGCGAAACACCCGGCCATCGGCAGCGGTCAGCTTTTTATCCTTGGAATCCAGCCGCAAGCCCGAGGCACCGACCACACAAGGCAGCCCCAAGCCCCGCGCGATCACCGCCGCATGGCTGGTCACCCCGCCGCGTTCGGTCAGCACACCCACCGCCGAATGCATGCCGCGAATATCCTCTGGCGCGGTTTCGCGCCGCACCAGAATGCACGGCTCTCCCCGCGCGGCGCTTGCCTGTGCGCCGGATGAGGAAAACACCAAACGGCCCACCGCCGCGCCGGGGCTGGCGGCAATGCCCTTGGCCACCACATCGCGCACACCGCGCGGGTCCACCTGCGGATGCAAAAGCTCTGACAAGGCGCGCGGTTCCACACGCAGCACCGCCTCGTCATTCGAGATCACCCCATCTTGGGCCAAAGCCACCGCGATTTTCAGCCCCGCACGGGCCGAGCGCTGCACCTTAACCGCATCCAAAACCGACAACTGCCCGTCCTCGATGGTGAATTCGATCTGCATCTCCTCGCGCAGCCGACCGCGGCAGGCCGCCCCATGGCGGGCCAGTTCTGCGAAAATCTCGGGCGACAGGTCTTCCAGCGATGGGCCGCGCGGATCGCGCGTCAGATACATCGCTTCGGTCTTTTTCAGCGCATCGCGCCCTTGGGAATTGCCCAGATAGCGCCCGGTGACCTGCGCCAAGCCGGTGACCGGATCGACAAACTGGATGACGCCAGACCCTGACAGACCCTGCCCGATGCCCTGCGCCATGCTTTGCACCACCAGCCCCAAGGCCGCCTCGGCCGGAGCGCCTTTGGCCTGACGCAAGAGCCGCGCCGAGGTGCCCTCCCACGCGCGCGCCATCGACCGCAGCACCTCGCCCAATTGCTGGGCGGGGTCTTCGGGAAAGGCTTCGTCCATCTCGCGCTCATATTGGCGCAAAGAGTCGGACAAGGCGTTGGGCCCGGCCTTGATGTCATCGAACATATCGGGGTCAAGACGCGCCACATGAATGGCATAAGATTGCACAAAGCGAAGATAGAGCGCATCGGCCGCCTCGGCCCCATGGCGCTGCACCAGCGCGGCATGGCGTTCGGCGTTCATGCCCACATTCAGCACCGTGCCCGGCCCACCCCAATCGGGGTTTTCGGGGCTGGGCCGCACCGAGATCAGCGGCATCGCCCCGAAATGCGACAGGATCGCGCGGGCATCCACCGAATGCCCGGCTGCAATGGCCCGCACCGTCTGTGCCGGCAGGGCCACGGTTTTCGGCACCGGCATATCCAGCCGCACCAACCGTTGGAGGCATTTCGCCCGCCAGCCATGGGCTTGGGTGGCAATCTTGGCCGATGGCGTGACTTCGGTATAGTCGAGAGGCGGAGACTTCTGCACTGCGGCACCTTTTCTTTGCGCGCGCAGGATACACCCGAACGCCTGTCACGCAAGCTTTACAACCGGTTGACATGCAGGGAAGTGTTTGCAACACCCGTCACAACCCCGGCTTGGGCTTTTGTGGATCGGGCGGTGAAATTGGCCCGAATGCCGCAGCGATTGCGTCGCTTTTCGTGCAGCCTTGGCCCCAAAACGGGCTAAGCTCACCTGCGAAACAGATAAAGGAGCACCCCATGAAATTGCCGCACGACCATATCGACGAGGGTGGCTTGCAAGAGTTTTCGGTGGTCTTCACCGACCGCAGCTTGAACCATATGTCGGCGCGGTTCCAAGGGGTAATGCGCGATGTTTCAGCCATGCTGCGCGAGGTTTACAACGGCTCGGCGGTGGCCTTGGTGCCGGGTGGCGGCACCTTTGCGATGGAGGCGGTGGCGCGCCAGTTTGGCCAAGGCCGGTCCTTGATTGTGCGCAACGGCTGGTTTTCCTATCGCTGGACCCAGATCTTTGAGGCGGGCGGCTTTGCCCAAGAGACCACCGTTGTGATGGCCCGCGCATCGGGCAACGCGGCGCAATCGGCCTTTGCCCCCCCGCCGATTGACGAGGTGGTGGCCAAGATCCATGAGACAAAGCCCGAAGCGGTCTTTGCCCCGCATGTCGAAACATCGGCCGGCATCATCCTGCCCGATGACTATATCGCGGCGATGGCCGCGGCGGCGCATGAGGTGGGGGCGCTGATGGTGCTTGATTGTATCGCCTCGGGCTGTATCTGGGTCGATATGGCGGCGCTTGGGGTGGATGTGGTGATCTCGGCCCCGCAAAAGGGCTGGTCGGCCAGCCCCTCGGCGGGGGTGGTGGTGATGAGCCCGCGCGCGGAGGCGCGGCTGGCAGAGACGACCTCCAACAGCTTTGCCATTGATCTGAAGAAATGGCGCGCGATCATGGAGGCCTTTGAAAAGGGCGGTCATGCCTATCACGCAACCATGCCGACCGATGCGATCGTGGGCTTCCGCGATGCAATGCTCGAGACCAAGGCGATGGGCTTTGCCGAGGCCAAGGCCGCGCAATGGGCGCTGGGCCGGGCGGTGCGGGCGATGCTGGCCGAAAAGGGCGTGCCCTCGGTCGCGGCGGAAGGGTTTCAAGCGCCGGGCGTGGTGGTCAGCTTTACCACCGATCCTGATCTGCAAAACGGGTCAAAGTTCAAGGCGCTGGGCTATCAGATTGCCGCCGGTGTGCCCTTGCAGGTGGGTGAGGGGGCCGAGTTCCGCACCTTCCGGCTGGGCTTGTTTGGCCTTGATAAGCTGAAAGACGTGGATGCCACGCTCGCGCGGCTCAAAACAGCGGTCGATCAGGTTCTCTGACCGGCCCTCCTCGCCGCCTTTGGCGCTCGTCGGGGTCGCGCTCGACGAGAAGCCGAAGGCGCCCGAGGAGACGGGGTTTCAGCGCAGGCCAAGCCCCGCCTTCATCAGCGTTTTGCGCACCGGGCCCAGCGAATAGAGCGCGTTCAGCGCACCTGCGCGCAAATCGCGCAAAAACGGCTCGCCCAGCATCGAGGTGCGGTTCAAGGCATCCACCCCGGCCAGCCGGGCCTTGACCTCAAGATGGCGCTTGCGGGCATAGCTCGCCAGCATCTCGGCGCTGCCAAGCTTGGCCGGATCAGCCACCGCCAGATCCACCAAGGCCGCCAGATCGGCCAGCGACATGTTCAGCCCCTGCGCGCCGATCGGCGGCATCACATGCGCTGCTTCGGCCATCAGCGCCACGCGGGTGCCCACCATCTCTTCGGCCACCTGCGTGATGATGGGCCAGACGGTGCGCGCACTGTCCAGCCGCAAGGCACCCAAAATCCCGCAAGAGCGTTCATTGATCGCCGCCTCAAAGGCCTCAACCGGCAGGGCGGCCAGCCGTGCCACCTCGGGGCCGGTTTCCATCCACACCACCGCCGAGGCCGGGCCACCATTGCGGTCGGGCAAGGGCACCAGCGTGAACGGCCCGCCCGAGCGGTGAATTTCGGTCGAGACATTGTTATGCGGGATCGGATGCGACACCGCGAAGGCCAGCGCCTTTTGGCCATAGCGCGTGGTTTTCACCGCAATGCCCACCTCTTGGCGCACGGTGGAATTGCGCCCATCGGCCGCCACGATCAGCCGCGCCGACAGGCGCTGCCCGTCGGACAAGGTGGCCAGCGCCTCGGCCTCGCGCGTCACAACGCGGGCGGTCGCGGTGCCAGGAAGGAAGGTGACATTCGGCAATTCCGCCAACCGCGCCACCATTTCACGCCGCAACAGCCAGTTGGGCAGGTTCCAGCCAAAGGGCTGGTCCGAGATTTCGGCGGCGTCAAAATCCTTGATGATGCGCGGCTCAGACACGGGCCCACCGGCATCAATGATCCGCATGATCTGCAAGGGGGCGGCATGGGGTGCCAGCCGCGCCCAAAGCCCGGCCGCCTGCAAGACTGGAATCGAGGGGTGCAGAAAGGCGGTCGAACGATGATCGGCCCCTTCCGCATCGCGCGCGGTGATCGGAGGCTCGGGGTCGGTGCAGATCACGGAAAACCCCGCGCTGCCAAAGGCCGCCGCCGCCGTTAGCCCCGCAACGCCGCCCCCTGACACCAGAATGTCTGTCTTGATCCGGTCCATTTTGGCCCCTTCCTCTTTGGCGATAACTTAAGGCCAAGTGCGGCGAAAGCGAAGGGGCAAGGTGTCACGGGGGGAGACGGTTAAGGCGTTAGGGCCAGGTGATCAGGACGAAAAACACAAACATCAGTGGCACCAGACAGAGCGCTGTCAAGGTCAGCACGACAAGGCCCCAAGTTTGCACGGCCAGCACCAAGATGGTGGCGGCGATCGCCAAGAGATAAAAGATCACGCTCGGGTCACGCTCGATGTCGCGGCCAATCGAGGACAGGATCGGGATCTGAAAACCGGGGCGGGCGTGGGAAAGCGACATCTGAGACTCCGTGTTTCTACACGGCCCAAATGGTATGTCTGAGATATGCTTTACAGGGCGCAAGTTGACGCAGGGCGCGCTTTGGCCTGCGTCACGTTGTCAGATGGGCCAGAAATGCCGTCAAATCATCGGTGTGATGGTGGATATGGTCGCCCGGCGCGCGGTCTGGGGCGACATGAACGGTGCGCATCCCCATCTCATGGGGCACCCGCAAATTGCGCGGATCATCTTCGAACATCGCGGCCCGGGCGGGGTTCAGCCCATCCAGCGCAAAGACCATCTCAAAGGCGGCGCGGTCGGGTTTGGGGTGATAGCCTGCATGTTCCACGCCATAGATCGCGTCAAACAGACCCGACAATCCGCGCGCATCCAGCACCCTGAGCGCATAAGGCTCGCAGGCATTGGTATAGATGATGCGCCGACCGGGCAGGGCGGCAATGCGCTGGGCCAGATCGGGATCGGGGGGCAAAACCGTGAAATCAATGTCATGGACATCGTCCAGATAGGGGCCGGGGTCCATCCCATGCTCGCGCATCAACCCGGCCAGCGTGGTGCCATGGGTTTCCCAATAATGCTGACGCAGGTGGTTGGCCCGTTCGCGGCTGACATTCAGCGCCTGCATGACCCAATTGGTCATGCGCACCTCGATCTGATCGAACAGCCGATAGCGCGGCGGGTAAAGCGTATTGTCGAGGTCAAAGACCCAAGTGGTGATGTGGTGGAAATCTTGCTTTGCCATGCCGCATCTTAGGCCAGCGCGGGGCGCGGGGCAATTGGGCCAGAACGAGCGCTAGAACGGGGAGGCGGCGCATCCGCTGTCTTGAACCCGGCGCGAAAGCGGTTAGTCTCGCCCGCGCGAAGCTGGAGAATGGCCCTGTGCAGAAAGACGCCTATACCTTGATCCTTGACGCCATCGAGCGGGCCGATTTCAAGCCCGGTGATCGGTTGGTGGAATCTGAATTGGCCGAACGTCTGGGCGTGTCACGCACCCCAGTGCGCGAGGCGCTGCAACGGCTGGAAACCCAAGGCATGTTGGCCCGTGACGGCCGCAGTCTGATGGTCGCCTCTTTGGATCACAATCAGCTGGCCGAGCTTTACACCGTGCGCACCGAGCTGGAAGGGTTGGCCGCGCGGCTGGCTGCGCGCCACGCCACCGAGGAAGAAATTCGCGTGCTGCGCGGTATGGTCGAAGATGACCGCGCGCTTTTGGGCGGCGATCCGCGCGCGTTAAGCCGGGCGAACAAGCGCTTTCACCGGCTGATCCATCTGGCCAGCCACAACCGCTTTTTGGTGCAGCAGTTGGATTTGGTTCATCGCTCTATGGCGCTGATGGCCAATACCTCTTTTGCCGCCGAGGGCCGCGATGAGGTGGCCTTGTCCGAACATGACCAGATCGTGCGCGCGATTGAGGCCCATGACGGCGAGGCCGCCTATCAGGCGCTGAAATCCCATATTTCCAAGGCCTTCGAGACGCGATTGCGCGTTGATGCAGGCGAATTGAAGATGCGCTAAGGCCAATCGCCACAGCCGCCACAACCCCGCCTGCCAAACCTGCCCCCGTGCGTGAGGGGATCAGCCCATCTGGTCAAACTCACCATGGCTGGTTTTGTCCCAGTAAAATGGATGCACCAGCATTTCCCATGCCGCCTTATAGGCGGCCACAGTGGCCAGCGGATAATAAAGGATCATGGTCGGCACCCAAAGCGGGCTAAGCTTATGTCCCGTGCGGCGCATGCCCACGATGCCAAAGGCGATCAGCCCGATTTCAATGGCAAAAAAGCAGACGATCAACACCCAAATCCCGGCCTCGGGCAAGATGGATTGCACCGGATGGGGCAGGCCCAAGGGCAGCGCCCAAAAGGTCCACAAGATCGGCGCCAAAAGCGTGTGCAGCACCGATCCGGCCAGCAAAAGCTGAAAGCCAAGGAATTTGCGTGGCCCGAGCTCTCGCCACAACAAGCGCGGGTCGCGCATATGGGTGATCCATGTCATCATAAACCCCTTGATCCAGCGCGACCGCTGTTTGACCCAAGCTTTCGGGCGGCAGGTGGCCTCTTCAAAGGTGGTGGTGTCGATCAATTCGGTGCGATAGCCGCGCCGGGCAATGCGCATGCCCAAATCGGCATCTTCGGTGACGTTGTGGGCATCCCAACGCCCCAAGCTTTCCAGCGCCGCGCGGCGGAAAAACAGCGTGGTGCCCCCCAAAGGCACCGCAAGCCCCAACCGCTCGATCCCCGGCAACAGCAGGCGAAACCACGTCGCATATTCTATGGTAAAGCAGCGCGACAGCCAGTTGATGCGCGGATTGTAAAAATCCAGCCGCCCTTGCAGACAGGCCAGATCGGGGCCACGGGCATGAAACCGCTGCACCACCTTGTGGATCTGGTCCGGCTCGGGAGCATCTTCGGCGTCATAGACCCCTATGATGCTGCCCCGGCAATGATCCAGTGCGAAATTCAAGGCGCGCGGCTTGGTCTTGACCGACCCATCCGGCACCACGACGATGCGCATCCAGCCGGGCAGATCGGCGCGTTCCAAGGCGGCGCGGGTCTGATGATCCTCGGCCTCGACCACCAAAAGCACATCCAACAGCTCTTGGGGATAGTCCAGCCGCCCCAAGCGTTTCACCAGCCGGGGCGCGATGTTGCTTTCGCGGTAAAGCGCCACCATCACCGACACAATCGGCAGGCGGGCAATGATCGGGGCAGGTGGCGGCGGCGGATGGCGCAGCGCGCCCAAAAGCGCCGAAAGCTTCAGCCCGGTAAAGGCCATGCCCGCAACCAAGGCCAAGATCACCGCGATCAGCATCGCCCAAGCGGGCCACAACACCGCCGCCACCCAAATCGCCAGCCCGAATGCGGCCACAGGCAGGCGCAACACCTCGGCCCGGTAGCTGCGGCAACTGTCGGGTTCTGCGACGCGTGTTTCGGCCAAAAGCGCCAGCTTTGCCCCCCGCGCCGTCAACAGCGCCGCCTCAATCACGCCGCGTGGTGCCAGCACCATCAAAACCGGGCCAAAAACCGCCTCAAGCTTCGGGCGGTGACGATGAAAATCCTCTGGGTGGGCCGTGGCCACCAAGGTGCCGCCCCCAATCAACCGGCAGGGCAAAAGATGCAGCGCCAAACACTCCACCGCGCCAAAGGCGTCAATCAGCCTTGGGTCGATTGCGGGGCTGTGATCGGCAAAGAGCGCCACCTCCCAAATCTCGGCCAGAAGGCGAAAAAGCTGCGCTTCGCTGACCAAGCCACGCGCCAGCACAAGATCGGCCAAGCGTCCCCCGCGCGCCCGATGCAGGCGCAGTGCGGCCACCATGTCATGCGGCGACACCAGCCCCTCGCGCAACAGCGCCTGCGCCAAGCCCTCAGTCCCCCGAGGTGCGGGCGCAGACCGCAATGGTGCAGAAACGGCGCTGATGGTTGGCATGATCCCCCCTTTGCGCCACCACTGTGGTGCAGCAGGGTTAACAGGAGGTTAAGCTGCGCGGTCCAGACCGCAGGCACCCAGACGGGGCGCCCAGATCACCCGGCATCACCCGGCGCGGCGGGCCTGCATGGCGGCGGCAAATCGCTCAAAGAGATAAAAGCTGTCTTGCGGGCCGGGGCTGGCTTCGGGGTGGTATTGGACCGAGTAGATCGGCTTGCCATCCACCGCGATGCCGCAGTTTGATCCGTCAAACAGCGAGACATGGGTCTCTGACACGCCTTTCGGCAGGGTCTGACTGTCAACCGTAAAGCCATGGTTCATCGAGGTGATTTCCACCTTGCCCGTCGTCAGATCCTTGACCGGGTGGTTCGCACCGTGATGTCCATGGTTCATCTTGACCGTTTTGGCGCCCAAGGCCAAGGCCAGCATCTGGTGTCCAAGGCAGATGCCAAACACCGGAATATCGGCGGCCAGAACGCCTTGGATCATCGGCACGGCATAGGCCCCCGTGGCCGCGGGATCGCCGGGGCCATTGGACAAAAACACGCCTTCAGGCTGCAAGGCCAGCACATCTTCGGCGGTGGCGGTTGCGGGCAGCACGGTGACATCGCAGCCAACGGAAGCAAGGCAGCGCAGGATGTTGCGCTTGGCACCATAGTCGATGGCCACCACCTTCAGGCCGGGGCCTTGGCGGGCGCTGTAGCCCTCGGGCCAGGCCCAGCGCATCTCGTTCCAGCGATAGGACTGGGTGCAAGACACATCCTTGGCCAGATCGAGGCCAACCAAGCCTTTCCAAGCCCGTGCCTTCGCAACCAGCGCCTCAAGATCAAAGACGCCATCGGGGTTATGGGCCAGCGCCACATGTGGCGCGCCCTGCTGGCGGATGGCACGGGTCAGGCGGCGGGTGTCGATGCCCCCCACGCCAATGCGGCCCTTTTTGGCCAGCCAGCCCACCAGATCATCGGTTGCGCGCCAATTCGACGGCTCGGTCGGGTCCCATTTCACCACCATGCCGGCGGCGACAGGATCGGCGGTTTCATCGTCTTCGGCGGTGGTGCCGGTATTGCCGATATGGGGGAAGGTAAAGGTCACCACCTGCCCGGCATAGCTGGGGTCGGTCATGATTTCCTGATAGCCCGTCATCGCGGTATTGAAGACCAGCTCTGCCACCGTCTCACCGGTCGCGCCAAAGCCGTGGCCATAAAACACCGTGCCATCGGCCAAAGCGATGCAGGCCGTTGGTTTTGTTGGGGTTTCGGACGGGGTGGGCATTGCGGCGACTCCCTGCGGGCAAATTTGCCGGAACCTAAGGGCCAAGCGGGCCGGGGTCAAGGCTTTGCGGTAAAAGGAATTTATATAAGAATCAATGGCTTGTCAAAAACAGGGGTGGTTGCCATGGCCCGCGCATCGCGGTAATGTGACGAGGTTTGAAGATCCACAAGGATGGACCACCAATGCCTTTGCGCGACCAGCTGCAAACTGCCTTGAAAGATGCGATGAAAGCCAAAGAGGCCGAGCGGCTTTCGACGCTTCGCCTGATCAACGCCGCGATCAAGGACCGTGACATTGCCAACCGTGGCGAAGGCGGCGAGGGCGAGATTTCCGAGGCCGAGATTCTCTCGGTGCTGGGCCGCATGGTGAAACAGCGCCAAGAATCGGCGCGCGCCTATGAAGAGGGCGGGCGGCTGGAACTGGCGGAGAAAGAGACCGCCGAGATCAAGGTGATCGAAGAGTTTTTGCCGCGCCAGCTTGATGCGGGTGAGGTCGAGGCCGCAATCGCTGCCGCCGTGGCCGAGGTGGGGGCCACCAGCATCCGTGATATGGGCAAGGTGATGGGCGTTCTAAAGGCCAAATACACCGGCCAGATGGATTTCGGCGCGGTCGGCCCGCGCATCAAGGATCGGTTGGGCTAAGCGCCGCTCATCAAGCACATTCGTGCACTCTTCGCAGCGCCCCCCGACGCGTGCATGAAATGCTCAAGGAGGGGGGCGAGACGCCCGGTGTCAAACCCGGAGACCCCGAAGCTTGACGTTCAGCGCAAAGGCCGCAGCACTTCGGTGATTTCTGCCGCCAGCCTGCGGCGTTCTTCCTCGGTCAGGAAAGCGCCCAGCTCGACCTCGCGGCCTTCGCCTTTCAAGGTCAGATATTGTGGCACGGGGCCTGCAGTGGCGTGCAGCGTCAGTCGCACCCAATGGGGATTGGCCTGCCAATCCTGCCGCTTGCCGCGCGGGCCATGGCGCACCAGCGTCACCTGATCGGGGCTGACCGCCAGATCTTCGACGATCTCGCCATCGCGAAAGCTGCGCTCCAGCGCCCACCAAACGGCGGCCAGCGCGGCCAGCAAAAAGGGCAGGACGCCCCATAAAACCGGCGTGCCGATCAATCCCAGCAAAGGCACCACGATTGACACCGCCGTGCCGCCCAAGAACCACACCATCCCCCGACGTGGCAGGGACCGATAGGGCCACAGATGCAACCGGCGCGTTTCGCCATCAGGGGGGAGCCATTCGTAGGGCATACGTCACCTCTCGGGCATGGCAAATAGCCCGTCCTATCCAAAGGAAAAGGCCCCGAGGTTTCCCCCGGGGCCTTTCGCTTTCCGTAGGGTGGGGTTTCACCCCACCATCCCCTTAATGCGCGTGGGACTTGTCCCAGTCTTCGCGCTTCGGCAGCTGCTCGAACGTATGTTCAGGCGGCGGGCAGGGCAGGGTCCATTCCAGCGTATCGGCGTATTCGTTCCAGTAGTTGTTCTCGGTCACCTTGCGGCCCCACAGAAGCGTGTAGAACACAACGCCAATGAAGAAGACGAAAGAGGCAAAGGAGATGAATGCACCGACCGAGGAGAACCAGTTCCAATAGGCAAAGGCCTCGGGATAGTCGATGTAACGGCGCGGCATGCCCTGACGGCCCAAGAAGTGCTGGGGGAAGAAGGTCAGGTTCGAGCCGATGAACATCGCCCAGAAGTGCAGCTTGCCCGCCCATTCCGGATATTGACGGCCCGACATTTTGCCGATCCAGAAATAGATCCCGGCAAAGATGCCGAACACGGCGCCAAGGCTCATCACATAGTGGAAATGCGCCACGACGTAATAGGTGTCGTGATAGGCACGGTCCACGGGGGCCTGCGACAGCACGATCCCGGTCACGCCACCGACGGTGAACAGGAACAAGAAGCCAAAGGCCCAAAGCATCGGGGTTTCAAACGTGATCGAGCCGCCCCACATGGTGGCAATCCATGAGAACACCTTGATGCCGGTCGGCACCGCGATGACCATGGTGGCCAGCATGAAATAGGACTGCTGGGTCAGCGACATGCCCGCGGTGTACATGTGGTGCGCCCAGACGACAAAGCCCAGAACACCGATGGCCACCATCGCATAAACCATCGGCAAATAGCCAAAGATGGGCTTGCGCGAGAAGGTCGCGATGACTTGGCTGATGATGCCAAAGGCCGGGATCACGATGATATACACTTCCGGATGGCCAAAGAACCACAGGATGTGCTGGTAAAGCACCGGGTCCCCACCGCCCGACGGCGTGAAGAAGGTGGTGCCAAAGTTACGGTCGGTCAGCAACATGGTGATGGCGCCTGCCAGAACCGGCAGCGACAACAGGATCAGCCAAGCGGTGACAAAGATCGACCAGCCAAACAGCGGCACTTTGTGCAAGGTCATGCCCGGTGCGCGCATGTTCAGGAAGGTGGTGATGATGTTGATGGCCCCAAGGATCGACGAGGCGCCCGACAGGTGCACTGCAAAGATCGCAAGGTCCATCGCATAGCCGCCCTCGGCGGTGGTGGTCAGCGGTGGGTAAAGCACCCAGCCCACGCCCGCGCCAGGCCCAAGGCCAGAGGTCAGATCGCCATTGCCGCCCGGTGCCAGCATCGAGGCCACACCCAGCGCCACGCCCGAGACATAAAGCCAATAGCTCAGGTTGTTCAGGCGCGGAAACGCCATATCCGGCGCGCCGATCTGCAACGGCATAAAGTAGTTGCCGAAACCGCCAAACAGCGCGGGAATCACAACGAAGAACATCATCAGAACGCCGTGATAGGTGATCATCACGTTCCAAAGGTGCCCGTTGGGCGTGCAGGTGTCAGCGGTGGCGATGAAGCGCGCGCCTTCTTGACACATGTATTGCACGCCGGGGTTCATCAACTCCATCCGCATATAGATGGTGAAAATGACCGAAATCAGCCCGACAAGACCGCCGGTAAAGAGGTAGAGAACCCCAATATCCTTGTGGTTTGTCGACATGAACCAGCGGGTAAAGAACCCTTTGTGTTCATGGTCATGGCCATGAATGGCTGCGTCTGCCATTGGCGTCTCCCATTTTGTGTTCCCATTGGGCCGGGGGGCGATGCCCCCAAGCCTCATTGCGATCAGTCTTTAAGCCCTGCGCAGGGGATCGGCAATCAAAGAGTTTGATCCAGATCAAGAAAACATGTCGCAGATTGGGGGAGTTTGCCAGTGCAAAGGCAAAACAAAAGGCGGCCCGAAGGCCGCCTTTATCTCTCGAACCGGTGGATTGCCGGCCCGTTGTCTTGCTGGTGCCTTACTGGATCGTGGCGAGATAAGCCGCCATGTCCTCGGCCCCTTTGGCCAGTTTGAAAGACATCTTCGACTTTGCCGCGGCATCGCCGGTCTTTTCCTTCAGCCAGGCCACCGGGTCGGTGATATAGGCGGCCAGCGAGGCCTCATCCCAGACAGCGCCCGCCGCGCCAACGGCCAGAATCGATTCGCCATAGTTGAAATCGGCAACCGAAGCGACAGGCCGCCCGACGATGCCGCCAAGGTTCGGGCCGGTTTTGCCGCCCTTGACAACCTCGGTGCCATCGCTGGCCACAATTGCATGGCAGGCTTTGCATTTTTTGAATTCGGCCTCTCCGGCGGCGGGGTCGGCCGCCAGCGCGGGGCCTGCCAGCACCAATGCGGCAAAGCCAGCAGCAAGCGTGAATTTGGTCATGATATCCTCGTAAGGGTTGGGTATCGGATCGCGTTCCTTGCCGTAAACATGAAAGTTGACCGCCTGATATGCAATAGCAACGCTGTCGCAGGCTGGGTTGCCTTGGGTTTTGGGGGTGGTTTGGCGCGCCAAAAGGCCCGCCCGGCGATGCAAAACGCCCGCCTTGGACAAGGCGGGCGCGCAACAAGGACCAGCTGCGCGATCAGACCGGGCAACTGCCCTGCATCGCGCGATCAAATGTCGCCATTAACGCTGCATCCAGATCGGCCATGGTCACGGGCAGGCCCAGATCGACAAGGCTGGTCACGCCATGGTCGCGGATGCCACAGGGCACGATGCCAGAAAAATGCGACAGATCTGGCTCGACGTTGATCGAGATGCCGTGAAAGCTGACCCATTTGCGCAGCTTGACGCCAATGGCGGCGATCTTGTCTTCGCGCAGGCTGCCATCGGGGTTGGGGGCCTTGTCGGGCCGCGTGACCCAAACCCCAACCCGGCCGGGGCGAATCTCGCCTTTGACATTGAATTCGGCCAAGGCGGCAATCACCCAGTTTTCCAGATGCCGCACGAAACAGCGCACATCCTTTTCGCGGCGACTGACATCCAGCATGGTGTAAATCACCCGCTGGCCCGGCCCGTGATAGGTGTATTGCCCGCCGCGCCCCACCGCGAATACGGGAAAGCGCCCAGGATCAACCAGATCGGCAGGCTTGGCGCTGGTGCCGGCGGTGTAAAGGGGGGGGTGTTCCAAAAGCCAGATCGCCTCGGGGGCGGTGCGTGCATGGATGGCGGCCACCCGTGCCTCCATCTCGGCCAAGGTTTCGGCATAGGGGGCAAGCCCCGGCAGGGTTTTCCATTCGATCTGTTCCATCGCCCGCTCCCGTTTGGCCGCCGTCGCACCGCGCCCCACTGATGACGCGGCCGCGCGGTGAATGCAACGCGCAGCACGCGCAAGCTTCGTGCAGAATCCCCCTTTTCTTCCCCGAACCTTGCGGCTAAACACCACCCACCCGAGGCCAGATCAGTGCGGATGTGGCGGAATTGGTAGACGCGCAGCGTTGAGGTCGCTGTTCCTTAACCGGAGTGAAGGTTCGAGTCCTTTCATCCGCACCAATCTGCCTCGGTCAAACCCTGCCAGCGTGCAGGCCACACGAAAAGATCCGAAAACTTGTTGTAATTTAGGGCTTTAACCAAAGGTTAGAGCGTTTTTGCCCATGATGTCACGCCCGCAGCTTGCCTGCGGCATGACCTGAGGCGCGCGATGGCAACCTATACCGGCGGAAGCGGGAATGACTCACTGACCGGCAGCGCGGGCAGTGACGTTATCTATGGCAATGGCGGCAATGACACCATCAATGCCGGGGGTGGGGCCGATCTTGTCTATGGCGGTGACGGTGCCGACAGCATCAACGCAGGCGCGGGGACCGATACGGTCTATGCTGGAAACGGGGCCGATACCGTCACGGCCAGCAATGGCTATGACATCATCTATGGTGAGGCGGGCAACGACAATCTGAGCGGCGGCTCGGATATGTATGACGATCTTTATGGCGGCTTGGGGGATGATTCCATCTATGGCGGCGGCTATGGGCAGAATTGGGTCTTTGGCGGCGAGGGCAACGATCTGCTTTTTGGCGGCGCTGGGGAATGGGATTATGTCATGGGCGGGATCGGCAACGATACGGCCTATGGCGGCAATGGTGCCGATACGGTGCTTGGGGGCACCGGCAACGACAGTGTGTTTGGCGGCGCGGACAATGATTTTGTCACCGGTGACGATGGGGCCGATACGGTAGACGGCGGCATCGGGGCCGATACGGTTGAGGGGGGGCAGGGCAATGACCTGCTGAGTGGCGGTGATGGCAACGATCTGATCCGCGGTGATATTCGCACCTTTGACCCGGCGGGTTTTGCCTCGGGCAGCACGGGTCCACAAACCTCGGTCACCTTCACCAACACCTCGACGCTGACGGTCAACCTGTTCTACATCGACCAAAGCGGTACGCCGCAGTTTTATGGCACCCTTGCCCCCGGACAAAGCTGGATTGGCACCACCTATACCGATCACAACTGGATGCTGACCGATGCCGCCAGCGGGGCGCAGCTGGCGATATATGAAGGTGGCATCAACCAAACCAATATCTATTCCCAAAGCTTTGATGACACCATCGTGGGCGGGCAGGGCGCCGATACGATCTATGGCGATTTTGGCAATGATCTTATCGACGGCGGCACAGAGGCCGACAGCATCTTTGGCGGCATCGGTGATGATACGGTGTTCGGCGGCGATGGCGCTGATGTTGCCGATCTGGGGGATGGCAACGACCGCTTTGGCGATTGGAGCACAGAGGGCGGCAATGACACGGTCTATGGCGGTGCGGGCGATGACAGCATCATCGGCGGCAGCGGCGATGATTGGCTCTATGGCGGTTTGGGCCATGACACGCTGTCTGGTGGCGCAGGCAATGACACGATCTATGGCGGCGCAGGCAATGATCTGGGCATCATCACCGACGATCATAATGCCGATTTTTACGATTTGGGCGAAGAGGCGGGCGATGCCGATCTGATCTGGTTTGCCAACTATGCCTCGACCAATGGGGTCAGCGTGACCTTCAGCGGGTCGGATGCGGGCAGCTATGCCTTTGCCGGCGGGCTTGCCAGCGGGGGTTTTGCCGGCGTCGAAGGGGTTGGCGGCACCAATTACAACGACAGTCTTGACGGCTCGGCAGACAGCGATGGCCTGTGGCTTTGGGGCGATGGCGGGCGAGACACGCTGATCGGCGGCTCTGGGAATGACGAACTTTATGGCGGGTTTGACCATGACAGCCTGTCAGGCGGGGCGGGTGATGATGCGCTTTATGGCCAAGAGGGGGATGACAGGCTTTCGGGTGGGGCGGGCAATGATACGCTCTATGGCGGTGCGGGGGCCGATAGCTTTGTTCTAATCGCGGCTGGCGGCGATGATCTGATCCAGGATTTTGACATGGCGCTGTCAGAGGGGCGCACCTGGGATCGGCTGGATGTGTCCGATCTGCAAAACCCCGATGCAAGCCCGGTGCGTTCTTGGGATGTGGCTATTGCCGCCGATGGTGCGGGCGGCACCATTTTGACCTTTCCCGAAGGCGAGACGCTGCGCCTGTCCGGGGTTGATCCGGCTTTGGTGGCCGCGCCGGGGATGCTCTCTGCCATGGGGGTTCCCTGTTTGGTCGCAGGCACCCGGGTGATGACGCCACAGGGGCCGCGCCGGGTGGAAAGCCTTCAGCCGGGTGACATGGTCAGTCTGGCCGATGGGGGGCAGGCGCCCTTGCTTTGGGTGGGCGCGCGCCATCTTGGCGCGGCGGATTTGGCCCTGCGCCCCGCCTTGCGGCCGGTGCGCATCAAGGCGGGCCGTCATGGCGCGCTGCGCGATCTTTTGGTCTCGCCCCAACACGCGCTGCGCATCGAGGGGATTGCGGGGCAGGGCACAGACAGCGGGGCCGTGCTCATCCGCGCTGGGCATCTGGCACGTTTGGGCTGGGGCGCGCGCGTGGCCAGCGGGATTGCCGCGGTCAGCTATCACCACCTTTTGCTGCCCAGCCATGCCATTATTCTGGCCGAGGGCGTCGCGGTCGAAAGCCTGTATCCCGGCCCCATGTCACTCAGCGCCTTCTTACCCGCAGACCGCGCGCAGCTTCTGGATGTGCTGCGCCGCCATAGCTCGCCCGCGCCCGGCCAAAGCCCGATTTCAGCCTATGGTCCGCGCTGTTTGCCGCTTTTGGGATTCGCCGCCGCGCGATGGTTGCGCAAACATTTAAAGGCAGGGAATCGCCTGAATCGGAATCAGTCGCCCCTGCACCAGATTGCACCAGCTCTTTGACCAAAAAGTCAAATCGCTCCAACGGGCTGTTTGCCTGACGATGCGTTAACGACATGCCGTTCTACGCGGCAAATGCGGCGCAAAATGCCCGATTGGCCCGCAAACGCTGTGCATGCTGGAACGCGACGATTAGTGAATTGCAAACGACCTTCGCATTCGCTTAAGTCATATCTCGACAAGTGCAGGTTAGCTGCCGGACAGACGGGGAGATTGACTGGGATGACCAGCCAGAACGACGCTTTCGTCGCATTTGAGCATGTTCAGAAAAGCTATGACGGGGTGTCCCTTGTCGTAAAAGACCTGAACCTGTTCATTGGCAAGGGTGAGTTTCTGACGATGCTCGGGCCCTCAGGCAGTGGCAAAACCACTTGCCTGATGATGTTGGCCGGGTTTGAAACCGCAACGCATGGCGAAATCCGGTTGGATGGGACCCCGATCAATCAGGTGCCGCCGCACAAGCGCGGCATTGGCATGGTGTTTCAAAACTATGCACTCTTCCCGCATATGACCGTGGGCGAAAACCTGTCTTTCCCGCTGGAAGTGCGCGGCATCGGCAAGGACGAGCGCGAGACCAAGATCAAGCGCGCGCTGGATATGGTGCAGATGGGGGCCTTTGCCAACCGTCGCCCGGCCCAGCTTTCGGGGGGCCAGCAACAGCGTATCGCACTGGCGCGCGCCTTGGTGTTTGACCCCAAGCTTGTGCTGATGGACGAACCCCTTGGGGCCTTGGACAAGCAGCTGCGCGAACATATGCAGTTTGAAATCAAGCACCTGCATGAGAATTTGGGTATCACCGTGGTCTATGTGACCCATGATCAGGGCGAAGCCTTGACCATGTCCGACCGCGTGGCTGTGTTCAACGATGGCCGCATCCAGCAGCTTGCCCCGCCCGCCGATCTTTATGAACGCCCCGAAAACAGCTTTGTCGCCCAGTTCATCGGCGAGAATAACAAGCTGTTGGGCACCATCGAAGAGCTGAACGGCGACAAGGCTCTGGTGCGTCTGACCACGGGCGAATTGATCGACGCCACCGCCGTGAATGCCAAGGAAAAGGGCGGCAAGACGCTGGTGTCCATCCGCCCCGAACGGGTGGAATTCAAGCCCGAGATGATGCCGCCGGGCGCCCATATGATCGACGCCGAAGTGTTGGAAATCATTTACATGGGCGACATTCTGCGCGTTGTTCTGCGCGTGGCAGGGTCGGATGACTTTGTCATGAAGATGCGAAATACGCTGGGGCAGACCCGCCTCAGCCCGGGACAGAAGATCAAAGTGGGCTGGCATCCGCAAGATGCCCGCGCGCTCGATCCGATGTAAGGCCGAAAAGGCCGCCGCCCGTTCTGCAGAGGGGCGGTAAACAATCTGCAATCCAACTGGGAGCAAACAATGAAGAAAATTCTTGCTTTGACCACCGCGCTGTCGACCTTGGGCTTTGCTGCCCATGCCGATATCACGGTCATGTCTTGGGGCGGCGCTTACGGCGAAGCTCAGACTGAGGCTTTCGTAAAGCCCTTCGTCGCCGCCACTGGCAAGCCGACCATCATGGTCGACAGCGAGACAACCCCGCCGCGCCGATCAAGGCGATGGTCGAGGCTGGCAACGTCACCGTTGACGTGGCCTCGCTGGAATATGCCGACGCGATCCGTCTGTGCGACGAAGGCGTGCTGGAGCCGATCGACATCGCCACGCTGCCCGCCGGTGCTGATGGCACCCCGGCTGCCGACGACTTCCTGCCCGGCGCTGTCACCGAATGTGGCGTCTCGACCGACATCTGGTCGACCGTTTTCGCTTATGACACCACCGTGTTCCCCGAAGGCCCGACCACCGCTGCCGACTTCTTCGATCTGGAAAAGTTCCCCGGCAAGCGCGGTCTGCGCAAGGGCGCAAAGGCCGTTTTGGAATTCGCTCTGATGGGCGATGGCGTTCCGGCCTCGGAAGTCTACGGCATCCTGAACACCCCCGAGGGTGTGGACCGTGCCTTCGCCAAGCTCGACACCATCAAGTCGAACGTGGTCTGGTGGGAAGCCGGTTCGCAAGCGCCCCAGCTTTTGGCTGACGGCGAAGTTGTGATGACCACCGCCTATAACGGCCGTATCTTCGCGGCCGCCCTGAATGAGAGCAAGCCCTTCCAGATCGTTTGGGATGGTCAGCTTTACGAGAACGAAATGTTCGTCGTGCCGAAGGGTGCCCCGAACATGGCTGACGCGATGGAATTCATCGCTTTCGCAACCTCGACCGAAGGCCTGCGCGCATCCGCTCAGCAGATCTCCTACGGTCCGGCGCGCAAGTCGTCGATGCTCGAGCCGATCATCTTCAAGGATGGCAAGACCGAAATGGCCCCCCATCTGCCGACCGCTCCGGAGAACATGACCAATGCTCTGGAAACCTCGTCGGACTTCTGGGTTGACCGGGATGCCGAACTGAACGAGCGCTTCCAGGCGTGGCTGGCGCAGTAATCGGGCATCAGCCCAAATACGGGCGCGGGGGGTATTCCCCGCGCCCGGACTTTAAGACGATGGGGGATACGCCGTGACCGAGGCCGCCGCGACCGAACTTCTGACCACCGCCGATGGCCGCCCCCTGAAAGAGGCACTGGCCACCGCCCAGATGCGCGCCAAACGCCGCGCCTTTCTGTTGGTGTTGCCGCTGTTGATTTTTGTTCTGCTGACCTTCCTGATCCCGATCGGCTATATGCTGAAACGATCGGTCGAGCATGATGGTTTTTCGAAATCGACCCCCACGCTGTCAGCTTGGTTCGAAGCAAACCCCGAGATTGATTACACAAATATCCCCGAAGAGGCCTATGCCGCGCTGGTGAAAGATCTGGCGCAGATGCAGGCCGACCGGAACACCGGCATGGCCGGCACCCGCATGAACTATACCGTTCCCGGCACCATCAGCCTGTTCAAGGCAGGCGCGCGGGCCGCGGGCGATATGTCGCCCCCCTTCAAAGAGGCGATGATTGAACTGAACCCGATGTGGGGCGAGCCTGTGTTGTGGCGCGGGATGGATGCGGCGTCTTCGCAATATACCACCGAGTTTTACAAGGTCGCCGCCGACCGCAAGCTTACCGCTGACGGCTGGGCCAAAGGCGACGACAACCAGCGCATCTATGTCTATCTCTTCGTCAAGACCTTCCTCGTCTCGGCGCTGATCACGCTGATCTGCCTTGTGCTGGCCTTCCCCATCGCGCATCTGCTGGCTGTTCTGCCAATGGCCAAGTCGTCGCTTCTGATGATCCTTGTGCTCTTGCCCTTCTGGACATCGCTTTTGGTGCGCACCACCAGTTGGATCGCGATTTTGCAAGAACAGGGGATCGTCAACAACGCCTTGGTCTGGCTGGGCGTGCTGTCCAATGATGGCCGCCTGTCGATGATGTATAACATGACCGGCACCATCGTTGCGATGAGCCATGTCTTGCTGCCCTTCATGATCTTGCCGCTCTATTCGGTCATGCGGGTGATCCCGCCCAGCTATGCCCGCGCCGCGCGCAGCCTTGGGGCAACCTCTTGGACCACCTTCCGCCGCATCTATGTGCCGCAAACTCTGCCCGGCATCGCGGCGGGGTCGCTCTTGGTCTTCATTCTGGCGGTTGGCTATTTCATCACCCCCGCCCTTGTCGGCGGTGCTGATGGCCAGCTGATCTCGAACCTGATCAGTTTCCACATGTCCCGCTCGAACTGGTCTTTGGCCGCTGCTTTGGCCGCCATGCTGCTGGTTGCGATCTTGGCGCTCTATTGGATCTATGACCGCCTGATCGGCATTGACCGTCTGAAACTGGGTTAAGGAGAGGATATATCATGGCACTTCCCACCTATGCCTCCCCGCTGGAACGGATCTGGTATTACACCTATCTGGTGATCTGCACGCTGATCTTTATCTTCCTGATCGCGCCGATCCTTGTGGTTATTCCGCTTTCGTTCAACGTCGAGCCCTATTTCACCTTTACCGAAAAGATGCTGACGCTTGACCCCGATGGCTATTCCTTGCGCTGGTATGACAGCCTGTTGACCTTGGGCCATTCCGCCCCCGACGGTGTGCGCGACAGCGCGTGGTGGTCTGAGGTCTGGCATCGTGCCACTTGGGTGCAGGCGGCGAAAAACTCGTTCTGGGTGGGGCTTTGGGCCACCATTCTGGCCACTGTGCTGGGCACCATCGCCGCCCTTGGCCTGTCGCGTCCTGAAATGCCCTATCGCGGTTTCATCATGGCGCTGCTGATCAGCCCGATGATCGTGCCGATCATCATCATCGCCGTCGGGATGAGCTTTTTCTACTCGCAAGCCTGCGTCACACCCGGCACGGGTCTGGCCAGCCTGACAGGGCCGTTCCTGTCGGAAAAGGGCTGTCTGGCCAATTCGCATCTGGGCGTCATCGTGGCCCATGCTGTGTTGGGCATTCCCTTTGTGATCATCACCGTGACGGCCACGCTGTCGGGCTTTGACCAGTCCTTGATCCGCGCCGCACATTCGCTTGGCGCCAATCCGCGCGTGACCTTCTTTAAGGTGGTGATGCCCTTGATCCTGCCCGGCGTGATCTCGGGGGCGCTCTTTGCCTTTGTCACCTCGTTTGACGAGGTGGTGGCGGTTCTGTTCATCGCAGGCCCCGACCAGCAGACCATCCCGCGCCAGATGTTCAACGGCATCCGCGAGGCGATTTCCCCGGCCATTCTGGCGGTGGCGACGATCCTTGTGATCATCTCGGTGCTGTTGTTGACCACGGTCGAACTCTTGCGTCGCCGGTCCGAGCGTCTGCGCGGCGTCACGCCGCGCTGATCGAAACCTTCGTTCCTTCAAGGGGGCATCATGGCCAACAGCTACGAAACCGGGCGGCTTAATCTGCCCTTCGTCGGAATATCGACCTTTGGCAAGCGCCCTTACGTCGAGGATTGGTCCAAGATCAACGCCGAGGTGGCTGTCTTGGGCGCGCCCTTTGACTTTGGCACCCAATTCCGCGCCGGAGCCCGCTTTGGCCCCCGCGCGGTGCGCGAGGCCTCCACGCTGTTTTCCTTTGGCCATGCCGGGGCTTATGACCACGAGGATGATTGCACCTATCTGCCGCAATCGGTGCGGATCGTGGACATCGGCGATGCTGATATCGTCCACACCGATACCACCAAAAGCCACGCCAATATCCGCGCAGGCGTCGAGGCGATCTTGAAAGCCGGGGCGCTGCCCGTGGTGATCGGCGGCGATCATTCGGTGAATATCCCTTGTATTCAGGCCTTTGAAGGCCACGGCGATATCCATATCCTGCAAATCGACGCCCATCTCGATTTCGTGGATGAGCGCCACGGGGTGAAGGTGGGCCATGGCAGCCCGATGCGCCGGGCGGCGGAAAAGGACTATGTCAAAGGCATCACCGCCGTGGGCATTCGCAACGTCTCCTCCACCGCCAAAGACGGCTATGACGCCGCGCGCCGCATGGGCGATGACATCCTGTCGGTCCGCCAGTTCCGCGCTTTGGGCGCCGAAGGCGTGGCCGCCCGCATCCCCAAAGGTGCGCGCGTTTATGTCACCATCGACATTGATGGCTTTTGTCCCTCCATCGCGCCGGGCACGGGCACGCCCAGCCACGGCGGCTTTCTCTATTACGAAGTGTTGGAGCTGTTGCAGCACGTCGCGCGCAACTATGAGGTTGTGGGCATGGATCTGGTCGAGGTCGCCCCCGATTATGACCCCAGCCAATCCACCCAGATTCTGGCCGCGCAGGTCTTGCTGAACTTCCTAGGCTTCATCTTCCACGCCAAGGGCTTTCGCTAGGTAACAGCTTTCGCGAGGCGGGCGCCGCCATCCGGGCCTCAGGGCAGCAGGTTCAACCAGCCCCAGGTGGTAAAGATCGACAATCCCGTCGCCACCAGCACGGCGCTGGCCGAAACCCGCTTGCCCACCCCATACATATTGGCAAAGACATAGGCATTGACCCCCGGCGCCATGGCGGCGGTCAGCGTGATCGACCGCAGCGCATCAACACCCAGCCCAAAGCCAAAGCGCGCAAGGCCGTAAGCGATCATCGGATGCAGGACAAGGCTGGCAAACACCACCATCGCAATCGCGCCCTTGTCGCCCTCGGGCCGATAGCGCCATAACACGCCCCCCAGCCCGAACAAGGCCGCCGGCAATCCGGCCCCGGCCACCATATCCACGGCGGCCGAAAAGAACTCAGGCTTCGTCACCCCCGACAGATTGACCGCAAAGCCGCAGGCGATGCCGATCAGCAAGGGCTGGCTGATGACACCGCGCAGCACCTGCATCGCGATCTCGCCCGGCCCCTTGCCCCCCGCCTCGTGAGAGCGGGCCCATTCCATCGCGATAATCCCCACCGAATAGATCAGCGGCGCATGGATTGAGATGATGGCGAAATTGCCGGCCAAAGCCGCCGCGCCATAGGCGCGCTCGGTGATCGGCACGCCCAACAGCAGCGAATTGGAAAAGGTGCAGGCAAAGGCAATGGCCACGCAATCGGTCAATGGGCGCCTGAACACAAACCGCGCGCCTGCAAAGCCAAAGGCAAAGCCAGAAAAGGCGCCGATGTAGAACGACAGCATCAACCCCGGCTGAAAGGCCGCCGTCAGGTTCAGCGCGGCCACCCCCTTGAACAGCAAGACCGGCAAGGCAAAGCTTTGGGCAAACCGCATGATCCCATCAATCGCGTCTTGCGAAATCCAAGCCCGCCATGCCGCGACCCAGCCAAAGCCGATGACCAGAAACACCGGCAACACAACGTCCAAAAGCACGCTCATGTCGGGCTGTTCAGCTCAATCACCATGCCGTCATAGGCGGGGCGGATCTGGGGCGGCAATTCGCCCATCAACGTGTCATAATCCATGTCGAGATGCATGTTCGTGATCACCGCCTTTGCAGGGCGCGCCCGGTCAATCCACTCCAGCGCCAGCGCCAGATGCGCATGGGTCGGATGCGGCTTGCGGCGCAGCGCGTCCAGCACCCAATAGTCCAACCCCTGCAATTGCGTCCAAGCTGGCTCGGGGATCGCCACCACATCGGGCAAATAGGCCAATCCCCCAATGCGAAACCCCAAGGCCGCCATCGACCCGTGATCCACCTCAAAGGGCTGAAACCCAATCGCCCCCCCCGCGCCGCGCACCTCAAAGGCGCCGTCAATGGTGTTCAAATCCAAAATCGGCGGATAGGGGCTGCCCGAAGGCTGCACAAAGGCATAGGCAAAGCGTGACAACAGCGCCTCTTGCGTCGGCCCATCCGCCCAGACCGGCAGGCGGTTGCGCAGGTTGAACACGATCTGGCGCAGATCGTCGATGCCATGAACATGATCGGCATGGGAATGGGTGTAAACGACGCCATCCAGCGTGCCGACACCCGCATCCAACAGTTGGTCGCGCATATCGGGCGAGGTGTCGATCAACACCCGCGTCACACCGGCATCTCCCACCTGCTCGACCAACATCGAACAGCGGCGGCGGCGGTTCTTGCGGTTTGCGGGATCACATTCGCCCCAATCACCGCCCAGACGCGGCACCCCGCCCGACGATCCACAGCCCAAAATGGTGAACCGAAGACGCGCCATGCTACGCCGCCTTGGCCGCCCGCGCGGCCTTTGTGAAAAGACGGTCAAAATTGGCGGTGGTGGCGGCGGCAAATTCGGCCTCAGACACCCCAAAGACCTGCGCCCCGGTCTTGGCGGTAAAGGCGGTATAGGCCGGCTCATTGCGCCGCCCCCGATAGGGCACCGGGGCAAGATAGGGGCTATCGGTCTCGACCAAAATCCGGCTCAGCGGTGCGCGGGCAAAGATCTCGCGCAGCTCACCCGATTTCGGAAAGGTCGCAATCCCCGACATCGACAGGTAAAACCCCATCTCCAAAGCTGCCTCGGCCAGTCGCGCGCCGGACGAAAAGCAATGCATGACGCAAGAATAGGGCTGCCGTGCCATGCCCTCGGCCAAGATCGCCTCCATATCCGCGTCCGCCGCACGGGCATGGATGATCAAGGGCAGGCCGGTGCCCTGCGCTGCCTCGATATGCAGCCGCAAGGACTGCTTTTGCGCCTCAGCACTGTCGGGGGTGTAATGATAATCCAACCCCGTCTCGCCAATCCCCACCATCTTGGGATGGCGCGCAGAGGCCACCAGATCATCCACCGACAGGGGCGGGCATTCGCCCACACTCATCGGATGCAGGCCCATCGCGTAAAACACACCCTCATGCGCCTCGGCAATCGCGCGGACCTTTGGCTCATTGGCGGGCTTGGTGCAGATGCTCACCATCCGCCGCACCCCCGCCGCCCGGGCCCGCGCCAGAATCTCCGGCAGATCGGCGTCGAAATCGGCAAAATCCAGATGGCAGTGGCTGTCGACAAGTTCAGGAGGCGTCACGTCTTCACTCCAAGGCCTACTGCCTTCAATGTGGCCCAAATATCCCACGGGGGTCCGGGGGTGTGAAACCCCCGGGCTTGGGTCACCGGGGACACCGCGATCAGGATGGCCGAGACAATGCCGCCGCCGCCTCATCGATCTTCAAAAGCATATCCATGAGAAGTGCGGCAGGGTCAAGGTTCACCGACCGGCCCCGCCTTGCCCGCAGGCCCAAAGACTGGGCCAAACTCGCCCATTCGCGCGCCGCCCAAGGGCTGGGGGCCAGCCGCGCAATCAGCGAGGCCTCCCCGGGTGCGGCTTCGGGCGGGGCCACCCCGCGCGTGCCGGCGCTGGCCAGACGGGCCAGAAACAGATCCATCAGCATGACAATCAGATCAAACTGCGCCTCAGCACCCCGGCCCGCCCCCGCCTCGGCAAAGGCCAGCGCCTGCACCCGGTCCAGCCGGGGCAGGCTGCCCATCAGCTTGATCAGGCGGGCATAAAGCTCCAGCCCCTCAAGATTGGTCATCGCAAAGGCCTCGCCGACCGACCCGCCCGCCAGTTCGGCCAGCGCAACCCGGTCTTCAGGCGCCACCGCGCCGCCTGCCATGGTCAGCGCATCCGACAGATCCTGCGCTGACAAAGGCCCCAGCCGCAACGCGCGACAACGCGAGCGGATGGTGGGCAACAGCCGCGCGGGCTGGTGGCTGATCAGGATCATCGTCACCGCTTTTGGCGGCTCTTCCAGCAGCTTCAACAGCGCATTGGCGGCGGCCGGGTTCATCTCATCCACCGCATCGATGATCGCCACCCGACGCCCGCCATCTGCGGCAGAGAGGGTGAAAAAGCTTTTCATCTTGCGCACCTCGTCCACCGAGATCACGTCCTGCAACTTGGCCTTTTTCTCGTCATAGGCCCGGCGCAGCAAGAACAGGCGCGGCTCTGACAGGGCGATCATCCGCCGCGCCACGGGGTGGCTGTCGGGAATATCCAACGTCTCAGAGGGCGGGGCGGCAAACATGCCGCCATCCTCGTCAGGCGTGGCCAGCAAGAACCGCGCCAGCCGCCAGGCCAGCGTCGCCTTTCCCACCCCGCGCGGCCCGGTGATCAGCCAGCCATGATGCAGCCGCCCTGCGCTAAAGGCCTGCAAAAAGCTGGCTTCCGCCGCCTCTTGGCCCAAAAGCCGCGGGGTCATCCGCGGGTGCGGTGCGCCGTCGATGCAATCGGGCTCGGGGATATCCACCTCTTTCATCGCCCGCCGCTTACCCCCGCGCCGCCAGCCAGCGCTGCGCGATGTCATAGACCTCGGCACTCACCTCGGCCTCGGGGCGGTGGCCATCAATCACCCGAAACCGGGCAGGCTCTTGTGCTGCCAAGGCCAAAAACCCATTGCGGGCGAGGGTCTGCACCTCAAGCCCCATGCCTTCAAACCGCATCTCAGCCCCGGCACGCGCCGTGGCGCGGGCAAGGCCTGCCTCGGGGGGAATGTCGATCAGAAAGGTCAAATCGGGTTCAACCCCGATCATCAACTCATGCAGCGCATCCACCTCGGCCGCCAGATTGCCGCGCGTCAGCCCCTGATACATCCGCGTGCTGTCGGCAAAACGATCTGAAATCACCACCTCTCCGCGCTGAATGGCGGGGCGGATCGTCTTTTCCAGATGATCCCGGCGCGCGGCGGTGAACAGCAACAATTCCGTCTGCGGAGACCAGCGGTCGGCCTCGCCCTCCAGCACCAGACGGCGAATTTCCTCGGCACCGGGGCTGCCGCCCGGCTCGCGGGTTAAGGTCACGCTGTGGCCATCACGGCGCAATGCGGCAGCAAGGCCCCGCGCTTGGGTGGATTTGCCGGAACCATCAATGCCTTCAAAGGACAGGAACGCGCCTTGTCCCATCAGCTTGCCGGGGCTTCATCGCCAAGATAGCGATCTTGCAAAGCCGAGGCTGCCGCCTTCAGCCGCACCCAAAAGCCCCCCTTGGCCACATCGGCCTCGGCCAGCAAAGGCACCCGCGTTGTGCCCAGTTCAGGCACCTCGATCACCACCTCGCCCAGCACCGTGCCCGCCGCGATTGGCGCGCTAAAGGGCCCGGAATACACCACCTCGGCCTTGAGATCGCCTTGGGCGATCGCGGGCAGCAAAACCCGGATATCTTCCGCCGGAACCAAACCAAC
Source organism: Tabrizicola sp. (assembly GCA_965284335.1). Classification (GTDB taxonomy): domain Bacteria; phylum Pseudomonadota; class Alphaproteobacteria; order Rhodobacterales; family Rhodobacteraceae; genus Tabrizicola_A. The sequence continues at coordinate 2,108,789 of OZ260076.1, read as the reverse complement.
CGCGTTCACCTCGCCCAGATGCACCGGAGCTTCGGCCAGCCGGACCCCCGATTTTGCCAGCGTTTTCAAGGAAAACTGCCGAAACGCCCAAGAGGTGATCCGCTCGGCCTCTTCGGCGCGTGCCTTGTCGCTTGCGGTGCCGGAAAAGGCAAAGATGATCCGCCGCTCACCTTGCTTGACGCTGCCGACCAGACCGTAACCTGCCTCCGAGGTATGGCCGGTTTTCAACCCATCCGCCCCAACCCCCAGCCGCAACAGCGGGTTGCGGTTGGCGGCATTGGCAGGGGCGCGGTCTTTGTAATTGTAAGAGGTTTCGGCAAACATCGGATAATGTTCGGGAAACTCTTCGATCAAGATGCGCGACAAGATGCCAAGGTCGCGCATGCTCATGCGGTGGCTGGGATCGGGCCAGCCTGATGAATTGGCAAAGTTGGAGTGTTCCATGCCCAATTCGCGCCCACGCGCCGTCATTTGGGCGGAAAACGCCTCTTCGCTGCCCGCCAAACCCTCGGCCACGACAATACAGGCGTCATTGCCGGAATTCACGATCATGCCATACAACAGATCGCGCACCGTGGGCCGGTCGCCCTCTTGCAGATACATGGTCGAGCCGCCGCGCGCGGTCATTTCCCTCGCGCGCGATGATACGCCAAAGGTTGTCTCCATCGTCACCCGGCCATCACGCAGCGCTTCCAGCAGCATGTAGATGGTCATCAGCTTTGACATCGAGGCGGGCGGCACCGGGACATTGCCGTTCTTGTCCATCAAGACGGTATGGGTCGTCATGTCATAAACCCAAGCCGATTGTGCGGCCGTGTCAAACCCATAGGCCGGGCCAGAGCCGGGCACAGCCAAGAGGCTGACCACAACGGCACTGCACAAGAACTGGCGCAAAGAGATGTGGCGCATAAGGCCCTCCGGTCGTTACTTGCGTTTCAACATATAGGCGTCGGCAAAGCCTGTGGCCTTGACCTTGGCCAGACTGTCCGCCCCGCCGCTGGCCGTCACCGACCAATAGGTTTTGCCCTGCGACGTCTCTTGCCGGATGTTAGCCGAAATTCCGGCCTTGGCCAGCGTGTCCACCGCGCGTTTGGCATTCGCCTCGACCGAGAAAATGCCGATTTGGATCAGCCCACCCTGCGACGGGGCCGGGGTGGCTGCGGCCTTGGGCGCGGCACTGCCCGCGGCCACAGCGGGTGCCTGCCCAGAGGCGGCTGGCGCAGCAGAGGCCGCCGGCGCGGCTGTTTCGGGGGCTGGCAGGGCCGATGACACCACAGGGGCCACCGGACCATCGGCTTTTGGCGGGCGCTTTTTGAACAGGCCCAGCCCCTTCGGCCGCTCCGCCGCCCCGGCCGGGGTGGCGCCTGCCGCCGTCTCGGCTGTGGCACCGGCCACGGCCTCAGCTGGCAGCGTTTCGGTTTCCACCGTCTCAGCCGCATCCAAAATGGGCCGCGAGGCATCCGGCGCGGTCACCGGCGCTTCTTCACGGCGCAGCGCGGTCACGCTGATGCGGCCCGGTTGCCCAGCCAAAAGCCCCAAAGCCGCCGCCGCATCGGATGAAATCTGCAAAGCCGGGCCGGGATTGTCACGCTCGCGCCGGAACAAAGCGCCGATCACGAATTTCCCATTGGCCGCATTGCGCAAGATCACCCGCTCTGGATCTACCGCATCGGGTGAGGCAACCCAGACACCGCCCAGCGATGGCCGACCATCCCACAAGGCCATATCGGTGACCGAAAACACCTCGGGCGCCTCGACATCGCGATCCACCAACTTGACCGATCGGGTCGCGGTCGGTCGCTGGCCTGTGCTGCGGCCTGCGGCAGTTGCGGTGGCTGCCGCACCCTCGGCACCGGGGCCCGTCGTGCCGGGCGTCTGGCTTTGACCAAAGGGGCTTCCCTCACCCTGACACCCTGCGACCAGCGCGATCACCGACACCAGAAAAAGCACCCGAACACTTGCGCTGCCTGCCATGCTCAATATCCTTTTGATGCGCGTTCTATGGCGCGCTTATTGGGCCGGATGCTGCATAGGCTGCCGCTCCAACCCGGTTTGATTTGCCCCATGATACAGAACCGCAACGCCACAGGGAAGGGCAAGCCTTTGGGTCGGCGGAAAACCCTTTGTGATCCGGGGCGACGCAGACCCTTCCAGAATCGGACTGAACCCGCTATCGCCCCCGTCACGGAAGTGTGGCCGAGTGGTTTAAGGCTCTGGTCTTGAAAACCAGCGTAGGGGGAACTCTACCGTGGGTTCGAATCCCACCGCTTCCGCCATTTACCCTTGATTTTGTTGGAAATTATTGCGGATGGTCGGTGCGTTACCATAAACGCTCCCTGACACGTATGGGGCTAGCCCAACGAGGGCGTAGCGACTGCCACTCCTAAGCGCCCAAAGTCCGCGCTGCGCCGCCCCCCCCCCATTCAAAAAACCACGACTTCGCCGACCCCACCCGGGGGGTATCCCCCTTCGCTGCATAGGTTCCCTCGACGGCTTAGTTATACTATCCCAGACGAACGACGAGCACCCTGCTGCATTCGGCACTGGTGTCATGGGACTGTGCCCTTGATGTAGTGCTCAAGCTCTCTCAACTCTCGAAGCTTCGCCGCGCGCGCCTCTCGCAGCGCTCTCGTCTCCCATCCATGCACTGTCTTTGCCTGAGCGCACCTTACCCTGCCTGCGGCTGTTCTCGGCCCTGTAGAGGCCCCTCCGTGGCTCCTGCACACAGACTTACCCCGCATCGCAGCCTTTAGGCATTGCTCACCAGAGCGCTTCGAGCGCGCCTTACAGCGGCAGGCGGAGGTGGGGGAGCCGAAGAGGTGCATTTGAGTGGTGTCCGAGCCCTGTGCTAACTCGAAATCTGTTGCCTTCGAGTTGGGAGGTTGCCTGCCGAGGTTCGACATCACTGAACCGCCCCGGATTTATCGGAGGGTGATTTGTTCATATTTCAGGCGACCATATCGAGTGAGTTCAGGTTTGCATAGAACGCCTCCTCTGCTTCTGCGGGCGGGATATAACCGATGGGGCCAAGAAGGCGGCGATTGTTATACCAATCGACCCATTTCAAGGTTTCCCATTCGACCTCGCGCATCGATTTCCATGGGCCGATCTGGTTGATGACCTCGGTTTTGAAGAGGCCTATCACACATTCGGCAAGGGCATTATCATAGGCATCGCCGACGGTGCCTACGGAAAGATCGATCTCTGCCTCGGCCAGGCGCTCAGTATACTTGATGGACAAGTATTGGGAGCCACGGTCCGAGTGATGAACCAAGCTCTTGTTATCTGGCGTCTTTCTTTGCCAGATCGCTTGCTCCAGGGCGTCGAGCACGAACTGTGTCTTCATCGAGGTCGAGGCACGCCAGCCGACAATACGACGCGCAAACACATCGATCACGAATGCCACGTAGACCGTCCCAGACCAAGTTTGCACGTAGGTGAAATCTGAAACCCACAGCTTGTTCGGACGGTCTGCCATGAACAGTCGGTTCACCTTGTCATCTGGGCAGGGCTGCGATGTGTCAGGGTTCGTGGTGACAACCTTTTTGCCCCGAAGCACACCTTTGAGGCCCAAATCGCGCATCAAACGCTCCACAGTGCATCGCGCGACGTCCTGATTGCCTCTGAGCAAGACGTGCCAGATCTTCCGCGCCCCATAGAGCTTACGGTTGTCTTTCCAGGCGGCATCGATCTTGATGCAGAGATCCGCGTCCGACTTTGCCCGAGCCGAAGCACGATCAGGATCACGCCCGATGGCGCGACGCTCATAATAGGTAGACTGGGCGATTTGCAGCATTTTGCACATCGGCTCGACCCCGAACTGTCCCCTATGTTCTTCAATGAAAGCAGTCACTTGCGAAACGGGCGGTCGAGCTCCGCCATTGCAAAATATGCTGATGCCTTCTTCAGTATCTCGTTAGCCTGACGCAGTTCACGGTTCTCACGTTCAAGCTCTTTTATTCGAGCTTTATCGGCACTGGTCAGACCTGGCCGTTCGCCACCATCACGCTGGGCCTGACGCACCCAAACGCGAAGGCTGTCCGGCGAACAACCCAATTTGCCTGCAATCGCCACCAGCGCAGAAGCTTCGCTTTGATACTCATCGCGGTGTTCCAGCAAAAGCCGCACCGCGCGTTCGCGGAACTCGGGTGAATACGGCTTCGACGTCTTCTTCTTTTGTGCATGTTCCATAACGGGCAATTCTCCGAGAGTTTTGCCCTCCGGTAAACCCGGGGCGGTTCAACTTGGCGATGGCATCTGCACCATGCAGCAGATCATCGCCCAGCGTCGCATCGGTCGCGGTCTGCTTAAGAATGTCGAGAGATCGAGGGTGGTGGGTCATTGGGGCTTCCTTTCTGGGGCAGGACGTCTTGGAGGAAATGGGCTTCAAGTCCGTGGAGGCGGCGCCAAGTGGCGCGAACCTGCATGCTGATGTTGATGCTGGCGGTGCTCAACGCGTTTGCGCGGGCGGCCATGGCGAGCTTGTAATATTGCGTAAGGACAGTGACTTTCTCCTCTCCGACGATCTTCGCGAGATTGTGCCTGCCCGGGGCATTGCTGAGCTGCCAAGGAAGCATTTGAAAAGTGTCCTTCGAAGTTGCCCAGCCGAGGATTAGGTCCGTTTGCTCCCATGCCGCATCTGGTAGAATTGCGGTGAATTCCCATGGAACGCGAAGGAACAGAAATTTCCGGTCGATGAGATCGAGGTGCCAGTCCAGTATGTCCTTTCGGATCAGCGCGCCCGCGTCTGGGGATATGGTCTGGGCAATCGATGCAGTCAGCGCAGCCCATGTGCCGGGCCGTGTTTTGGCCATGGCCTCGGCAACGATCCGGATGTTCCAGGCAAAGTGTTCGCCCATCGCAGTACCGATCGAGGCGATGAGCACATCTTCCTCGCGCCACATCCGTTTGAAGCCGCCATGCTCCTTGGGCGTTTTCTGCGCCTGAATGGCGCCGGCAGCTTGCAGGACACGCAGGCTGGGCAAGGGCATCCCCGATGCCGCCACGGCTTCCGCGTCGCCATGAATGAGCGGTTCGGGTGCTTCCGCACCGTTCCGTTCGCTGGCTGTCATTGTCATGGGCTCCGATCATGAACTAGGGGTTTACACCTGAGACAAATCATTGCAAGTGTGTTTCAGCCGATGCATAGCGCCATTAACGGGCTTTGACAACTGGTCCCGTTTCTTACGGTCAGGGAGGGAAAACATGGCCACAATTCGCAAACGCACGCTGCCCTCGGGCCTGGTCCGTTGGCAGGTGGATTTCACCGACCAGGCTGGCAAGCGCCGGTCAAAGCTGTTCCCGCGCCGCAAGGATGCGGATGTCTATCTGGTCAAGGTCCGCTCGCTGGTCGCCAACCACACCTATCTTGCCGACAGCGACAGCACGACAGTGGCCGGAGCCGCGAAGGCTTGGCTCGACCATTGCGAGGTGCGCTGCAAGACGGGGCGGCGGATGGAGCGGTCCACCCTGCGGGGCTACAGCGACTATGTGCGCCTGCACATCACCGCGCCCAACATCGGCATCGGGGACAAGCTGATCGCCCAACTGACCCGCCGCCATGTCAACGAGTTCCGCGACCGACTGCTGCTGAACGGCCGGTCCGAACATCTGACCCGGCGCGCGCTGTCGGTGCTGAAGCTGTTGCTCGACCACGCCATCGACAATGGTCAGCTGTTCACCAACGCCGCCCAAGGCGTGCGGGTGATCAAGTCCAGCCGGATCGAGCACAAGGCCCCCGTGCCGACGAAGGAGACGATCCGCGCCCTGATCGAGGTGGCCGACGAGGATTTGAAACCGCACCTGATCGTCTCGGCCCTTGGCGGGCTGCGCGCCTCCGAACTGCGGGGACTGCGCTGGCAGGACGTCGATTTCGACAAGGGCTTCATTCACATCCGCCAGCGCGCTGACGCCTACAACCAGATGGGCGAGCCGAAATCGCGGGCCGGATTCCGCGACATCCCGGCCGGGCCCATGGTGCTGAACGCCCTGCGCCGATGGAAACTGCGCTGCCCGAAGAACGCCCTCGATCTGGTCTTCCCTGCGCCGCAGGGCGGGATCTTGCAGCACACCAAGACGCAGGCCCGGTTCCGCAAGCTGCTGGAAAAGGTCGAGGTGACGATGCGCTGGCACGACCTTCGCCACTTCGCCGTGTCGCTCTGGATCGAGCAGGGCTTCTCGATCAAGGAGGTGATGACCTTCGCGGGCCATTCCTCCATCCAGATGACCATGGAACGCTACGGCCACCTGTTCCCATCGCCCGATCACCAGAAGGCGATGGCCATGGTCGAGGCGAAGCTTCTCGGCTAGAATAGAGACGTCTGGTTTCCGTTTTGGAGGGTTCTCCTTGTCGAGTGAAGTGCTTGTTGCTTTGATCGGAAGCTTGACCACCGCTCTCGTCGCAGGCGGTGGTTGGTGGTTTGCATGGAAGCTCCACCTCGACGGTAAGGCGCGTGAACGACAGCAAGCAAGGATGCGGCGTGTCTTGGCTGAACTTCATGCGCGTGTAGTTTTTGAACGTAAGGCGAACGAATGGATAGCTGAACTGGATGAGCGAACATCCCGTTCCGCTATGCTGGAAATTCGCAAGCGGGTTAAGGATGAGCTTGGCTATGGCCCGGACATGTCCGAGCAGGAAATCAAGAAGATGCTCGCGAGCGCCCCTGATTGATTCCCGTTCGTTCTCAGCGGTTTGCGGCTGTTCCGTGCGACACGACGCCGACGTTGCGGGCCTAGGAATCGACTAACAATCGGAAATCACAAGGTTATTCCGTGTCCAGGGGTAGCCCTCATAACCTGAAGGCCGCAGGTTCAAATCCTGCCCCCGCAACCACCTTTACTTGCATTTACCTTGCCTCGGTTTGATAACTCAAGCCGCTGTGAGAGGTGCGAAATAGTGCGCAACTCCTGCCCCCGCAACCAGACCTCCTAAAGCATATCAATATGCAGCGCCGCCCCACAGGGCGGCTTTTGCGTTTGCGGTGCCGCCTATTGCCGCCTCAGGCGATCCGTTGCGATAAGCCCTCTATCCCAGCCCACCGCTCCAATTGGTCAGGCGCATATCCTATAGGTTCGGTTGTAAACCCAAAGTTGCCAGATAACCTCGTCCTAGCCCGTGGGCCGGAGGTAACGCCAATGACCAAGACGAGGACGGATCACAAGCAGCGTGCCCTTGAGCTTTCCATTGCGCTTGAGATCACCAAGTTCCAGCGCGACGCTTATCGCGATCAGATCGAAAAGCTGGAAAAACGGCTGATGGCAGCCGACCACCGCGCCGAGCTTGCCGAGCAGCGCTTGCATGATTCAACCCGCATGCTCTCTAACCTCGCCCTGCAGGCTGTCTCATCCCCAGCGCGATCGACGGCGACCGAAGTGCTCGTCGATGGCAAAAGCATCCTCAGATTAAACAATCCGATCAACTTCGCCTCACATGGGCGCATAAAGCCCCCATCCGCATAGACCCGCGGTCCTGTCACAGGCCAAACAGCAAAAGCACCGCAAAAAAAGCCAGAACAAATGACCCGCAGAAAAATGCTGTCCGCCATTTCCGTTAGGGTCTGCGTCGGGCCATGCCCCCGAAGTCGCATGCCGTCACCGCACTCCAGTGCACTCGGTCCTAATCCTACCGGCAGCCCGCCATTTTGGCGCGCAGGCTGACCAGTGCCAGCACGGTGTCGATTGTGGGGGTGGGCGTGTTGGTCACCCGCCCCAACTCACGCACCGAACCGACCAGCGCATCAATTTCCATCGGACGGCCCGCATCCAGATCTTGCAGCATCGAGGTGCGATGCGCGCCCACCTCGGCCCCGCCATCAATCCGGCGATCCACGTCGATGGGAAACTTGACGCCCAGCTTTTCGGCGATCTCCTGCGCCTCCAGCATCATCGCGCGCGCCACAGCCCGCGTGCCGGGATCGGTGCACAAGACATCCAAGGTCGCATGGGTCAGCGCCGAAATCGGGTTGAACGACAGATTGCCCCACAGTTTCACCCAGATTTCATCACGCAGGCGCGGGCGCACTGGGGCCTTCAGCCCGGCCTTGGTCAGGGCCTCCGACAACCGCACAGCCCGGTCGGATTTTGACCCATCCGGCTCGCCCAAGGAAAAGCGGTTGCCCTCGATATGCTTGACAACACCCGGTTCAATAACCTCGGCGGCCGGATAGACCACACAGCCCAAGACGCGGTCAGGACCAAAGCCGTTCCACTGCGCATCACCCGGATCGACCGAGGCCAGCCTTGTGCCTTCGAGCGGCCCACCGATCTTGTGGAAATACCACCACGGCACCCCGTTCACCCCCGAAACAATGGTCGTCTCTGGCCCGATCAGCGGCTGCATCTTGTCCACCACAGGCGGCACGGAATGGGCTTTCAGCGTGACAATCACATAATCCTGATGCCCCAGCGCCGCCGGATCTTCCGAGGCCCTGACCGGATAGGTCTTGGTCTCGCCCTCTTCGATCAGCGTCAGGCCCTTGGATTGCATCGCCGCCAGATGCGGCCCACGCGCCACAAGGCTGACATCGGCCCCCGCCTCGGCCAGTTTGGCGCCCATATAGCCGCCAATGGCGCCTGCGCCAAAAATACAGATTTTCATCGCGCGCGCCCCTCAGCCCAGACCCAGTTTTTCGGCAAGACCGATGCGTTGCAGCTTGCCCGTCGCCCCCTTGGGAATTTCGGGCAAGATGACGATCTTGCGCGGCACCTTAAAGGCCGCCAGCCGTTCAGCAGCGAAATCGCGGATCTCACGCTCACTGGCGCTGGCGCCTTCTTTCAGCACAACCGCCGCGCCCACCTCTTCGCCCAGCTTGTCATGCGGGATCGCAAAGGTCACACATTGCGCAATCGCGGGATGCTCGGACAAGGTGCCATCCACCTCAAGGGGGCTGATCTTTTCGCCACCGCGGTTGATGATCTCTTTCAGCCGCCCCGTCAGCGACAAGAACCCGTCCTCATCAAAGGCCCCCTGATCGCCGGTGCGGAACCAGCGCTTGCCCTCGGCCTCGAAAAAGTTCTTGGCATTGGCCTCGGGGTTGCCCTCATAGCCCGGCGTCACATTGGGGCCGGAAATCGCGATTTCCCCAATGCCATTGACCAGACGGTTTTCAATCTCATGGGCGATGCGTACCTCGGGGCCAGCGGGCAGGCCCACAGCACCGGGCTTTTGCGTGCCGGGTGCCAGCGGGTTGCAACACATCTGATGCGCCGCTTCGGTCATGCCATAGGCTTCCACCACTGGCGCGCCGAAGGTTTCGGCCAATTGGGTCATCACCGGCCCCGGCAACGACGAGGAGGACGACCGCAAGAACCGCAGCCGCGCATTCTTGATGATATCAGCATTGCGCCCGGCACGGGCCAAGATCGCCTGATGCATGGTCGGCACCGCAGTATACCAGGTGGGATCGACCTCTTGCAGCCAGCCAAAGAACTTCAGCGCATCAAACCCCGGCGTGCAGCTGATCGACGCCCCCGCCGCCAATGACGCGCTGACCGCCGCCACCAGCCCGTGAATGTGGAAAAGCGGCATCACGTTCAAACACCGATCCTCAGGCGTCAGCGCCAGCGAGATGCGGATGTTTTCGGCCGAGGCCGCCACGTTCGATTGCAACAAAGGCACGATCTTGGGCCGCGAGGTGGTGCCCGACGTGTGCAGGATCAGCGCCACATCATCAGCACCCGGCAGGGTATCGGGGGCGCTGCCTGTCACATTGGTGGCCAGCGTGAACATGCCCGCAGGCTCGCTTGGGGTCAGTGTGATCACCGTCAGATCAAACCGTTTGGCCGCTGCAAGGGCAGGGCCGGTATAACCGGCCTCAACGATGATGGCCTTGGCCTTCAGATCCTCAAGGTAAAAGGCGAATTCCTCTTCCTTATAGGCCGGGTTCAGCGGCGCGGTGGTCGCCGCTTGGGCCACAGTGACAAAGGCCGCCGCCATTTCCGGCCCGTTTGGCAGCACAATCGCCACCCGGTCCTTTGCCCCCACCCCGGCCAAGCGCAGAACACGCCGCACGCTTTCAGCCAAACCATTCAGCTGGCCATAACTCATCCACGCCCGCCCCGGCGCGCCAATGGCAGGGGCGCTTTCGGGATGGCGCTGGATCAGGTCTGCAAGTGTCTGCATCACATATCTCTCATTCTAAGGGTCGTCGGAACATAGGCCGCTTTGGCCGAATACCCAGACCGGACCAACAGGCTTGGTCCGATCTGGCCTTTTACACGCTGCGCTTGCGGCGCAGATATTTCAAGCCGGGCAACAAGATCAGAATGATCGCGATGACCGTGATCGGCCCGGCAATGGGGCGGGTCAGGAAAATCATCGGATCGCCCGAAGACAACAAGAGCGACTGGCGCAAGGTGGGCTCGGCAATTGGGCCAAGCACAATCGCCAGCACCGCTGGGGCCAAGGGATAGTCAAACTTGCGCATCACAAAGGCCGCGCCACCAAAGATCAAGATCAGCCAAAGGTCATGCATACTGCGCGAGGCGGCATAGCAGCCGATGATCGACAGCACAAAGATCAAGGGTGCCAGCACTGTAAAGGGCATCCGCAGCATCCAGATGAACACCGGGATAAAGGCCAGATTGATCACCAGTGCCGCAACATTCGACACATAGAATGACCCGATCAGGCCCCAAACAAACTCGGTTTCTTGCACAAACAGCCGCGGCCCCGGCACAAGGCCCCATATCACCATGCCACCAAGCAGGATCGCCGTGGTGGGCGAGCCGGGAATGCCCAAGGTCAGCATCGGCAGCATCGCCCCGGTCGAGGCCGAGTTGTTGGCCGCCTCAGGTGCCGCCACCCCATCTACACAGCCATTGCCGAATTCCTCGGGCTTTTTCGACATCATCTTGGCAACGCCATAAGACATCAATGATCCCGGCGTGGCCCCGGCTGCGGGCAAAATGCCCACAAAGAAGCCAAGGAACGACCCAATCATCGTGCCGCGCCAGCCGGCCTTGGTCGCCTCTTTGGTATCGGCCACCATCCCCTTGACGGTCATCTTGGGGTTGGTTGTGGTGATCTCGCCGCGGGTTTGCTCAATCGTCCACAGCATCTCGCCGATGCCGTAAACCCCGATGGCCAGCACAATAAACCCAATCCCGCGCATGAAGCCTTCGATGTCAAACAGCACCAGACGCGGCGCGCCGGAAATGGTGTCAAAGCCGACAGCGGCCAAGGTCAGGCCCAGACAGATCGAAAAGATCGTTTTGGGAATGTCATCGCCGCCCAAGCCCACAAAGGTGGCAAAGGCCAAAAGCATCAGCGCGAAAATTTCGGGCGGGCCAAAGGACAGCGCCGTGGTGGCAAGGATGGGGGCGAACAGCGTGAAAAACACCGTCGCCACCGTGCCGCCCACAAAAGACGCCACCGCCGCCGTCGTCAGCGCAAGGCTCGCGCGCCCCTTCAGCGCCATGGGGCGGCCGTCAAAGGTGGTCGCCACCGCCGTCGATGCCCCGGGGATCCCCAAGGTGATCGAGGAAATCGCCCCGCCATACATCGCGCCGTAATAGATCGCGGCCAGAAAGATGATGGCCGAGGCCGGCGGCACCAGAAAGGTGATCGGCAGCAAGATCGCCACACCATTCACCGAGCCAAGCCCCGGCATCGCGCCGATGAACAGCCCGACGGTGACGCCGATGACGATCAGTGCAAGGTTCAGCGGCTGCAAAGACAGCCAGATGCCATCGGACAGTAGGGAAAGCACTTCCATGAAGGACCTCGGGTCAGAAGCTGGGGTTGGGTCGAAAGATCGCGCTGCCGGGCATCAATAGATGATGTCGTAAAGCAGATCGAAAGCGGGCTGGGTGAACGGCAACCCCTGCGGCATCGAGATTTGCATCAGCCCTTCAAAGAAGAAGAACATGCCGATGGGCAGCAGGATCGACATCGACAGGGTCAAAAACCACGAATGTCGCCCAAGGAAGCGCAGGTAATAAAACAAGAAGATCGCCATCGCGCCATACATCGAGACAATCGAAATCAGCGCCACAAAGACCACCACGCTGCCCCCGACATGCAAGACGGTGCGCCAGCCAAAGCTGTCCAGAAACGGCTCATCCGACTGCGAGGCGGGCGACTTCGCGCGCCACCACTTCCACGCGCTGGCCGCACAGCTCAGCAACATGCCAAAGGCCAGCCAGAACGGCCAAAAGCCGCCCCCTGGCCCTTGGCCGCTGATATATCCAATGGAAAGCTCTGTGCTTTTCCACATCAGATACATCGAAAAGAGGGCAAGAACCCCAACAAGCGATATTTCACCCTGACGCATGATTGCCCTCTTTCCTGACGTTCGGCAGCGTTACTGGATCTTGGCCAAAAGATCGCGATGGGTTTGGATCTGGGCCGTCCAATAGGCGCGGGTCTGGGCCTCATCCATCGGCATGGGCGACATGCTTTCCGATGCCAGATAGGCCTGCCACTTCTCGCCGTCATAAACCTTGCCAAAGAGCTCGCGGTAATAGGCAGCCGCCTCAGCCGACATGCCCGGCGCCCCGACAATGGCACGCTGGTTGAAATAGGAAAAATCGTGCCCCTTTTCCTTCAGCGTCGGCACATCCGGGAAGGCCGGCATCCGCTCGTCCGAAAAGGCCAACAGCGGCACGAAATCACCCGCCTCATAAAAGCCCTTGGCCTCGGATGGGTTGTTCACCGTCGCCATGATCTGCTGGCCTGCCAGATCCTTGGCCACCGCGCCGCCGCCATCATAGGGGATGTATTTCAGCTTCAGATCAAAGGCGCCCTGCAAATAGGCGATCACGATGGAATCTTCCTGCCCGGTGCCCGTGCCCCCCATGACATACTCACCGTCCATCTCTTTCACCTTTGCGATATACTCCTCAAAGGTGGTGATGCCCGATGCCTTGTGAACCCACAGGATAAAGGGATCGACGCCCATCATGGTGATCGGGGTAAAGGTCTCGATATCCACCCCCAGATCGGCCTGCCGGATCGGGGTGGTATAAAAGGAATTCAACGTGACCATCAGCGTGTGGTCTGCATCACGGGTGTCTTTCAGATGCAACAGCGCTTCGGCCCCCGAACCGCCACCGCGGTTGGTGGGGATCAGCGGGCGGTTGGTCAAACCATCCTGCTCGACAGCCGATTGAATAAAGCGCGCGATCTGATCGGCGCCGCCGCCCGAGCCTGCCATGATCGTGAAATCAATCGGCCGCTTGGGCTGCCAACCTTCGGCAAGGGCGGCAAGCGGCAGGGCTGCAAGGGCCGTAGCGCCGGCCAAGTTTAGGAAAATCCGTCTCGAAAGAATCGCGGTTGCGGTCATAGTCTGTTCCTCCCATTTATCTCCGCCAGTCACACAGGATCTGCGCGGCGGCTCTGTTGTGTCGCGAGTTTGAATTGCCACCCCGCGCGTGGCTTACTTGAAAGGCGGTTCAGCCCGCGCCAAACCGGCCACCCTAATGGGCCATCAGGATTGGCATATCGGTGCTGTCCACGATGCGCTGGGTATTGCCGCCAAACAGCATCTCGGTTTCATGGCTGTGGCTATAGGCCCCGGTCACCAAAAGGCTGGCGCCAATGCGCTTGGTGGTGGCCAATAGCTCGCTCGCGGGGTCTTTGCCGTCAAACCGCACAATCTCGGCGGTGATGCCGCGCAGCGCGTAATAGGCCGCCAATTCCTCGGCCGTTGGGCCATGGTCCTGCGCCTTGCCCCCGGTCAGGATGCTGACACGCGCGGCGGCATGAACGATCGCAAGCGACGAGGCAACCGCGCGCGAGGCCGGCAATGAGCCGTTCCAGCCAATGGCCACATGCTGGGCAAAGCTGGCATCGGGCCGCTGCTCTTGCGGGCAGATCAGCACGGGGCGACCCGCCACATAAAGTGCCGCCTTCAACGAGCTAAGCCCCAGATTGTTCTCCCGCTGGGGCTTTGGCAGCACGATCAGATCCGACAACCGCCCGGCATGTTTGACCACATCGGCCATCCGCCCCGGTTCTTCGGTAAAGGTGCAAACGGCGGTGCCTTGCTCGCGGTCGCCTTCCTTCAGCCCATATTCGCGCGCCAAACGGTGCAAGATGCCGCGCAAATGGTCCTCTTGGCGATTGGCAAGCTCGACCGCCTGCTCCATCATCACCTTGCGGGCAAAGGGATTGAGCGCCACGCCCTGCGGGATCATATCATGCGGCTGCACACGGCAATGCACGACATTCACCTGCGCATCATGGTGCAGGGCCAAGGCGGCGGCATGCGCCAGCACGGTCGCGACCATGCCATCACCGCGAACCGGCACCAGAATTGATTTTAGCATCCGCTCGTCCTCGATCTCTTAGCTCAACCGGCATTTGGCGCCACGCAAAACAGGCCCGAACGCCTCACCCATGCCCCGCACAAGCCCTGCATCCATGCCCGCTCCACAGCCTCGCCGGCTGGTCTTTGGTAATAATGTTGCGCGCATAAAAGTGTCGTCAAGGCGTCGAATCGGGAAATGTTGTTGCCCAAGCGTTTTTGTGATATTTATTAAGGTGTTGTAAAAATTAAAAATTTTCGTATCCCACGGCATACTGTGGAATTATTCAAATTGCGCCAGATTCCCGCAGCTTTCCGCCATGACATCGCAGCCCCGCCAGCCAAATCACTTGCCCGCAGCCCCGCCCCGCTGCGATCTTCTGGAAGCCTTGGGGCATCTGTGGCAGGATATGCCATGCCCCCGCCCGGCGCTGGGCTTGCCGCCCGAAAAGACCACAAAACCGGGCGGCCAGACTGACAAGACATTGGACCCAAAAATGCACAAAGCCCTTTTGACATCACTCGCCGCAACCGCGCTGGCGGCCATGATCGCGGCCCTGCCTGCTGCTGCCGAAACCCGTGGCTATCATCAGGTGGTCGGCGTCGATGAGGACGATATGCTGAAAATGCGCGCGGGGCCGGGGGTTGGCTATCGAATTGTGGTCGGCCTGCCAAACGGCACCGTTGTTTGGGTGCAAAGCTGTGAGCGCTTGGGCAACACCAGTTGGTGCAAGGTGTCGCTGAAACAGGCGCGCGGGCTAAAGGGCTATGTCTCCAGCGCCTATTTGCAAAAGCAATAGACCAACCAGCCACCCACCCCGCGCAGATGTGATTTGTCTGGCCCGCCTTGGCCCCTATCTTTAGCCCAATAAACGCGGAGCTTTGGATGTTCAGACCCCTCCTGACGGCGCTTTCGGCCCTTATCGCCTTGCCCTTCACGGCCATGGCCGACACGCCCTTTAGCCTTGAGCCTGTGGCGCGGTTTGAACAGCCTTGGGCCATGGCCCCCCTGCCGCAGGGCGGGTTTTTGGTGACCGAAAAGCCCGGCCGTCTGGCCCATGTCACCCCCTCGGGCGCGGTGCAGACGATCACCGGCACGCCGACTGTCACCGATGACGGGCAGGTGGGGCTGCATGATGTGGCCCTTGCCCCGGATTTTGACCGCTCAAACCTTGTCTATCTGACATGGGTTGATGGGGCAGGGGGCGGCGCCTTGCATCTGGGGCGCGGCAGGCTTGATCTGGCAGGCCAGCAACTGACCGAATTTCAGGTGATCTGGCGCGCAGACCCCATGGGCGGCGACGGCCACCCCGGCGCGATGATCGCCTTTGGTCCCGATGGGCATCTCTTCCTCACCAGCGGTGATCGGCAATTGGGCGATCCCGCGCAGGTCTTGGACGACAGCCGGGGCAAGATCCTGCGCCTGACGCCCGAAGGTGAAGCGGCCCGCGACAACCCCTTTCCCGACGCGCCTGAGGTCTGGACCCTTGGCCACCGCAACCCCTATGGCCTGACCTTTGATGCCACGGGTCGGCTTTGGTCGCATGAGATGGGCCCGCGCGGCGGGGATGAGATCAACCTCATCACGCCGGGCCAGAACTACGGCTGGCCCCTTGTGTCCGAGGGCCGCAGATACAGCGGTCTCGACATTCCCGACCATGCCACCCGCCCCGAATTTGCCCCGCCCTTGCTGGCATGGCCCCCCACCGTCGCCCCCGCAGGGCTGATCTATTACGACGGCGCGGGCTTTCCCGACTGGCAAGGCTCATTGCTCTTGGGCGGGCTGGCCTCGCAGGCGCTGATCCGGGTCGAAATCGGCCCCGACCGCGCCCGCGAGGTGGCGCGCTGGGACATGGGAGCCCGCATCCGCGATGTTGCGGCGGATGCGACCGGGCAGGTCTATGTCTTGCAAGACGGCAGCGATGCCCAGCTCTTGCGCCTGATCCCGAAACCCTAGGCCGCAATTCCCGCGCAGGGGACTGCGGCCTAAAGATCCAGCGTCACCGGCCCCTGCGGGCGCGAACAACAAGCAAGGATCATGCCCGCGGCAATCTCCTCATCGGAAATCCCGCCGTTATGCACCATGGCCACCTCACCCGACAGCTTTTGCACCTTGCATGTGCCGCACAGGCCAAAATTGCAGCTTGAGGGAATGTTCAGCCCCGCCCGCCGAGCGGCTGCCAGCACCGTCTCGCCGCCGTCAGAGCTGATCGACGTGCCCGAGGCCTGAAACACCAATTCAGCAAGCCCGACCTGCGGGGCGGCCTCAACCGGCACCTCAATCAGCGCCGGGGCGGCAAAACTTTCCTCGTGATAGCGCGCCATGTCATAGCCAAGCGCCCCCAGCATCTCGCGCACCGCGCGCATAAAGGGCTCGGGGCCACAGCAAAACACCTCGCGTTCCAGATAATCCGGCGCCATCAGGCCCAGCATGATCTGCGACAGCCGCCCGCGAAAGCCTGACCAAACCTCGAACGGATCGACCTCTTCGACGGTAAAGCGCAGCTGCAACCCCGGCACGCGTGCGGCAAACTGCTCTAGACGGCTGCGAAAGATGATATCGGCGGGTTTGCGCGCGGCATGGACAAAGGCAATGTCCGGCATCTCGCCCGAATCCCAGGCCCAAGTTGTCATCGACATCATCGGCGTGATGCCCGACCCGGCCGAGATGAACAGGTATTTCTTGGCCGGGTGGCGCATGAAACTGAACTGCCCGGCCGGTCCATGCGCCTTGATCCGCATCCCCGGCTTAAGGTGGTCCAGCATCCACCGCGTGCCGATCGACCCCGGCTGTGCCTTGACCGTGATCGAAATCGACAAAGGCCGAGAGGGCGAGGACGAGATCGTATAGGTCCGCGACAAAGGCCCGCCCGGCACAGGCAGGTCCAGCGTCAGAAACTGGCCCGGCTGATAGTCAAACCACGCCCCCGAAGGGGCCCGAAAGGCGATGGTCGCGGTATCGGTGGTTTCCGGGATCACCATGGCCACCTCCAGCTCCTCGCGGTCATCCCAAGGCGCGGCGGTCCAGTTCTGGCGTTGCTTGCCCATCAGACTCACTCCGCCGCCATGGCCTGGCCCTGCAAGGCCAGACGGCGCGCCATGCAGCGCACATACCAATCCACAAACTGGATCACGCCGCTTTCCTGCTTTGCCGAATAAGGCCCCGACTCATAAGCGGGCGAATTGATGCCAGCCTGATTTTCCTCAACCACCCGGCGATCCTCGTCATTGGTCGCTTCCCAAACCTCGGTCAGACGGGTCAGGTCGTAATCGCGCCCCTCGACGGCGTCCTTATGTACCAGCCAAGTCGTCGTCACCTCGGTTTCGGTGGCGCTGATTGGCAGCACACGGAAATTCAACACATGGTCCGACAGGAAATGGTTCCAAGTGTTTGGATAGTGGAAAAACAACAGCGTTCCGGCATTGGCAAAGGGCATTCCCGGGATCACAGTCGAGGCCGCCTTGCCATCCATGGTATAGCTGGTCGCCTCACCGATGAAGGGGATCCGCACCAGCCGCCATTGTTCATCGGCATCAATCACATAGCGCGAGGGCAACCCCGCCGCTTCGCAGCGGTTCACATGCGCCGCCCCGGCAGGCGAGGACAGGCTGTCATCAGCCCCCACCAGATCGGGGTTGTCGTCAAAGGTGCGGCAAAGCGAGGGGTGCGATCCGGCACAGTGATAGCATTCGCGGTTGTTTTCCAACACCAGCTTCCAATTGCCCTTTTCCACGATGGTGGATTGATGGGCCACCTTCAGCTCGTCCATCCGATGCGGCGCGCTATAGCGATCCGCCTCGGCTTTGACGGGGGCGAAATCGGGGGCCGTCTCGGCCAAGCAGACAAAGACCATGCCCGCCGCACTGTCACAATGCACCGGCTTCAACCCATGTTTTGAGGCGTCAAACTCCGGGCCCATATCACGCGCCCACAACAGCCGCCCATCGGTTTCATAGGTCCATTGGTGATAGGGGCACACCAGCTTGGTCGTGGTGCCCGTGGTTTTTGCACACAGCCGCTGGCCCCGGTGGCGGCAGACATTGTGAAAGGCCCGGATCTGCCCATCAGCCCCGCGCACGATCACCACCGGATATTTGCCCAGTTGCAGCGTGACATAGGCGCCGGGCTTTTGCAGCTCGGCCACCGAGGCGGCAAAAATCCACTCTTTATGCCAGATCAACTCCAGATCGGCCTCATAAACGGCCGGATCGGTGTAAAAGGGCCGCGCCAGCGACATGCCCGAGCGCTGGGCGCTCAGCAGCAAGGCCAGATTTTGGGGCGGAAGTTGGGGTTGAAAGGTCATGGTGTCGGTGCCTGTGATACGGTCAAGATGACGGGTCTGGGTGGGTCTTGTGGCGGCGAAGCTGCCTTACGGCACCTGCGCCCTTCAACGGCAGAAATGCTCGACAAAACCATTAGTCGTGCTAATGCAATGCAACCGCCCTTGCCAAAGGCATCCCGCCATGACCTCGCTGCGCCGCAGCCTGCCCACGCTGAACCTCTTGTCCACCTTCGAAAGCGCCGCCCGCTTGGGCAGCTTTACCTTGGCCGCGGCCGAGCTTGGCGTGACCCAAGCCGCCGTAAGCCAACAAATCAAAGCACTTGAGAAAGATCTGAACAAACCGCTCTTTATTCGCGCCCATCGCCGGGTGACGCTGACACCGGCGGGTCTGGCGCTGGCCTCTACGGTGGGCGGGGCCTTTTCGCGCATGGCCGAGATGATCGAAACCCTGCGCCAGCCCGAGGTTCCCGACACCGTGGCCATCGGCGTGACCTTGGCCTTCAATCAGTTCTGGCTTATGCCAAGACTGCCCGATTTTCGGGCACGTTTTCCCCATATTCGCCTGCGTCTGGTCGCAGATGATACCCCGATGGATCTGCGCCCGGCGCGGCTTGATGTGGCGATCCGCTTTGGCTCTGCCCCCTTTGAAGATGCCATCAGCCATGCCAGCCGCGCCGAACGGGCCTTTCCCGTGGCCAGCCCCGCGCTTTTGGCGCGTCTTGGCCTTGAGGCACCGCAGGTCGATCTGCTGCAGATGCCCTTGATCGCCTCTGACATCATCAACCCCGCCTGGATGCCATGGCGTCAATGGGCCAAGGCGCTGCGGCTTGGCCCGGCCCTTGCCCGCGCTTCCGACCTCAGCCGCCTGCGCTTCAACCATTATTCCGACACCGTGCAGGCCGCCTTGAACGGCGAGGGCGTCACCATGGGCTGGGAGGTGCTTTTGGAAGACATGCTGCACCAAGGGCGCTTGGTGCGGCTTGGCACCGACAGCGTCACCCCGA
Organism: Tabrizicola sp.; assembly: GCA_965284335.1. Classification (GTDB taxonomy): domain Bacteria; phylum Pseudomonadota; class Alphaproteobacteria; order Rhodobacterales; family Rhodobacteraceae; genus Tabrizicola_A. Next base: position 2,089,256 of record OZ260076.1, on the reverse strand, counting down.
ACGAGCAATATCACATCATCACCCCCATTGGCCGCGACATGCCCGCCGCCACGCAAGTCTTCCTTGACTGGATCATCGAACGACTGGTCAACCCGCCGCCTACTCCCGCCCCCTAAAACGCATGTCCCAAACCAAAACCACCCAATACGAGGCTGGCATGACCCAGACCATTGACCCCCGTCCCGAGACCGAGATTTGCATCATCGGCGCGGGCCTCAGCGGTCTTGCGTTGGCCAAGGCGCTCAGGGCCGCCGGGCGCAAGGTGCGGCTTCTTGAGGCGCGCGACAGGGTCGGCGGTCGGGTGCTGTCGCATCACGGGCATGACCTTGGCCCGGCATGGATCTGGCCGCACAACCGCCGCATGCTGGCGCTTCTTGATCAGTTGGGCCTGCACAGCTTTGCCCAACACGCCACAGGTCGGCTGGTGTTCGAGGATGCCTCCGGCACCATCCGCCGCGATTTGAACTTTGCCACCATGGGCGGCGCTTTGCGGGTTCTGGGCGGGCTTTCGGCGGTGACAGAGGCCTTGGGCGCCGAGATGGCCGATGCCCTCACTCTTGGCTGCCATGTCCAGCGCGTGATCGAAACGGCCGATGGCGTCACCCTTTTCACCAATCAGGGCGACGTTCACGCCGCCCGCGTGGTCTTGGCACTGCCGCCCCGTCTGGCCGCAGGCTTGGGGCTGGCCGTGCCCGATGCGCCGACATGGATGGCGGGCCATGCCAAGCTGATCGCCACCTATCCCACCCCCTTTTGGCGCGAGATGGGGCTGAACGGCGATGCCATCTCGCATCTGGGGCCTTTGGCCGAACTCCACGACGCCTCACCCGGCAAGGGACCAACCGGCGCGCTTTTTGGCTTTGCCCGCGTCGGGGCGGCCCGTGATCCCGGCTTTCGCGCAGCGGCCATCGCCCAATTGGCGCGGCTGTTCGGCCCCGCCGCCGCCCAACCCACCGATGTGATCATCAAGGATTGGAGCACAGACCCCCTCACCGCCACCGCCGCCGATCTGATCCCACCACCCGATCACCCAACCTATCGCGCCCTGCCGCCCCGCCGCAGGCTGGTCTTTTGCGGCACCGAAAATGCGCCCGAGGATGGTGGCTTTCTTGAAGGCGCCCTCGCCGCCGCCGAGGCGGCCTATGGCGACCTCATGCGCCATCCGGACTAACCCCGGATCGAAACCCCAAAGCCCGGCCTAAACTCAGACCACATCCGGCGGCAGATCCAGCCCGCCCATCCGGGCCACATGGCCGATGATCTCGGCCACCCCCTGCCCATGGCCGATGCTGGCCATCACAAAGGGCCGCGCGCCCCGCGCGCTGGCGGCGTCTTGGCGCAGCAACACCGGGTCCACCCCCACATGCGGGGCCAGATCCACCTTGTTGATCACCAAAAGATCAGACCGCGTCAGACCGGGGCCTTTCTTGCGCGGAATATCTTGGCCTGCGGCGGTGTCGATCACATAGATCGTCACATCCGCCAATTCCGGGCTGAATGTGGCGGCCAGATTGTCCCCGCCGCTTTCGATCAGGATCAGCGCCAGATCGGGATGCGCCCGCGTCAGATCGGCAATCGCCGCCAGATTGATCGAAGCATCCTCGCGAATGGCGGTATGCGGACAGCCCCCGGTTTCTACGCCCCGGATGCGGTCAGCGGGCAGCACTTGGGCGCGCATCAAGAACTCGGCATCCTCGCGGGTGTAAATGTCATTGGTGACCACCGCCATGGAAAGATGTGGGGCCAGCGCACGGGCCAAGGCGGCGGTCAGCGTGGTCTTGCCCGCCCCCACCGGGCCACCAATACCCACCCGCAACGGACCATGAGGAGAGGCTGTCATGTACGAAAAATCCTTGTTTCCATGGTTTCATGCGCCATCGCGGCCAAATCGGCTCCGGGGGTAAAGGCCCAAAGATCCTCAACCCCAGCCCCGCTGCAATCGCTTGCGATCTCGGCGATCAGGGGGGCAAGTGCGGCCAAAATACGCTGGCCTTCCCCTTGGCCCATCGGCATGAACCGCACCGCAACCGACACCAATTGCGCCGCAAGGGATTGCAAGAACAGCGCCAGAATCTCGGGCTCGGCCACGTCCAGACCCGCGGTTTCGCGCCCCACCGCCAAGGCATAGGGCAGATGCATCGCCGCCGGATCGGTCATAGCGCAAAAGCCCCGGCCCAACTCTTCCGCCTCCAATGCGCGCGCGGCCGAGGGCAGATAGGCCGCGTAAACTGCCGCCAAAGCCTCAAAATCGGCCCCCGGACGCCGCGCCAGCGCGACAAACACCGCATCCTGCCGCCCCGAACCATGGCGCAACACCGCCGCAATCCAGTGGTGCAGCGCCGTGCCATTGGTCACCTCGCCCATGGCAATTGCCCATTCCAACCCCTGACTATGGGCAAAGGCCCCAATCGGAAAGGCAGGCGACAGGATTTGCGTCAGCCGCAGCCGATCCGCGCTAGCCATGGCTGTGGACCATGGCCGGAAACCCATGCGGGCCGTGGTCATGGCCCAGCGTGCGCCCATGGCCATAGGCCCCACCTTCGGGACGAAACGGCGCGATGACCGGGGTCAGCGTCGCACCCAACCCCTGCAACATTGCCTCCAACACATGATCGCGGCGAATGACCAGCCGATCCGTGCCAATCTGGCACGGCGTGTGCCGGTTGCCGATGTGCCATGCCAGCCGCGCAAGGGCAGGGCCGCGCACCTCCACTACCGGCTCTTCGGCGGCGACGATCTCGATCAGGCGGCCATCCTCACAGCGCAAGGCATCGCCCGCCTCAAGGCTGACGGTCTCGGCCAAATCGACCAGCACCGTCGCGCCCCCCTCCAGCGCAATGCGTTTGCGGCGCAAGAAACGGTCGTCATAACTTAGCACCGCGCGGGCGGCGGCGGGGCCTTGCCACTGGCCAAGGCGCAAAAGCGTGCGGGCAGGAAGCGGAAACATCGGCAGCCTCAATAGAGAAAATAGCGTTGCGCCAGCGGAAGCACTGTGGCGGGCTCGCAGGTTAACAAGACCCCATCGGCGCGCACCTCATAGGTTTCGGGATGCACCTCGATCTTGGGCATGGCATTGTTCAAAACCATATCGGCCTTGCCGATGCGGCGGGTGTTTTCCACCGCCACCAGCGCCTTGCGCAGCCCCAGATCGGCGCGCAAATCCCCCGCCGCGGCGGCCCCCGACACAAAAAGCACCGAGCCGTGATCCACCGCGCGCCCAAAGGCCCCAAACATGTGGCGCGAATACACCGGCTGCGGCGTGGGGATCGAGGCATTGGTATCGCCCATCTGCGCGCAGACAATGCTGCCCCCCACCAGCACCATCTCCGGCTTTGCCCCGAAAAACGCGGGCCACCACAAGACCAGATCGGCCCGCTTGCCCACCTCGACGCTGCCGATCTGGCGGCTTAACCCATGGGCGATGGCGGGGTTGATGGTGTATTTCGCCACATAGCGCCGGGCGCGCAGATTGTCGTTATCGCCCTGCTCGCCCTCCAGCCGCCCGCGCTGCTGCTTCATCTTATGGGCAGTCTGCCATGTGCGGGTGATCACCTCGCCCACCCGCCCCATCGCCTGACTGTCCGACGAGATGATCGAAAACGCCCCGATGTCGTGCAAGATATCCTCGGCCGCAATCGTCTCGCGCCGGATGCGGCTTTCGGCAAAGGCCACATCCTCGGGGATGGCGCGGTCAAGGTGGTGGCAGACCATCAGCATATCCAGATGCTCTTCGATCGTGTTCACCGTGTAAGGCATCGTCGGATTGGTCGAGCTGGGGATGACATTCGGATGGCTCACCACCTTCATAATATCCGGCGCATGCCCGCCGCCCGCGCCCTCGGTGTGAAAGGCATGGATCGTCCGCCCCCCGATGGCCGCCAGCGTGTTCTCCACAAAGCCGCTTTCATTCAGCGTATCGGTGTGGATCATCACCTGCACATCCATCGCATCCGCGACGCTTAGGCAGCAATCAATCGCCGCAGGCGGCGTGCCCCAATCCTCATGCAGCTTCAGCGCACAAGCGCCTGCCTTGACCATCTCCTCCAAAGCCGCAGGCTGGCTGGCATTGCCCTTCCCCGAAAGGCCAAAGTTGATCGGAAACCCATCCAGCGCCTGCAACATCCGCGCGATATGCCACGGCCCCGGCGTGCAGGTGGTGGCAAGTGTGCCATGGGCCGGGCCAGTGCCACCGCCCAGCATGGTGGTGATCCCCGAATGCAGCGCATCGTCAATCTGACCGGGCGCGATGAAATGGATATGGGCGTCAAAGCCCCCGGCGGTCAGGATCTTGCCTTCCCCCGCAATCACCTCGGTGCCGGGGCCGATGATGATATCCACCCCGCTTTGCGTATCGGGATTGCCCGCCTTGCCAATGGCATGAATAAGCCCGCCGCGCAGCCCGACATCGGCCTTATAGATGCCTGTATGATCCAAGATCAGCGCATTGGTGATGACGGTATCCACCGCCCCCCCGGCACGGCTGATCTGGCTTTGCCCCATGCCATCGCGAATGACCTTGCCGCCGCCGAACTTCACCTCCTCGCCATAGGTGGTCAGATCGCGCTCCACCTCGATGATGATGTCGGTATCGCCCAGCCGCACCCGGTCGCCCGTGGTGGGGCCATACATGGCGGCGTAATCGGGGCGCGCAATACGGCTGGCCATGTCACAAATCCCCCATCACGGCAGAGTTGAACCCAAAGACCCGCCGCGCCCCGCCATAAGGCACCAGATGCACCTCGCGCGATTGACCGGGTTCAAACCGCACGGCTGTGCCTGCGGGAATGTCCAGCCTTTGGCCCCGCGCGGCGGCGCGATCAAACATCAGGCCCGCATTGGCCTCGGCAAAGTGGTAATGGCTGCCCACCTGCACCGGACGGTCGCCGGTATTGGCCACCATCAGCGTGGTGACCGGCGCGCCTTGGTTAATCTCGATCTCGCCCGTCGCGGGCAGAATTTCCCCCGGAATCATCGCCGCGCCCGCAGCTTGACCACGCCATAGACAACCGCCGCCACAGCGATCCCGATCATCGCCAGATGATCCGGCTCGCGGATCAGATGCATCAGATCGGCAAAGCGGTGATCACCGGGATGGGCCAGCGCCACACCGGGGATCAGCGCGGCCAGCAGGGCAACAGTCGATGTTTTGAATGGGGTCATGGGAATAGCCTTTCAGCGAATGGGATGGTGAACGGTGACCAGCTTGGTGCCGTCGGGAAAGGTCGCCTCGACCTGCACGGCAGGGATCATCTCAGCCACCCCCTCCATGCAGTCCTCGCGGCGAATGACATGGCCGCCCGCCTGCATCAGATCCGACACCGACCGCCCCTCACGCGCGCCCTCGACGACGAAATCGGTGATCAGCGCAATCGCCTCGGGGTGGTTCAACTTGACCCCCCGCGCCAGACGGCCACGCGCCACCATGGCGGCAAGGCTGACCAACAGCTTGTCCTTTTCGCGCGGGCTTAGGTTCATCAGGCAACTCCCTGCATCTGCCAGACCCTTGGCAGGGGCCGGTCGGTCAGGCGGGCCATCACCCGCCCAAGATAAAGCTTCAGCGGCCAAAGATCGGTCCCCGTGGCGCGCAACAGGCAGCGCCCATTCCAACCCGAAACCGCCGCCCGCACACCCTCGGGCCGGGGCAGGGCGCGCAAGGCCTCGACCGCCGCCTCGGCGCCTGCACCGCAGAGGCCAAGGCTGGCAAACACATGCGCCAAACCACCGCCTGCCAAACCACCGCCCGCCAAACCACTGTTGCTGCCCAAAACGGCTGGCGAGCCGGCATCGCGCAAGCTCTCTGGCGTCAGCCGCAGCGCCTCGATGTGCAAGGGTTGGCCTTGGGCCGTGACAGTGCGGCGGTCCGTCAGCTGCGCCTTGGTCACCACCTCGCCCATCGCCCGCCGACCCAGCGTGACAATCTCGACCAGCAAACAGCTTGCACCGGGGCCAAGATCAATCTGCGTCTCGCGCGACAGATCCGAACCTTGAAACAGGATGGTTTCCTGCGGCAACCAGTCCAGCGTGGCCCCCGCCGCCACTTCGGCTCGAATGGTCAGCCGCGCCGGGCCATCCACCGCCAGATAGGCGCGCTCGGCGGTTTGGGTGGTGGCCGTCAGCGCCGCCCCAGCCCCGACCGACATCGCAAAACCCAAACGGTCGCCCGAAGTCAGCCCGCCCGCGGTGTTCAAAAACACCGCCTCGGGCCGGGGGCCAAGGCTGCGCGGCAGCATCACGCGCGCCGATCCGGCCTGCGCCAGATCGACCAACCGGCTTTGCCCACGCGACAGGCCAACCGACACCAAGGCCCGGCCCTGCGCGCGCTGCAACGCGGCGGGCTTTGCCCCCTGATGGTCAACCACGCCCAAGATCATCTGCGCCCCCCCAAATCTTCTAAGGATCAGAATTCACCACCTCCGCGCAGGCAGAAGGCTTGGCATAGGGCTTTGGGGCGGCTTCGGGGGGGCTTGCCCAAGAAAGCGCCGTTTGTGGGTGGAGTTGCGCGCAAAATGGGCGCCCCGCAATCGCGCCACCCGGTCCCTGATCCGCCTCAGCTTTCGCGGTCCGGGCCTGAGTCGCGGCCAAATGCCCGCCCCCCGCCTGTCCCGACGCAAGCCATACGGATGCCCGACGCAAACCCGACACAAACCCGACGCCCAAATCCAAAGCTGTGACGTTGCGACAGCGCTTTCGGGGGCTTTGTCAAACTTGTTTCCAAAGCCCCCGGCATTGGATAGCCTTTGCCCAAGGGAAAAGCGCCAGATAAGGCGCAGGGGAGGATACATGACCGACGGGTATACCCCGCCACGTCCGTGGCTGGCATCTTATGGTGCGAAAATTCCACAAGAATTGCCGCCACTTAGCGACCAAAGCCTTGCTCATCTGGTCGACCGTGCCTGCCAGACCCACAAAAGCTCGCGCGCCTTTACCTGCGTGGTGGCCAATGGGATGAACGGCAGTCTCAGCTATGCCCAGATCGCCGAGATGTCCGACGCCTTCGCCGCCTATCTGCACCACGATTGCGGCCTGAAACCGGGGGATCGGGTGGCCGTGCAACTGCCCAATGGCCTACCATATCCAGTGGTGGCCTTTGGCGTGTTCAAGGCAGGTTGTGTGCTGGTCAACACCAATCCGATGTATACGCCCTCGGAAATGATCCATCAATTCAACGACTCTGGCGCCAAGGTTTTGGTGATCGTCGATATGTTCGCCGATAAGCTGGCCGAGGTGGTGCCCCAAACCGGCATACAACATGTGGTCTTGGCCGGGGTGCCCGAGTTTTTCCCAAAACTGCCCGAAATCATCGTGCGAGGGGTGCAAAAACTCTGGAGCCGCAGCCTCCCCCCGGTGCCGCAACTGGCCGTCCCAGTCCTGCGCCTACGCGCCGCTTTGGCCAAAGGTCGGGCCCATAAGGCCGATGTCCGCCCCCTTTGGGCCAACACCAAGCCCGAGGATCTGGCGCTCTTGCAATACACCGGCGGCACCACCGGCGTGGCCAAGGGCGCGATGCTGACCCATGGCAATATGCTGGCCAATCTGGCGCAGGTGCAGGCGGTTTCGGGCGGGTTGATGGCGCGTGAAGACTGTGTGCTGACGGCGCTTCCGCTTTATCACATCTTCGCTTTCACTGCGAATTTGTTGACTTTTTTCGAAATTGGCGCCCGCAATATTCTGGTTCCCTCTCCCCGCCCCGTGCAAAATCTGCAACGCGCAATTGAAAACTATCCGATCACTTGGATCACCGGGGTGAACACCTTGTTCAACGGGTTGATGAACGAGGAATGGTTCACAGCCTACCCCCCCAAACACCTGCGCGCCGCCATCGCCGGGGGCACCGCGCTGCATGAGGCGGTCGCCACCCGCTGGTGCGCGATGACCGGCACGCCCTTGGCCGAAGGCTATGGGCTGACCGAAACCGCACCCTTGGTCAGCTTCAACCCCCTAGATGACCGTGCCAAGCCCGGCAGTATCGGCATCCCGGTGCCGGGCTGTGATGTGGTCTTAGTGGATGACGATGGCAAACCCGTTCCGCCCGGCACCCCCGGCGAGATTTTGGTGCGTGGTCCGCAAGTGATGGCGGGCTATTGGCAACGCCCAGAGGACACGGCCAAATCCTTGCAAAACCAGTGGTTTTTTACCGGCGACGTGGCGGTGATGGACGATGACGGCTTTTTGCGCATCGTGGATCGCAAGAAAGATCTGGTGCTGGTGTCGGGCTTTAACGTCTATCCCAACGAGGTGGAGGACGCGCTGGCCAAGTTAGAGGCCGTGCTGGAAGCCGCCGTTGTCCCCATTCCCGATGCCAAAACCGGCGAGGCGGTGCGGGCCTATATCGTCAAGAACCCCGATTACGCGGGCGATATCTCGACCGAGGATATCATTCGCCACTGCAAAGGTTTGCTCACCGATTACAAAGTGCCGAAATCCATCATCATCCGCGACGAATTGCCCAAATCGCCCATCGGAAAGATCCTGCGCAAGGATCTCAAGGCCGAAGTGCGCGCGGAATTCGGGCTGTAAGGGGGCGATCATGCTGACAGAACTGGAAACCACTCTGCTGGGCGTGATGATGATGGTCATCATGCTGGGCATGGGATCGTCGATGACCTACCGCGATTTCCTGATCGCCTTTCGCCGCCCCAAGGGCATTTTGGTGGGGCTTTTGTCGCAATATGTGGTGATGCCCTTTTTGGGCTATGCGCTGGCCGTGGTCTTGGGCCTGCCGCCTGCCATGGCGGCGGGGCTGATCCTGATCGCCTGCATGCCCGGCGGCACGACCAGCAATGTGTTCGCCTATTTCTCCAAAGGGGTCTTGGCGCTGTCGATCATGATGACGACCGTGTCGACCTTGGTGGCGGTGGTGACGGTGCCGCTTTTGCTGAGCTTTTATGGCGGGCTTGCGGGGTTGAGCGGCGATTATGTGATCCCGGCGGGCAATGTGGCGCAGGTGCTGGTGGTCTTGTTGGTGCCCACCGTCATTGGCATGGGGTTGCGCAAGTTGAACGCCAATATCGGGGCCACGATCGAGTTGATCGGGTCGCTGCTGGGGGTGGCGGTGATCTTGTTCCTGATCGGATCATGGGTGCCGCGCAATTACCAGATGCTGCTGGACACCGGCTTTCCGGTCTATCTGGCCACCATTGGCATTGGTCTGACGGGCATGCTTTTGGGCTATTGGCTGGCGCGGGCCTTGGGGCAAGACAGCAACCGCGCCCGCACTATCAGCCTTGAAACCGGCATTCAAAACGGGCCTTTGGCGGCTTTGGTCATCACGCTGACCTTTACTGGCACGTTGCAGCAAGAGGTGCTGTTCATTCCGATCCTCTATAGCCTGTTCATCGTGATTTCGTCGTCCATCGTCACGGTCTGGTATCGCCGCCACGCCACGGCCGAGGCGTTGGCCCGTGACGCGGCCAAGGTGCGTCGATGATCCTGCCAAAGCTGGCGATGCGCGGAAAAGGGGCTGCTTTTGCAGCCCTTTTTTGTCTGACGCGAATGTGAACTTTAATGATAATCATTCGCAACTAGATTGACAGCGGCAAGAGTTTCCTTGCACAGTCCGTCAGACAGAGGAGTGACCTGACATGCCCAAAGCGGCCCACGATCAGTCCGAAATTCGCCGAAACGCCCGCAGATGCGCCAAAGGTCTTGCGCTGGGCTTTGGTTTGACCCTCTTTGCCCCCGCCATCCTTGCCCCCGCCGCCATGGCCGAGGAGCGGATGAAAGTTGTCACCACCTTTACCGTGCTGGCCGATATTGCCGCCAATGTCGCCGGTGATGCGGCTGATGTGGTGTCGATCACCAAGCCGGGGGCGGAGATTCACGGCTATGAACCGACGCCCGGCGATATCGTGGCCGCATCAGATGCCGATCTGGTTTTGTGGAACGGGTTGAATCTGGAACTGTGGTTTGAGCAGTTTGTCGCAAATCTGGGCGATATCCCCTCGGTCACGGTGAGTGAGGGGATCACCCCGATCCCGATCTCGTCGGGGTCTTATGAGGGCAAGCCGAACCCGCATGCCTGGATGGGGCTGGAAAACGCGCTGGTCTATATCGACAATATCGAGGCCGCCTTTGCCGCGCAGGACCCGGCCAATGCGGCCATCTATGCGGCCAATGCCGCCGCCTATAAAGACCAGTTGCGCGCCACGCTGGAACCTTTGCGCGCCAAGATTGCCGAGGTGCCGCAAGATCAGCGCTGGCTGGTGACCTGCGAAGGCGCCTTTAGCTATCTCGCCCGCGATCTGGGGCTGCAAGAGCTGTATCTTTGGCCGATGAATGCCGATCAGATGGGCACACCCCAACAGGTGCGCGCGGTGATCGATGGGGTGCGCGACAATGCCATTCCGGTGGTGTTTTGTGAAAGCACGGTGAACACCGCCCCCGCCGAACAGGTGGCGCGCGAAACCGGGGCGGCCTATGGCGGGGTGCTCTATGTCGACAGCCTGTCCCTTTCCGATGGGCCTGTTCCGACCTATCTTGATCTTCTGCGGGTCACCTCGACCACCGTGGCCGAGGGGCTTACCGCCGCGCGCGATTGATCGCGGCCCCAAAGGACTGGCCATGCCTGACACACTTGCGTCAAAACCCCAGCGCCCCGCCGTTGCCGCCGAAACAGGTGGCGACGGCATTTCGGCGCGCGATGTCACGGTGACCTATCGCAATGGCCATACCGCACTCTGGAACGCCAGTTTCACCATTCCGCGCGGCACGGTGACGGCGCTGGTGGGGGTGAATGGTGCGGGCAAATCCACGCTGTTCAAGGCGATTATGGGTTTTGTGCAGGCGGCCAGTGGTGAGATCAGGATTTTGGGCATGCCCGTGGCCCAAGCGCTGCGCCAGAACCTTTTGGCCTATGTGCCGCAATCCGAAGAGGTGGATTGGTCCTTTCCGGTGCTGGTCGAAGATGTGGTGATGATGGGGCGCTATGGCCATATGGGCTTTTTGCGTCGCCCGTCTGCGGCGGACCGCGCGGCGGTGGATCAGGCGCTGATGCGCGTCAACATGCAGGATTTCCGCCACCGTCAGATTGGTGAGCTGTCCGGCGGCCAGCGCAAGCGGGTGTTTTTGGCCCGCGCCTTGGCCCAAGACGGGCAGGTGATCTTGTTGGACGAGCCCTTTACCGGGGTTGATGTGCAAACCGAAGAGCAGATCATCACCCTATTGCGCGCCTTGCGCGATGAGGGGCGGGTGATGCTGGTGTCGACCCATAATCTGGGGTCGGTGCCGGAATTTTGCGACCGGGTGGTGTTGGTCAAGGGCACGGTTCTGGCCCATGGCCCGATGGAAAGCACCTTTACCCATGCCAATTTGGAACATGCCTTTGGCGGGGTTTTGCGGCGGTTCACCTTGGGGGGCGACACGCTGCATGACGACGCCGACGCGCGCGCTGTCACCATCCTGACCGATGATGAACGCCCCTTCGTGCATTACGGCGACAAGCTGCAAAAGGCGGAACGGCTGGAATGATGGCGCTTTTGCTGGAACCCTTCAGCTATGGTTACATGACCAATGCGATGTGGGTCTCCGCCCTTGTCGGCGGGGTCTGCGCGTTTTTGTCGTGTTTTCTGATGCTAAAGGGCTGGTCCCTGATTGGGGATGCGCTGTCGCATTCCGTGGTGCCGGGGGTGGCGGGGGCCTATATGCTGGGCCTTCCCTTTGCGCTGGGCGCGTTTTTGTCGGGTGGTCTTGCGGCGATAGCGATGCTGTTTTTGACCGAACGCTCGGGGTTAAAGCCCGATGTGATCATCGGGTTGATCTTTACCTCGTTCTTTGGCCTTGGGCTTTTCATGGTGTCGGTGAGCCCGGTGTCGGTGGATGTGATGACCATCACCATGGGCAACATTCTGGCCATCACGCCCGCAGATACGCTGCAACTGGCGATCATCGGCTTTGTGTCGCTGGCGATGCTGTTGGTGATCTGGAAAGACCTGATGGTGGTGTTTTTCGATGAAACCCATGCCCGCACGGTGGGCCTTCGTCCGCGGCTGTTGAAAGCGGTGTTCTTCATGCTTCTTTCGGCCTCGGTGGTGGCGGCGATGCAGACGGTGGGGGCGTTTTTGGTGATTGCCATGGTGATGACGCCGGGGGCAACGGCCTATCTTTTGTGCGACCGTTTTGCGCGGCTGATCATCACCGCTGTCAGCATCGGCACGCTGACCAGCTTTTTCGGCGCCTATGCCAGCTATTTTCTGGATGGGGCGACGGGCGGCATCATCGTCTGCCTGCAAACGCTGATCTTTCTGATCGTCTTTGTGCTGGCCCCCAAACATGGGCTTTTGGCCGCACGGGCCAAGGCGGCCGCCGCGTTGCGGCGCGGCCCGGTGGAGGCCCATGATGGAGTTTGATCTGGCCAGCCTGATGCTGCCCTTTCGCTTTGGCTTTATGCAAAATGCGTTTCTGATCTCGATCATCGTCTCGGTGCCCACGGCCCTTTTGTCCTGTTTTTTGGTGCTGAAAGGCTGGGCTTTGATGGGCGATGCGATCAGCCATGCCATTCTGCCGGGCATTGTGCTGGCCCATATGATCGGCGCGCCCTTGATCCTTGGGGCCTTTGCGGCGGGCATGTTCACCGCCGTGGCGACCGGGTTTTTGGCGGGCAACAGTCGGGTGAAACAAGACACCGTGATGGGCGTGGTTTTTTCGGGCATGTTCGGCCTTGGGATTGTGCTTTTTGTCGCGGTGGACAGCGGGGTGCATCTGGATCACATCCTCTTTGGCAATATGCTGGGGGTCAGTGCGGCCGAGCTGTGGCAATCGGGGTTGATTGCTGCCGGGGTGGTGGCGATCTTGGCGCTGAAATGGAAAGATTGGCTGTTGCACAGCTTTGATCCGGCGCAGGCCAAGGTGTCGGGGCTGCGCGTCAACGCGCTGCATTATGGGCTTTTGGCGCTGATTTCATTGACCATTGTGGCCACGCTGACGGCGGCGGGGCTGATCTTGGCGATTGCGCTGTTGATCGCGCCGGGGGCGATTGCGTTTTTGCTGGTGCGGCGGTTTTCCACCATGCTTTGGGTGGCGGTGGTGGTGTGCATGGGGTCCATGCTGATCGGCACCTATGCCAGCTTTTTTCTGGACAGCGCGCCTGCGCCCACCATCGTTTTGGTGCAAACCGCGCTGTTCATTCTGGCCCTGACACGGCGTCAGATTCTGACCCGACGCGCCAGCCTTGGGGCATCCCGGCCCTAAGCGTGCAGCCCTGCCAACAAGAACGCCCGCAGCTTTTCGCTGGCCCGCGTCGGCCCCACCTCGCCCGAATGCAGATCATAGCCCCAGCCCGACGCAATCGGCTCTGGGAATGGGGCGACCAACAGGCCGCGTTTCAAATGCACCTCGGCCAAAGAGGCCAGCGTGATCGCGCAGCCAAGCCCCGCAATCGCCATTTCCAGCGCCACGTTGGAGCTGTCGGTCTTTAACCCTTCAGACAACGGCAGGTCGGCAAGGCCATGATGACGGGCAAAGGCCTGCCAATGCTCTTGGCGGCCCAGAACATGGATCAGCCCCCAGTGCCGAATATCTGCGGGGGCTTTGATGGCGCGCGGCCCGGTCAGACAGTCGGGCGCTGCGACCATCACCAATTCTTCTGCCCCCAAAGAATGGCCCAGCAAGGGCTGGCTCTCATGGCGCGGGGTGATGCGCAGATCGGCGATCTGGTCGCTGGTCTCGGACCAGATGGTGGCCAGCACCGTCACCTCTACCTCTGGATGGGCTTGACCAAAGGCGCGCAGGCGCGGCGGCAGCCAGTTGGTGGCAAGACTTGCAGGGCAAGCCAGCGTCACCTCTTGGCGGTGCGGCACGGTCAGGATCTGCCCGGTCGCCACATCAATCTGCGCCAAAGCTTGCCGCAGGGTTGGCAGATAAGAGGCGGCCACCTCGGTCAAGCTTAGGCTGCGCGGCGCGCGGTGAAAGAGCGGGCGGCCGATATATTGTTCCAAGGCCCGCACATGGCCCGACACGGCGGCCTGTGTCATGCCCAATTCTTCGGCGGCGCGCGTAAAGCTTAGGTGCCGGGCCGAGGCCTCAAACGACCGGATATAATTCAGCGGTGGCAGGTTTTTCATGCGCGCACTCCCCAAGTGCTAGGCTAGCGCAAGCGCGGGGCACAGTCCAAGGGGCCATGCCACAGAATTCTTGCAGGTCTGGCCCCCGTTTCCCTTGCGTGAACTGCCGGGGTCTTATCCCTAAGGTGCAGGCCAGACAGTCGCAGGAATGAGAGACGAGATGACCCATATGTCCCCGCAGGCCGACAGCGCCAAGCTGAAATCCCACGCGCAGGCGGTTGTGATCGGCGGGGGCCTTGTGGGCTGTTCGATCCTTTATCACCTGACCAAACTGGGCTGGACGGATGTGGTTTTGCTGGAACGCTCGGAATTGACCAGCGGCTCCACTTGGCACGCGGCGGCCAATATCCACGGGCTGCATGACAGCACCAATATCAGCCGTTTGCAGCATTACACGATGGGGCTTTACAAAGAGTTAGAGGCTGAAACCGGCCAAGGCTGCGGCATTTTCCAGCCCGGCAGCCTCTATCTGGCGCAGACCGAGGCGCGCGAGCATCAGCTGCGGCTTCAGGCGGCCAAGGCGAAATACTATGGCATGGATTTCTACGAGGTCAGCCGGGATGAGGCGGAACGGCTGCATCCTTTGGTGAATTTCGACGGCATCCGCTGCATCATGTATGAACCTCAGGGGGGCAATGTTGACCCTTCGGGCGTGACCATGGCCTATGCGGCGGGTGCGCGGGCGCGGGGGGCGCAGATCATCCGCAATTGCCCGGTGACCGTGACACGGGCCCAAGCGGATGGCTCATGGATCGTGGAAACGCCTATGGGGGACATCCGCGCTGGCTGGGTGGTGAACGCGGCCGGGCTTTGGGGGCGTGAGGTGGCCGCGCTGGCGGGCATTGAACTGCCGCTCATGCCCACCGAACACCAGTATTTCGTCACCGAAACCATCGACGAGATTGCCGCGATGGACCGCCGCTTGCCGTCTGTCGCGGATCGTGACGGCGAATATTACCTACGCCAAGAGGGCAAGGGCCTTTTGGTCGGCGCCTATGAGCGCGACATGAAATTCTGGGCCGAGGACGGCACGCCGCAGGGCTTTGGCCATGAGCTGTTCGCCGATGATCTGGAGCGGATCGAGCCGAACATGCTGCGCGCGATCGACCGGGTTCCGGTAGTGGGATCGGCGGGGATCAAGCGGGTCATCAACGGCCCGATGATCTGGTCACCCGACAGCAGCGCCCTCTTTGGCCCCGTGCCGGAACTGCGCAATTACTTCTGCTGCAACGGCATCATCCCCGGCTTTTCGCAATCGGGGGGGCTGGGCCTCTTGTCCGCACAGTGGATCATCGAAGGCGAGCCGAAGCTTGACATGTTCGGCTGGGATCTGGCGCGCTTTGGCGCTTGGGCGGGGCGGGATTTCACCAAGGCCCGGGTGCGCGACCAATATGCCAACCGCTTCAAGATCCATTTCCCGAATGAGGAACGCGCCGCGGGCCGACCTGTGCGGACCCGCCCGATCTACCAGACCCAAAAGGCGATGGGCGCGGTCTTTGGTCTGAACTACGGCTGGGAACATCCCTTGTGGTTCTCGGCCGAGGGCGAGCCAAAGGAAGAAACCATCGGCTTTGATCGGCAAAACTGGTGGGCCCCCGTGGGACGCGAGGCGCGGATGTTGCGCGACCGGGCGGGGATCATCGACATCTCAAACTTTGCCCGATACCGCATAACCGGCCCCGGTGCGCGCGACTGGCTGGATGCGCTGTTGGCCAACCGCATGCCTGTCACGCCGGGCCGCTCTTGCCTTGCACCCCTGATCGGCAAGCGCGGCGGCATTGCGGGCGACTTTACCGTCACCTGTCTGGGCGAGGGCGATTATTTCATGGTCGGCTCGGGCATGGCCGAACGCTATCACAAGCGGTTCTTTGATGCCGTGCCTTCGCCCGCGGGCACGCGCTGGCACAGCGTGACCGAGACGATGGCAGGCTTCAACGTCGCAGGCCCCCTTGCGCGCGATCTTCTGGCGCGGCTGACCAATGCAGACCTGTCAAACGCCGCCTTTCCTTTTATGCGGTCGCAACAGATCGAGGTGGCCGGAGTGGCCTGCATCGCGCTGCGTGTCAGCTTTACCGGCGATCTGGGCTGGGAACTCCATTGCGCCGAGGCCGATCAGGCCCGGCTTTATGCGGCGCTTATAGAGGCGGGCAAGGCCATGGGCGCAGGCCCGGTCGGCAGCCGCGCGCTGATGAGCCTGCGGGTGGAAAAGGGCTATGGCAGCTGGGGGCGCGACTATTCGCCTGAATACTGGCCGCAGGAAACCGGCCTTCAGGGCCTGATCAAGATGGACAAGGAGTTCCTCAACAAATCCGCCTATGCCGCCCTAATGGACACCCCCCCGCGTGAGGTGCTGCGGACCTTGGTGATCGAGGCCACCACGGCAGATGCCACCGGCAACGAGCCGATCTTCGATCTGGCGGGCAAGCCTGCGGGCAAGGTGTCATCCGGGGCCTATGGCTATCATGTCGGGCAATCGCTGGCACTCGCCTATCTGCGTCCCGATATCGCGCCGGGCACAGAATTGCAGGTCATGGTGCTGGGCCAACCCCACCGCGCGCGGGTGCTGGATGGGGCGGCCTTTGACCCCGAGGGCAAGCGGCTGAGGGCCTAACCCCCACCCCAATCCCCTCCCCACAAAGGGGGAGGGGAGGTTTTGGGCGGGCTAATGGCCTGTCAGATGGCCGCCGTGGCGAGATCGGTCAGAGTTTTGGCAGATTGGCCCGGCGCAAGATCTTCGACCGCGTGGCGGAGCGCTAAGGCGCGATCAACCCCGAGAACCGGATCGGCCGAGGCGTGGAACTTTGCCTGCATTTCGGCGCGCGGAACCATCGCCTCGGGGTCGCCACGCGCCTCGGTGGGGGGCGATTGCAGGCGGGTGCCGTCGCGCAGGACCACAACCGCATGGGCGATGCGGCGGGCCGGGAAGGCGGCGTTATAGGCATCGGATTCACTGACCCGCATCCCTTCGGCCAGACGGCGGATTTCAGGATCGGCAAAGGCGGTTTCGGTGATGTCCGCCGGGCCGATACTGCCGCGCACGGCGGCCACAGCGGCGGGGAAGGCGGTGGAATATTGCGCCTCTTCGGTGGTCTTGGGGGTGCGGGTGGCCAGCCGAAGGGATTCGTGAAAGGTCACGATTTCAATGTGTTCAACCTGCGCCGAGGTCAGGCCATGGCCCTGCATCACCGAAAGCACCGCCTGCACGGGCGGCTGTGCCCAACGGCAGACCGGGAAGGGCTTGTAATACTGTTCCATCACCCGCCAAGTCTGGCCCAAATCGCCCCAGAGATCGGCCACATCGGCCCCTTCGGCGGTGATCGCAGGCGCGCCGGTAAAGCCCGATTGTGCCATATAGGCCGCTGAGACGCCTGCCATGCCGCCCCAGCCTGAGCCATCCTTGACCATCGTCGGCGCGTCAATGCAGCGCATCATCTGGCTGCGCGGGCCGTGATATTCGGCGATGCCAAGCCCGTGGCGGGTCTGGTCGGCACCAAGACCCAGATAGCGTGCGCCAATCGCGGCACAAGACAGCGCCATCCATGCGCCGCTGGTGTGATAGTCATTGGCCGTGCGGTGCAGCGCGATACCGGCGCGGGTGCCGATCTCATAGCCAAGCAACAGACAGGTCATGAGATCGCCGCCATCCATCTGGCCGGTCGCCTCGGCCATGGCCAGCGTGGCGGGCAGGGCGGCACAGCCCGCGTGGCCTTTGGTCAGGCGGTGGCCGTCATGGGCGTCATAGGCGTCAATCACCATGCCGCCTTCAAGGGTGGCCCCGGCAGGGCTAACGCGGCGGCCATCAAGCAGCATCCGGGCCGAGGAACGACCGGCGGCAAAATGATCTGCGGCATGGTCGCGGATGATCTGCGAGAGCTTCGTGCCGATGCCGCCGGTCGCCACGCCCAGAAGGTCGACCAGAAAATCGCGGGTGCGCTCTTGCACCGGGGCGGGCACATCCTGCCAGCGCAAAGAGTGCAGGAAATCAACCAAGGGTGCAGACATCGGCGCCACTCCTTTTGGGCGGGGTTAGCTGGGGTGCAGCGCCTCAATCGCCTCGGGCGCCATGTCGCGCACCCGCGCCCATTCGCGGGTTTTCGGGGTGTTGAGCAGCCCCATCGGGTCCATCCGCTTTTTCCATGCCAGATGGCGGTAATCGGCCTTTTTCATGCCACCCTCTTCGATGATGCAGGAATGAGGATCAGAGGCCGGGCAGCCATGCGCCTCGTAAATCTCCATGATCTCATAAAGCCGCGCGTCTGTGGTATATTGCACCAAGGGCAGATCAAAAGACACCACTTGGCCGCCCATGCGGGCGAATTCGTGGTGCATGAACACATCATCGCCCAAGGCGGCTTGCACCTCGATCACCTTTGCCACGTTGACCGGGGCCGGGAAGAGGATTTGCAGATAGGTCACCTTGCGGTCGGTTTTCAGGGCCTGCAAGGTGGTGTGATTATACGAGAATTCAAAGACATGCGGCAGCTTGCGCGCCTGACGCTCGGCCTCGTCCATCGCAAGGGCGATCTCGCCGCCATGCCCGGCGATCAGGGCGCGGAAGGCCGCCATCTGCGGCCGTGGGATCAGCGTCACCAGCATCGCCCGGCCCTCGGGCACGATGCCGCGCAGCTTGTCGAAATAGGCCCCGATCCGGGCATCGAGCGTGGAACAAAGCTTGCGCTGGATCGTGTCGGACTGCGCCAGCGCAATCGCCGCGCCATGGCAGGCGGGGTAGCTCTGAAAGGTGACCATGCAGCCGATCCAATCCTCGGTCGGCACGGTGCGCAAGGTGAGTTCGGTGATGACCCCGTTGATGCCCCAAGCGTGGTGGATCATGTTGATCTGATCGCCGGTGAACACCACCTCGCGCGGGGTTTCCTCGGCTGAAAGGGCACGGATTTCCATTACATTGCCCGCATCGCGCAGCATCCCGTGGCTGACCGTGCCAATCCCCGCCGACCCGCCCGAGATAAAGCCGCCGATGGTGGCAATGTCTTGGGTTGAGGGGAAGATCGGCAATTCGCGGCCCCGGGCCTGCAGGGCTGTGTTCAGCGCCAGAATGTTGCAGCCCGCCTCGACCCGAACGAAATCCGGCCCGATTTCAAGGATCTGGCCCATGTCGGTGGTGTCGATGATCAACCCGCCCTCCATGGGCACCGACTGGCCGTAATTGCCGGTCCCACCGCCGCGCAGGGTGATCGGCGCGCGGTGGCGCGCGGCGACCGAAAGGCAATGGGCCAATTCCTCGCGGGTTTTCGGTTTTGCCACCAGATCGCCGAAACAGGCCTTCAGGCGGCGGTCCAGAATGGGGGAATACCAAAAGAAATCGCGGCTGCGTTTCTTGACCAGAACCGGCTCGTCGATCACCGCAACCGGGGCGAGTGCGGCGGCAAAGGCGGCCCAATCAAGCGTGGTCTTGCCCGAAATGCTGGTCATGCTGGTCCTTTTCGTCTGGATCTTGGCGGCAAAGCCTAAGCGCGGGGGCGCGTGGGGTCACACAAGGAAAACCGGGGCGCGGTGCCCATGGAAGCGGTGTCATGCCAAAAGCGGGCGGCGCGGGGGTTGGGAGGTGATCAGGCTGGCAAGATCGGTCGCCTCGGCGAGCATCAGCCGATGTGCGGGCAGGCGGTCAACCGAGAGCGGGCCAAGGCCCATGGCCTTGGCCGCATTGCCGCTGATCAGGGCCAGATGGTCGCCAAAGGGCGGGTCCAGATGCAGGGCCGGGATCGCAGTGGCCAGCGTCAAAAGCGGGTCATGGCGGCCCAGCGGGTAAAAGGCATCCTGCACATTGTCGGTGCCAAGGCAGGTGGTGACGCCCGCCGCTGCCGCCTCGGCCAGACGGGTGATGCCGCGCCGATCTGGCGTGCCGCCCTGCCGCGATTGCAGATAAAGGTTGGTGGTGGGCAGCGCGCAAAGGCTGATCCCCGCCCGCGCCATATCGGCCAGAAGCCGGGTCAGATCCTCGCCTTGGCGGTTCATCAGGCTGACGGCATGGCCGCAGAGAAGCGGGCCCTGAAAGCCTGTGCGCAGGGCCTCAGCCGCAATCAGCGCCAGCCCGTCAAGGCTGGATTCCTGCCCCTCATCAACGTGAAAATCCAAGGCCAGCCCATGGCGGGTGGCCAGATCGAAGGCGGCGGCAAAGCCCTCGCGCCGTTTGGGATGGCCGAGACACCAGGCCCCAAGGCTGCCGCCCACCCGCGCCACATCGGCCGCGATGCGGGCAGCGGTGGCGGGGTCGGCAAAGGCGTCGATCTCGGGCAGGCAAGACAGCGTCAGCGTCACGCGCCCGGCCCATTCCTGCGCCACCTCGGCCAGCACATCCCAAGCCCGCGGCGTGGCGTGGGGGTCATCGCCGCGCCCCCAATCCACATGGCTGCGGGCATGCGACACCCCAGCGGCCTGCAACTCGGCCAGGGCGCGGCCCGCGCGGGTGCGCAGGTCCTCATCGCTCCACCGCGCTTTATCGGCCTGTTGCGCGGCAATGGCAGCCATCAGATCGCCGCCGACCGCGCCCATGCGGGGCAGGGTAAAGGCCTTGTCCAGATGCAGATGCGGCTCAACCAATGGCGGCAACAGAATGCGTCCTGCGCCGTTTGTGACCTGCGCGCCCTCGGGCGGGGTCTGGGTAAAGCCGATCACCTGATCGCCCATCACCAGAAGATCGCCGCGCTGCAAATCGCCCTCGGCCTTGCCGCCAAAGCGGTCAGGATTGGCCAAAAGGCGGCGCGGCACGGCGATGTTGCGAATAAGCTTTGGCATGGGTCAACCGGGAGAAAAGCGGGCGAAATCGGCAATCAGGCGGGCAAGGGCGCGCGCGGCATTGTCCAGCAGAACCTCGCCCTTGGCGGCGGTTGCGGCGGCGGCATTGCCCACGGCGCCTTTGGGGTTCAGATCGCCCATCAGCCAGCCCGGCCGCAGCGCCGCCGCGCCCAAGCCCAGACCGGGATGCGCCAAGGCCCAATCCCGATGCGCCGATCCGAAATCCTGCGCCAGCGCTTGGCGCACCTTGCCCGGATGGGCCGCCAGCATGGCCGAGGTCTCCACATCGCCGGCATGCAGCCCGTTCGCTGCCTCCTCTGCGCCGACAACCGCCGCCGCATCTGCCAGATCATCCCACGCCACATGCGCCGTGATCAGCCCAAGGCGGGCGCGCAGATCGCGGCAGGTCATCTCCAGAAGCGCCCGGTTGCCACCATGGCCGTTGACGATCATCAACCGCCCCACCCCCGCCCGCGCGACCGAAGCGGCGATGTCGTGCAAGACCCGGCACAAGGTCTCGGCCGACAAGGACAGCGTGCCGGGCCAAGCCTCATGCTCGGTGCTTTTGCCAATGGCCTGCACGGGCAGGGTCAGCACCGTCAGCCCCGGCGCGACCAAGGGCAGGGCGCGGTCCAGCACCGCCAGCGTCAGATCGCGGTCAACCCCCATCGCCAGATGCGGCCCGTGCTGTTCGATCGCCCCGATTGGCAGGATCGCCACCGCCCCCTTGCGGTCAAGGGCCTGAAACTCTGGGGCGGTCAGATCCGCCCAAGCGCCGATATGGCCCATGGCAGCCTCCTAGACTGGAATGTGTCTGATCCGCGCGCGAACGCGGTCAAGATAGCGGGCGCGGGTGGTGGCGTCTTGGGTGTCCATCTCGTGCAGGCCCAGCCAAAAGGTCTTTGTCCGCCGCGCGGTGCAAAACCGCAAGCCGCGCAGGATCATCCGCCGCCCCGGCGCACCGATCAAAAAGGTCCAGAACCACCAAGGCGAGCCGAGCGTGGTGATCACCCCGATCAGCCGCACATTGGTCAGGGCAGGGCGCATCGGTTCGGTCGGTGTCGGCACGCTAAAGGTGACGCCGGGCCGCCAGACCCTGTCCATCCAGCCCTTCAGCATCGCAGGCTGCGCATACCACCATGTCGGATAGACAAAGATCAGCCCCTCGGCCCATTTCAGCGCCTCGATATGGGGGGCAACATCGGGTGGGGGCGGGCCATCGTCATGATAGGCGCGGCGTTCTTCGGCGGACATCACCGGGTTGAAGCCCTCGGCGTAAAGGTCGATCAGCCGCACCTCATGGCCTGCGGCACGGGCGGTTTCCACCGCCGCCCTGCACAAGGCGCTGTTGAAGCTTTCGGGCACGGGGTGGGCGTGGATGACCAAAAGCCGCATCAGACCACTCCTTGGGGCTGCGACAGCCGCCGCGCGGTGTGCAGCGCCACGGTGATGACAATCACCGACCCGCCGATCAGCGTCATCTGGCCGGGGTTTTCGCCAATCACCGCCCAGACCAGCAGGGGGCCAAGGATCACCTCCAAAAGCGTGATCATCGACACCTCGGGCGCAGGCAGATAGCGCGGCCCCAGCATCAAAAGCCCCGCCGCCCCGGGCAGGATGATGGCGCCCGACAGAAAGATCAACAGCGCCGTGGTGGTGTCAACCGGCACGAAATCGGCAAAGGGCAGGGCAAGGATGCCCCCAAGTATCGACCCCAGCGCCACATGCGGCAGCATGTTGCGCCGCCCCGTGGTGCGCAGCGTGACATAATAGGCCGCAATCGCCGTAGCGTTCATCAGCGCAAAGCCATCGCCCAAAAGCCGCCCTTTCCCAAGGCTGCCCGAGGCGATGACCAACACGCCCAGAAACACCAGCCCAATGGCCAGCGCTGTTGCCCGGTCAATCGTTTCGCGCAAGGTCAGCCATGACAAAAGGGCGGCAATAAAGGGGGCAGTGGCCAGCACCAAAAGCGCATTGGCCGCCGTGGTATATTCCATCGCGGAACACCAAGTGATCATGCCCGCCGCGTTCAGCGCGATCACCAAAAGCCCCTTTTTGTCAAACCACTCACCCCGACGCGGCATGGTGTGGCGCGCCAAGATCAGGTTGGCGGCCAGAAAGATGCTGCCCGCCAACAGCCCCCGCCAAAAGGCCAAGGCCAGCATGTCGCCGCCGATCAGCCGCATCACCAGCGCGTCAGGCACAAAGATCATCACCCCGGCCAGCGTCAAAAACACGCCATAAGCTTGGGGGTTGCGCTGGGACAGGGCGGGTTTTGTCATGGGCGGCCAAAAAGCTTTTCTAAAAAGTCGTAGAACCAGGCGGCCTGTTTGGCATCAGCCTCCATCATCAGCGCGTCTTGTTCGGCGCGGGTTTGCACGCCGGGTTTGCCATAGGCCGCCCAAGGGGCCGATTGCCAGCGCCGAAAGCCTTCGATCGTGCATTCGGGGTGGAACTGAAAGCCATAAACCTTGTCACCGATGCGGAAGGCCTGATTGGGATACATCGGGCTTGAGGCCAGATGCACAGCGCCTTCGGGGATGGCAAAGGTGTGGAAATGCGCCTGCGTCATCGGGATGGTTTCGGGCAGGAAATCGCGCCCCTCGGGCGTGGGCGAGATCGGGTAATAGCCGAACTCATGCAGCCCGCTTTCGGGCGGCCCCACCTCGGCCCCCATCACCCGTGCGATTTGCTGCGCACCCTGACAAATGCCCAAAAGCGGAATGTCGCGCGCCATGCAGGCGCGGATCCATGCCGCCTCGTCACGCAGGAAAGGGTGCTTGTCCTCGTCAAACACATTGAACGGCCCGCCATAGATCACCGAGCCTGCCACATCGGCGGTGGGTTCGGGCAATTTGTCCCCTTTGAAAGGGCGCCAAATCTCAGGCGTAAAGCCAGCCTCGACCGCAAAGGTCACCACCCTGTCATCCGGCGGATCGTCACCGTGGCGGATCAAAACCAATTTGCGGGCCATGTCTGTCTCCTGTCGCTGTCGGCGCAAGATAGGCCAAACCCCCCATCCCATGGCAAAAGGAAAACGGGGGTGTGGGGGATAATTTTCTTGCGGTGCAGAAGGCGGGCTTTGCGCCATTGTCAAAACCTGCAAACCGATGCGATCTTTGCTGGATGAACAAGACACATATGCGCCGCCTGACCCCAGCCAGCATTGCCCCCCCTTTGGCCCGCTATGCCCATGGGGTTGAAGTGCCGCCCGGCGCGCGGATCATCCGCAGCTCGGGGCAATTGGGGCTGGCGGTTGATGGCACGATCCCGCCCGATGTGGGCGCACAGGCGGCGATCTGCTTTGGCAATATTGCCGCCATTCTGGCCGAAGGTGGTATGGGGCCTGCCGATATCTGCCACATCACCGCATGGTTGACGGACCGGGCCGATTTGCCCGCCTATATGGCCGCCCGCGATGCCTTCATGGCCGATGTGGGTGATCCCCCCGCCTCGACCCTATTGCTGATTTCGGGCTTTTCGCGGCCCGAGTTCAAGGTCGAGGTTGAGGTATGGGCTGCAGCCCTGCCATAGCCCCGCCTTTCCAAAGACCCGCGCCGTGACTTGCCTGCCCTTGGCCGCCGTGACAGGGTTACGCCGATGGAGGGCGGCGCATGATGAAAACCTATCTCTTCCTACTTGGGGCCATCGTGCTGGAGGTGGTGGCGACAACCGCGTTGGCCCGCTCGGCCAGCTTTACCCGTCTGGTGCCCAGTTTGATTGCGATCTTTGGCTATGCCGGGGCGTTTTGGCTCTTGTCGGTGCCCTTGCGGGTGCTGCCGACTGGGGTGGTCTATGCGCTGTGGTCGGGGCTGGGCATTGTGCTGATCACCGCTGTCGCATGGGTGTGGCAAAAGCAGGTGCTGGATACCGCTGCGATTTTGGGGTTGGCGATGATCATGGCCGGGGTCTTGGTCATTCACCTGTTTTCCAGCGCCGTGAATCACTATTGCCATGATGACCGATTTTGCCTCAATCCTGACCATGCTGGACCTTGCCGCAGCGGTGGTTTTTGCCACGACGGGCGCGCTGGTCGCCTCGCGCAAGGAAATGGACATCTTGGGCTTTATGTGGCTGGGGGTGATCACCGGCATCGGCGGCGGGACGCTGCGCGACCTTTTGTTGGGTGTGCCGGTGTTTTGGGTTGTGAACCCGACGCCGGTGGCCTTGTGCCTGTTGGTGGCGGGGGTGGCGCATTTCACCGCGCATCGGGTGTCGTCGCGCTATCGGCTGCTTTTGTATCTTGACGCATTCGGGATGGCGCTTGTCACGATTGCCGGCGCGGCCAAGGGATTGGACGCAGGTGCAGGGCCACTGGTGGCGCTGGTGATGGGGGTGATCACCGCCTCTTTCGGCGGCATTCTGCGCGACATTCTGGGGCAAGAGCCGTCAATCGTGATGCGCAAGGATATTTACGTTTCCGCCTCGGCCGCCGGGGC
The DNA here is from genome assembly GCA_965284335.1 of Tabrizicola sp. Lineage (GTDB taxonomy): Bacteria > Pseudomonadota > Alphaproteobacteria > Rhodobacterales > Rhodobacteraceae > Tabrizicola_A. Next base: position 2,064,004 of record OZ260076.1, on the reverse strand, counting down.
GGCGGTGTTTCTTCTGGGCCTCTGGGCTGATCTGCCGCGCGAATGGGCGATGCTGGCGGGGCTGGTGACCGCCGCCATAATCCGCTGCGCTGCCATTTGGTTTAACTGGTCGCTACCGGCTTACCGCCCAAGGCCGGGGCGAGAGCCGGATGAAAAGGGTGGCATCAAATGAAAACCGCGCGGGCCTAACAGCCCGCGCGGTTTGCCATCGTAGGGTGGGGTTCAACCCCACCCGGATCACGCAACCAATATCACGCCAGCGACGGATCAATCGCCTTGCAAGCGGCCACAAGGCCCTTCACCGCGTCGATGGACTTGTCCATCATCGCCTGCTCGTCTGCATTCAGCTTGATGTCCACCACACGCTCAACCCCACCGGCGCCAAGGATGGTCGGCACGCCGACATACATGCCGTTCAGGCCATAGGCCCCGTCAACATAGGCCGCGCAGGGCAGAAGGCGCTTTTGGTCCTTGAGATAGGCTTCGGCCATTTCAATGGCTGATGCGGCGGGGGCATAGAATGCAGAGCCGGTTTTCAACAGGCCGACGATTTCCGCGCCGCCGTCACGGGTGCGCTGCACGATAGCGTCCAGCTTTTCCTGCGTGGTCCAGCCCATCTGCACCAGATCGGGCAGCGGGATACCGGCAACGGTCGAGTAACGCACCAGCGGCACCATGGTGTCGCCATGGCCGCCCAGCACGAAAGCGGTGACGTCCTTCATCGAGACGTTGAACTCGACCGACAGGAAATGACGGAAACGGCCCGCGTCCAGAACGCCTGCCATGCCGACCACCTTGTTCGCGGGCAGGCCCGAGAACTGTTGCAGCGCCCAGACCATCGCATCCAAGGGGTTGGTGATGCAGATCACAAAGGCATTCGGGGCATGGGCCTTGATGCCCTCGCCGACCGATTTCATCACTTTCAGGTTGATACCCAAAAGGTCATCGCGGCTCATCCCCGGCTTGCGCGGCACGCCAGCGGTGACGATGCAGACATCGGCGCCCGCGATGTCTTCATAGCTGTTGGCGCCCTTCAATGCGGCGTCAAAGCCTTCGACCGGGCCCGATTGCGCGATGTCCAGCGCCTTGCCCTGCGGGGTGCCTTCGGCGATGTCGAAGAGGACAATGTCCCCCAGTTCCTTGAGGGCCGCGAGGTGGGCAAGGGTGCCGCCGATCTGGCCAGCGCCGATAAGGGCGATCTTGGGTCGTGCCATGTGTCCGGTCTCCGAGTGCTTGGCTGCATGATTGTATACTATGGTATGCTAAACCGGAGCGCGGGAAAAGGCAAGCCCGCTGCGCCGCAGCAAGGCCCCGGGCTGGCCCTGCAAGCGCGATTGCGCTAACGGGTCAGCAAGGGCTTTGGCAGGCAGGTTGGGCAACCATTGGCCGCGCCGGAATGGCATCGTGCGGCATCATGGGGGATTCGCGCGGCAGGGGGAAGAGGCATGGAAGGCATCGGCTTTTGGGCGCTGGCGATCTTGGCATCGGTGCTTGTCGGCATGGGCAAAGGCGGCTTGCCGGTGGTGGGGATGTTGGGCGTGCCGGTCTTGTCGCTGGCGGTGTCGCCCGTCACGGCGGCGGGACTGTTGCTGCCGGTTTATGTGCTGTCAGACATGTTTGGGCTTTACGCCTATCGCCATGCTTTCGACCGGCGGGTGCTGGGCATTTTGATGGTGGGTGTGACGATTGGGGTGGCTTTGGGTTGGGCCACGGCCAAGATCACACCGGAATGGGCGGTGACGGCGCTGGTGGGGGGGATCGGCGCGGTGTTTGCGCTGCGGCTGTTGCTCCGGCGCGGCGCGGTGGAACCGCGCGAGCCCCGCGTCGCCCCGGGTGTTTTTTGGGGCGCGGTGACGGGCTTTACCAGTTTTGTCAGCCATTCCGGCGCACCGCCGTTTCAAGTTTATGTATTGCCCTTGGGGCTGACAAAGATGGTCTTTGCCGGAACCAGTACGATTCTTTTTGCCTATCTGAATGGCATTAAGCTCGTGCCTTACTGGGCGCTGGGCCAATTCAGCCCCGGCAATCTGGCAGTGGCCGTGGCCCTGATGCCCGCCGCGGCCATCGCGGTCTTTGCGGGCGTCAAGCTGGTGAAAATCCTGCCCGAGCGGCGGTTTTTCCAGATCGTCACATGGGCGCTGTTGCTGATCTCGTTAAAGCTGATCTGGGACGGGCTTTTCGCCTGACGCCTTTGCGCCGCTCATCGTTGCCGCTGCGCGGCCTCTTCGCGAAGAGTGCCGGAACGGCTCGATGAGCGGGGCGTTTAGACTGGGGCGCCTTTGGCGGGCTGTTCTTCTGTCACATCGTTCCAAGCCTGGCCCGAGGCGACAAGGCAGGTCTGCCCATTCGGCAGGGTGACGGTAATGGTCCAGCTTCCGGCGGCTGACGTGAACACCTCGACCACCTGCGCCCGCCCGTCTGGCCCTGCGGCCAGCCCCGCGCCGCGGCGGATCTCGTCAAAGCGGGTGGCCAGACCCGCGACGACCTGATCGCGTGGGCCGCATTGCGCGGCCTGAGCGGCCTGGGTGGCAAGGATCACCCCCGCAAAGCCCAGCGATAAGGCAAAAAACGTCTTATCCATAAAAATCTCCACGGTTTATTGCTCGATCGCTACAGCCTGCGCCTTGGCGGTAAGCAGTGCGTTAACGACGCGCCCCGATGTTCAGCGCGCTTGGCAGAGGGTTTTTCTGCGATGCAGCAAAAACGGGCTTGCCGAAAATGCCCAATCGGTGTCTTTTCGCGCAAGATTGTTACCGTGGAGAGAATCATGTCCGCACGTCCCTATCGCTCGGTGCTTTACATTCCCGGCTCGAAAGAGCGGGCATTGGAAAAGGCCATGGGGCTTGCGGCGGATGCGATCATCTTCGATCTGGAAGATGCGGTTGCCCCCGACGAAAAGCCCGCCGCCCGCGCGCTTTTGGCGCGCGTGCTGACGGATTGGGATTTCGGCAACCGGGCGCGGATCGTGCGGATCAACGGGTTTGACACCGAATGGGGGCGCGAGGATGCCAAGGCGATGGACGCCGCCATTGCGCGCGGCGCCAAGGTGGATGCCATCCTGATCCCCAAGGTCAGCCGCGCCGCCGATCTTGATGCCGTGGCCGAGGCGGTGCCGGGTGCCGACCTCTGGGCCATGATGGAAACCGCCGCCGGCATGCTGAACGCGGCCGAAATTGCCGCCCATCCGCGCCTCAAGGGCATGGTGATGGGCACCAATGATCTGGCCAAAGAGTTGAACAGTCGCTTCCGCCCCGACCGTCTGGCGATGCAGGCGGGCCTTGGCCTCTGCCTTCTGGCCGCACGCGCCCATGGCAAGGTCATCGTCGATGGCGTGTTCAACGCCTTCAAGGACGACGAAGGGCTGCGCGCCGAATGTGAGCAGGGCCGCGATATGGGCTTTGACGGCAAGACCCTGATCCATCCCGCGCAGCTTGAGATTGCCAACGCGGCCTTCGCCCCCAGCCCCGAAGAGCTGGACCTCGCCCGCCGCCAGATTGCCGCCTTTTCGGCCGCCAAGGCCGCGGGGCAGGGGGTGGCGGTGGTCGATGGCAAGATCGTCGAGAACCTCCATATCGTGACCGCAACCGCAACCTTGGCCAAGGCCGAGGCGATTGCGGCCATGGCTGAATGATGCGACTGTAAAGGCCCTTTTCCCTTTCGGAGCGTGCAGATGACCCTTCTTGTTCTTGGCCTTGCCCTGTGGATCGTGCCGCATTGGCTGAAACGTATGGCCCCTGATCTTCGGGCCGGTTGGGGCGACAAGGCCAAGGGGCCTTTGGCGCTTGCGATGGTGTTGGGCATTGTGCTGATGGTTCTAGGCTATCGCGCGGCAGATGGCGCGTTTTTGTGGGGCCGATCGCCTGCGATGGTGGGGATCAACAACCTTTTGATGTTGGCGTCGGTTTATCTTTTTGCCGCAGCAGGTATGAAAACGGCCATTGCCCGCAAGATGCGCCACCCGATGTTGTGGGCCACGGTGCTGTGGGCTGCGTCGCATCTTTTGGTCAACGGCGATGTGCCGTCCTTTGTGCTGTTTGGCGGTATCGGGGTTTGGGCGCTGGTCTCGATGGCGCTGATCAACCGGGCCGGGCCTTGGGTGCCGCCACCCGCCAAGCCCGCGAAATTTGAGGCGATGGCGCTGGCTGGAAGCTTGTTGTTCTATGGCGCGCTGGCAGGGGTGCATACCGCCCTTGGCTATCCCACCTTTGGATAAGACCATGAAACTTTACCGTTTTCTGAGCGACGACGATACATCGGCTTTTTGCCACAAGGTTACCGCGGCTTTGAACAAGGGCTGGGAGCTGCATGGCAGCCCGACCTATGCCTTTGATGCCGCCCGCGGCGTGATGCGCTGTGGGCAATCGGTGGTGAAAGAGGTGCCGGGCACCTATTCCCCGGAGATCAAGCTGGGTGAGCAGTAAAGAAGGTGGGGTGGAACCCCACCCTACGGCGTCCCGTAGGGCGGGTTTTTACCTCGCCAATCCCCCGTAGGGTGGGGTTTCACCCCACCAAACCAAGGACCAAGACGTATGAAAACCAACCCGGGCCGCTTTTTCGAAGATTACCGCATCGGCGAGGTCATTCACCATGCCGTGCCGCGCACGGTTTCGGGTGGCGAGCGGGCGCTTTACCATGCGCTCTACCCCGCGCGCGGCGCGCTTTATTCCTCCGACGAATTCGCCCGCGCCTCTGGCCTGCCCGCCGCGCCGATTGATGATCTTGCGGCCTTCCACGTCGTCTTTGGCAAAACGGTGCCCGATATCAGCCTGAACGCCGTCGCCAACCTCGGCTATGCCGAGGGGCGCTGGCTTGACCCGGTCTATCCCGGCGATACGCTGCGCTCGCAATCCACCGTCATCGGGCTCAAGGAAAACTCGAACGGCGCCTCGGGCAATGTCTATGTCCGCACCCAAGGCCTCAATCAGCACGGCCATGTGGTTCTGGACTATGTGCGCTGGGTCATGGTGCGCAAGAACCGCCTCGATGCGCCCACGCCCGACCCGGTGGTTCCGGATTTGCAAAAGGTGGTGCCGGCGGCTGATCTGGTGATCCCTAAGGGCCTGACTTTCTCCAACTATGATTTCACCCTTGCGGGCGAGCCGCACCGCTGGGGCGATTATGCGATTGGCGAAAAGATTGACCATGTCGATGGCGTCACCGTCGAAGAGGCCGAACATATGCTGGCCACGCGCCTGTGGCAGAACACCGCCAAGGTGCATTTCGACGCCACCTTCCGCGAGGATGGGCGGCGGCTGATCTACGGCGGCCATGTGATTTCCATGGCCCGCGCGTTGTCGTTCAACGGTCTGGCCAATGCGCAGATGATCGTGGCGCTGAACGCAGGCGCCCATGCCAACCCCTGTTTCTCGGGCACGACGATCAAGGCCTGGTCCGAGGTCTTGGATAAGGCAGAAACCTCGGCCCCCGGGGTGGGTGCCATCCGCCTGCGGCTGGTGGCGGTCAAGGCCGGTGCCGCCCCCTTCGCGCTGAAGGGGGCCGATGGCAAATATCTGCCCGAGGTCTTGCTGGACCTCGACTATTGGGCGCTGATGCCGATTTGAACGGGGCGGGCCGTTAGCCCGGATTCTGTGCAGCCTCTGTCCGAGCGATCTGTGCAAAGTCTGGCAGCCGCTCAAATGGTGATGTTTTGTGATCACGCAGAAAAATTGTGTGATCACAAATGACAAAATCTGCCCGTGATAGCGGCAACAGCGCCGCTTTATCGAAGGCTTTTAGGTGACAGCGCGAAAATTCGCGCTAGTAAGGTGTCAAAGACAGCTTTGGGTCAGGCCCTGGCTCTGACCCTGCCAGCGAACAAGGGACATGACATGGCGAACGTCAAACGGGTTGAACGCCCCCTCTCTCCCCATTTGCAGATTTACCGTCCGCAGCTGACCTCGATCACCTCTATTCTGACGCGCATCACTGGCAATGCCTTGATCGTGGGCGTGGCATTGGCGGTGTGGTGGTTGTTGGCTGCGGCCACAAGTGCCGAGTATTTCGCCACGGCCAATGCGGTGGCAACCAGCTGGTTTGGCGATCTGGTGTTCACCGGGTCGGCGTGGGCGGTGTGGTATCACTATCTCGCGGGCCTGCGGCATCTTTACTTTGATGCGGGCAAGGGCCTCGACATCCCGACGGCGGAACGCTTGGGTTGGGGCATCATCATCGGGTCGGTCGTCTTGACCGTCCTCACCATCATTTTGGTTCAATGAGGGCACCATGCGTTATCTGACCGCCCGCAAACGCGCCGAGGGCAAAGGCGCATCCGGCACCGGGACCGAACACCATTGGTCGATGACACTGTCAGCGGTCGCCTTGGCCTTCATGGTCCCGACTTGGCTTTACATCTTTGGCTCGGCCCTTGGCGGCACCCAAGATGAGGTTGTGGCCACCTTTGCCCGGCCCTTCCCGGCCATCCTGACCGCGCTTGTGCTGGTGGTTGGTATGCGCCACTTTGCCATGGGTGCCACCATGATGATTGAAGACTATGCTCGTGGCAGCGCGCGCAAGATCTTCATCATCTTCGCCTATTCCCTCTCTGCCGTGATCGTTGCATCGGGCCTTTTCGCCCTGCTGAAAATCGCGCTTTAAGGTTTCATGACATGACCAAAGCCTATCCGTATGAAGTGCATGACTATGACGTGGTGGTTGTGGGGGCTGGCGGCGCTGGTCTGCGCGCCACGCTGGGCATGGCCGAACAGGGTCTGCGCACCGCCTGTGTGACCAAGGTTTTCCCGACGCGTTCGCACACGGTTGCGGCGCAGGGCGGCATTGCGGCGTCCTTGGGCAATATGGGCCCCGACAGCTGGCAGTGGCACATGTATGACACCGTCAAGGGGTCTGACTGGCTGGGTGACACCGACGCGATGGAATACCTCGCGCGTGAGGCCCCGAAGGCGGTGTATGAGCTGGACCATTACGGCGTGCCGTTCAGCCGCACCGAAGAGGGCAAGATTTACCAGCGCCCCTTTGGTGGCCATACCACCGAATACGGCGAAGGCCCGCCGGTGCAGCGCACCTGTGCCGCCGCTGACCGCACCGGCCATGCCATTTTGCACACGCTCTATGGCCAAAGCCTCAAGAACAACGCGGAATTCTTCATCGAATATTTCGCGCTTGATCTGATCATCACCGATGGGGCCTGCACTGGCGTTGTCTGCTGGAAGCTCGACGATGGCACGATCCATGTGTTCAACGCCAAGATGACCGTGCTCGCCACCGGCGGCTATGGCCGCGCCTATTTCTCGGCCACCTCGGCCCATACCTGCACCGGCGACGGTGGCGGGATGGTGGCGCGCGCCGGTTTGCCGCTTCAGGATATGGAGTTTGTGCAGTTCCACCCGACAGGCATCTATGGCTCGGGCTGCCTTATCACCGAAGGCGCACGCGGCGAGGGCGGCTATCTCACCAACGCCAATGGCGAGCGGTTCATGGAGCGTTATGCGCCCCATTACAAAGACCTTGCCCCGCGCGACTATGTCTCGCGCTGCATGACCTTGGAAATTCGCGAAGGCCGCGGTGTGGGCGAACATGGCGACCATATCCACCTGCACCTGAACCATCTGCCCAAGGAAACGCTGGACCTGCGCCTGCCGGGCATCTCGGAATCGGCGCGCATTTTTGCCGGTGTTGATCTGACCAAGGAACCTATCCCGGTGCTGCCGACCGTGCATTACAACATGGGCGGTATCCCGACGAACTATTGGGGCGAGGTGTTGAACCCCACCAAGGACAACCCCGACGCCACCTTCCCCGGCCTGATGGCCGTGGGCGAGGCGGGCTGCGCCTCGGTCCATGGTGCGAACCGTTTGGGCTCGAACTCGCTGATCGACCTTGTGGTGTTCGGCCGCGCCGCCGCCATTCGGGCGGGCGAGATCGTGAACCCCAAATCACGCAATGCCCCGGTGAACACCGCCGAGATCGATCGCGCCCTGTCGCGCTTTGACGCGATGCGCCATGCCAATGGCGCGGTGCCGACGGCCGAGCTGCGCCTTGAGATGCAGCGCACCATGCAGTCGGATGCGGCCGTGTTCCGCGCCGAGGAAACGCTGGCGGCGGGCGAGAAGAAGATGACGGCAATCGCCGCCAAGATGGACGATCTGAAGGTCACCGACCGCAGCCTCGTCTGGAATTCCGACCTGATGGAGACGCTGGAACTGGGCAACCTGATGCCGAACGCCTTGGCCACCATCTATGGCGCGCATGCCCGCACCGAAAGCCGCGGTGCGCATGCGCATGAGGATCACCCGGCGCGCGATGATGCCAACTGGCGCAAGCATTCGCTGGCTTGGGTTGATGGGGCCAAAGTGACGCTGGATTACCGCCCGGTGCATACTGCCCCGCTAACCTCTGAGGCCGAGGGCGGCATTTCGCTCAAGAAAATCGCCCCGGCAGAGCGGAAGTTCTGATGCGCGCGCTGGCCCTTATCCTTGCAACCCTTGTGTTGGCCGCCTGCGATCCGGCACAGGTGGCTGATAAGGTGGGCCGCCGCGCGGCCGATACGGTCGTGCGCCCGGTGGTGGCTGATTATGTCGCGCCGGGGCAATCGGAAACCGCGACCCGCTGCATCGTCGACAATGCCAGCGCCGAGGATGTGAAAGCCTTGGCGCAGGATGTGGGCGTTGGGGCGGGCACTCGGACCGTGGCCAATGTGATGCGCATTGCCGCGCAGCCGGGGGCCGCCGCGTGCCTCGCCGCCGCCAATATCCGGCTGGGGGTGTAAGCCCCATGCTGCGCGCCGCCCTCATGACTCTGTTTGCCCTACCGCCCTTGGCCGCCTGCGGGCCGATCCCGGTGGATCAGGCCGAGCGGCTGTGCGTTGAGCGGGCCAATCAGGCCCTGCGCCCGCGGGGCGAGGTGGCCTTGGGCGTCGGCTCGGGCGGTCGCGCGGTTGGCGGGCTGGATGTGACGATCTCGTCTGATTTTCTCTTGGGCCGCGATCCGGCCCAGGTTTACGATGCATGCGTCAAGGCGCGCTCGGGCCAGTTCCCGACCCGCGCTTTGGGCGATCAACCCGGTTGGGTGGGCTGAGATGGCCTGCCTTGTCCACCCCATAGCCATTCGACGCCCCGTGGCCCCGCGCCCGGCTTTGATCTGACGAAGGAAAGCCCATGGTTCAGTTCACTCTCCCCAAGAATTCCAAGGTCCTCACCGGCAAGACCTGGCCGAAGCCCGAAGGCAAGAACGTGCGCAAGTTCCAGATCTACCGCTGGAACCCCGATGACGGGAAAAACCCCTCGGTCGACACCTATTTCGTCGATATGGACAAATGCGGCCCGATGGTTCTGGACGCGCTGATCAAGATCAAGAACGAGATTGACCCGACGCTGACCTTCCGCCGCTCCTGCCGCGAAGGGATTTGCGGATCTTGCGCGATGAACATCGACGGGATCAACACGCTGGCCTGCATCTATGGGCTGGATGAGATCAAGGGCGATGTGAAGATCTACCCGCTTCCCCACATGCCGGTCATCAAGGACCTGATCCCGGACCTCACGCATTTCTACGCCCAGCACGCCTCGATCATGCCCTGGCTGGAAACCAAGACAAACCGCCCCGCCAAGGAATGGCGCCAGTCGATCGAGGATCGCAAGAAACTCGACGGGCTTTATGAATGCGTGATGTGCGCGTCCTGCTCCACCTCGTGCCCGTCCTACTGGTGGAACGGCGACAAATACCTTGGGCCGGCGGCGCTGTTGCATGCCTATCGCTGGATCATCGACAGCCGCGATGAGGCGACGGGCGAGCGGCTCGACAACCTTGAGGACCCCTTCAAGCTCTATCGCTGCCACACGATCATGAACTGCGCCAAGACCTGCCCCAAGGGGCTGAACCCGGCCAAGGCGATTGCCGAGATCAAGAAGATGATGGTCGAACGGGTGGTCTAAGGGGAAAGCCCCCCACCCCCATCCCCTCCCCACAAAGGGGGAGGGGAGGTTCCCGACCTGCCAACCGCATTGCCTTTGTCGCCCAGTCGGCCCCCCACCCGTGGGGAGGGGATGGGGCTAGAAAAGACCCCTGATGCCGCTCCTACTCCTTGCTCTGTTAGTCGGCGTGTTTGCCTATGCGTGGCGGTCGCGCCGCAACTCTACGCTGACGCGCGCTTGCCTGTGGCGTCAGGAAAAGGCGGCAGGGATTTGGCGCTGTGCGGCCTGCGGGGCCATCTGCACCCCCGACCCCGGAAAAGCCCCGCGCCACTGCCTAAAGGGGTCTTGACCACCCCAAAGCCATGGGACAGCTTGGCCCCCCGGAGGTGCCCATGAAACCCGATACGCCCGCCCATCCCATGCCCGCCGATGGTGCCGCCCGCAAGGCGGTGCGCCCGGTGATCTGCTATCCCGTCGCGGGCCTGCCCGCCCCCGACATCGCGCCCTATCACGCCGCGCGCGCGGGCTGGCACAAGGTCAGCGAAACCCTTGTGCCCGCGCGTGAGGCCCGCTGTTTCGACGTGCCGGCCGGGCATTTCTTTCGCATCACCTCGGTTGAGGGGCCGCAGGTTGGCGATCTGAACCTGTGGAACGCCCATGACCTGAACGAGCGGTTCTTTTCCGGCAAGACCCGCGCGCTGCATGGCACGCATCTGAGTGCCGGCGACCGGATGTGGTCCTGCCTGCCGCATCTGCGGTCTATGGCGACGATCACCGAGGATACGCTCGACTGGTATCAGTTCGACGATTTTGGCGGCGGGGTGCATGACGTGATCGGCACGCGCTGCGACCCCTATACCCACAACCTTCTGTCGCATGGCGGCCAGTATCACCACTGCTGCCATTCCAACCTGACCCGCGCGCTGGCGGATCGCACGGGCCTGCCGCTCGCTCTGGCCGAATTGCATGTGCATGATGTGCTGAACGTCTTCATGTGCACCGGCTTTACCCGCGACACCGGGCAGTATTTCATGAAGGCAAGCCCGGTGCGGCCGGGGGATTTCATCGAATTCTTCGCCGATATCGACCTTCTGGGCGCGCTCTCGGCCTGCCCGGGCGGCGATTGCAGTGCGCAACATTCGTCAGATCAGGCGGCCTGCCATCCGCTTTTGGTCGAGGTGTTCCGCCCCAAGGCCCCGCCTTCGGGTTGGGCGCCTTCACCTGCCAATGGCTATGATCGGAGCCACGGGCGCTAAGGCAGGGGGGCTGTCTGCCCCCCTCGGGCCTGCGGCCCTTCACCCCCCGAGGATATTTCCGCCACATTGAAGGCGGCAGGCGGGAGGGGTTCGCCACGGAGGAGTGCCCGAAACGGGCTCGACGAGGGCGATCAGGGGGGCGATCAGGCGAAGGCGGCTTCGAGGGCGACTTCGACCATCGCGCCAAAGCTGGTTTCGCGCTGGTCGGCGGGCAGGGCCTCATGCGTCAGGATATGGTCCGAGATGGTCAGCACCGCCAGCGCCCGGCGCTTGTAGCGGGCGGCCAGATGGTAAAGCTCGGCCGCCTCCATCTCGACGCAGAGTGTGCCATGGCGCTGGAGCTGTTCGGAAAGATCGGCGCGTTCGTCATAGAAGGTGTCGGAGGAATAGATGCCGCCGACATGCACCGGCACGCCGATCTTTTGCGCCGCAGCATGGGCAGCGCGGAGGAGCCCGAAATCGGCGCAGGGTGCGAAGTTCAGCTCGCGGAAGATCGACCGCGCGGGCGAGCCGCAGGAGGAGGCGGTCTGCGCCAGAACCACGTCGCGCAGCTTGACATCGGGTTGCAGCGCCCCGGCCGAGCCGATGCGGATCAGCGTCTGCGCTCCATAATCGCGGATCAGCTCATTGGCGTAGATCGACAGCGACGGCATCCCCATGCCCGAGCCGTGGATCGTCACCCTATGGCCGCGCCAGGTGCCGGTATAGCCGAGCATCCCGCGCACCTCGTTCACCAGAACCGGGTTTTGCAGAAACGTCTGCGCCGCCCAGCGGGCACGGTAAGGGTCGCCCGGCAAAAGCACGGTTTCGGCAATCTCGCCGGCTTTGGCGCCGATGTGAAAGGTCATGTCACGCTCCTGTCTGTGCCGACCGAAGCTATGCCAGCCGGGGACGCGGCGAAAGCCCCTTCACAATGCAGGCTCAGGCCGCCGCGCGGGATATGGATTCGAAACAGTCGGAGTTCTGGCAAAAGCCGCAGTCGGAGGGCCGCGACAGCGCGCCCCGTTCCAAAACCAGCGCGCAGGCGCCACGATCTTTGCATCCGCCGCAGGTCTCCAGAAGTTCCAGCCATTCGCTATGGTTGGCCTTCACCTCGGTCTCGGAAAGGCCAAAGATCGCCGCCATGGCCAGAACCCGGTCCGGCACATCCTCGGGCATGCGCACAAAGGCCTCGAGCTGGGCGCGCGACAGGCCCAGATCGGCCAGATCGCGGTCGGAAAAGCCCGCGACCGCGCGGACCTCGTTCCAGCGCTGGATCAGCGCCTTGAGACGGTTGAACATCCTGCCCTCCCTGATGGGTGTCACGCGGCGCAGGATGGCATGGGGCGCAAGCCCCGGCCTTGATCTGGCGCAAATCCGATCAGGCGGCGCGATCCTGAGCGTCCACGATGCCGACGATGTCGAGCATGATGCGGTTCAGCTCAAAATCCTTGGGCGTATAGACCGCCGCCACCCCCATGGCCCGCAGGCGCGCCGCGTCCTCCTCGGGAATGATGCCGCCCACCACCAAAGGTACATTGCCCAGACCCGCCGCGCGCATCCGGTCGAGTGTTTCCGTAATCAGCGGGATATGGCTGCCCGACAGGATCGACAGGCCGATGACATGGGCCTCTTGGTCGGCGGCGGCCGAGACGATCTCGGCCGGGGTCAGGCGGATGCCTTCATAGTGAATGTCCATGCCCACATCACGGGCGCGGGCGGCGATCTGCTCGGCGCCGTTCGAATGGCCATCAAGGCCCGGCTTGCCGACCAGGAACTTCAGGCGCCGCCCCAGTTTCGACGACACCGCATCCACGGCCTCGCGGATCGGCTCCAACCCCTCGGTGCGGTTCGAGGGGCTGCGCGACACGCCCGTCGGGGCGCGGTATTCGCCAAAGGCCTGGCGCAGCATCGCACCCCATTCGCCGGTGGTGCAGCCGGCTTTGGCGGCGGCAATCGAGGCGGGCATGATATTGGCACCCGAACGGGCCGCCTCGCGCAGCGCGGTGAGGGCCGCCGTCACCGCGCCCGCGTCGCGGCTTGCGCGCCAGGCGGTCAGCCGCGCGATCTGGTCGCGTTCCGCATCGGGATCGGCCACCATGATCGCCCCATCCCCCGCCGTCAGCGGCGAGGGCGCGGCCTCGGTCCAGCGGTTGACACCGACGACCACGGTTTCCTTGCTTTCGATCCGCGCCAGCCGGTCCGAGTTCGCCTCGACCAGACGGCCCTTCATATAATCAATCGCCGCAACCGCCCCGCCCATGGCGTCGATCTGCGCCAGTTCCGCTCGCGCGCCCTCTTTCAGCGCCGCGACCTTGCGGTCAATCGCCGGGTTGCCGTCAAAGAGATCATCATATTCCAGAAGGTCGGTCTCATAGGCCAAAATCTGCTGCATCCGGAGCGACCATTGCTGATCCCAGGGGCGCGGCAGGCCCAAGGCCTCGTTCCAGGCCGGCAGTTGAACCGCCCGCGCCCGGGCCTTTTTCGACAGCGTCACCGCCAGCATCTCGATCAGGATGCGGTAGACGTTGTTTTCCGGCTGCTGTTCGGTCAGGCCCAGCGAGTTCACCTGCACCCCATAGCGGAAGCGGCGATATTTCGCCTCGGTGATGCCATAGCGGCTCTCGCAGATTTCATCCCACAGATCGACAAAGGCGCGCATCTTGCACAGCTCGGTCACAAACCGGATGCCCGCGTTGACGAAGAACGAGATGCGGCCGACCATATTGGGGAAATCGGCCGGGGCGACCTTGCCTTTCAGATCGTCGAGCACCGCGCAGGCCGTGGCCAGCGCAAAGGCCAGTTCCTGCTCGGGCGTGGCTCCCGCCTCTTGCAGGTGGTAGGAACAGACGTTCATCGGGTTCCATTTGGGCAGGTGCTTTTGCGTATAGGCCGCGACATCGGTAATCATGCGAAGCGAGGGCTTAGGGGGCGCGATGTAAGTGCCGCGCGAGAGATATTCCTTGATGATGTCGTTCTGCACCGTGCCTTGCAGCTTTGACACATCCGCGCCCTGCTCCTCTGCCACCGCGATGTAAAGCGCCAAAAGCCACGGCGCCGTGGCATTGATCGTCATCGAGGTGTTCATCTGTTCCAAGGGAATATCCTTGAACAGCGTGCGCATGTCGCCCAGATGGCAGATCGGCACGCCGACCTTGCCGACCTCGCCCTTCGACAGTTCGTGATCGCTGTCATAGCCGGTCTGGGTGGGCAGATCGAAGGCCACCGAAAGCCCGGTCTGGCCCTTGGCCAGATTGGTGCGGTAAAGCGCGTTCGAGGCGGCGGCGGTGGAATGGCCCGCATAGGTGCGGAAAAGCCAGGGTTGTTCTTTCTGCGCGTGCATCGCGGGCCTCGTCTGGTGAATCGCTTCGGCAACTTTATTTCGTCAAGGCACAGATAGGCGACATTTTCAGGCGCTGTCAATCGCTGCGCTGCGGCGAAGCGGGAACTCCTCGGGCGACTGCGTCTTCTCGTCATGAGGCCAAACCGATGAGGGACGCAGTCCCCGAAGAGGTGTTTGGATTTCGCCATAAAATAGGGCAGGCTTGCGGTATGCTTCGCGATGTGACGCTTCCTTTGTGGCTGTTGGCCCTGATCGTCGGTTTTGCCGCCGTGACCTTTGCCTCGCATTTCCTGTTCCCCTCGGTGCGTTGGTTTTTCCGCAAACGGGCCGAGCGGGCCTTGGCGCGCCTTAACGCCCGGCTGGACCGCCCGATCGAGCTGTTCAAGCTGGCCCGGCGGCAAGACATGATCGTGCGTCTGGTCTACGATCCGCGCGTGATGGAAGCTGTGGCGGAACATGCCGCCGAAACCGGCGTGCCTGGGGCGGTGGCCTTTGAAGAGGCCCGTGGCTACGCGCGGGAGATCGTGCCCGCCTTTTCGGCAACCATGTATTTCGGCGTTGCCACACGGCTTGCGCGGCTGATCAGCCGGGGGCTTTACCGGGTGCGCATTGGCAAGGTTGACGCGGCTTTAAACGCCCAGCTGGACCCTAACGCCACGGTGGTTTTTGTGATGAACCACCGCAGCAACATGGATTATGTGCTGGTCACCTGGCTTGTCGCCAACCGCTCGGCCCTGTCCTATGCGGTGGGCGAATGGGCGCGGATCTGGCCCTTAAGCCGCCTGATCCGGGCGATGGGGGCCTATTTCATACGTCGAGGCAGCCGTGACACGCTTTATCGGCGGGTTTTGGCGCGTTATGTCCAGATGGCCACCGAAGAAGGCACGACGCAGGCGATTTTCCCCGAAGGCGGGCTGTCGCTGGATGGCCGGGTCGGGCCTGCAAAAATGGGCCTTTTGGCCTATGTCGCCGCAGGGGCAGGGCAGGGGCGCGATGTGTTGTTCGTGCCCGTCGGCTTGGCCTATGATCGGGTGCTGGAAGACCGCGTTTTGGTGGGCGCCCATCTGTCGGGCACGCGCCGCTTTCGTGCCGGGCTTTGGCCGATCCTTGGCTTTGTCGGGCGCAATCTGTGGCGACGGCTGCGGGGCCGCTTCAAAGGCTTTGGCACCGCGGCGGCAGGTTTTGGCCCGCCGGTCTCGTTGCAGGCCTTTCGCGCCGCGCATCCAGAGGCACCGCTTGACGCCTTGGGCGCGCATCTGATGGCTGAAATTGAAAAGGTGGTGCCGATCCTGCCGGTGCCTCTGGTCGCGGCCGCCTTGCAAAGTGAGCCCGCTGACCGCAACGCATTGGCCCTTCGGGTTGCGGAACTGGTTGCGCAATTGCAATCGCGCGGCGCGGTGTTGAAACTGCCACCGCAAGGTATGCCAGAGGCATTGAATGAGGGGTTGTCCCCGCTGATCGCGCGCGGGCTTGTTGGACCAGATCTGCGTGCCACAGAGGGCTCTGGCCCCATTCTGGCCTTTTACGCCGCCTCGGTTTGGCAGCGGCTGGAAACCGACAATGCCGCAACGCGGCGGACATAAAATTACAATTTCTGCGCTGCACCTATTGCAATGTTGCGCATGTTGGGTATTCCTTGCCTCCAACCGCGTCGATTCTGCGTCGCGGCATTGTTGCGCCGCATATCTGTATGGAGATCCCTATGGCACTGGACACCGCACCCACCATCGCGCCCTATGATGCGCCAGTGAAGGACCTCTATGAGATCGGCGAAATGCCGCCCTTGGGCCATGTGCCAAAGCAGATGTATGCTTGGGCCATCCGCCGCGAACGCCATGGGCCGCCGGAACAGTCGATGCAGCTTGAAGTGGTCGATACCTGGACCTTGGACAGCAACGAAGTGCTCGTCATGGTGATGGCGGCGGGCGTCAACTATAATGGCGTCTGGGCCGGTCTTGGTCAGCCGATCAGCCCCTTTGACAACAGCACCTCGCCCTATTTCATTGTCGGCTCGGATGCGGCCGGTATCGTTTGGGCCGTGGGTGACAAGGTCAAGCGCTGGAAGGTCGGCGATGAGGTGGTGATCCACTGCAACCAAGACGACGGCGATGATGAGGAATGCAACGGCGGCGATCCGATGTTTTCGCCCACCCAGCGCATCTGGGGCTATGAAACCCCCGATGGGTCGTTCAGCCAGTTCACCCGCGTGCAGTCCCAGCAGCTGATGCCGCGCCCGCGCCACCTGACTTGGGAAGAATCGGCCTGCTACACCCTGACGCTGGCCACCGCCTACCGCATGCTCTTTGGCCATGCCCCGCATGACCTGAAGCCCGGCCAGAATGTGCTGGTCTGGGGTGCCTCGGGTGGCCTCGGCTCTTATGCGATCCAGCTCATCAATACCGCCGGGGCCAATGCCATCGGCGTGATCTCTGACGAATCCAAGCGCGATTTCGTCATGTCGCTGGGCGCCAAGGGGGTCATCAACCGCAATGACTTCAAATGCTGGGGTCAACTGCCCAAGGTCGGCACCGAGGACTACAACACTTGGCTGAAAGAGGCCCGCAAGTTCGGCAAGGCGATCTGGGACATCACCGGCAAGGGCGTGAACGTCGACATGGTCTTTGAACACCCCGGCGAGGCAACCTTCCCGGTCTCATCGCTGGTGTGCAAAAAGGGCGGCATGGTGGTGATCTGCGCCGGAACCACCGGCTTTAACTGCACCTTTGACGTGCGCTATATGTGGATGCACCAAAAGCGCCTGCAGGGCTCGCATTTTGCCCATCTGAAGCAGGCCTCGGCCGCCAATAAGCTGATGGTCGAGCGCCGCCTTGACCCCTGCATGTCCGAGGTGTTCCCCTGGGCCGATATCCCCAAGGCCCACACGCTGATGTGGAAAAACCAGCACAAGCCCGGCAATATGGCGGTTCTGGTGCAGGCCCCCACGACAGGATTGCGCACGTTTGAGGATGCGTTGGAGGCGGGGCGCAACCGCTAACCCTCGGCTCCAAGCACAGAAATCTGCCCAAACCAACGCCGCAGTCCCGCCGACTGCGGCGTTGTTCTTTTGGCTGACGCGTTATTCGTCGGACTCTTGGCCTTCGCAACGCTAGACTGATCAGAGAATCAAAAAGAGTGCGCCGGTTCATCCGATGTTGTGAAGAGGTCCCCCCATGCGTCATGACTGGATCTTTGACGTTTTGCGCGATCTGCGGGCCTATGCGCAGGCAAATGGCTTGCCGGCCCTAGCTGCCAAGGCGGATGAAGCCCTGCGCGTGGCGCGTGCGGAACTTCCTGCCGCCCCATTGGCCGCCGCCAAACCCGACCAAACCGCCGAGACAGACGAGGCACCGAACCACGGGCTGCCGGGCGTCCGGCCGCATTAACCACGCCGCCCCTCTGGCCCTTGTCGCCCCTCTGGCCTATGGTCGCGCCATGCTGCCCACGCTGACCTTTTCCGACGATCAGGCCGAAGCCTATGACCGGGTTTCCGCGACGCTGCTTGGCATGGGAATTGACCTGACCGAGGGCACGCTGACCCCGCAGGCCGAAGGCAAATCTTCGGTTCTGGCGATTGTGGGCAAGGCGGGGTCCGGCAAGACGATGCTGCTGGCCAGCCTTTACAAAGCCATGCAGGCCGCAGGCGTTGATCTTGTGTCGGGCGATTATGAACCCCGCCGTCGCAAGGACCGCCGCACATTGGCCATTCTGGCCCCCACCAACAAGGCGGCCTCGGTCTTGCGCATGCGCGGGGTGCCCGCGACCACCATTCACCGCATCCTTTATACCCCGGTCTATGACCCGCAATATGAGAAGATCGCCGAATGGCTGACCGGCCAAGGCAGCCGCCCGGTGGTCGAAGGACTGACAGAGCTGGCCCTTGACCGCGCCAAGGCGTTTTATGACAGCGTCGCCTCGATTCCTGGCGCGCTGGCGGCGGCGGGTCTGCGGGGATCTGATTTCATCAAGGGCTGGAAACGGCGCGAAGAACCCTTGGATGTGGGCTTTGTCGATGAAAGCTCGATGCTGGATGAGCGCCAACTGGATGACCTGCGCGCGATCTTTCCGACGCTCGTCCTTTTTGGCGATCCGGCCCAGCTGGCCCCGGTGGGCCAAAGTGGCGCCATGGTGTTTGACAAGCTGGCAGACCCCCTGCGGTTGGTCCTGCACCGCATCCACCGCCAGACCCAAGACAACCCGATCCTTGATCTGGCCCATGCGCTGGCCGATGAACGGGTGGGGTTTGACGATTTCGAACGCCTCGTCGAAGAAACGGCCAAGCGTGATGACCGGGTGATCTGGGCCGAACGGGTTGACGCCGATCTCATGGCGCGCAGCCCGGTTCTGGTTTGGCGCAATGCCACCCGCATCCGGCTGATCACCGCTTTTCGCGCCGCCCATGGCGCGCCCGAAGATGATCTTCTGCCCGGTGAACCCCTGATCTGCGACGGCATCGAACTGCCGCTGAAGCACCGCAAGAAGCGCATCGACCTTGAGGCGCGCGGCCTGATCAAAGGGGCGCAAGTCATCTACCTTGGCCCCGGCACGCGCCCGGGCTTTGCCAAACTCCATGTCATCGGGGCCGAAGAGCCGCAGCTTTCGGCTGCCTCCATCGTCAAGATCGAAAAACCCGACGAGGAAGAACCCTTCATCCCCCACGCCGCCACCATGGGGGCGGCCTTTTTGCACGGGGCTGCCGTCACCATCCACAAGGCCCAAGGCTCGCAATGGGAAACGGTGCAGGTCTTTGCCCCCGACCTTTACGCCGCCGCCGCGGCAGGCCGCAGCGAAGCAGGCGTGCCTTTGTGGAAACGCCTGGCCTATGTCGCCATCACCCGCGCGGAAAAGCGGCTGATGTGGGTGGTGCGCAACCGCCTCGGCCGCCCGACCGGGCCCTTGACCGTGGCCGACTTGAAACAAGGCCCCGCGCCCCTTAAGCTTGCAGCCGACGGGGACCAGCCCTGAACCCGGCCGCCTCCGCCAGTTGAGGTCTTGCGCCTTTTGAAATACTCCACGGGGGTCCGGGGGTGTGAAACCCCCGGGGCCAGCCCCCAAAACCCGCCTCACAGGACCGCCCCCATGACCTGCGTCTTCGTTCAGTTCCGCTGCACCCCCGGCAAGACCTATGAGGTCGCCACCGCCATCTACGACCGCGAGGTGGTGAGCGAGCTTTACTCGACCTCTGGCGAATATGACCTGATCGCCAAAATCTACATCCCCGAGGGCGAGGATGTCGGCCATTACCTCTCGGGCAAGCTGTTTGATATTCCGGACATCGTGCGCACGCTGACCACAATGACCTTCAAGGCGTTCTAAACACCCCCCCGATTTTTCGACGAAAAATCGCGCTCAGCGCAAGATCGGTGGGCCGTCTTGGGTGGCGGCCTTTACAAAGGCCGCAATGCGGCCCGCGTCCTTGATGCCGGGCGCGCTTTCGACACCGGATGACACGTCGACCTGCCGCGCATTGGTCAGCCGAATCGCTTCGGCCACATTCTCCGCAGTCAGCCCCCCGGCCAGCATCCATGGCCGCAACCAGCGCCGCTGTGCCACCAGCCGCCAGTCAAACGACAGCCCATTGCCCCCCGGCAGATCGGCGTTTTTCGGCGGCTTGGCATCGACCAAGATCTGATCGGCCACCAGCGAATAGTCAAAGACCGCCGCCAGATCGCCCTCATCGGCCACGCCCACCGCCTTCATCACCGGCAGCCCATAGCGCGCGCGGATTTCAGCCACCCGGTCGGGCGTCTCGTGGCCATGAAGTTGCAGCATGTCCAAAGGCATCGCCTCGGTCAATTCGTCCAGAAAGGCATCTTCGGCATCAACGACCAAGGCCACCTTGGCCAGCCCAACCGGGGCGGCCAGCGCCAATTCCCGCGCCGCGGGCACCGTCAGATGGCGCGGGCTTTTGGCAAAGAACACAAAACCCGCATAGGCCGCACCGCTGGCCGCCACCGCCGCAACATCGGCATGGGTCCGCAGACCGCAGATCTTCACACGAATGTCGGGCATGTCAGGCTTTCGGCTTGTGCAGAATCGCCAAAACGTCGTCTTTTGGCACGGACTGGCTGTCTTTCATCACCGCCAACTCGCGTTCCAGCCGGGCAACTTCGCGGGTTTTCTGGCTGGCGGTGCTGCGGTGCTTCATCTCGCGGAACCATTCCCAGACAAAGCCAATCAACAGCCCGGCAACAATCCCGCCAAAGATCACCACAAACAGCGGCAAGTCCATCTGCCATGTCAGCCCGGTAAAGGCCGCCAGATCTTCGGGCAGGGCTTGCAGGGTGACAGGCGCACGGTTGGCCAAGGCGACGGTCAACAAAACCAAGCCCAAAGCCACAAGAAACAGATATCGCAAGCCGCGGATCATGGCGCCTTTACCCTGTATTGTCCGGTATTGACCCGCAGTATCGGCCGCACGGCGCGCCGTGGCAAGGCCGCTTACTTGCCGTTCAGCCGATCCCGCAGCAGTTTGCCGGTCTTGAAGAAGGGCACCTTCTTGTCATCCACCTTGACCGCCTCGCCGGTGCGCGGGTTGCGACCGATGCGCGCCTCGCGCGATTTCACCGAAAACGCCCCAAAACCGCGCAGTTCCACACGGTCGCCTTTGGCCAATGCCTCGATGATTTCCTCAAACACCGTATTCACGATCCGCTCGACATGACGCTGAGTCAGGTGCGGGTTTTCATCTGCAATCTTCTGGATCAGTTCCGACCGGATCATCCGCTTTATCCCCCTGTGGGCAGCCTACCCCTGTTTTCGGGGCCTTGTTACCGCCAACCTGTGCATTTCCACCCGGACTATAGGCAAAAACCATGGCATCGCACAAACATTTTTGCGGGCTGGCGCGCCGCCAATGCAAAGAGGCCCCGTCTTGCAACGGGGCCTCCTGCAATTGTTTCGAATCTGACGATAATCAGATCACTTGCCGCCCTTCAGCGCCGCGCCAAGGATGTCGCCCAAGCTTGCGCCCGAATCGGACGAGCCATACTGCTCCACGGCTTCTTTTTCTTCGGCGATCTCGCGGGCCTTGATCGACAGACCCAGCTTGCGGGTCTTGGGGTCGATGTTGGTGACGCGCACGTCGATCTTGTCGCCGACGTTGAAACGCTCGGGGCGCTGGTCGCCACGGTCGCGCGACAGGTCCGAACGGCGGATGAACGACTTGGCGCCGTTGTATTCCACCTCGACGCCGCCTTCTTCGATGGCGGTGACGACCACGGTGATGATCGCGCCACGCTTCACGCCGTCAACCGCATCCGAGAAGTTGTCTTCGCCAAGGGCTTTGACCGACAGCGAGATACGCTCTTTCTCGACATCCACTTCGGTGACGGCGGCTTGCACCACGTCGCCCTTGCGGTAGTTCTGAATGGCGTCTTCGCCGCGCTGATCCCACGACAGATCCGACAGGTGAACCATGCCGTCGATGTCGTTTTCCAGACCGATGAACAGACCGAATTCTGTGATGTTCTTGACTTCGCCTTCAATGGCCGAGCCAACCGGGTGGTTTTCAGCGAATACTTCCCACGGATTGCGCTGGGTCTGCTTCAGGCCAAGCGACACGCGACGTTTGGCGCTGTCGATTTCCAGAACCATGACTTCGACTTCCTGAGAGGTCGACACGATCTTGCCGGGGTGCACGTTCTTCTTGGTCCACGACATTTCCGAGACGTGAACCAGACCTTCGACACCAGCTTCCAGCTCCACGAAGGCGCCGTAATCGGTGATGTTGGTGACGCGGCCCTTGTGCACGGTGCCAAGTGCATAAAGTTTTTCAACGGCATCCCACGGATCGGATTGCAGCTGCTTCATGCCAAGGCTGATGCGGTGGGTGTCTTTGTTGATCTTGATGACCTGAACCTTGATGGTCTCACCGATCGCCAAAATCTCGGACGGGTGGTTCACACGGCGCCATGCCATGTCGGTGACGTGCAGAAGGCCGTCAACGCCGCCCAGATCCACGAACGCACCGTATTCGGTGATGTTCTTGACCACACCATCGACGATCTGACCTTCGGTCAGGTTGCCAATGACTTCGGCGCGCTGTTCGGCGCGGCTTTCTTCCAAGATCGCGCGGCGCGACACAACGATGTTGCCACGGCGACGGTCCATTTTCAGGATCTGGAAGGGCTGCTTCATGCCCATCAGGGGGCCAGCATCGCGCACGGGGCGCACGTCAACCTGAGAGCCGGGCAAGAAGGCCACAGCGCCGCCCAGATCAACGGTAAAGCCGCCTTTGACGCGGCCAAAGATGGCGCCGTCAACACGGGTTTCCGAGGCGTATGCTTTTTCCAAACGATCCCAGGCTTCTTCGCGGCGAGCTTTCTCGCGGCTGATCTGGGCTTCACCACGGGCATTTTCCACGCGGTCAAGGTAAACCTCAACTTCGTCGCCCACGTTGATATTCGGGGCTTCGCCGGGGTTTGCGAATTCTTTCAGATCGATGCGGCCTTCCATTTTGTAGCCGACGTCGATGATGGCCTGACCCGCTTCAATCGCGATGACGCGGCCTTTGACAACCGTGCCCTCTTCGGGGGTGTCAATTTCAAAGCTTTCCTTCAACAGGGCTTCGAATTCGTCCATAGATGCTTTAGCGCACATGTAGTTCAGTTCCTTTTCTCGTGTTTTTCACTGGCCTTGCGGTTGGCTCCGCCGGTCTTCATGCTCAAATACCTTCAGGGCCGCGGCAAAGCCGGACCCTTCTGGATGCGCGTCTTTAGGCGCAGCAGCCCTTCTTGGCAAGGAAAAAACCCGCCACCTTGGGGGCCAAAACGCAAACGGCCCCCATCAGTGGGGGCCGCAGCGAAAATTTGGTCTGGATCAGGCGATTTCGGTGACGAGTTCGGCCAAGGGTTTGCGCACCTTGGTGGCGCCTTGCAGCCAGTCGCCTTCGGATGCGCGATAGCCCAAAGGCATCAGCGTGACCGAACGCAGGCCCTTGGCGCGCAGGCCAAGGATTTCGTCCACTTGGGCCGGATCAAAGCCCTCCATCGGTGTGGCGTCCACCTCTTCAAAGGCGGCGGCGGTCAGCGCCACGCCAAAGGCGATATAGGCCTGACGCGCGGCGTGGTCGAAATTCACCTCGGCGCTGCGTGACAGGTAATTGGCCTTCAACCCGTCGTAATAGGCGTTCAGCGTTTCCAGTGGCGTGCCGCGTTGCTTGTGGGTCTCTTGCACCACCGCATCAATCCGCTCGGCAGTGTAATTATCCCATGCGGCAAAAACCAAAACATGGCTGCCATCGACAATCTGTTTTTGGCCATAGGCGGCGGCCGAAAGCTTGGCCTTTACCTCAGGGTTCGTCACCACGATGATTTCAAAGGGTTGAAGGCCCGAGGAGGTGGGGGCCAGATTGGCCGCCTCGAGAATGGCATTCACTTTGGCCTGCGGCACGACTTTGGCGGAATCCATCGCCTTGGTCGCATAGCGCCAGTTCAGTTTTTCTTGCAGCATGATATGAGCCTTTTCGGTCTTAAGCGGTGCGTGTCAATCACGCCCCGTCTTCGTCATGCTACTCTATGTGGGGCAATGCTGCGCAGCGGCAAGAGCGCGTGCTGTGCGCCCGCGCAAAGCCTATGTGCACCGCAACTGTGAGGCAGCCCGCCGCGCCTGCCGATCACAGGCGCGCGGCGACCGCTGCAATCGCCTGCGCGACAGCCTCATCAATCGAGAGGCTGGTCGTGTCGATCTGAAGCGCGTCATTAGCCGGGCGCAGGGGGGCGTCTGCGCGGCCCATGTCGCGGGCGTCGCGCTCTTTGACCTGTGCCAGAATGGTTTCAAATGGCTCGGGTGCGGCATTGCCGCCCAATTCCAGCCATCGGCGATGGGCGCGAATTTCAGGGCTTGCAGTGACGTAAAGCTTGACCTCGGCCTCGGGGCAAATGACCGTGCCAATGTCGCGCCCATCCAGCACAGCGCCCCCTTCGCGGCGGGCAAAGCGGCGCTGGAAGGCCAAGAGTGCTGCGCGCACTTCGGGGATGACGGCCACTTGGCTGGCGGCTTGCCCAGCTTCCAGCGTGCGCAGATCATCGCGCGCGAGATCCTCGGGTGTTAGGGTTTGCGCCGCCAAAACAGGGTCACCGCCTTTGACCCCAACCGCGCGGTAAAGCGCCCCGGTGTCCAGATGGGCAAAGCCGAAGCGATCCGCCACCGCGCGACTGATCGTGCCTTTGCCCGCCGCTGCCGGCCCGTCGATTGCCACGGTAAATCTCATGCCACCTCCTCGTCGCGCGGTCCGCGCGCTCGTCGGGTCACCCGCGCCGGATCGCGGCACCAAGCCCGTTCATCAACGATTCGAAAATGGGGAAAGAGGTGACAATCGGGCTGGCATCATCCACCGCGACCGGCTTTTTCGCCGCCATCCCGGCCACAAGGAAAGACATGGCGATGCGGTGATCAAGATGGGTGGCACAGGTCGCCCCCCCCGGCATGCCGCCCACTCCCATCCCGTGCACGATCAGCGTGTCCTCGTCTTCCTCGATCTTGACGCCATTCGCCTCCAACCCCCGCGCCATGGCGTCGATCCGGTCGCTTTCCTTGACGCGCAATTCCTTGACCCCGCGCATCACGGTCTTGCCGCTGGCAAAAGCTGCCACCACCGACAGGATCGGATATTCGTCGATCATCGACGGCGCGCGTTCGGGCGGCACCTCGATGCCCTTCATATTGCCGCTGAAACGCACCCGCAGATCGGCCACCGGCTCGCCGCCCTCCTCGCGGGGGTTCTGGAACTCGATCTCCGCCCCCATCTCCACGAGCGTCAGATAAAGCCCGTTGCGCGTCAGGTTCTGGCTGACCCCCGGCACGAAGATGTCAGACCCCTCGACGATCAGCGCCGCACAAACCGGAAAGGCGGCCGAGGAGGGATCGCGCGGCACCGCCACGGTCTGCGGCCGCAATTCGGGCTGGCCCGTCAGGGTGATGACATTGCCCTCAGCCGTCTTTTCCACCGAAAGCTCGGCCCCAAAGCCCAAAAGCATCCGCTCGGAATGATCGCGCGTCGGTTCCCGCTCGATCACGACCGTTTGGCCGGGCGCATTGAGACCGGCCAAAAGCACCGCCGATTTCACCTGCGCACTGGCCACCGGCAAGGCATAACGCACCGGCACGGGATTGGCGGCACCCACGATGGTCATCGGCAGCCGGCCCCCCTTGCGGCCATAGGCCTGCGCGCCAAAAAGCGCCAAGGGATCAGTCACCCGCCCCATCGGCCGCTTGCGCAAACTCGCATCGCCCGTGAAGGTCGCTGTCATCGCCGTGGTGGCCATGCACCCCATGATCAGCCGCACGCCCGTGCCGGAATTGCCGCAGTCGATCACATCGGCCGGCTCTTGAAACCCGCCAACGCCCACGCCATTGACTGACCACGCACCCTCACCATGCCGGGTGACAGTGGCCCCAAAGGCCCGCATCGCCTTGGCCGTGTCCAGCACATCCTGCCCTTCCAAAAGCCCGGTGATCTTCGTCTCCCCCACCGCCATCGCGCCAAAGATCAGCGAGCGGTGCGAGATTGACTTGTCGCCCGGAACCGAGGCCGTCCCCCGCAAGGGCCCGCACTTGGCGGAAGTCATCGGTTGCGCGTCACCATGGCCGGACATGTCGGTCTCCCTAGAAATCTGCCAAGGCTGATAGCGCAAGCAGATCGGGGCGTCCATGGCCAGAGAAGGGGCCAGAGAAGGGGCGCTGCCCCTCGGCGCGTGCCGCGCCTCACCCCGGAGTATTTCGAGAAGGGCAAATCCAAAGAGCGCGCGCCGTCTTGCCCTTCCTGAAATACTCCCGCCGGAGGCCCTTGGCGTCAGCCCGCGCGGCGCTGGAAGGTCAGATAATGCGGCGCGCGCCCCTCGCGCAGGGCCTTTTGCTCATAGCGGGTCGAGATCCAGTCGTCCCAAGCCGCACCCTCGCCGGTCTGGGAGATCAGGTCAAACCCTGCTTGCGGCACCTCTTCCAGCGTCTGGCGGACGTAATCGGGAATGTCGGTGGACACGCGCAATTCCGCCCCCGCCGCCATGCAGCGCGCCAGCGGCCCGAGATAGCCGGGCGTCACAAAGCGGCGGCGGTGGTGGCGCGCCTTGGGCCAGGGGTCGGGGTAGTTCAGAAACACCTTCGACAGGCAGCCCTCGGGCAGGACATCGAACAGATCGCGCACATCGCCGGGGTGCAGGCTCAGGTTCTCGACATTGGCCTGCCGGATCTTGCCCAAAAGCATGGCGATGCCGTTGACGAAAGGCTCGCAGCCGATGATTTCCACCTGCGGATAGGTGGCGGCCATGTGCACCAGATGCTCGCCACCGCCAAAGCCCACTTCCAGCCACAGGGGCTTGCCCTGAAAGCGCGACAGATCAAGGGCTGTGCGGTCAGTGTTCTCGTCCACCGTCACGCCGGGCAGCGAAAGACGCGCGAGGTCCTCGTCAAGATAGGTTTTCTGGCTTTGCCGCAGCGTCTTGCCATGCACGCGGCCATAGAAATTGCGGCGCTCGGCTGAGTTATACATGGCAAAAGACCCCAGAGTTCATCTGGGGTCCTTTGAAACATGGCGTGTGAAAGGTCAAGCGACCGGGGACAGTCTCTCCGTGGCAACGCGGGCGAGTGGGGGCTCAATGCCCCCCGAGCCCGCCCCGTTTTCCGGATCAAACCGCCTTATTCAGCGCCTCGACCAGATCTGTCTTTTCCCAGCTGAAACCGCCATCCGCCTCGGGCGCCCGGCCGAAATGGCCATAAGCGGCGGTGCGGGCATAGATCGGGCGGCGCAGGTTCAGGTGCTCGCGGATGCCCCGCGGCGTGAGGTCCATGCATTCCATGACCGCGCGTTCAATCGCTTCGGCCTCGACCTGACCGGTGCCATGGGTGTCGACATAGATCGACAGGGGCTTGGCGACGCCAATCGCATAAGACACTTGCAGCGTGCAGCGGTCGGCCAGGCCCGCCGCCACCACGTTCTTGGCCAAATAGCGCGCGGCATAGGCGGCCGAGCGGTCCACCTTGGTCGGGTCTTTGCCTGAAAACGCGCCGCCGCCGTGGGGGGCAGCACCACCATAGGTGTCCACAATGATCTTGCGGCCTGTCAGGCCTGCGTCACCATCTGGCCCGCCAATCACAAAGGTGCCGGTTGGGTTCACCCACCATTCGGTGTTTTCGGTGATCCAGCCCGAGGGCAGAACCTCGCGGATATAGGGTTCGACAATCGCGCGAATCGCGTATGAATCCTGTGCCGCGTCCGAATGCTGATGCGACAGCACGATCGAGGTCACCTCGACCGGCACGCCATCCTCATAGCGCAGCGACAACTGGCTTTTCGCATCCGGGCGCAGCGTGGGTTCCTTGCCGGATTTCCGCACCTCGGCCAGACGGCGCAGGATGGCGTGGGAATACTGGATTGGCGCCGGCATCAGTTCCGGCGTCTCGCGGCAGGCATAGCCGAACATGATGCCCTGATCGCCCGCGCCGTCGCGGTCCACGCCTTGGGCGATATGGGCCGATTGGCTGTGCAGGTAATTCTGCACTTTCAAGGTGTTCCAGTGAAATTCATCTTGCTCATAGCCGATGTCTTTCACGCAGGCGCGGACGATGTCCTCGACCCGGTCCTTCATCGCCTTCAAGGCCTTTTTGTCCGAGAGCCCCACCTCGCCACCAACGACAACGCGGCCGGTGGTGGCAAAGGTTTCGCAGGCCACGCGGGCGTTATCTTCTTCGGTCAAAAATGCATCAAGAACCGCGTCCGACACCCGGTCGCACAGCTTATCAGGATGGCCCTCGGACACCGATTCCGAGGTAAAAACGTAATTCTTTCTGCTCATGGACGCGCTCCGATGTGAAAAATACCTGCCACGCCAGGAAGCCGTTGTGACAGTTCATCCGCACCGCTTCGCCCAAGGTTTGGGAAAGGTCAAGTTTTCATCGTCCCATGGCGGCGGAACACCATAAGGGCGAGTCCGGCCAGCAACACAAATGTCGGCCAATTGCCAAAACGCCAGAACCATGTGGCGGGCAATGCACCGGGAAGGGCGGCATCCAGATGGCCTTGGGTGCCAAAGGGCAACGACGCAAGCTCGCGTCCGCGCGCGTCATACACCGCTGTCACGCCCGTATTGGCCACCCGTACCATCGGCAGGCCCTGTTCAATGGCCCGCATCCGGGCCTGATCGGCGTGCTGAAAGGGGCCTGACAGCGTGCCAAACCACGCATCATTGGTGATATGCAACAACCAATCGGGGCGTTCGGGAGCGGCGTTCACATCTTGGGGAAAGACCGCCTCATAGCAGATCAGCGGCAAGGCCCGCCCGATCACTGGGCCGAAATCCAAAAGCTGTGGCCCCTGTCCCGCCGTATACCCACCGCCGTGCTGAGCGGCAAAGGCGCTGATGCCAAAGACCGAATAAGCAAGATCGCCCAAGGGCATATATTCGCCAAAGGGGACAAGGTGGTGCTTGTCATAGGTCTGGGTCACGGTGCCGCTTGGGTCAATCACGGCAAGGCTGTTCCAATAGCGCCCCGCCTCCTCGCGCTGCACGCCCAAGGCCACAGGCGCACCTTGGCCGGCCTCGGCGATGATCGGGGGCAGTTCGGGGTTGTAATTCAGCAAATAGGGCAGGGCGGTTTCGGGCCAGATCACCAGATCAGGCGTCGCTCCGGTCTTTGCAGGTGCCGCGCTGGCATCCAGCAGGCGATCCGTGAAAACGCGCGCCTGATCCGGGTCCCATTTCAGCGCTTGTTCAGCATTGGGCTGCACCAGCCGCAAAGTTACACCCGGCCCGTCGGGCAAAGGTTGTGAGAGGATCCAAACCCCCATCAGCCAGCCAATGGCCACAGCAATGCCCGCCCCCAAAACAGGCCGCAGCCGCAAACTGGACAGGGCCGCGGCGGCCAACAGCAGCGCCAGCGTCAGCCCCAAAGGGCCGACATAGGCCCCGAATTGGGCAATGGGCGTTGAAATCCAGACATGGCCGGGCATGCCCCAAGGAAAGCCGGTCAGGATATGGCCCCGCAGATGCTCGGCCAAGGTCAGGGTCAGAGCAAAACTGAGCGCAAGATTGCGGCTGGGCAAGGCTGCGGCCAGCCGTGCCGCAGCCCCCCAGAAGGCCCCCAACCCCAGCGCCATGAAGATCAGCGCGAAAGGGGCCATCCAGCCAAAGGTTTCGGGTTCGATCAAGAAGGGCTCGACGATCCATGATAGAACGACTGCGCCATAGCCCGCGCCGCCCAAAAGCCCCAGCCACCCCGCCACCGTGCGATGCGCGGCAACAAGGTGGATCAAGCCCGTCAGCCCAATGAGCGTTAAGGCCCAAAGATAAAGTGGCGCATGTCCAAACCCGGCCAGCGCGCCAAGACCAAATGCCAAGGCCGCCTGCCGCGCATTTGGCCGCGCGCCCGACCAAGGGCGGGGCCATCCAGCCCAACCTCGCATGACAAACCGCCGCGTCACGCCTCGACGGCGGCAGGCTCGGGCGCTTTGGCGCTTCCCGCACCGGGCAAACGCACACGCAACCGTTTGATTCGACGCGGATCGGCGTCGATCACCTCGAACTCGGCCCCGCTTTCATGCGGCACCACCTCGCCCCGTGCAGGCACGCGACCGATGCGCACGAAGACCAGACCACCCAAGGTGTCAATCTCTTCATCATCCTCGTCGGTGCGCAGGCTTAGGCCAATGGCGGCCTCAAACTCATCCAAGGGCGCGACGGATTGGGCGACGAAAACCCCCGGCTTTTCCTCTTTCCACAAGGTGCCTTCGTCTTCGTCATGCTCGTCTTCAATCTCGCCGATGACGGTTTCGATCAGGTCTTCGATGGTCACCAACCCATCGACCCCGCCGTATTCGTCAATCACCAAGGCCATATGAACCCGGTCGCGTTGCATCTTTTGCAACAGCGTCGCGGCGGGCATGGAGGGGGGGGCAAAAAGCACAGGGCGCAGCAGCTTTTTCAAGCTGAACCGGCCTGCCGCGCCAAAACCATGCTGCAAGGCAAGATCTTTCAGCAGCACCAGCCCTTGGGGATGATCCAATGTGCCCTTGTAAACCGGCAGTCGCGAAAAGCCGTGTTGGCGAAAGGCCTCGACCAGATCATCCTTGCCGATATCCAAGGCCACGGCGGCAATCTCGACCTTTGGGATCGCCACGTCGTCAACGCGCAGCTTGCGCAGGTTGGCAAGGCCCAACTGGCCAGCACCGGCTTGGGCTTGGCTGCCGGGGCCATGGTCCGACGGGCTATCGCCCTGAGCGTCCGAGGGGGTAAAGGCGTCTAAAATCCGCCCGAAAAATCCGCGACTGGCCTTATCGGCGCCTTCGCTGGTGTCGTCATTCGGCAGCGCGCTTTGCGCCGCGGGAGACCCATCTTGACTACTGCCCATTGATCCTTTGTCCCAAATACCTGCGCCACTCGGCAGGCGCTATAAGTATGGGTCACAAAGCCCCAGTCTTGCAAGGGCGCGCACCTCGATTCCCTCCATCACTGCGGCATCCCCATCACGGATGTGGTCATAGCCCAGCAAATGCAGAAACCCATGGATCACCAGATGGGTGACATGGTCGGCGGCGGGTTTGTCGGCCTCGGCGGCCTCGGCCATGCAGGTGTCATAGGAAATCGCAATATCGCCAAGATGTTCGGGGTCATCTGCGTCCCCGGGTTCGGGCAGGTCTGGTTGCCCCCCCTCGTCGTCGCTGCCGCGCTCCTCGGAAGGCCAGCTTAACACGTTGGTTGGCTTGGCCTTGGCGCGGAAATCGCCGTTCAACTCGGCAATGCGAGCATCATCGCAGGCCATCAGGCACAGGGTAAACCCCGCCTCTGGCAGGTTAAGCTCGGCCAAAGCGGCGCTCACGGCGCGGTCTGCCAAGGGCGCCAGCCCAAAGGCCTCCCAACGGTCGTCTTCAAAGACGGTATCGACAAGCGGTTCCATGGCGGCTGCCTAGCGGGGAAGACGCCGGCCCTCAACCCCCGATCACGGGGGCAGAAGGTGCGGCATCAGATCAGCCCTGCGCCTCATCGCGCTCATAGGCTTCGATTACGCGGGCCACGAGTGGGTGGCGCACCACATCGCCCGAGGTGAAGTAGTTGAAGGACACGCCCTTCACCCCCTTCAGGATACGCTCGGCATCTGCCAGCCCCGAGGCCACGCCGCGCGGCAGGTCCACCTGCGTGCGGTCGCCCGTAATCACCATGCGGCTGCCCTCGCCCAAGCGGGTGAGGAACATCTTCATCTGCATGGTCGTGGCATTCTGCGCCTCATCCAGCACCACAAAGGCATTGGACAGCGTCCGGCCCCGCATAAAGGCCAGAGGCGCAATCTCGATGCGCTTTTCCTCCAGAAGCTTCTGCACCTGTTTTGACGGCAGAAAATCATTCAGCGCGTCGTAAAGCGGCTGCATATAGGGATCGACCTTTTCCTTCATGTCGCCGGGCAGAAAGCCCAACCGCTCGCCCGCTTCCACCGCCGGGCGGCTGAGGATGATCTTTTCGACCGCGCCCGAGATGAACATGGTCACGCCTACCGCCACCGCCAGATAGGTCTTGCCGGTGCCCGCCGGGCCGATGCCAAAGCCCAATTCGTTCTGAAAGAGATTGGCGACATAGGCCTTTTGTGCCTCGGTCCGGGGCTCAATCGGCTTCTTGCGGGTGCGCAATTCCATGGCGCCGCCGGTGAACATCTCGATCTGCTCGCCCTCGGGGCGCAAGGTATCGGGCATCGGACGGCCCATGCGGATCGCGCCGTCGATATCGCCCGCCGAAACCGACCGCCCCGCCTCAAGCCGCGCATAAAGCCCGCGCAACACCGCCGCCGCCTGCTCGCGCGCGCCCGCGTCCCCGATCACCGACAACCTGTTTCCGCGCCTGAGGACATGCACGCCCATCTGATGTTCGATCTGCGCCAGGTTGCGGTCAAACTCGCCGCACAGGCCGATCAACAGGCGATTATCCGGAAATTCAAGGACGGTCTCGACAACATCCTCGGGGCGGGTCGGGGGGGTCAACGCGCTGATGCCCAATGGGGTCTCCTTATCTGAGATCGGGTCATGAGAGGGACACATCTGAATGGTCATCCTGTTTCGCGCTTCGGGCAAGCAAAATCCGCAGGACTGACGCTATATTTGCGTGGTTGTGCGAAACCCATGTGACATTTGCCCAAGATATAGCGTGTTTGCGCCAAAGTGCGAGACAAACAAAAAGGGCCATGGTCGCAACCATGGCCCCAGCAATCTTTAACCGG
Source organism: Tabrizicola sp. (assembly GCA_965284335.1). Taxonomy (GTDB): domain Bacteria; phylum Pseudomonadota; class Alphaproteobacteria; order Rhodobacterales; family Rhodobacteraceae; genus Tabrizicola_A. Next base: position 2,031,362 of record OZ260076.1, on the reverse strand, counting down.
CAAAGTCTGGGGCAGGCCAGCGTGCTGGCCGCGCCCGCGATGTCAGGGTTGCGCCCAGCCGGGGACATAGTCCCGCAGGCCCGGCGATTGCGATTGGTAATCGCGCAGCACAGTGCCCGGGGGGTAGAGGTTGTTACACACCGGCAGGCCGGTTACCGGGTCAAAGCGGCGGCCCGAATAGCCTTCGACGCCGTCATCAATGATCCAGCCTTGGCAGCCGTCCGGATCATAGGCAATGGCGGCCCGACCCTCTTCCAACACGCCAGAATCGCGGCCACGGTCATAGGCGGTGGCGATCACAGTGTTGGGGTCACCCCGATAAGGCGTCACGCCCTCGATGCAGCCCGACAGAACCGTGGCCGCCATCAGGCCGGTGGCGATTTTCAAAATGTTCATCATGTTCATCACCACCGATAGCAGACAACTTCGACGCGACGGTTCTTCTGCATTCCGGCAGCCGTCGAGTTCGATGCGATGGGCTGGCGTTCGCCAAAGCCGATTTCACGGTCCACCATCGCCCCCATGGCGCGGGCGACATCCGCAACCGACCGTGCCCGGCGTTCGGACAGGCGCATGTTGTATTCATCCGAGGCGCGGCTGTCGGTATGGCCATAGATGGCATAGCCGAAAGCGCCCGCATTGCGGAAGAAATCCTCAAGCCGGCGCATGCCGTGCGGGGTCAGTTTGTGGCTGTCGGTGGCAAACAGCTGGTCGGTGTTTTCCACCAGGCAGGTGTTGCGCTTAAGGCAGACAGGCTTGCCGGTCTTGGGGTTCACGCGGTCCAGCATATAGCCTTCGAGCCCGCCATCGGCCCACCAATGCATGCAGCCATCGTCGTCAATCCAGATGCCCCACTGGATCTTGCCCGAAACCTTCGGGCCCGGAACGTTTTGCGTATGCTCGTGTGGGGTGGGGCTGGGATGCGCGAAAGCCGCCGTTCCGAACCCTGCGGTGGACAAAGCCACCCCCGTCACCAAACCCAATACTGCTTTGGACAAGCGATCCAATGTGGCAGCCCCCCTTTGTCAATAACTTTCGACCTGGCAGTGGTCGTCAATGTCTATCAAAAGAGATTTGCCTTCACCCTTTGGTGAAGTAAAGCGATTTTTGGCTTATCCTATGGTCTATCCCACGCATTTTGGGAGTTTGACGGCCAAAGCTTTGGCGTTGTGCAGAAACTGGAAACAGATTGCGCCCATTCCGCGAACATAGCGCCATGAGGCGCAGGCCGGGGCGTCTTAGCTTATCCGCTCACCTGCCAGCGAATTCGTGGCCGAGGACAGGATTCGCACCGTCACCAATTCGCCCACCGTTCCGGTAGGGTCGTTGACATGCACCGCATGCAGGTGGTCGGATTTGCCCACCATCTGCCCCGCTTGACGGCCCGGTTTTTCATAAAGCACACCAACCGTCCGGCCCACCATCGCCTCTTGGGCCGCGCGCTGTTGCTGGGTCACCAGCGCCTGCAACTCGTAAAGCCGGTCATTTGCAACGTCTTCCTCTACGGCGGTCTTTTCGGCAGCAGGCGTGCCGGGACGGGCCGAATAGCGGAAGCTGAACGCCTGCCCATAGCCCACCCTCCGGATCAGATCCATCGTGGCGGCGTGGTCGGCATCCGTCTCGCCGGGAAATCCAACGATGAAGTCGGACGACAACAAAATATCGGGCCGCGCGGCGCGGATGCGTTCAATCAGCCGCAGGTAGTCTTCGGCCGTGTGTTTGCGGTTCATCGCCTTCAAGATACGGTCCGAGCCGGACTGCACCGGCAAATGCAGATAGGGCATCAGCTGCGGCAAATCGCCATGGGCGGCGATCAGATCATCATCCATGTCATTGGGGTGGCTTGTGGTATAGCGCAGCCGCTCCAACCCCTCGATCGTGGCCATCTCGCGCAAGAGACGCCCCAGCGTGTAATCGCCCGCAGGGCCACTCCCATGATAGGCATTCACATTCTGGCCAAGCAGCGTCAGCTCGCGCACCCCGCGCGCCACCAAATCGCGCGCTTCAGACAGGATGCGGTCCACCGGGCGGCTCACCTCGGCCCCACGGGTATAGGGCACCACGCAAAAGGCGCAGAACTTGTCACAGCCTTCCTGCACGGTCAAAAACGCGGTGGGGCCGCGCGCGGCCTTGCGCTTTGGCAGAAGGTCAAACTTCATCTCGACGGGAAATTCGGTGTCCACCGCCTGACGCCCCGCCCGCGCCATTTCGGGCAAGCGGTGATAGGCCTGTGGGCCAACGACCAAATCGACCACCGGCATCCGGCGCAAAATCTCATCACCCTCGGCTTGGGCCACGCAGCCTGTCACGCCGATCTTCATGTCAGGTTTGGCTTGTTTCAGCGGCTTTAACCGGCCCAGATCGGAAAACAGCTTTTCGCTGGCCTTCTCCCGGATATGGCAGGTGTTGATCAGCACCATATCGGCATCTTCTGCCGTTTCGGTCAGCACATAACCATCGGCGCCCATGGCCTCGGCCATGCGCTCGCTGTCGTAGACGTTCATCTGACAGCCGTAGGTCTTGATGAAAAGTTTCTTGACGTCGGTCATGGCCACACCTGTTCGCAGGTCCTGCCCATAAGCCAAACGCAGCCTGCGCGCAACGCGCGGTTATGCAATCGGCAGCCCGGGGGCGTCCAGAGCATATTGCGGCAGCCCATCGCAGAGCGCATAAAAACGAGGCCGCCCCTCGGTGCAGATATGCGACGCCGCCCGCAGATCGCCCGGATCGTCCAGACTGCCCGCCAGAATGGAGATATGCGGCGCGCTATGCGCTTTCCAGAACAGCACCGACCCACAGTCACCACAAAAACCGCGCAGAGCAAAATCTGACGCCGCATACCAGCGCAAGCTCGCCTCCGATGTCAGCGTGAAATTGGCCTTGTCCACGGCGGTCGCGGCAAAATAAAGCCCGGTCTGGCGGCGGCATTGGCTGCAATGGCAATAGACCACATCACGCAACGGCCCCCGCGCCTCATAGCGCACCGCCCCGCACAGACAGCCGCCCGTGTGATCCTTGTCTTTGCCCATTGCCTGACCCTTTCCACCTGTGCTGCACGCCACAAGCTTAGGGCCAAATGCCCGTCTGACTGGTCAATTGCCGACCTTGTGTTGAATTGCAGCGAACAGAGCCTTGCAAAGCCTGCGGCATTATTTGATTCTAAGGCTCAATTAAACCTTCGGGTTCCTATGCATTACACCTCGCTAGATCAGTTTCTGACCGATGGCAGTGCGGCCTTGGCCAAAGGGCCGGTGGCCATTGTCTTTGCCGAAGATCCGGTTGAGGTGGACACCACCTTGCGCCACCATCTGGCAGCGGGCTTTGCCCAAGTGGTGCTTTTGGCCCCGACGCCCATCGTGCTGCCGCAGGATCTGGCCGCCAAGATCCAGCGTATTGATTACGACGTTCACGCCGAGGGGGCGTTGTTTGCCGCCATCAACCGCCTGATCGAGGCTGCGCCCGGCATCTGGCTTTATTACTGCTACAACGCCGAATACCTGTTTCACCCCTTTTGCGAGACGCGCAACGTGCGCGAATTGGTCGCCTTTCACGCCGAAGAGCGGCGCGAGGCGATGCTGTCTTACGTCATCGATCTTTATGCCGAGGATCTGGGCCGCTTTCCCAATGCGGTGTGTCTAGAGCAGGCGCATCTGGACCGCTCGGGCTATTATGCGCTGGGCAGGCCCGATCCGGCCAATCATAATTACCCAAAAGAGCGGCAGCTTGATTTCTTTGGCGGGCTGCGCTGGCGGTTCGAAGAACATATCCCCGCCCCGCGCCGCAAGATCGACCGCATCGCGCTGTTTCGTGCCAAGCCGGGGCTGATCTTGCGGCCCGACTACACCTTCAATGACGAAGAATTCAACACCTATGCCTGTCCTTGGCACAACAATATCACCACCACAGTGATGAGCTTTCGCACCGCCAAAGCCTTGCGTTCGAATGCGGGTTCGATGTTCGACATTCAGGATTTCCGCTGGCACAATTCGGTGCGCTTTGAATGGCATTCACAGCAGTTGATGGATCTTGGCCTTATGGAGCCGGGCCAGTGGTTCTGATGTGGCGCTGTCGCGTCAGATCATTGCCATGCCGTCACAGTCTTTAACCGTCGCAGTTGCAAGACCAGCGGTCGCCCGTGGGCCAGCGCGCCCTTGGCTGCATTGACAAGAAGGACGCAGCACAAGACACCCTGCGGGGAATGTTGCGCCCACCGAATCGCTCTGTCTGCCCAGTTCTTCGTCCAGTTCTCCGCTCATTTGCCCGTGACCCGGCACTGCCATGAGAGGCCCATGAACGCCAGTTCTCCCCTTGATCTCGCCTTTGGCCAGCCCTGCCGGGCTGTGGGTGCGGTTTTGCGGGTGCCGGGGGCGGTGGCGCACGCCTTTCCCCAATCTAGGCCGCTGGTTGCCAGTGCCCCTTTGCCTGCCCGGCCGGCCGTTGCCATCGTGCCGCGCCGTGATGCGCCACAGGGCAAAGCCGCGCCAAAGATTTGCGCCCCTTTGCCAGTTTTGCCGGTGGTTGAAGCCCCGGCGCGGCGTGCGGGGTTGCGCGGCGCGGCCTTGGTTTCAACTGCGCTGCATCTGGGGCTGGTCGCAGGCTGGGCTGTCTTTGCAGCGCCCGCCCGCCCATTGATTGCGCCCGATCTTGAAGCGGCCGAAGTGTCCTTGCTCAGCGAGGCGCAGTTTTTGGCCATGACCGCGCCGCAACCGCAACTTGCCATGGCCGCCCCGCCGATGCTCGAGGCCCCCGCGCCAGAGGTCAGTGCAGAGACTGCTGCGGCATCCATGCCCGAACCTGCCCTCAGCGCGGAACTTCTGTCGCTTTTTGCCCCGGATAGCATGACTGCGCCCCAGCCCTTCGTGGCCCCCGACAGCCCCGCGCTGCCGATTGCACCGCTCTCGGATCTGGCGGTTGATGCCGCGCCCAAGGCCGATGTGCCGCCCATCCCCGCGCCTGTGGCTGAACCTGCGCCAAAGGCTGCAAAAGTCGCCATGCCGAAAAAACCTGCAACGGCTGCGGCTCCAGCGGAAAAGCCTGCGAAAGCTTCCACCAATAAGGCCCCAGTATCTGCGACAAAATCGGCAACAGCCGCCGTGCAGGCCGCCGCCGCTGCAAAACCCGCGCTGAATTCAGGCCAAGCCAAGAAACTGACCGCAGATTGGGGCGCAAAGGTGCGCGCCCGCATCAACCGCAAGGTCGCCTTGCCCGCCAATACTGCACCCGGCACCGTGAAAGTGCGGCTTGAGCTTGCACCCTCTGGGGCGCTTTTGTCCGTGGGGATTGCACAAAGCTCGGGCCAAGCGGCACTGGACGCCGCCGCGATCAAAGCGGTGAAATCTGCCGCCCCCTTCGCCCGCGCGCCCAAGGGGCTGAGCGAGGCAAGCTACAGCTTTTCCCTGCCCATCACTTTCAAATCCTGAAGACGCAACCGCCTGCGACCTCTTGCCTGCGCCGCCCCGCCGGGCGTAGCCTGCCTGTGCAATTCACCGAAAGGACAGGGCATGACCGCGCCCAAAGGCTATTCCGCCCGCCAAATCCGCCTGCACTGGATCGTCACCGCCATCATTATCCTGCAATTCCTTCTGCACGAACCGATGTCCGAGGCGTGGGATCTTGTCGAAGACGGCCAGACGCCGGGCTTTCACTGGCTGGTCCTGTCCCATGTCATCGGCGGGGTTCTGGTGCTGATCTTTGCGCTCTGGCGGCTGGTTCTGCGCCAGACGCGCGGCGTGCCGCCCCCGCCGGTGGGCGAGCCACCCCATCTCGCCCGCGCCGCCCACCTTGGCCATCTGGCGCTTTATGCCCTGATGATCGCCATGCCGCTTTCGGGCATGGCCGCATGGTTCGGCGGCATCGAAGCCGCGGCCGAGGCGCATGAGCTGATGAAGATCGCCCTTCTGGCCCTTGTGGCCGTGCATGTTCTGGCCGCCCTGTGGCACCAGTTCTGGCTGCGCGATGGGCTTTTGCTGCGCATGAAACATCCGCAGGACTAAGCCCTGCCGCCACGAATTGACACGGATCAAGGCAGGCCGCGCGCGCTTCGGCCACAACGGGGGCAACGCGCGCCAATGGAGTTTGAGATGACCCGTTTGACCATGATCTTGTTCTCGATGATCGGCACCGCGCTGGCCGGCTCGGGTGTCGTGATTGCGCTGACCACCGGCAATGACACCTTGCAGCCCATTCTGATCTCGGCGGCACTTGGTGCTGCACTCGGCCTGCCGGTCAGCTGGTGGGTCGCCAAGCAGATCAGCTAATCGGCCTGCGCTTCGTCAGACGAACTGCTCGACGATCAGCCGCTCTTCCAGCCCATGGCCCGGATCGAACAAAATCCGGTGCCGCACCGACGGTTCCGACCGGATTTCCACCGACACCACATCGGGCACCGGGCGGCTGTCGGCATCGGCGCGCACCGGGCGCTTGTCGGCCTCCAGAACCTCGAACCGCACCACCGCCGATGTCGGGATCAGCGCCCCGCGCCAGCGGCGGGGGCGAAAGGCCGACATCGCGGTGAGCGCCAGCACATCGGCCCCGATCGGCAAGATCGGGCCGTGGGCGGAATAGTTATAGGCCGTCGACCCCGCCGGTGTCGCCAAGAGCGCCCCGTCGCAAACCAGTTCCGGCATCCGTTCCTTGCCATCGATCAAGATGCGCAGCTTGGCCGCCTGCGGCCCTGCGCGCAAAAGCGAGACCTCGTTGATCGCCAGCGCATGGGTAACTTTGCCCTCGGCATCCACCGCCCGCATCGCCAAGGGGTTGATCACCGCCTCCTCCGCCGCCGCCAGCCGTTCGGCCAGCCCTTCGGCGGCATACTCATTCATCAAAAAGCCCACCGTCCCCCGGTTCATCCCATAAACCGGCAGGCCCAGCCCTTGGGTCTCGTGCAGGGTCTGCAACATGAACCCATCGCCCCCAAGGGTCACGATCACATCGGCCGCATAGGGCGGGCACTGGCCGTGCAAGCCGGTCAGCACCTCCAGCGCCTCTTGCGCGGCGGGAACGGGGCTGGCCAGAAAGGCAATGTGATTACGGGCCAAGGGCGATGTCCTTTGTTGCCTGCCAACCTTGGCGGGGCAGCCTGCCAAACTCAAGCCCTGTCAGGGCCTGCGCTGTTTCCGATACGAAACTTTTTTCGTCCCGAAGCGGGAAGGCGTCGTTTTCGCACCTTCCTTGCGCGCTACCTTTGTCCTAAGAACGACCCCAACCCCATCCTTCAGGAGCGCCGCCATGACCGTTTCGTCCAAAGTTTCCTCCGGCTTTTTCACCGAAAGCCTTGCGACCCGTGATCCCGAGATTTTCGGGGCTGTGACGCAGGAGTTGGGCCGTCAGCTCCATGAGATCGAGTTGATTGCGTCCGAAAACATCGTCTCGCGCGCCGTGATGGAGGCGCAGGGCTCGGTGATGACCAACAAATACGCCGAAGGCTATGCGGGCAAGCGCTACTATGGCGGCTGCCAATTCGTTGATATCGCAGAAAATCTGGCGATGGAGCGGGCCTGCAAGCTCTTTGGCTGCACCTTTGCCAACGTCCAGCCGAACTCCGGGTCTCAGGCCAACCAGGGCGTGTTTCAGGCGCTGATCCAGCCCGGCGACACCATTCTGGGCATGTCGCTCGACGCCGGTGGCCACCTGACCCATGGCGCGGCCCCGAACCAGTCGGGCAAGTGGTTCAAGGCCGTGCAATACGGCGTGCGTCAACAGGACAGCCAGCTCGACTATGAGCAGCTCGAGGCTTTGGCGGTGGAACATAACCCCAAGCTCATCATCGCCGGCGGCTCGGCCATTCCCCGCATCATTGATTTTGGCCGCATGCGCCAGATTGCCGACAAGGTGGGCGCCTATCTTCTGGTCGATATGGCTCACTTTGCCGGGCTCATCGCGGCCGGGCTTTACCCCTCGCCCTTCCCGCATGCCCATGTGGCGACCACGACCACCCACAAGACGCTCCGCGGCCCGCGCGGCGGCATGATCCTCACGAACGATGAGGCGATTGCCAAAAAGGTCAACTCGGCGATCTTCCCGGGCATTCAGGGCGGCCCCTTGATGCATGTGATTGCGGCCAAGGCCGTGGCCTTTGGCGAGGCGCTGCGGCCTGACTTCATCGACTACCAAAAGCAGGTGGTGAAGAACGCCCAGGCCTTGGCCGACCAGCTGATGAAGGGGGGCCTCGACATTGTGACGGGCGGCACCGACACGCATCTGATGCTGGTCGATCTGCGCCCCAAGGGCGTGAAGGGCAATGCGACCGAAAAGGCGCTGGGCCGGGCGCATATCACCTGCAACAAGAACGGCATCCCGTTTGACCCCGAAAAGCCGACGGTGACGAGCGGTGTCCGCCTTGGCACCCCGGCCGGCACCACGCGCGGCTTTGCGGAACCCGAATTCCGTCTGATCGCGGATTGGATCGTCGAGGTGGTCGATGGTCTGGCCAAGAACGGCGAAGAGGGCAACGGCGCGGTCGAGGCGGCGGTGAAAGCCAAGGTCGAGGCTCTCTGCGAGAAGTTCCCGATCTACCCGACGCTGTGATCCGACATCGGATCGTCCCATGCAAAAGCCCCGCCTCGGCGGGGCTTTTTCTTGCGGTCGTGGCAACCAGCCCCCCCACCCCCAGCCCCTCCCCACGGAGGGGGAGGGGAGGTGACAGGCTTACAGACGTGGCGATGTCCGTGGCCGCAGAGCGAGGGGCCAGAAATCCCGCGCCTCCCCTCCCCCTCGTGGGGAGGGGCTGGGGGTGGGGGGCGAACCTCCAACGTCCGGCACCGGCGCTGCGGGATCCCCCCAAGGTGGGGCAGGGCAGGCGGCAAGGAAACGAGTTGCACCGCTACACAAGCCCGCGCCAGCGCAGCAAGGCAATCACCAAAAGCGACACCAAAAACAGCGAACCCGCGATCGAGGCCACGATGGCCAAAGTGCCGTTGAGAACGCTGCGATAGGGCTTGAGCGCGGTCAGGTGGCGCAGACAGATGTCATAATCGCGCGCCAATGCCTCATGGTCAATTTGCAGCAACAGTTTGGGGTTTTGTGCCATGGCCGCTGCGCGGGCGACACCTTCGGCGGCACGCCGCACCTTGCGGGGCAGGCTGCGGCCCCGCGTGGCCAGCTTGGCCTCAAGCCCCTGACCCGTTGCGCCCAAACGCTCTTGCATCAGGCTGGCAACGCGATTGGCCATTTGCTGGGTTGAAAATGCGCTCATCTGAAAATGCCTTTTCGGGGAAGATAGGCGCAAGGGTCATAGGACGCAACGCCCATAGCTTGGCCCGCGCTGGTGGCTCTGGCCCTTTCGCCGCGCTCTGGATAAACTCATGGCCATGCTTGCCATGATCCATCACCCCGCCGCCACCCCTTCGGACGCCCCGCCTTTGGTCATCGCCCATGGGCTTTATGGCTCAGGGCGCAATTGGGGGGTGATCGCGCGGCGGTTGGCCGATATCCGCGATGTGGTGGCGGTCGACATGCGCAACCACGGGGCCAGCCCTTGGGCCGACAGCCACAGCTATGCCGATCTGGCCGATGATCTGGCCGAGGTGATTGCCAGTTTGGGCGGGCAGGTGGATCTTTTGGGCCATTCGATGGGCGGCAAGGCGGCGATGCAACTGGCCTTGACGCAGGGATCTTACGCTCAAGACGCGCTGATACGTCGTCTGGTGGTGGCCGATATCGCCCCTGTGGCCTATAGCCACGACCAGACCCGTCACATTCAGGCGATGCGCGGGCTGGATCTGACCGATCTGCACAGCCGGGGCGAGGCGGATCGCCGCCTCTCCGCCGTGATCGACGATGCGGGTCTGCGCGCCTTTTTCCTGCAATCTTTAGACCTTAAGGCCGAGGGCGGTCCGCGCTGGCGGCTGAATTTTGAGGTGCTGATGGCCGAGATGCCCAAGATCGTCGGCTGGCCCGGCACCCCCGGCACCTTTGACGGGCCAACCCTGTTTCTGACCGGGGCCGACAGCCATTATGTCCGCCCCGAATACCGCGAGGACATGCGCGCGCAGTTCCCGCGCGCCCGTTTTGCCAAACTGATGGGGGCCGGGCACTGGCTGCACGCTGAAAAACCGCGCGAGTTTGAAGAGGCGGTGCGGGTCTTCCTGACCGCCTGAGCGCGCTTGCCCCGGCGAGGAGTGCCCGCAGGGCTCGACGAGCGTTCAGTTTTTCGTCCAACCCTCAATCTTGCGATACAAGGTCGAGGGCGACACCTCCAAAACCCGCGCCGCCCGCGGCACCGATCCGCCATGGCGCGCCAAGGTGGCCTCGATCACTGCGCGCTCCACCTCGGCCAAGGGGCGGCCCAGAAGATCCGTCAGCAACAGGGCATGATCGGGGCTGGCCGCGGCGGGTTTGGCCAGCGCCGTTTGGGGCAAGGGTGCAAAGGGCAAGGGGGACGCGCTGTCAATCTGGCGGTCCAGCGTGTCGGGCAGCATGTCCAGCGTCACGCGGCCCCCTTCGTTCAACACCACGATATTGCGGATCACATTCAACAACTGGCGCACATTTCCCGGCCATGGCAGGCTGCGAAACAGCGCTTCAACCGCGCTGTCCAGCCCGTCAAACTCTTTGCCCTCTTCGCGGGCAAACCGGGACAGTGCCGCCTTGGCGATTTCCAACACATCTTCGTCCCGCTCTCGCAAGGGGGGCATGTGCAAGGGCACGACAAACAGCCGATAATAAAGATCCTCGCGGAACTCGCCGCGCCGCACGGCTTCCAATGGGTCACGGTTGGTGGCGCAGACAATGCGCACATTCACCTTGCGCGGCTTGGTCGCGCCCACCGGCACCACGGTTGAGGTTTGCAAAAACCGCAAGAGTTTGGTCTGCAAGGCGGGGGCCATTTCGCAGATCTCATCCAAGAAGAGCGTGCCGCCATCGGCTGCCGCCGCCGCCCCCGGCTTGTCGGAAATCGCGCCGGTGAAACTGCCTTTCATATGGCCAAACACTTCGGATTCCAGCAAATCCTGCGGAATTGCCCCACAGTTCAGCGCGATGAACGGGCCACTCGCGCGCGGCGAGGCGGCATGAACCGCCAGCGCGCACAGCTCTTTTCCTGTCCCACTTTCGCCCGTGATAAACACCGTGGCCATCGACCGCGCCACCGAGGTGATCTTGTGATGAATCCGCTGCATCGCCGCGGAGGAGCCGATAAACCCCGAGGCGGTCATGCTGTCGGCGGTGCTGATCGGCGCGAGATCGTCAGATGCCGCCGCAGCCTCACGCCGCGCCCCGCTGCGTGGCCGTGTGGCCATCGGGCCGCCCATCGCATTGGCCAAGGCCGACAAAAGCCGCGTCTCGTCAAAGGGTTTGACCAAAAACTCATGCGCGCCCGCGCGCATCGCCGCCACGGCCCGATTGACCGAACCATGCGCTGTCATCACGATCACATTGGTTTCGGGGCGATGCTGCAACATGTCTTGCATCAATGCCAGCCCGTCACGGTCGGGCAGCACCAGATCTAAAAGCACCGTGACCATGCCGTATTTGGCAAAAAGATGCATTCCCTCACTGGCATTCGAGGCGGTAATCACCTCATAGCCTGCCTGCGTCAGCACGCTGCGATACAAAAGTTGCAAGGATTGGGTGTCTTCGACCAAAAGCACAGCCGCAGACGTTGGCGCCGCTTTGGTGGGTGTGGGCCGGCTGGTGCCAGAAAGCGTGGTGAGATGCGGGCGCTCGGCGGGTGGCAGGCTCATGTCTCCCCCCCGTTTACCATTTGCGCCGTCATGTTGCGCAGTTCGGCAATCATTTGGCGCAAGGGCGCGTCCATCGCTTTGGCCCCTGCGACGATAGGCTGGGCCGGATCATGGCGGTGCAGCATCTCGTTCAATGTGACCGCATCCTCTTGCACGGCCCGCGCCCCCACGGTGCCCGCCAGCGATATCAGCACATGGCTGTGCCCCCGCAACGCGACCAGATCAACGGGATCAACCGCATGGGCCAAACCGATGCGCGCGCTTTCCAGATCTTCCGCCATCTGCGCAAACAATTCACGGCCCGCCTCTGGCCCTGCAATCTGGCCTAACCGCAAAAGGGTCTGGGGATCGCAAAGCACCGAAGGCAGAGACGATGTGTAAGGTCGCAAGCGCCGGGTCATGGCGTGGCAGGTTAGACCTTGCCACGCCTTTGTCCAGTCAGGCTTTTGCCAAGACCCGCGGTAGATCCTTTTGGCCGCAGCCGCAGGCCCACGCGGGGGGTTATTTGCCCCCCGCCAGCCCCAGCGATTTCAAGGCCACGGTGATCTCGTCCAGGATCGCCGGATCGTCGATGGTCGCGGGCATCTTCCACTCCTGCCCATCGGCGATCTTCACCATGGTCCCGCGCAGGATCTTGCCCGACCGGGTTTTTGGCAAACGCTCCACCACCACCGCACGCTTGAAATCCGCCACCGGGCCGATCTTCTCGCGCATCAGCTTCACGCATTCCGCCACCACCTCGGCAGCATCGCGGTTCGCGCCCTTGTTCAGGCACAGGAAACCCAAAGGCGACTGGCCCTTCAGATCATCCGAGACGCCGATCACCGCACATTCGGCCACATCCTTGTGGCTGGCCAGCACCTCTTCCATAGCTCCCGTGGACAGGCGATGCCCCGCGACGTTGATCACGTCATCGGTGCGCGCCATGATGTAAAGATAGCCGTCCTCGTCGATATAGCCCGCATCGCCGGTTTCATAATAGCCGGGGAAATGGTTCAGATAGCTCTTGCGGAACCGCTCCTCGGCATTCCACAGCGTCGGCAGCGTGCCGGGGGGCAGGGGCAGCTTGATTGCAATCGCGCCCAAGGTGCCGGGCGCCACCGGATGGCCGCCCTCATCCAAGACCTGCACATCAAAGCCCGGCATCGGCACCGAAGGCGAGCCAATCTTGACCGGCAGCGCCTCGATCCCCAAGGGGTTCGCGGCAATGGCATAGCCGGTCTCGGTCTGCCACCAATGGTCCACCACCGGCACATTCAGATGACGCTGTGCCCAAAGGATCGTATCCGGGTCCGCCCGTTCGCCAGCCAGATACATCGCCTTAAGGCCCGTGAGGTCATAATCACCCACCAACTTGCCCTCGGGGTCCTCGCGCTTGACCGCGCGAATGGCGGTGGGGGCGGTGAAGAAGGCGCGCACCTTATGCTCGGCAATCACCCGCCAGAAGGTGCCCGCATCGGGCGTGCCCACGGGCTTGCCCTCAAAGACAATCGTCGTGCAGCCCGCAATCAGCGGCGCATAGCAAATGTAGGAATGCCCCACGACCCAACCCACGTCCGAGGCCGCCCAGAACACATCGCCCGGCCCGCAATCATAGATCGCCCGCATCGTCCAGTTCAGCGCCACGAGATGCCCCGCCGTCGGGCGCACCACGCCCTTGGGCGCCCCGGTCGTGCCCGAGGTATAAAGAATATAGGCCGGATGATTGCCCTCAACCGGCACACATTCGGCCGGAGCGACGCCATATTGGAACGTCTGCCAAGCCACATCGCGGCCCTCGACCAGCTTGGCCACTTCCTGTTCGCGCTGCAAGATCACGCAGAATTCGGGCTTGTGGCTGGCCATGTCGATGGCGGCATCCAGAAGCGGCTTGTAATGCACCACGCGGCTAGGCTCGATCCCGCAGCTGGCCGCGATGATGGCCTTTGGCGTGCAGTCATCAATCCTGACCGCCAGCTCATTGGCGGCAAAGCCACCAAACACCACCGAGTGGATCGCGCCCAGACGCGCGCAGGCCAGCATTGCCTCCAAGGCCTCGGGCACCATCGGCATATAGATGATCACCCGGTCGCCCTTTTCCACGCCCTTGGCGCGCAGGGCCCCCGCAAGGCTCGCCACACGGGCCTGCAATTCGCGGTAGGTGATGCTGTGCTTGGTGCGCGTCACCGGGCTGTCATGGATGATCGCCACCTGATCGCCGCGACCCGCCTCGACATGACGGTCCACCGCGTTCCAGCAGGTGTTGACGGTCGCATCGGTGAACCATTCATAGAGGGGCGCACGGGCATCGTTCAGCGCCTTTATCGGGGCCTTGACCCAATCAATCCCTTTGGCCGCTTCCAGCCAATAGGCTTCCGGATCGGCTTTCCAGCCGGCGTAAACTTCACGGTATCCCATGGTATACCCTCCTCCAAGGTCTGACCGAGTGTTACGCAGGACAAGGTGAGTCGGGCAAGATTTGCGACAGCTGCTGGGTAAAAACTTTGCAGAATGCTGGCCCGTCGGGCCGCAAATTTTTGCAAACTTGGCAAAATTGAGCGAAAAAACGCGAAAAGCGGCAGGGTTTGCAAACCCTGCCGCCCATATTTGCGAAGCGCCGCCGCCTTAGCCGTAATGCGACACCGGGGTTCCGGCGATCACCGACATGTTCAAAAGCCCCCGCGCGGTGATCGAGGGGGTGACCACATGGGCCAAGTTCCCCATCCCCATCAGGATCGGCCCCACCTCAAGGCCCCCCGCCTTCATGCGCAGCATGTTGCGCGCGGTGGATGCCGCATCGGTAAAGGCAAAGATCAGGATATTCGCCGCCCCATCCATCCGGGTATGCGGGAAGATGCGGGCACGCAGTTCGGGGTCCAGCGCGGCATCGACGTTCATCTCGCCCTCATAGGCGAAATCCACCTCGCGGCTGTCCAAAATCTCCATCGCCGCGCGCATCCGCCGGCCAGAATCGCTGTCCAGATTGCCGAAGGACGAATGGCTGCACAGCGCCACCTTGGGAATCACGCCAAAGCGCTTGGCATGACGCACCGCGCCCAGCGTGGTCTCGACAATCTGTTCGGGGCTCGGCACCGGGTTCACGGCGGTATCGGCGATGAACAGCGGGCCATCCTCTTGAATCATTAGGCTCAGCGCGCCATGCGGGCGCAGGCCTTTGCGCGCCAGAACCTCGCGCACATATTTCAGATGCCACAGATACTGGCCAAAAGTGCCGCAGATCAGGCTGTCGGCATCGCCGCGATGCACTGCAATCGCGCCAATGGCGGTGGAGTTGGTGCGCAACACCGCGCGCGCGGTGTCGGGCGTCACGCCGCGCCGTTCCATCAGCTCGTGATAGGTCTGCCAATAGTCGCGATAGCGCGCGTCCGACTGCGGGTTGATGATCTCAAAATCGCGGTCGGGGCGAATGGGCAGGCCCGCGCGCTCACAGCGCCGCGCGATCACATCGGGGCGGCCGATCAGGATCGGCTTGTCGGTGGTCTCCTCCAGCATCGCATTCGCCGCGCGCAACACACGCTCATCTTCGCCCTCGGCAAAGATGATTCGGCGGGTCGCATTGCGGGCGGCCTCGAACACGGGGCGCATCATCAGGGCTGATTTGAACACCGACCCATCCAGCTTTTCGCGGTAAGCCTCCATATCGGCAATCGGTCGGGTGGCGACGCCGGTTTCCATCGCCGCCTTGGCCACAGCGCTGGCCACGACGCCAATCAGCCGCGGATCAAAGGGCTTGGGGATCAGGTAATTCGCCCCAAAGGTCAGCTGCTCGCCCTTATAGGCCGCCGCCGCCTCGGCGGATGTGGTGGCGCGGGCTAGGGCCGCGATGCCCTCGATACAGGCAAGCTGCATCGCATCATTGATCTCGGTCGCCCCCACATCCAAAGCCCCCCGGAAGATGAAGGGGAAACACAGCACGTTGTTGACCTGATTGGGAAAATCGCTGCGCCCCGTGGCCATGATCGCATCTGGCGCGACCGCGCGCACCGCATCGGGCAGGATTTCCGGCGTCGGATTGGCCAGCGCAAAGATGATCGGGCGCGGGGCCATCTTGGCCACCATCTCGGGCGTCAGGACGCCAGGACCAGACAGGCCAAGGAACAGATCGGCCCCTGCAATCACATCGTCCAGAGTGGCAGGCGTGGTGCCCTGGGCATAGGCCGCCTTTTGGTCGGTCATCTGGTCGGTGCGGCCGTGATAGACAAGCCCCGCAAGGTCGCAAAGCCAGACGTTTTCGCGTTTGACCCCCAGCTTGAGCAGCATGTTGAGACAGGCAATCCCCGCCGCGCCGCCCCCAGTGGACACCACCTTGATCTCGTCAAACCGCTTACCAGCCACATGCAGCGCATTGGTGGCCGCCGCCCCCACCACAATCGCCGTGCCGTGCTGATCGTCATGGAACACCGGAATCTTCATCCGCTCGCGGCACAATTGTTCAACAATGAAACAATCTGGCGCCTTGATGTCCTCAAGGTTGATCGCGCCAAAGGTCGGCTCCAGCGCGCAGACGATTTCGGCCAGCTTCACCGGGTCCGGCTCGTTCAGCTCGATGTCGAAACAGTCGATATTGGCGAATTTCTTGAACAGAACCGCCTTGCCCTCCATCACCGGCTTTGACGCCAAAGCCCCAATGTTTCCAAGGCCCAAGACGGCGGTGCCATTGGTCACAACCCCCACCATATTGCCCCGCCCTGTGTAGCGGCTGGCGGTGGCCGGGTCGGCCTTGATCTCAAGACAGGCTTCGGCCACGCCCGGCGAATAGGCGCGCGCCAGATCGCGGCCATTGGCCAAAGGCTTGGTCGCGCGGATCTCGAGTTTGCCCGGTTTTGGGAATTCATGATAATCCAGCGCCGCCTGACGCAGATTTTCGGCCCGTGTCTCGTCCATCCCTGTCCCCTCTGAACGGTATTGTTTACCGTTAAACCATTTTTGCGGCCCGTAAAAGATACGGTTTGCCACAAGACTTTTCTCAACTTGCCGCAAATCGCAGCAAAAGGGCAGAGATGTTTTGCACTGGTCTCATGCTGGTCTGATCTTGGCAAGCTTGCACCGCCTGCCCGCCGGGCGTTAGGCTTTGACAAACGGCCAAGGCCATTGCGCGCATCAATGGCAAAGCCCATCACGGAGACAAAGCCATGACACTCAGAGATGCGGCCCTTTTGGTGCGCGAGCGCGCCTATGCCCCCTATTCCCGCTTTAAGGTGGGCGCGGCACTCCGCAGCCCCTCGGGCGCGGTCCATGTCGGCTGCAACGTCGAAAACGTCGCCTACCCCGAAGGCACCTGCGCCGAGGCGGGCGCTATTGCCGCCATGTGCGCCGCCGGTGACACGGCGATTGCCGAAATCTACGTCGTGGCCGATAGCCCCGAACCCGTGCCCTGCTGCGGTGGCTGCCGCCAGAAGATCGCGGAATTTGCAGCTCAAGATGTCAAGGTCACCATGGCCACGCTGGATGGCAAAGAGCGCACGGTGACCGTGGCCCAGCTTTTGCCCGGCGTCTTTACCATGGCCCATATGGACCGCGCCTGACATGGACGCCCGCGCCATCATCGCCGCCATCCGCGACGGCCAGCGCCCCGGGCCTGCGGCGCTGCGCTGGTTTGCGGCAGGTCTGGCCGATGGCACGGTGACCGATGCCCAAGCCGGGGCCTTTGCCATGGCGGTCCTCTTGAAGGGCTTGGGCGATGAGGGGCGCGTCGCGCTGACCACCGGCATGCGCGACAGCGGCAAGGTGCTGACTTGGGACATGCCCGGCCCAGTCCTCGACAAACACTCCACCGGGGGCATCGGCGACAGCGTCTCGCTGCTGCTCGCCCCCGCACTCGCCGCCTGCGGCGCCTATGTGCCGATGATTTCAGGCCGGGGGCTTGGCCACACCGGCGGCACGCTCGACAAGCTCGAGGCGATCCCCGGCTTTCGCACCGGGCTTTCCGAGGCGCAACTGCGCGCCCAACTGCGCCAGATCGGCTGCGCCATCGTCTCGGCCAGCGCCGAAATCGCCCCCGCCGACCGCCGCCTTTACGCCATCCGCGATGTCTCGGGCACGGTGGAATCGATTGATCTCATCACCGCCTCCATCCTGTCAAAGAAACTCGCGGCCGGGCTTCAGGCGCTGGTGCTGGATGTCAAATGCGGCTCGGGCGCCTTCATGAAAACCCTGCCCGAGGCCGAGGCGCTGGCGCTGGCGCTGGTGGCCACCGCCAAGGGCGCGGGCTGCAAGACATCGGCCCTGATCACCGACATGACCCAGCCCCTCGCCCAATCGGCGGGCAATGCGCTGGAGGTGGCCGAGGTGATGCAGACGCTCACCGGGCGCGCGGTGAACCGCGCCTTGTTCGATGTCACTGCCGTGCTGGGCGGCGAGGCGCTGGCGCTGGCCGGGCTCGCCCCCAGCCCCGAGGCGGGCACGGCTTTGATCGAGGCCAGCTTGCGCTCGGGCGCGGCGGCCGAAGGCTTTGGCCGCATGGTCGCGGCCCAAGGCGGCCCGCGCGACTTTCTTGACCGCTGGGCCGATCTCTTGCCCGCCGCCACCGTGATCCGCGACGTGCCCAGCCTGAACGCCGGCCATGTCACGGCGATTGACGGCCAGGCGCTGGGCCTTGCCGTGGTGGGCCTTGGCGGCGGCCGCCAGCGCGAGGGCGACCGGGTGAACCCCTCGGTCGGGCTGTCGGATCTGGCCAGCATTGGCCAAGCCCTTGGCCCCGGCGATCCCATTGCCCGCGTCCATGCCGCAACCGAGGCGCAGGCCGATCAGGCCATCGCGGCGGTGCAGGCGGCCTATCGGCTTGGTCCGGGCCCGGTCAGCGAGCCGCCGCTCATCCTGCAAAGGATCACCTGAGATGACCCGCGCCTTTCTGATCGTGATGGATTCGGTCGGCTGCGGCGGCGCGCCCGATGCCGCCGATTTCGGCGACGCGGGCGCCAATACGCTGGGCCATATTGCCGAAGCCTGCGCCGAGGGGCGGGCCGAGCAGGGCAGGTCCGGGCCGCTTCACATGCCGAACCTCGACGCCCTCGGCCTTGGCGCGGCGATTGAGCTGGCCTGTGGCCTCAAACCACCCGGTCTGGGGGCGCGGCCCAAGGGCCGCTGGGGGACTGCAACCGAGGTGAGCCGGGGCAAGGACACGCCCTCGGGCCATTGGGAACTCGCCGGGGTGCCGGTGCCCTGGGACTGGACCTATTTCCCCGACACAAAGCCCGCCTTCCCCCCCGATCTGGTGGCGCTGGTGTGCAAGCTTGCCGGGACCGACGGGATCTTGGGCAATTGCCACGCCTCAGGCGTGCCGATCATCGCCGAACATTGCGAGGCGCATCTGAAAACCGGCTGGCCGATCTGCTATACCTCGGCCGACAGCGTCTTTCAGATTGCCGCGCATGAAGAGGCCTTCGGGCTTGAGCGGCTGTTGAAACTCTGCGCCGATCTGGCGCCGCATCTGCATGCGATGAAGGTCGGCCGCGTCATCGCCCGGCCCTTCACCGGGGGGGTGGGGAATTTCAAACGCACCGCCAACCGCCGCGATTTCGCCATCGCGCCCCCCGCGCCCACGCTTCTGGACTGGGCCCATGCGGCCGGGCGCGCCACCCATGCGGTGGGCAAGATCGGCGACATCTTCTCGATGCAAGGGGTGGGCAAGCTGTGGAAGGGCAAAAGCGATCTTGATCTTTTCGACCATCTCGACCGCCTTTTGATCGAGGCCGAACCCGGCTCCTTGACCTTTGCCAACTTTGTCGAGTTTGACAGCCTTTATGGTCACCTCCGCGACGTGGCGGGCTATGCCCGCGCGCTGGAATGGTTCGACGCCCGCGCAGGCCAGTTTCTGGCCCGGCTCGCCCCCGGCGATCTGGCGATTTTTACCGCCGATCACGGCAATGACCCGACTTGGCGCGGCACCGAACACACCCGCGAACGCGTGCCGGTGCTCTGTGCCGGGGTGGGGCAGGGCGCGATCGGTCATTGCGGCTTTGTCGATGTGGCGGCAAGCGTCGCGGCGCATCTGGGGCTGGCCGCGCAAGGCGTGGGCCGGAGTTTCCTGTGACGGTGTTTCCGGTGATGGGGTTTCCTGTGATGGGCTTTCCGGCAAAGTGCCGGGCCCGGCCCCGCCCCCGGGGGCGCTTCGCCCCCCGGACCCCCCGAGGATATTTGGGCCACATTGAAGGCCCGGTTGGCATGTCAGAAAGGATCGCGCCGTGAAGGGATTGCCGAAGGTTGAGTTGCATCTGCATCTGGAAGGCGCCGCGCCGCCAGCCTTCATTCGCGGGTTGGCGCGGGAAAAGGGCATCGACATCGGCGGCATCTTCACCGAGGACGGCAGCTATCGCTTTACCGATTTCTGGGACTTCCTGAAGGTCTATGAGGCGGCCTGCACCACGCTAACGGGCCCCGAGGAGTTCCAGCGGCTGACGCTGGCGGTGCTGGAGGAAAGTGCCGCCTCGGGGGTGGTCTATTCGGAATGTTTCCTCAGCCCCGATTTCTGCGGCGGGGGCGATCTAGCGGCCTGGCGCGAGTATCTGCATGCCATCGAGGAGGCGGCGGAAGAGGCGGAAAGGGCGATGGACATCACCCTGCGCGGCATCGTCACGCCGATCCGCCATTTCGGCCCGGAGAAAGCGCGGCAGGTGGCGATCTGCGCGGCCGAGACGGCGGGGCGTTTCATCACCGGCTTTGGCATTGGCGGTGATGAGAAGGTGGGGGCTTTGAAGGACTTTGCTTGGTCTTTTGATTGCGCGCGCGAGGCGGGCCTTCGCCTCACCGCCCATGCGGGCGAGTGGAACGGCCCTGATGAGGTGCGCGCGGCGGTGCGCGATCTGGGGGTGGAGCGGGTAGGCCACGGGGTGCGCGCCATCGAGGATCTGGCGCTGGTCGATGAGCTTGCGGAAAAGGGTGTGGTCTTGGAGTGCTGTCCGGGATCGAACGTGGCTTTGGGCATTTATCCCAGCTTCCGCGCCCATCCGATTGCTGAGTTGGACCGCCGCGGGGTCAAGGTGACCATCAACACCGACGATCCGCCCTTTTTCCACACCACCATGGCGCGCGAATATGACGACTTGCACAGCGCCTTTGACTGGGATGAGGGTCAATTCCGGCGATTGGCCGCAGGGGCGCTTGACGCGGCTTTCTGTGATGCCGATACCAAGACGAGAATAGCCAAGCTTTTGGAGACCTGACATGCTGGACCATCTGACCGTCGTTTCGCACCCTTTGGTTCAGCACAAGCTGTCGATCATGCGCGACAAAGAGACCTCGACGGCGAGCTTTCGCAAGCTCTTGCGCGAGATCAGCCTTCTGCTGGCCTATGAGGTCACCCGCGAATTGCCGATGACCACCAAGCGGATCGAGACGCCGATCCAGCCCATGGATGCGCCCGAGATTGATGGCAAGAAACTGGCGCTCGTCAGCATCTTGCGCGCCGGCAACGGGCTGTTGGATGGGATTTTGGAGCTGATCCCGGCCGCGCGGGTGGGCTTTGTCGGGCTTTACCGCGACCCCGAGACGCTGCAGCCGGTGCAATATTACTGCAAGCTGCCCGATCATCTGGATGAGCGGCTGTCGATTGTGGTCGATCCGATGCTGGCCACCGGCAATTCCAGCGTGGCGGCGATCGATCTTTTGAAGGCCCAAGGGGCGACCAATATCCGCTTTTTGTGCCTTTTGGCCGCGCCCGAGGGGGTGGCCCGCATGAAAGAGGCCCATCCCGATGTTCCGATCGTGACAGCTTCGGTCGATAGCCATTTGAATGATCACGGTTATATCGTTCCGGGCCTAGGGGATGCGGGTGATCGGATGTTTGGCACCAAATAAGGGGTCAGCCCCCTTTACTCGGAAACAAACCTGCCCCAATATCAGCACAATTGCTGCTAGACTTCCTCTTGGGGGATATTATGGGTTTCAAGTTATTGTCTGTCGCCGTTTTGGCGGCCGTTTTTGGCGCTGCATCGGCGCAAGCGCAATCTGTGGCCCGGGTTGGTGGACCTGCCAATTTGCCCCCCGCAGGGTTTGAAGGTCAGCAATGGGTGGACAGCCGGGGCTGTGTGTTCCTGAAAGCGGGCTATGGCGGACAGGTCACTTGGGTGCCCCGCGTCGGCCGTGATCGCCGCGCGATGTGTGGCTATCCCCCGACCGGCAGCACGCGCGCGCCCCTTGAGGTGGCAAGCGCCGCCGAGATGGCCGCGCCACAGCCAGCACCACAGCCCGCGCCTGCGCCGCGCGTCATGGCCGCAGCAGACCCGGTGATCGCGCCGGCGCCCCAGCCTTCGGCGCGCGTCGCACCACAGCCCGCCCCATTGGCGGCCCCATTGGCGGCCCCGATGATCGCCGCGCCAAAGCTGGCGGCACGCCCCGCCCCCTATGTCGAAACCGCGCCGCGTGGCGGTTATGATGTGGTGGCGAGCGCTGGGCCTTCTGGGGGCCAGATCGGCTGCTATGCCTCGGCCCCGGTGGCTGAGCGCGTGAAGACCCGCAATGGCGGCACGGCTGTTGTCTGCACGCGCGGCGATGGCACGATGACGGGCTGGCGTCCGCCGGTCTATCCGCGCAATGCAGGTGTGGGGGCGGCCTTGACCGATCCGGTCATGGTCACGCGCAACAGCCATCAGGGCCATGGCGGCATTGGTCATTCAGGCCATGCCGAATATGCCACCCATGGCCATGCCAAAGCTGTGCCGACCACCCCGCCCAAGGGCTACAAGATGGCATGGGATGATGACCGTCTGAACCCCAACCGGGGCAAGGGCACCGCCCAAGGCTGGGCCGATCAAGATCAGGTCTGGACGCGCAAAGTGCCTTCAAAGCTGGTGGCCGAAGAGCCGCAGGCCAAGCGCAAGGCCAAAGCGGGGGCGACATTTACCACCTCGACCAAAGGCCAGCCCGCCACAGCGCCGGTTCAGCCAAAAGTTGCCAAGGGCGGGGCTTATATTCAGGTCGGCACCTTTGGCGTGCCCAGCAATGCCGATGGCGCGGCCGCGCGGCTTCAGGGGATCGGCCTGCCTGTGGCGCGGGCCAAGATCACCTCGGGGGGCAAGGCGATGCAGATCGTTCTGGCGGGGCCTTTTGGGTCGGCGGCAGATGCCGCCACTGCGCTGTCGATGGCGCGCCGGGCGGGCTTTGGCGACGCCTTCATTCGCTGATCGATCCCTGAAGGCGAGGGGATAAAGGCCCCAACAGATCGGCCCTGCCATATCGGCGGGGCCTTTTTAATGGGTCCATTATTCCGAACAGATCGCCTGTAATTCCAGCCAGCTTTCATCGCTGAGAACAGGCAGCGGTGCGCCAAGGGCGAAGGGGTCTTGCGACACCAGCGCATCGGCCGCGCCATTGGTCGCCCGCGCGGCCTGACCATAAAGCGCAGAGCTGACGCCTGCGGCTTCAAAAGCGGCAAGCTGTTGATCCGCCGGGGGATAGCGGCCGGGGGCGGCGGCCAAGAACGCCTCGCCATAGCCTTTGGCGGCATCCTCAGGCGCGGTGCCTCGGGTCAACAGACGCAAGGTTGTGCCAAGGCCCATATGGGCCAACAAGGGTTGTAACGGGTCTGCCGCACGGGCGCGCAGATGTTCCACCAACAGATGGCCCGCAATCACATCGGGGCTGTCCGATGTCTCAACCAACCGCGCCGGGATCAGCAACAGATCGCCGGGCAGATGTGCCGGGCCGGGCAGCGCGTCGCGCAAGATCTCAATCCGGGGCGGGGCATCGGGGAAAAGCCGCGCCGCCAGTGCCGCCGCCGCGCGCCGCCCCGGCACCGATTTGCACGGCTGGCCCGTCAGCCGGGCGATATCGGCCAAGGCCAGATCGCCCAGATCGGCGCGGGTGGGGGCGGGCAACATGCGGGCCGCATAAGATTTCATCTGCCCCGGTAACCAGAACAGCGCGATGGCCGCCACGACCGCCACCGACCCCAACAGGATCACCCCGCGCAACCGCCCCGGCCGGGGCTTGCGCCGCTCAATCGCGCGGTGGACGAGTTCCAACGCCTCGATCATCTCAGGATCGTCGATTTCCACCTCTTCGCCCACATCCTCGCCGGGGGCAAAGCGGGCGGGCATCTGACCGGGGTTCAGCCGCTGGGTCGCGGGCAAGGACCACTGGCTGAGCGGCGCTTCGCTGCGTGGATCGCTCAGCACCAATGTGGCCTCGCGCAGGCCGACGATTACATCGCGCGCCTGCGCGCCGGGCCGTTCGCGCCACAGGCCCTGCGCCTCAAGTCGTTGATATTTCTTCAGCGCCGTCATGGGCGGTGGGTGTTTTGTGCCTGCATAAGCCGCAGGTTATCCGATGGTGGCAGGCGACACAATTGGCCCCCTTGCCCCATCACAGCCCGTCAAAGGCACACAGTGCATGCACCTCCATGCCCATGGCCTCCAACAGCTTGTGCCCGCCCAGATCGGGCAGATCGACGACAAAGGCACAGCCAATGACCTGCGCGCCCAAACGCTCCACCAGCTTGATCCCCGCCTCGGCGGTGCCACCGGTGGCCAAAAGATCATCGACCAACAGCACCTTTTCGCCTGCCGCCATGGCGTCGTCATGCACCTCGACCACCGCCTCGCCATATTCCAGCTTATAGGCCTGAGAAATCGTCTGACCCGGCAGCTTGCCCTTCTTGCGGATCGGCACGAACCCGGTGGAGAGCTGATGCGCCACCGCACCACCAAGGATGAACCCCCGCGCCTCCAGCCCCACCACCTTGTCAATCCGCATCCCGGCATAGGGGGCCAGCAGCTGATCGACACACATCCGAAACCCGCGCGGATCGGCAAACAGCGTCGTCACATCGCGAAACAAAATCCCCTCATGCGGGAAATCCACGATGGTGCGAATGTAATCGCGCACAGTTTTCGCCATGGCGGCCCCTTATGGATAAAGCCTGCGCAGGATCATGCGGTCCTGTCCGGCAAGCGTGGTGGTGTCATTACTGTCTTGCGACAGGATTGATCGGCCTTCGTAATAGCGGTTTTCGATGTCGTAAAGAAAGCCCAGACATTGAAACAGCTCTTCCAGCATGACCGAGGGCAGATCCGCCTCGGTGATGTCATCAGAAATCAGGATCGAGGCTTCGGTGATCTCGGTGCGCTCATTCCACCATACCCACATGAACCCCACGCCAATCGCATGGCCATTGGGCATGCGGGGGATGCCCCGCGTCGCGTCGCCTTCGGACAGGGCGGGCAAGGACACGATGATATCCGGCTCTTTCAGGCTGTCATCGCGGCGGATCTGAATGGCCGAGCCTGCCGCATTGATCTCGGCAATCGCGCGGTCCAATGCGGCCGAGGCTTTGCGCGCCAACGCGGGCGGATAGCGCCGATGCGCCGGGGCCAGTGCCACGGTCAGCTGGGGGTTTGCCCAACGCACGGTGGGGCCAAGACAATCGCCCCCCGGCGTCGCACCGCAGGTTGCCAGCCGGAAAAAGTCTTTGTCCGACAGCTTGCCTTCGGTAAACACCCCATCGCCCGCCTGCGCACAGGTGGCCAACACGCTTAGCGCCACCAGTGCCCAAAGCCCCGCTCTTGCCATGCCGCCCAACCCCTTATTCCGCCACCCATCTGGCTAACATGCCGCGCGCCCGCGCCACAAGCGGCGCTGCGGCTTACCCCGCCACGCCGCGGCCCAGAACCCGCCCCGCCACCGCATCCAACCGCGCAACCAGATCAGGGTCGCGCTTGGCCGGGGCGGTCATCAGCGCATGTTCCAGCGCGCGATCACAACCATGCGGGCAGGGCGCGCGATCGGTGGGCAACAGGGCAGGCAGGGCGGCAATCAGGCCGCGCGCCGCGCCCGCATTGGCGCTGAGCGTGGCAATCACCTGCGCCACATCCACCGCGCCATGGCCCTCGTGCCAGCAGTCGTAATCGGTGACCATGGCGACAGAGGCATAGCACATCTCCGCCTCACGGGCGAGTTTGGCCTCGGGCATCCCCGTCATGCCAATCACATCGGCCCCCCACTCGCGATACATCAGGCTTTCGGCGCGGGTCGAAAACTGCGGGCCCTCCATCGCCAGATACGTGGCACCCAGATGCACCCGAACGCCTGCGATCCCGGCCGCTTTGGCGCAGGCCGCCGATAGGCGCGGGCAGGTCGGATGGGCAACCGACACATGGGCCACACAACCGGGGCCGAAAAAGCTTTTCTCGCGCGCAAAGGTGCGGTCAATGTATTGATCCACCAGCACGAAATCGCCCGGCGCGAAATCCTCTCGCAAAGATCCCACCGCCGAAACCGCCACGATATCGGTGCACCCCAGCCGTTTTAGCGCATCGATATTGGCGCGGTAATTCACCGAAGACGGCGTTTCCACATGCCCCCGGCCATGGCGCGGCAGAAAGGCCATCGGCAGGCCGCCCAAACGTCCCACCAACAGCTCATCCGAAGGCTTGCCCCAAGGCGTTTTCACCTTGACCCACGAAGCCCCCTCCAGCCCGTCAATCTGATACACACCCGAACCACCAATAACGCCAATCATGAGGGATGTGGTCATGGCAGGCTCCTGTGCGTGGCGGGTTGGCCCAGTTTTGGCCAGCCCGCCCGCCAAGGCAAGGGGCGAAGCGCTGTTACAGGATCTCCGCCATCTTCACCACGCGGCCCTCGGCCACCGATTTTACACAGGCATCAGCCAAGGCCAGCGCGATCAACCCATCCTCGCCCGAGGGCGTGGCCGGGGTCTTGCTGGAAAGCGCCGCGATAAAGCTCGCGATTTCGGCCGCATAGGCTTCGGTATAGCGGGTCATAAAGAAATCATGCAGCGGCGGGCGGGTATATCCGGCGGCTGTCGCCACCTCAATCGACACTGGCCGCTGGTTCTCTGCCGACACTGCGCCCTTGGCCCCATGCACCTCGATGCGCTGGTCATAGCCATAGGTCGCCCGGCGCGAGTTCGAAATCACCGCTTGGCGGCCCGAGGCGGTTTTCAGCATGACCTGAACCGAATCAAAATCCCCCGCCGCACCAATCGCCGGGTCCACCAGCACGGACGCCGTGGCGACCACCTCGGCCACCTCCTCGCCCAACAAGAACCGTGCCATGTCCAGATCATGGATCGTCATATCGCGGAAAATCCCGCCCGACCGCGCGATATACTCCACCGGCGGCGCACCGGGATCGCGCGAGGTGATGACGACCATCTCCACCGCCCCGATACTGCCCTTGTCGATCTCGGCGCGCACGGCGCGGAAATGCGGGTCAAAGCGGCGGTTGAACCCCACCATCAGCGTGCCCTTATGGGCGCGTACCACCTCAAGGCATTGCTTGACACGGGCCAGCGACAGATCAATCGGCTTTTCGCAAAACACCGCCTTGCCCGCCTTGACGAATTGCTCGATCAGATCGGCATGGGTGTCGGTCGGCGTGCAGATCACCACGGCGTCAATGTCATTGGCCGCACAGATGGCGTCAATCGAGCGGACCTCGCAGCCGTATTGATCGGCAATCGCCTGAGCAGCCGCCGGAAAGGCATCGGCCACCGCCACCAGCTTGGCCTGCATATCCCCCGTCACCGCGCGCGCATGAACTTTGCCAATGCGCCCGGCGCCCAAAAGTCCGAATCGAACCGTCATCTTGCTTGTCCTTCGTTGCAGGAATGGAATACTCGCCGTGGGCGCGTTTGGATTTGGAATATTTATTCCATCTGCTATCCTGCGTCAAAGGCCATGCGTCAAGAGGGCAAAAGATGAACGATGACACAAAGCCTCAATCGGCCCCTGAAACGGTCGAGGCCTTTTGCGCGCGTCTGGCTGAAAGGTCTGAAAGCCTGCCCAAACGCCTGCGCCAATGCGCCGATCATGTGGCCGCCAACCTTGACCGCATCGCGGTGTCCACCGTGGCCGATCTGGCCGCCGGGGCCGATGTGCCACCCTCGGCCGTGATGCGCTTTTGCCAGATCATGGGCTTTGCCGGCTTTTCCGACATGCAGCGGCTTTTTCGTGACTCCTATGCGCCGGGCTTTCCCGATTACGCCACCCGTCTGGCCAACCTGCGCGGCGGGGCAGGGGGGACGGGGCGGCTTTTGGCAGAGTTTATCGAGGCGGGGCGCCTGTCGCTTGAGGGCTTGGCAAATTCGGTTGACGAGCCTGCGCTCGAGGCGGCGGTTCAGCGTCTGGCACAGGCCGAGATGATCCACATCATGGGTCTGCGCCGCGCCTATCCGGTGGCCAGCTATCTGTCCTATGTGCTGGAAAAGCTGTCGGTCCCGGCCATGCTGCACGAAGGTGCGGGCAAGCTTGACCATCGCCACGCGCTGCGGCCCAAAGATGCGGTGCTGGCCATCAGCTTTGCGCCCTATTCCGAAGAAACCCTGTCACTGGCCCAAGACGCCCGCGCGCGCGGGCTGACCGTGGTGGCGCTGACCGATCACCCCAGAAGCCCCTTGGCCCAGTCCGCCCATGCCTGTCTGACCGTGCAAGAGGTTGATTTCGGGGCCTTTCGCGCCCTGTCAGCGACCATTGCGCTGGCCATCACCTTGGCCGTTGCGGTCGGCACGGCGCGCAAGACCACTTGACCAGCGGCGCGACCTTGCGACGAGCGTCCGGGAACCGGACGACGAGGAGCGATCCGCTTACGCCCAGCGCCCTTCAAAATCTTCCGGCACCAAAAGCTGCTCGCGCGACAGATCGGTGGCCTTTTGCACGCCACAGAGCGCCATCGAGATATCCAACTCTTTTTGAATGATCTCCAGCGCCTTGGTCACCCCCGCCTGACCCATCGCGCCCAAGCCATAAAGATAGCTGCGCCCAATAAAGGTGCCCTTGGCCCCCATCGCCAGCGCCTTCAACACGTCTTGGCCCGACCGGATGCCGCTGTCTAAATGCACCTCGGTCCGGTCCCCCACCGCCTTTACGATCTGCGGCAACATGCGGATCGACGACAGCGCCCCATCCAATTGCCGCCCGCCGTGGTTCGACACCACAATCGCATCTGCCCCGGCATCGACGGCCATGCGCGCATCGTCGGCATCCAAAATGCCCTTCAAAATCACCTTCCCGCCCCATTGGTCGCGAATGCGCTGCACCTTTTTCCAATCCAACTGCGGGTCAAACTGCTCATTCGTCCATGAGGTGAGCGAGGCCAGATCGCCCACGCCCTTGGCATGGCCCACAATATTGCGGAACGTGCGGCGCGGGGTGGCCAACATGCCAAAGGCCCATTCCGGCTTGGTCATAATGTTCAAGATATTCGGCAGCGTCAGCTTGGGCGGCGTGGTCAACCCGTTCTTCAGGTCTTTGTGCCGCTGGCCCAGCACCTGCAAATCCAGCGTGATCACAAGCGCCGAGCATTTGGCCTTGCGCGCCCGCTCGATCAGTGCATCGACGAAATCCTCATCGCGCATGACATAAAGCTGAAACCAGAACGGGGTGGGGCAATGTTCGGCCACATCTTCGATGGAACAGACCGACATGGTCGACAGGGTAAAGGGCACGCCAAACTCTGCCGCCGCCCGCGCGGCCTTGATCTCGCCATCGGGTGATTGCATCCCACAAGATCCAACCGGCGCCAAAGCCACCGGCATCGCCACCTTTTGCCCCAGCATCTGGCTTTCGGTCGTCCGCCCGGTCAAATCTCGCGCCACACGCTGGCGCAGCCGGATCTTCGCGAAATCGGTGACATTTTCGCGAAAGGTCTGCTCGGTATAGCTGCCCGATTCCGCATAGTCGTAAAACATTTTCGGGGTCTTTTTGGCGTAAATCGCCTTGAGATCGTCAATGCAGGTGATGACAGCCATGGCAAACCCCCAATTTTGGTCATGTTATATTACCAATTTCAGGGTTTCATGCAAGCGTCTGGCGAAACATTGGTCAAGCCCGCCCTGCATCTGCAGGGCACGCCCGTTCCTCGCGCGTCATAGGGTGGTTCAGGCCGAATGCGCCCCCGCAGCCAGTGCTGCGACGAAGGTCAAAACCTCGGCCGGTGATTTGCCCGCGCCGATTTCCTTGACGATGGCAGATCCCACCACGCAGCCATCGGCCACCGATGCAATCGTGCGGGCAGCCTCAGGGGTGTTGATGCCAAAGCCCACGATGACCGGCAGATCGGTGGATTTCTTGATGCGCGCCACTTCGGGGCCGACATCGCCCGCCTGCGCCGCCGCCGCCCCGGTGATCCCGGTGACCGAGACGTAATAGACAAAGCCGCTGGTGTTTTGCAAAACCTTCGGCAGACGCTTGGCGTCGGTGGTCGGTGTGGCAAGGCGGATAAAGTTTAGGCCCGCCGCCTGCGCGGGAATGCACAGCTCATCATCCTCCTCGGGCGGCAGGTCCACCACGATCAGCCCGTCAATCCCGGCCTCTTTGGCCTGACGCAAAAACAGATCCACGCCCCGCGCATAGATCGGGTTGTAATAGCCCATCAGCACAATCGGGGTCTTGTCATCGGTCGCGCGGAAATCACGCGCCATCTGCAAGGTCTGATCCACCGTCATCCCATGTTCCAGCGCCCGCTGTCCCGCCAGCTGGATGGTCGGACCATCGGCCATCGGGTCGGTAAAGGGCAGCCCCAGCTCGATGATATCCACCCCCGCCGCCGGAAGCCCGTTCATCACCGCCTGCGCCGTCGCAACATCCGGATCACCCGCCATGATATAAGACACAAACGCCTTTTTGCCCTCTGCCTTAAGCCGCGCAAAGGTGTCGTCAATTCTGGTCATGGCAGGTCCCCGAAATTCCTCGGCCCCGGTTTCGCAGGTGGGGGCGGGAAAATCAATGGGGCAAAGCCGCGCTTGATCCTGCGGGCCTTCCCCCCTATCAAGCGCGCCAACAGCCAAAGGAGCGGCGTCATGGGTTTCAAGATGGGTATCGTGGGTCTGCCGAATGTGGGCAAATCGACCCTGTTCAACGCGTTGACCCGCACGGCGGCGGCGCAGGCGGCAAATTTTCCGTTTTGCACCATCGAACCCAACGTCGGCGAGGTGGCGGTGCCTGATGCGCGGCTGGATAAACTCGCGGCGATTGCCGGGTCAAAGCAGATCATCCCCACCCGCATGACCTTTGTCGATATCGCGGGTCTGGTGCGCGGCGCGTCAAAGGGCGAGGGGCTTGGCAACCAGTTCCTCGCCAATATCCGCGAATGTGATGCCATCGCCCATGTGCTGCGCTGCTTTGAGGATGGCGACATCACCCATGTCGAGGGCCGGATCGACCCAGTCGCCGATGCCGAAACCATCGAAACCGAACTGATGCTGGCCGATATGGAAAGCATCGAACGCCGCCTCACCGCTTTGTCGAAAAAACTGCGCGGCGGTGATCAAGAGACCTTGGACCAAGACCGGCTGCTGCGTGCCGCTTTGGCCGCGCTGAATGATGGCAAGCCTGCCCGCACGCTGGCCATTGCGGAAGATGACCGCAAGCAATGGCGCATGTTGCAACTCTTGACCGCCAAGCCCGTGCTTTATGTCTGCAACGTCGAAGAATCCTGCGCCGCCAATGGCAACAGCCAATCGGCCCGCGTGGCCGAGATGGCGGCCAAACAGGGCGCGGCTTCGGTGGTGATTTCGGCCAAGATCGAGGAAGAGATTTCCCAACTGGCCGAGGACGAAGCGGCCATGTTCCTTGAAGAAATGGGCCTGACCGAAGCAGGTCTCAACCGCCTGATCCGCGCGGGCTATCAGCTTTTGGGCCTGCAGACCTATTTCACCGTCGGCCCGAAAGAGGCCCGCGCTTGGACGATCACTAAAGGCACGCTGGCCCCACAGGCCGCAGGCGTCATCCACGGTGATTTTGAAAAAGGCTTCATCCGCGCCGAAACCGTGGGATATGACGATTATATCGCTGGCAAGGGCGAGGCGGGGGCCAAAGAGGCGGGCAAGTTCCGGGTCGAAGGCAAGACCTATGAGGTCAAGGACGGCGACGTTCTGCACTTCCTGTTCAGCGGTTGATTTTTGGAGTGGCGGGGTGGAACCCCGCCCTACGGGCCTGAGGCGGTGGCGGGCGAGCCCCGCCTCAGGCCGCGATGTCGCGTTGTGTGGCCAGCAGGTTTTCGCTAACCACCGACAGCGCCAAGGCCGCCGCGCCATGCGCCCACAACAAATCGCCCCAGGCGTGAATTTCGATCTTGGGGCGGGGGCGGCCGCTTTGAATGGCCAGATTGTCCATCTCGGCCAGCGTTTCGGCGGCGTAAAGATAGTCATAGCGCATCCGCTCGCCCGACAGGATAATCAGTTCGGGGTCAAAGAGGTTGACCACATTTGACAAGCCCACCGCCAGATAGCGCCCCGCGCGGCGAAAGATTGACCGCGCGGTCGAATTGCCCGCCTTGGCATGATCATACAGACTTTCCAAAAGCGCGTTGATCGACAGCGTATCAGTGGTCGGTCGGTTCAGCGCCGTCGTCGCCTCACGCGCAAGGGCATAGTCGGCCACATAGGCCTCCAGACAGCCGCGCTGGCCACAGCGGCAAAGCGCGCCGTCCAGCTGCACCTTTGTGTGGCCCAACTCCATCCCCAAACGGCCCGAGCCGCGAAAGATCCGGTGGTTCATCACAAAGCCCATGCCGACACCATGTTCGATGGTGACAACCGCGAAATCCGACAGCCCGCGCCCCGCCCCGAACCACAGCTCGGCCAGCGCCACGAGGTTGGCGTCATTGTCGATGGTGACGGGCACGCCGATATGGGCGGTGGCGGCGGCGGCCAAAGCCACGTTGCGATCATGCAGGACCGAGGACCAATGCACCAAGCCTTCGGCCACATCGACAAAGCCCGGCACCCCGATGCCAATGGCCGAAAGGCTGTGCGGCTCTACCCCCGCCTTGGCACAAACCCGCGCCAACAGGGTTTCAATCGCCGCCAAAAGATCTTCCAGTGTCATCGGGCCGGGTTGGCGTGGCACCGCCTCATCCGCCACCAGATTGCCCGCAAAATCCACGATCACGGCAGTATGTTCGCGGTCTGACAGCTTCATCCCCGCCACCACATGCGCTGCCGCCCGCACGCCCAAGGCGACCGCAGGCCGCCCCCGGGCGGTTTCGGCATCGCGCGGGGCGGCGACCTCTTCGATCAGCCCGGCCTCGATCAATTCGGCGCAGATCGTGGTGACCGAGGCTGGCGAGACATCCAATTCGCGCGCGAGATTAACCCGAGGGATCAGGCCCGCCGCGCGGATCCGCTCAAAGATTTGCTGGCGCAGGGGGCGCTGCATTTCGGTCAGGGGGGGAATCAGCGGCCCCACGCCCTTGGGCCGGTCTGCCGCCATATCTCCACCGCCGATCTGCGTCATTAGTTCAGTCCCCAAAGTAATCAAGCCCAATCCCATGCAGTTTTCGCCATATAATTGCTGCAACGCGGCGAAACTGGATGAAATATGATGCGAACCCAGCTTGAACTGCCAAATATATTTTGACAACTGAAATTATTCGGTTCAGCTTAAGCGCGTACCGGCGAATCCGCCGGACCGGCTTTTTGCGGGCCGACATCCATGGGAGGATACTTATGCAAAAGGTTCTTATCGCTGCGGTGATGGCAGCGGTTGGTTTCTCGTCGGCGGCGCTGGCGGAAGGCAAGAAAATTGGCGTGAGCTGGGCGCAGTTCCAGGAAGAGCGCTGGAAAATTGACGAAGCAGCGATGAAAGCCGCCATCGAAGCGGCTGGCAACGAATATGTCTCGGCTGACGCGCAATCCTCGGCTGAAAAGCAGCTGAGCGACATCGACGCGCTGATCGCTCAGGGCGTGGACGCGCTGATCATCAACGCTTGGGACAAAGACGCCATCGGTCCGGCCATCGACAAGGCCGCCGCCGAAGGCATTCCGGTTGTGGGCTATGACCGTCTGATCGAAGACGACCGCACCTTCTATCTGACCTTCGACAACGTCGGCGTGGGCCGGATCATTGCTGAGTCGGTCTTTGCTGTGGCGCCGAAGGGCAACTATGCGATCATCAAGGGCGACCCCGGTGACCCGAACGTTGGCTTCCTGCGTCAGGGCATGGAAGAAATCATCGGTGCCGCTGTGGCCTCGGGCGATATCGTGATCGTCGGTGAAGCCAACTCGGACGGCTGGAAGCCGGAAAATGCTCAAAAGAACATGGAGCAGATCCTGACCGCCAACAACAACGCTGTTGACGCTGTTCTGTCCCAGAACGACGGCATGGCCGGTGGTGCGGCGGCTGCTTTGGCGGCTCAGGGCCTGAACGTGCCCTTGGGTGGTCAGGACGGTGACTTGGCCGCGATCAACCGCGTGGCCCGTGGCACCCAGACCGTTTCGGTTTGGAAAAACAGCCGCGATCTGGGCAAGGCAGCTGGCGAAATCGCCGGGATGCTGGCCGACGGCACCGCGCTGGATGCGATCCCGAACGCAACCAAGTTCTCGGGCGGCGAGAAGGGCGTTGAAATGAACGCCATCCTTCTGGACCCGACCCCGATCACCAAAGACACGCTGAACTTGGCGATTGACGCAGGTCACATCACCAAAGAAGCCGCTTGCGAAGGCGCCATGGAAGGCGTCGCTGCTTGCCAGTGATCTAAAGGTCTCCCGGCGCTGCCCCACAGGCGGCGCCGGATTTTTTTCGGAACCGGGTGGTTTTGCGCCCCGAAAGGGTGC
This sequence comes from Tabrizicola sp., assembly GCA_965284335.1. Taxonomy (GTDB): domain Bacteria; phylum Pseudomonadota; class Alphaproteobacteria; order Rhodobacterales; family Rhodobacteraceae; genus Tabrizicola_A. The sequence continues at coordinate 1,997,168 of OZ260076.1, read as the reverse complement.
GATCCGCGGGCCAGATGGCGCGCGGGGCAGTCCCGGCCAAATCCCTCTCACAGGTTGGACGAGGACATGAGCGACACCCCACATTCCCCCCAGACTACGGCCAAAGGCGAAGGCGCATTTACCCGCTTTCTGCGTGCAACAGAAATTGATCCCCGCCTTTTGGGCATGGTTGGCGCGCTGATGCTGATCTGGGTGGCGTTTGAGGCATATTCCACCTTTGTTTTGGGCCGCCCCTCGCTGCTCTTGGGCGCAACTCAGGCCGAAGCAAACGGCTTTTTGACCCCGCGCAACCTGTGGAACCTCTCGGTGCAGACCGCCTATATCGGGATCATGGCCACCGGCATGGTGCTGGTCATCATCACCCGCAACATTGACCTGTCGGTCGGCTCGATCATGGGCATGGTCGGCATGTATATGGGTCTGTTGCAGGTCGAATGGCTGACACCCGCGCTCGGCCTCGGGCATCCGTCTATTTGGATCATCACGGTGATCTTTGGCATCGCCATGGGCGCCTTGATCGGGGCGTTTCAGGGCGTGCTGATCGCCTTTCTCAACATTCCGGCCTTTATCGTCACGCTGGGCGGCCTGTTGGTCTGGCGCGGTGCGGCTTTTCTGGTGGCGGGTGGCAAGACCATTGCCCCCCTTGATGAAAGCTTCGCCCTGATCGGCGGCGGGTCATTCGGCGCGCTGGGGCGCACTGGCAGCTGGATCTTCGGCGTGATCGCCTGTGTCTTTGTGATCTGGGCCTTCCTCAACAGCCGCAAATCGCGCCAAAAGCACGGCTTCCCACTCCGCCCCGCTTGGGCCGAGACCTTTGTGATTGGCCTTGTGTGCAGCGTCATCATCGGTGCGACCGCGCTGGTCAATGCCTACATCTGGCCGCCCGGAAACATTCAGAAATACTACACCAGCCTTGGCCAAGAGGTTCCTGCCTGCGCTCAACGAGGTGGTGACATTTACAGCGATGTCTGCGCCAGCTTTGGCCATGGCTTTGCCTATCCGGTCTTGATCATGATCGTGGTGGCCATTTTCATGACCATTCTGATGACCCGCACCCGCTTTGGCCGCTATGTCTTTGCCATCGGCGGCAACCCCGAGGCGGCGGCCCTGTCGGGCATCAATACCAGAGCCATGACCGTCAAGATTTTTGCCCTGATGGGTGGCCTTGCGGGCATCGCGGCGGTCATCGGGGCGGCACGCCAGAACAGCGCCACCAACGCCATGGGCAACCTTGACGAACTTTACGTCATCGCCGCCGCCGTGGTTGGTGGCACCTCGCTGGCGGGGGGGGGCGGCACGATCTATGGCGCGATCATTGGCGCCTTGATCCTGACCTCGTTGCAAACCGGCATGGTGCTGATCGGCTTTGGCGACGGGTCTTATCAGCGCATCGTCATCGGCATCGCGCTGGTTCTGGCCGTGTGGCTGGACATCGTTTACCGCAAACGCATCAAGTAAGGGGCCAAGACCATGGTAGACAGAACCGGAACCCCGCTTGTCGAGCTGCGCGACATCTCGATTGCCTTTGGCGGTATCAAGGCGGTGGATCACGTCACGGTGGATCTGTTCCCCGGCGAGGTTGTGGGCCTTTTGGGCCATAACGGCGCGGGCAAATCCACGCTGATCAAGTGCCTGTCGGGCGCTTATAAGAAAGACGCGGGCCAGATCCTGATCAACGGCAAAGAGGTCGAGATTGACGATCCACGCGATGCGCGGGCCTATAACATCGAGACGATCTATCAGACGCTGGCCTTGGCCGACAATCTTGACGCGGCCTCGAACCTGTTTTTGGGCCGTGAACTCGTCGGCGCGATGGGCTTTGTGGATGAGACCGCGATGGAGGCCGAAACCCGCAAGATCATGGGGCGGCTCAATCCGAACTTTAAAAAGTTCAATGTGCCGGTTTCGGCACTGTCGGGCGGCCAGCGCCAATCGGTCGCCATTGCGCGGGCGGTTTATTTCAACGCCAAGATCCTGATCATGGACGAACCGACCGCCGCGCTGGGGCCGCATGAAACCCAAATGGTGGCCGAGCTGATCCAAGAGCTGAAGGCGCAAGGCTTGGGCATCTTCCTGATCGAACATGACATCCACAACGTGATGAAGCTGTGCGATCGGGCAGTCGTGATGAAAAATGGCCAGCGCGTCGGCACGGTGAATGTCAACGAGGTCACCGATGACGACATTCTGGGCATGATCATCATGGGCAAAAAGCCGCCGCAGGCCTACTGACATGTTCCTAGGACTGGACCTTGGCACGTCGGGGCTGAAGGGCATCTTGATGAACGACCGTCAAGAGGTGCTGGCCGAGGCCAGCGCCCACCTGACCGTCGCGCGCCCGGCAGAGGGCTGGTCAGAACAAGAGCCGTCGCATTGGATTGCGGCGGCTGAAACCGTCTTGGACAAGCTGGCCGCGCATGGCTTGGGGGCGGTGCAGGGCATCGGCCTGTCCGGCCATATGCATGGTGCCACGCTTTTGGATGCGTCGGATAATGTGCTGCGCCCTTGCATCCTGTGGAACGACACCCGCGCCCATCATGAGGCCGCACAGCTTGACGCCGACCCGCGCTTTCGCGCGCTGTCGGGCAATATCGTCTTTCCCGGCTTTACCGCGCCAAAGCTGGATTGGGTGCGCGCGCATGAACCCGACCTTTGGGCCAAGGTTGCCAAGGTTCTGTTGCCAAAGGATTATCTGCGCCTGTGGCTGATCGGCGATCATGTCGCCGAGATGTCCGATGCCGCCGGAACCTCATGGCTGGATACCGGGCGGCGCGATTGGTCAGATGACCTTCTGGCCGCCACCGGCCTCACCCGCGCCCAGATGCCGCGTTTGGTCGAGGGGTCCGAGGTCTCGGGCCTTTTGCGCGACACACTGGCCCAGCGTTGGGGCATGGGGCGCGTCGTGGTCGCGGGCGGGGGCGGGGACAACGCCGCCTCGGGCGTGGGCGTGGGCGTGGTCCGCGCGGGCGAGGCCTTTGTGTCTTTGGGCACCTCTGGCGTGCTTTTTGCCGCCAATGACGGCTATCAGCCCGATCCGGCCACCGCCGTGCATACCTTTTGCCACGCGCTGCCGGGGTCTTGGCACCAGATGGGCGTGATCTTGGCCGCAACCGATGCTTTGAACTGGTATGGCCGTTTTGTTGGCCAAGATGCAGCCGCCTTGACCGCGGCGCTCACCCAGTTGCAGGCCCCCGCCAAAGCCCTGTTCCTGCCCTATCTGGGCGGTGAGCGCACGCCCTTGAACGATGCTGCCATTCGCGGCTCTTTCATGGGTCTTGAACATGCCACCGACACCGCCGCAGGCACCCGTGCGGTGCTTGAAGGCGTCACCTTCGCCCTGCGCGATTGCCGCGATGCGCTGGCCGCCACGGGCACCAAGATTGACCGCCTGCTTGCGGTGGGCGGTGGGTCGCGGTCTGACTATTGGCTGCGCGCCATTGCCACGGCGCTGAATGTGCCTGTCGATCTGCCCGTTGCGGGCGATTTTGGCGGCGCGTTTGGTGCCGCGCGGCTTGGCCTGATGGCCGCCACCGGGGCCGGGGCCGAGATTGCCACCCGCCCCAAGATTGCCCGCTCGGTCGATCCCGACCGCGCGCTTGTTGATGCGTTCGATGCGGGCCACGCCCGGTTCCGCGCTGCCCAAACCGCCCTTCGGGGCTGCAATATCTAAGGACATATCATGCCCGGCTATTTCCAAGGCATTCCCGCAATCCGCTACGAAGGCCCGAATTCCACCAACGAATTTGCCTTCCGCCACTACAACCCCGATGAGGTGGTGATGGGCAAGCGGATGGAGGACCATCTGCGCTTTGCCGTCGCCTATTGGCACAGCTTTGCCTATCAGGGCGGCGATCCTTTTGGCGGCCAAACGCTGAACCGCCCGTGGTTTGCCGACACCATGGCAGCCGCCCGCGCCAAGGCCGACGCGGCGTTTGATTTGTTCGATATCCTCGGCGTGCCCTTCTATTGCTTCCACGATGCCGACGTGCGCCCCGAAGGCGCGACTTTCGCGGAAAGCAAACGCAACCTTGATGAAATCGTTGACTATTTCGCGGAAAAACAGGCCCAGCATAAGGCCAAGCTTCTGTGGGGCACCGCCAATATGTTCAGCCATAAGCGCTGGATGTCGGGGGCTGCCACCAACCCAGATCCCGATGTCTATGCCTATGCCGCCGCAAGCGTGAAGGCCAATCTGGATGCGACCCACAAACTCGGCGGCGCGAACTATGTGCTCTGGGGCGGGCGCGAGGGTTATGAGACGCTTCTCAACACCGATCTGGCGGCAGAGCGGGCGCATGCGGGCCGTTTCCTGCAACAGGTGGTCGAATATAAACACAAGATCGGCTTCAAAGGCACGATCCTGATCGAACCGAAACCGCAAGAGCCGTCCAAGCATCAGTATGATTATGATGTGGCTACGGTCTACGGCTTCCTCAAGGATTTCGGCCTTGAAGGCGAGGTGAAGGTCAACATCGAACAGGGCCATGCCATTCTGGCCGGTCACTCGTTTGAACACGAGATTGCCACGGCGGCGGCCTTGGGGATTTTTGGCTCCATCGACATGAACCGCAATGATTACCAGTCTGGCTGGGACACCGACCAGTTCCCCAACAACCACGCCGAAAAGGCGCTGGCCTTTTATGAAATACTGCGCGCAGGCGGCTATACCACCGGCGGCACCAATTTTGACGCCAAGATCCGCCGCCAATCCTTGGACGCCGAAGATCTGGTGCTGGCCCATGTCGGCGGCATGGACACCTGCGCACGCGCCTTGAAATCGGCCGCAGCACTTCTGGAAAGCGGCGAGTTGGAGGCGGCGCGCGCGGCCCGCTATGCGGGCTGGAACACCCCGGCGGCCAAATCCATGCTGCAAGGCGGACTTGAGGCAGCGGCGGCTCGCGTCACCGCCGAGGGGCTAGAGCCGGAACCCAAATCGGGCCGCCAAGAGCGTTTGGAAAACCTGTGGAATCGTTACGTGTAACACCCACCCGCCGCCGCTTCCTTTTGGGGGCGGCGGCCTGCACCGTGGCTGCGTTGCCTTTGCCCGCAAGGGCCGGGGGCGGCGCGGCCGAGACCGTTTTGGCCCAGTGGTATCGCCTGCTGATCGAGCTGATCCGCAACACCGCCACTTATTCGCCCCCCGTGGCCGCCCGCTCTTTCGCCTATCTCGGCATTACCGCCTTTGAGGCATTGGCCAGCGGCCATGCAGGCTTGCGCAGCCTTGCGGGCCAAGTGGCGGGCCTTGCCCCCCTGCCTGCCAAAGAGGCCGCCCCGCATGACGAGGCTGTGGTGCTGGATGCCGCCCTTGGGTCTGCGATGGCCGTTCTGTTCGGCAACACCGGCCCGATGGGTCTGCGCGCGATGGAGGCGATGCGCGACGAAATGGCCGCGAGTGCCAGTGTGGGGATCCCCGCCGATGTCGTCGCCCGCAGCCGCGCCTATGGCACGGCGGTGGCCCGCCACATCCTTGACTGGTCGGCCAGTGACGGCGGCGCGGTTGTTGAAAACATGGGATTTCCGCGTGACTATCCACTGGGCGACAGGCCCGAAAGCTGGCGGCCCACCTCGACCATCGGGGTGCAGCAAACGCCCTTGTTGCCGCATTGGGGCACCAACCGCCCCTTCGCCATTCCCACCTCCGGCGGCTGTGGCCTGCCACCGCCTGTGGCCTACAGCGAGGCACCGGGATCAGAATTCTATGCCGAAGCCATGGCCACCTATCAGGCCTCAAAAACCCTGACCAACGAACAGATCACCATCGCGCGGTTCTGGTCGGATGATCCGATGATGTCGCCCACCCCACCAGGGCATTGGGTGTCGATCATGCTGGATATTTTCGACCGCGACGCCACCCCGGTCGATCGCCGCGCCGAGGTTCTGGCCATGCTGGGGATGGCGATTTCGGACGGGTTCATTCAGTGTTGGCGGTCAAAGTATGAGCATGATCTCTTGCGCCCCGTCACTTATATCCACCGCGTGATTGATCCCGAATGGGAGCCTTTGCTGATCACCCCGCCCTTTCCCGAATACCCCTCGGGCCATTCCACCCAATCAGGGGCAGCGGCTGGGGTGCTTGAGGGGCTTTACGGGCCGGGCTTTGCCTTTGACGATCACACCCATGAGGCCGATGGCTTGGGCGTGCGCTCCTTTGCCGGCTTTTGGCAGGCGGCCGAAGAGGCCGCGATTTCGCGGCTTTATGGCGGCATCCATTATCCGATGGCCAACATATACGGGCTGGCACAGGGGGCTTGCGTGGCACAGCATATTCTGGGGCTGAAAACCCGTGCGTAAGCTGGCGCTTTTGGCGGTTTTGGCCAGCCCTGCATGGGCCGAAGATCCGGCCCTGCCGGTCTTTGTCGAGGAAACCGCGACATCAGGGATCACCACCGCCTATACCGGCGACTGGCAATATATGGTCGGCGGCGGGGCTGCGGTGTTTGACTGCGATGGCGATGCGCGGTTGGACATCTTCATCGCGGGTGGTGAGGGGCCAGCGGGGCTTTATCGCAACCTTTCTGACCAAGGCGGCCCCTTGCGGTTTGAACCCGTGGAGGGGCTGGGCCTGACGGCGGTGACCGGGGCCTATCCCCTCGACATCGACAGCGACGGCATCACCGATCTTGCGGTGCTGCGGATCGGCGAAAACCACCTGATGCGCGGCCTTGGCGATTGCCAGTTCGAAAATGCCAACGCGGCATGGGGCTTTGACGGGGGCGATGCCTGGTCCACCGCCTTTGCCGCCACATGGGAGGCGGGGCAGGATTGGCCGACGCTGGCGGTAGGCAATTACGTCAACCGGTTTGAGGAATCATTCCCCTGGGGATCGTGCACCGACAATTGGCTGCACCGACCGAAAGGCGCGGGCTTTGCCCCGCCCTTGCCCCTGACCCCCAGCCATTGCGCCCTGTCGATCCTGTTTTCCGACTGGTCCGGCTCGGGCGTGCGCGATCTGCGGGTGTCCAACGACCGACAGTATTACAAAGGCGGGCAAGAGCAGCTTTGGCATATGGAAGCCACCCCGCGGCTTTGGACCGAAGATGAAGGCTGGCAGCGGCTGCGCATCTGGGGCATGGGCATTGCCGGACGTGACCTCGATGCCGACGGGGTCAACGAATATTACCTCACCTCGATGGCCGACAACAAACTGCAGGTGTTGGACCCCAAGGCGGGCGGCCTTCCGCGCTACAAGGATCAGGCGTTCAAGCGCGGGGTGACGGCGCATATGCCCTTTACCGGCGATGACCCGCGCCCCTCAACCGCATGGCATGCGCAGTTTGAGGATGTGAACAATGACGGGCGGGCGGATTTGTATGTGGTCAAGGGCAATGTCTCGACCATGCCCGACTTTGCCGCCAAGGATCCCAACAACCTGTTTTTGCAGCGCGCCGATGGCTCATTCCTTGAGGCGGGGGCACAAGCGCTGAGTTTCGCCACCGGGCGCGGCGGGACGGTGGCGGATTTCAACAATGACGGGCTGCTGGACCTTCTGGCCGTGAACCGTTGGGAACCCGCGCAGATATGGCGCAATGTGTCGGAAGGTTTGGGCGGGCATCTCTTCGTGCGCCTTGAACAGACCGGGGCTAACCGCGATGCGATTGGCGCATGGATCGAGATCAGGACAGAGGCCGGGCTGCAACGGCGCGAAATCACCGTGGGTGGTGGGCATCTGTCAGGGGTGCTGGGACCTTGGCATTTCGGCATCGGTGCCGCGACCACGGTTGAGCTGCGGGTGATTTGGCCCGATGGGCAGGCGTCGGATTGGGTCACGGCAGAGGCTGGCGAAACCGTGACGCTGACGCGCTAAACGCCACTCGTCGAGCATTTCATGCACTCCTCGTGAGGTTTGCGCCGAGGAGTGCACGAAGTGCTCGACGAGGCCGCGGGGCAAAAGAAAAGGGCGCGGGGGGTGAACCCCGCGCCCCTCTCATTGCTGAACCGTCACTCAGATATCGGTGCGGCCAAGGTTCATCACCTTGTCCCAAGCGGCGGCAAAATCGGCCACGAACTTGCCCGCGTTATCGTGCTGAGCATAGACCTCAGCCAGCGCCCGCAGTTGCGAGTTCGACCCGAACACCATGTCCACACGGCTGGCAGTTGCCTTCACAGCCCCCGTCTTGGCATCACGGCCCTCGAAGGACTGCGCGCTGTCATCGACCGGCGCCCAAACCGTGCCCATGTCCAGAATGGCGGTGAAGAAATCGGTCGTCAGTGCGCCGATGCGGTTGCCAAAGAGGCCGGTTTTCGACCCTCCGGCATTGGCACCAAGGGCGCGCATACCACCAACCAGAACCGTCATTTCCGGGGCCGACAGCGTCAAAAGCTGGGCGCGATCGACCAGCATTTCCTCGGCCGTGACGCGGTAGCTTTGCTTTTGCCAGTTGCGGAACCCGTCTGCGACAGGCTCCATCGGCTCAAAGCTGGCCGCATCGGTCTGCTCGGCGCTGGCATCCATCCGGCCCGGGGTGAAGGGCACCGCCACCGGGTAACCTGCGGCCACCGCCGCCTGTTCCACCGCGGCCGTGCCGCCCAGAACGATCAGGTCGGCCAAGGACACTTTCTTACCGCCGGTCGCCTTTGCGTTGAAATCGGCCTGAATGGCCTCGAGCGCCTTCAGAACCTTGGCAAGGCTTGCCGGATCATTGACCGCCCAATCCTTTTGCGGTGCCAAACGCACTCGCGCGCCGTTCGACCCACCGCGCTTGTCCGACCCGCGATAGCTCGAGGCCGAAGCCCAAGCCGCCAGCACCAGCTCTTGCGTCGTGAGGCCCGCGCCAAGGATCTTGGCCTTCAAAGCTGCGATATCGGCGCTGTCGATCAAGGTGTGGTCGCGCGCCGGAACCGGATCTTGCCAGATCAGGTCTTCGGCCGGAACCTCCGGGCCAAGATAGAGCGCCTTCGGGCCGGAATCGCGGTGGGTCAGCTTGAACCATGCGCGTGCAAAGGCATCGGCAAAGGCCGCCGGGTCTTTGTGGAATCGGCGCGAGATCGGCTCGTAGATCGGATCAAAGCGCAAGCTGAGGTCCGCCGTGGTCATCATCGGGCGATGCTTGATGGAGGGATCATGCGCATCGGGGATCATGTCCTGCGGTTCGACATCCTTGGCCAGCCAGATCTGCGCGCCAGCGGGCGAATGGGTCAGTTCCCATTCATATTTGAACAGCATGTCGAAATAGCCGTTGTCCCATTTGGTCGGGTTCGGCTTCCACGCGCCTTCGATGCCAGAGGTGGTGGTGTGAATGCCTTTCCCCGTGCCAAACTTGTTGATCCAGCCAAGGCCCATCGCCTCCAAGGGGGCGGCTTCCGGCTCGGGGCCGACCAGCGAAGGATCACCCGCACCATGCGCCTTGCCAAAGGTGTGACCCCCGGCAACCAGCGCCACGGTCTCTTCGTCATTCATCGCCATGCGGGCGAAGGTTTCGCGCACATCGCGGCCCGAAGCGACCGGATCGGCCACACCATCGGGGCCTTCGGGATTCACATAGATAAGACCCATCTGCACGGCGGCCAGCGGGTTGTCCAACTCGCGCTCGCCCATGTAGCGGCTGTTTTCCTTGTCAGAGGTGGCCAGCCATTCGGCCTCGGCACCCCAGTAGATGTCTTCTTCCGGTGCCCAAAGATCCTCGCGGCCTGCACCGAAGCCAAAGGTCTTGAAGCCCATGGTTTCCAAGGCAACATTGCCCGCCAGAATGTAAAGATCGGCCCAAGAAATGCCGTTGCCGTATTTCTGCTTGATCGGCCAGAGCAGGCGACGCGCCTTATCCAAGTTGCCGTTGTCGGGCCACGAGTTCAGCGGCGCAAAGCGCTGCGTTCCGGTCGAGGCGCCACCGCGGCCATCGGCGGTGCGGTAGGTGCCGGCCGAGTGCCACGCCAGACGAATCATCAAGCCGCCGTAATGGCCCCAATCTGCCGGCCACCACTCTTGGCTGTCGGTCATCAACTGCGCCAGATCCGCCTTCAGCGCGGCATAGTCGATCTTGGCAAAGGCCTCAGCATAGTTGAAATCTGCGCCCAAAGGGTTCGAGGCGGGGCTGTGCTGGTGCAAAATCGCCAGATTCAACTGGTTCGGCCACCAATCCTTGTTGGTGCGCGCCGCGTGGGTGGCCGCTTTTGCGCCATGCATCACCGGGCATTTGCCTGCGTTGTTTCCGTCCATCTCGGTCTCCTTTTGAAAGGTGGCAGCGGGGCTTTGCATCGGGCCAGCCCCATCTCTGGAATGGTTCTAACAGAGATTATTAATTGGTTTAAGTTGCATTTACTGATTGTGTCGATAAGTTTATCTGATGCCGAATATCACCCTTAAACAACTGCGCTATTTCGAAGCCCTGGCCCGCACCGGCCATTTCGGCCGCGCGGCCGAGGTGTCGGCCATCTCGCAACCCGCGCTGTCCATGCAGATCAAAGAGTTGGAAACCGGGCTTGGCACCGCACTCTTTGATCGCGGCGCGCGCGCGGTGCGGCTGACCGCCTTTGGCGAGGAATTTGCTGGACGCGCCCGCGAAATCCTGCGGCTGGTGGATGAGTTGGAGGACGCCTCACGCATGGCGCGCGATCAACTGGCGGGGCGGCTGCGCATGGGGGTGATCCCGACCGTTGCCCCCTATCTGTTGCCCAGTGTGATCGGTGAATTGACCCGCGCTTACCCCGCGCTGGAATTGCAACTGCGCGAAACCATCACGCCAAAGCTTTTGCAGGAACTGGGCGAGGGGCGGCTGGATTGCGCCATCGTGGCGCTGCCGGTGTCCGAGGCATCTTTGGTCGAACTGCCCCTGTTTTCAGAAGATTTCGTGCTGGTGCGCCCCTTGGCGGATGCAGAAAAACCCGTGCCCAGTGCGGAAACCCTGCGCGAGATGCGGCTCTTGCTGTTGGAAGAAGGGCATTGCTTTCGCGATCAGGCCCTGTCCTTTTGCAACCGCCAGACGGTGCAGCCGCGCGAGTTGATGGATGGCTCGTCGCTGACCACGCTGGTGCAGATGGTGGGGGCGGGCATCGGGGTGACCTTGATCCCCGAAATGGCGGTGGCGGTGGAAACCCGATTGGCGCCGGTGTCGGTTGCAGCCTTTGCGCCTCCGCGCCCATCGCGCCAGATCGGGATGGTCTGGCGGCGCTCCAGCCCGCTGGCGCGGCAATTGGTGCAGATCGCCGAGGTTGTCCGGCGCTGTGGGGCAGGGGTGGCCCAAATCTGACGCGCGCCTACCCCACAAGGGAGATGGGGAGGTGCCCAGCGCCAAGGCGCCGCGCTGTCAGCCGCGTCCCAAAAGCCCCAGCATCTCGGCCGCCGCTGCCTCGGGCGTGGTCGCGCCAGAGGCCACCTGTGCGCCAAGACGCTCCATGATCCCCCGCGCAGGCTCGCGCATCAGCGCGGCCAGCAAGCCCTGCCGCACCTCTTCTTCAAACCAATGCTGCGCCTGCGCCGCGCGGCGGCCCTCCCAATGGCCCGCCTCGCGCCGCCACGCGGCCAAGGCCTGCATCTCGGCCCAAGCCTCGGCCATGCCGGTCTGCTCCACCGCCGAGACCATCATCGCCTTCGGAAACCCCTCGGGGTCCTGCGGGCGGCGGCGCAAGAGCCGCAAGGCCCCCGCATAATCCCCACAGGTCCGCGTTGCGGCCGGTTTCAGGTCGCCATCCGCCTTGTTGACCAGGATCAGATCGGCCATCTCCATGATCCCGCGCTTGACGCCCTGCAACTCATCCCCCCCCGCCGGGGCCAGAAGCAGCAGGAAGAGATCGCACATCTCCGACACCATGGTCTCCGACTGGCCAACCCCCACGGTCTCGATCAACACCACATCAAACCCCGCCGCCTCGCACAAGGCCACCGCCTCCCGCGTGCGCCGGGCAACGCCCCCCATCTGCGCCTGCGACGGCGAGGGCCGGATAAAGGCCAAGGGATCGCGGCTGAGAAGCTCCATCCGCGTCTTGTCGCCCAGGATCGACCCGCCCGAACGCGCCGAAGACGGGTCCACTGCCAAAACGGCCACCCGCTTGCCCATGCCCGTCAACATCTTGCCAAAGGCCTCGATGAAGGTCGATTTGCCAACGCCCGGCGTGCCGGAAAGCCCGATGCGCAAGGCCTGCCGGTCGCGGCCAATGGCGGATAAAAGCGCCAGCGCCTGCGCCCGGTGATCGGCCCGCGCGCTTTCCACCAGCGTGATCGCCCGCGCCAAGGCCCGTCTGTCGCCCGCCCGAATGTCCTCTGCCGAAATCATCGCCCCTCCGTCGTTCTTCCCCTTTTGCCCGATGCCCGCGCGCAGCGCCAGTGGCCAGCATTCCAAGGGGGGGGCTTTGCGCCCCCCGCGCGGGATTTGCCAATCCTGCTTCCCCCCGCAGAGTACTTTCAGAAGGGCAAGACCCAAGGACCGGACCCGATGATTTGCCCTTCTCCAAATACTCCCGCCGGAGGCATCGACGGGTGACAAGGGGGCTGCAATCACCGATAAGGCGCGCATGATCACCCGGCTACCTATCGAAGACGCGCTCCCCGAGCTTCTTGCCGCGATGGCCGCGCGCGGCATGGCGGTCTTGCAGGCCCCGCCGGGCGCGGGCAAGACCACCCGCGTGCCCTTGGAATTGATGGGCCAGATCCCCGGCCGCATCGTGATGCTCGAGCCCCGCCGCCTTGCCGCCCGCGCCGCCGCCGAGCGCATGGCCGAGACCTTGGGCGAGCCGGTGGGCCAGACCGTCGGCTACCGCATGCGCGGCGAGGCGCGGGTTTCCGCGTCCACCCGGATCGAGGTGGTGACCGAGGGCATCCTCACCCGCATGATCCAGTCCGACGCCGGGTTGCCCGGCATCGGCTGCCTGATCTTCGACGAATTCCACGAACGCTCCCTCAATGCCGATCTGGGCCTTGCCCTCGCCCTGGAGATCCGCGCGGCCCTGCGCGAGGATCTCCAGCTTCTGGTGATGTCGGCCACACTCGATGCCGCCCCAGTCGCGGCCTTGATGGGGGAGGCCCCCCTCATCACCTCCGAAGGCCGCGCCTTCCCGGTCGAAACGCGCTGGCTGCCCCGCAGCCCCGATGCCTCCTTGCGGTATGAGGCGGCGCTGGCCGGTCTCGTCGCGCAGGCCGTCGAGGATTGTCCCGAAGGCGGCGTCTTGGTCTTCCTGCCCGGCGAAGGCGAAATCCGCCGGGTTGAGGCCGCGCTGCAGGGCCGACTGCCCGCCCATTGCGACATCCGCCCCCTGTTCGGCGCCATGGAATTTGCGGCCCAACGCGCCGCTTTGGCCCCTGTTTCCCCCGGCAGGCGCAAGGTGGTGCTGGCGACCGCGATTGCCGAAACCTCGCTCACCATCCCCGATATCCGTGTCGTCGTGGATGGCGGCCGCGCCCGCCGTGCGCGGTTCGATCCGAACTCCGGCATGTCGCGGCTGGTCACCGAACGCGTCACCCGCGCCGAGGCTGAACAGCGCCGCGGCCGGGCGGGCCGGGTGACGCCCGGCACCTGCTATCGCTTCTGGACCAAGGGCGAGGAGGGGGCCTTGCTGCCCTTCCCCCCGGCCGAGATCGAGGCCGCCGATCTGACCGGCCTTGCCCTTGAACTGGCGCTTTGGGGCGCGGCCGATCTGCCTTTCCTCACGCCGCCCCATCCCGGCACGCTGGCCGAGGCGCGCGCGCTTCTGACCAGCCTCGGCGTCCTGCACGATGGCCGCATCACCCCCCATGGCCGCCGCCTCGCCGCCCTGCCGCTGCACCCTCGCCTTGGCCATATGCTCACCCTCGCCGGGCCGCGCGCCGCCCCGCTCGCGGCCCTCATGGCCGAGCGGGACCCCCTGAAAGGCGCCCCCCCCGACCTGACCTTGCGCCTGCGCGCGCTGGCCGATCCCCGCCGGTTTGAGGCCGACACCCCCCACCAGATCAACCGCCCGGTGCTGGAGCGCATCCGCAACGAGGCGCGGCGGCTTGAAAAGGCCGCCGCCCCCGAGGAGCGCTCCCTGAGCGCCGCCCAGATGGCGGCCCTTGCCTACCCCGACCGCATCGGGCTCCGCCGCAAGGGCGAGGCCCCGCGCTGGCTTCTTTCCGGGGGCAAGGGCGCGGCGATGGAGCCGGGAACACCCCTCTCCAACGCCCGCCTCATCGTCGCGACCGACCTCGACGGCGACACGCGCGAGACCGCCGTGCGCCAAGCCATCGCGATTACCGAACTCGAACTCCGTGCCCTCTATGCCGCTCAAATCACATGGGAAAACCGTTGCGACTGGTCGCGCCGCGAGGGCCGCATCCTTGCGCGCAAACAGGAACGCTTCGGCGCCCTCACCCTGACCGACCAGCCCTGGCCCGATGCCCCCTCTGAGGCCATGGCCCGCGCCGCCCTCGAAGGTCTGCGCCAGATCGGCCTCACCTTCACCCCCGCCGCCCGTCGGCTCCGCGCCCGCATCGAACTCGCCCGCGCGGGCGGCGACACATGGCCCGACTGCCGCGATGAGGCGCTTCTTGCCACCGCCGAGGACTGGCTCTTGCCCTACCTGACAAAGGCCCGCACCGAGGCGGACCTCCGCAGCCTCGACCTCCACGACGCGCTCCTCTCCCGCCTCGACTGGGGCCAACAGACCGAGCTTGACCGTCTGGTCCCCGCCCATTTCACCACGCCCTTGGGCCGCAAGGTTCCCATCGACTATGACGGTGACCACCCCGCCATCGAAATCCGCCTGCAGGAAATGTTCGGCGTCACGGTTCACCCCACCGTGGGGCAGGCGAGAAAACCCCTGCGCGTGACGCTCCTCTCGCCGGGCCAGAAACCCATTCAGGTGACGCTCGACATCCCCAACTTCTGGCGGACCTCCTATGCCGATGTCAGGAAAGACATGCGCGGCCAATACCCCCGCCACCCTTGGCCCGAGGACCCGACGGAAGCCGAACCGACGTTGAGGGCGAAGCCGCGGGGGACGTGAGCGCGGTCTTGCCCCCCACCCCCATCCCCTCCCCACAGAGGGGGAGGGGAGGCTCCCATCCCCTCGCGGTTCCGGCCACGCTTGGCGTGAGGGCCAACATGCGTCACCGAAATCCTCCCCTCCCCCTCGTGGGGAGGGGATGGGGGTGGGGGGCCTCAGATCACCCAGCCAATTCCTCCCCCGCCCGCCGAATGGCGTCCCGGATATGCCCGGCCATGAAATCGGTAAAGAGCTTCACCTTCGGGTCTTTCAGCCGCCGGTGCTGCGACAGGCTCGACAACTGCGTCGGCACTGGGGGCGTAGCCGTGGCCACCGGCACCAAAGCGCCCGATCTCAGATACCCCGCCACCTCGAACACCGGCTTCATCACGATCCCCCGCCCGTCCAGCGCCCAGCCGGTCAGCACATCGCCATCATCGCTTTCAAACGGCCCACCAATCTCGAACCGGCGCGGGCCGTCCGCGGTCTGCAAGGTCCATTGAAACTCCTTCGCGCCGGGAAAGCGCAGGTTCAGACAGTCATGCCGGTCATTCACCAAGGCCGCCCCATCCGCCGGCATCCCCCGCCGCGCAATATAGACAGGGGCAGCGCAAAGCACCCTCGGGCAATCGGCAATCAGCCGCACCTTCAGCGTGGAATCCTCGAGCACCCCCAGATGAAAGGCCACATCCAGCCCCTCGGCCGTCACATCAATGATCCGGTCCGACAGCCGCAGCCGCACGTCGATCTGCGGATACAAATCCTTGAACGCCGGCACATGCGGCGCGATGAACCGCCGCCCCACCCCCAAAGGGGCCGAGACGAAAATCGTCCCGCGCGGGTTTTGCGTGACATCCATCACCGCCGCTTCGGCGTCGTCAATCGCCTCCAGCACCTTGCGCGCGCCGTCGTAAAAGATCCGCCCGTTCTCGGTGGGCTGCAAACTGCGGGTGGTGCGCGAGAAAAGCCGCACGCCAAGATGCTTTTCCAACTCCGAAATCCGCGCCGAGGCGACAGCGGGCGAGGTGCGCTGATCGCGCGCCGCCGCTGACATGCTGCCCAATTCGAAAACCCGCACAAACATGCGGAGATTGTTCACATAGGACAATCTGACCCCCGATTATCTGGACAGACTTGAAAGTGATCCGTCATTTACTGGATTAACAGAAAGGTGCGCCCCGGTATAGCCTTTGTGCAAAGCATCAAGGGGGCGACTTGCCATGTATGATTGGGTGGTCTTGTGGGACTGGGTGGAAATCGCCACGCGCTGGCTGCATGTCATCACCGCCATCGCTTGGATCGGGTCGTCCTTTTATTTCATCGCGCTTGACCTTGGTCTGCGCCGTGATCGCAATCTGGCCTCGGGGGCCGATGGTGAGGAATGGCAGGTCCACGGCGGCGGATTCTACCATATCCAGAAATACCTCGTCGCCCCCGCCCAGATGCCCGATCACCTTGTCTGGTTCAAATGGGAAAGCTATGCCACATGGCTTTCCGGCTTTGCCATGCTTGTTTTGGTCTATTACATGGGCCATGAGATGTATCTCATCGACCCTTCGGTCGCTGACCTTGCCCCATGGCAGGCGATTGGCATCTCGATGGCCTCGCTTGCCTTTGGCTGGGTTGCCTATAACACCATCTGCAAGGTTTTCGTGAACGCCAACCAAACGCGGGTGATGGTCGCGCTTTTCGCGCTTTTGGTCGCCATGGCTTGGTTCTACACCCAAGTCTTCTCGGGCCGCGCGGCCCTTTTGCACCTTGGCGCCTTCACCGCCTCCATCATGTCGGGCAATGTGTTTTTCATCATCATGCCCAATCAGCGCGTGGTGGTGGCCGACCTGAAAGCTGGGCGCAAGCCTGATCCGAAATACGGCAAGATCGCCAAGCAGCGCTCGACGCATAACAACTACCTGACGCTGCCGGTGATCTTCCTGATGCTGTCGAACCATTACCCCTTGGTCTTCGCCACCGAATACAACTGGGTCATCGCGTCGCTTGTGTTCCTGATGGGCGTCACCATCCGCCACTGGTTCAACACCCAGCACGCCCGCAAGGGCAACCCGCATTGGACATGGGCGGCCACCGCGATCCTTTTCCTGCTGATCGCATGGCTCTCCACCGCACCGGTGCAAACCCGAGACCCCGAAACCGCCATGGCCCCGGCCAGCTTGCGCTATGCCGCCGCCTCTGGCTTTGACGATGTCGTCTCCATCGTGCAGGGCCGCTGCTCCATGTGCCACGCGGCCGAGCCGGTTTGGGACGGCCTGCACTACGCCCCCAAAGGCGTGGTCTTAGAGACCCCCGCCCAGATCGCAGCGGAAGCCAAACGCATCTACCTGCAAGCGGGCCTGAGCCACGCCATGCCGCCTTCGAACCTGACCTATATGGAGCCCGCCGAACGCGAGGCCATCATCCTGTGGTTCCGCGCCGCCGGGCAGGGCGGCATCGAAGGCTGATCTGCCAAGGCGCAGCGGGAAGGGCGCATCTTGCCTCTTCCAAACAAAACGGGCGCGCAAGGATACCTTGCGCGCCCGTTTCGGTATGTGTTTGGCTTAGCCCTGACGCGCTGCCGCGACCGAGGCCTCAAGGATCTCCATCGCTTCGGCGAAATGGGCATCGGGAATGGTGATGGGGGCCAAAAAGCGCACCACATTGCCATAGACACCGCAGGTCAACAGGATCAGACCGCGCTTTTGCGCCTCAGACTTGACGCGGTTGGTAAAGCCCGCATCGGGTTCGTGGTTCGACGGGTTGGCGAATTCAACGGCGACCATAAAGCCGGGGCCGCGGATATCGCTGATCTCCGGCGTCACGGCGCGGATCGATTCCAGTTTTTGCTTCAGGCGGCTGCCAAGCTCATTGGCGCGGGCGCAAAGCTTTTCCTCTGCGATCACGTCCAGAACCGCATTTGCCGCCGCAATCCCAATCGGGTTGCCGCCATAGGTGCCGCCAAGGCCGCCGGGGTGGGCCGCATCCATGATGCTGGCCTTGCCGGTCAGCGCCGCCAGCGGCAGGCCACCGGCCAGACCCTTGGCCATGGTGGTGATATCGGCGGCCACGCCATATTGCTCCATGCAGAACATGGTGCCGGTGCGGGCAAAGCCGGTTTGCACCTCATCGGCGATCATCACGATGCCATGTTCATCACACAAGCTCCGGATGGCCTTCACCAGATCCTTCGGCGCGGGGTAGAAGCCGCCTTCGCCCTGCACAGGTTCAAAGATGATCGCGGCGACGCGGCCCGGATCAATGTCGGCCTTGAACAGCTTGGTCAGCCCGGCCATCGCATCGGCGGTAGAGATGCCATGCACATCCTGTGGGAAGGGGACGTGGTAGACATCCGGCATCATCGCGCCAAAGCCCTTTTTATAGGGCTCGACCTTGCCGGTCAGCGTCATGCCCATGAAGGTCCGGCCATGGAAGGCCCCGCCAAAGGCGATGACAGCATTGCGGCCCGTGGCGATGCGGGCGACCTTGATGGCGTTTTCCACCGCCTCGGCGCCGGTGGTCACAAAGACAGTTTTCTTCGGAAAATCGCCGGGAACCGCGGCGTTCAGGCGTTCGGCCAGACGGATGTAATGCTCATAAGGCAGCACCTGATGGCAGGTGTGGGTGAACTTCGACAGCTGCTTGGACACCGCATCCATCACCTTGGGGTGGCAATGCCCGGTGTTGACCACCGCGATCCCGGCGGCAAAGTCGATATAGCGATTGCCCTCGATGTCCCAAACTTCCGAGTTCAGCGCCCGATCGACATAGATCTGGGTCTGCATCCCCACACCGCGGGAAATCGCCTCATCCCGGCGCTTGGCAACATCTGCGTTTTTCATGCTGGTCTTCCTTTTGGCGCGCCGGGGCGCGAGATCACGTTGCCCAACACTTGATCAAATTTCGGGGTGGTTTCAATGGGCAGTCAGGGGTTTTTCATAAGTCCAGTTTGAAAAAGATAAGGCCAGAGGCGCGAGGCCAATCGGGGGGCAAAAGGATTCACCTGTCGTTAACCAATGGGCTGCATGGTGGCTGTCTAGGTGGCTAGGAATCGATGGCGGCGGCACAGACAGCGGGCAGAAACGGTGGGCACAGCGATGGGCAGGGCACAGATCGGGGCGGCAGGCCCCCATGCGGCAGAGCGCGACGATCCGGCCGACTGGTTGCAACTGATCCGCTCACGCCGGGTGGGCGCGGTTACCTTTCACCGTTTGATGGGCGAACACGGCTCGGCGCGGGCGGCCCTTGCGGCCTTGCCCGAGATTGCCCGCGCGGCAGGGGTTGAGAATTATGCCATTTGCCCGGTTGAGGTGGCGCAGGCCGAGATGCGGGCAGGCCGCGCCTTGGGGGCGCGGCTTTTGTTGTGGGGCGGGCCGGATTATCCCGCCGCCTTGATGGACGTGACCGATGCCCCGCCGATCCTGTGGGCGCTGGGCGATCTGGGGCTCTTGGCGCGCCCCATGGTGGCGATGGTGGGGGCGCGCAACGCTTCATCCTTGGGGGTTCGCATGGCGCGGCGGCTGGCCGAGGGGTTGGGACAGGCGGGGCAGGTTGTGGTGTCGGGGCTGGCGCGCGGCATTGATGCGGCGGCGCATGAGGCGGCCTTGGACACGGGCACCGTGGCGGTGATGGCGGGCGGGGTCGATGTGATCTACCCCGAAGAAAACGCCGAACTGGCCCGCCAGATTGCCGCAAAGGGCTGTCTTCTGTCGGAACACCCGCCGGGCCTGCAACCGCAGACCCGGCATTTTCCCTTGCGCAACCGCATCATTGCGGGCCTGTCGCGGGCGGTTGTGGTGGTTGAGGCGGCGGCGCGGTCGGGCAGCTTGATCACCGCCCGCGACGCCGCCGATCAGGGGCGAGAGGTTTTGGCCGTGCCGGGCCACCCCTTTGATGCCCGCGCGGCGGGCTGCAATATGCTCTTGCGCGACGGTGCAACCTTGGTGCGCCATGCAGCCGATGTGACCGAGGCCTTGGGGTTGCACAGGGCCGTGCCGGCGCCCCCCAGCCCTGATGCATCTGCCCCGCCGCTGCCGGGGCCAACCCCGGCCCGGCGGCCTTTGGGTGACATTGCGCAGGTGCATGCGCAGATCTTGGCCCGGCTTGGCCCCAGCCCCTTGGCCGAAGATCAGCTGATCCGTGATCTCGCCTTGCCCCCGGCGGTTCTAACGCCGGCCTTGGTCTCGCTAGAGCTGGAGGGGCAGATCACCCGCGCGCCGGGTGGCCTTTTGTCGCGGGCAGGCTAGGCGTCGGTTCTGACGCCGTGGCGCAGCTTTGACCCGTTGCAAGATGAGTATTTGGAAAGGCGCAAGCCCTTTCATCGCTGCATTTTTTGACAAGGCGGCTTGACAAAGCTGGTTGATAAGGCTGGTTGACAAGGACCGGGCTTGGCCCCCATGGTTCGCCCCCGTTTTCCGTCCTGCTGAAAGTGCAAATCCATGCCTGTCGTCGTCGTCGAATCCCCCGCCAAGGCCAAGACGATCAACAAATATTTGGGATCGGACTACACGGTTTTGGCCAGCTATGGCCATGTGCGCGATCTGCCGCCCAAGGACGGCTCGGTCGATCCTGACCATGGGTTTGACATGACATGGGAGGTGGCGGCGGACAGCAAAAAGCATGTTCGCGCCATTGCCGAAGCGCTGAAAACCGATGACACGCTGATCTTGGCCACCGACCCGGATCGTGAGGGCGAGGCGATTTCGTGGCATCTGAAAGAGGCGCTGGCCAGCAGCCTGAAGAAGGGCAAGAAGGTGTCGCGCGTGACCTTCAACGCCATCACCAAAGAGGCGGTGACCAAGGCGATGAAAGAGCCGCGCGAGATCGATCTGCCGCTGGTGGAGGCCTATCTTGCCCGCCGCGCGCTGGATTATCTGGTGGGGTTTACCCTGTCGCCGGTCTTGTGGCGCAAGCTGCCGGGGGCGAAATCGGCGGGCCGCGTGCAATCGGTCTGCCTGCGCCTGATTGTCGAGCGCGAGATGGAGATCGAGGCCTTCCGCGCCCGCGAGTTTTGGACCGTGGCCGCCACCTTCAAAACCCCGCGCGGCCAAGAGTTTGAGGCACGGCTGACCACGCTGGGCGGCAAGAAGCTGGATAAGTTCGACCTGCCCAGCGACACGGCGGCCGAATTGGCGGTGCAGGCGGTCAACTCGCGCCAGTTTTCCGTGCACAGCGTCGAGGCCAAACCCGCCAGCCGCAACCCCTATGCGCCCTTTATGACCTCGACCCTGCAACAAGAGGCCAGCCGCAAGTTCGGCTTTGGTGCCAAGGCCACAATGAACGCGGCCCAGCGGCTTTATGAGGCGGGGCATATCACCTATATGCGGACCGACGGCATCGACATGGCACCTGAGGCGGTGTCGGCGGCCCGCGCCGAGATTGCCAAGCGGTTTGGGGCTGCCTATGTGCCAGATGCGCCGCGGATCTATAAGAACAAGGCCAAGAACGCCCAAGAGGCGCATGAATGCATCCGCCCCACCGATATGACTGCCGATCCCGACAGCCTGCGTCTGGCCGACGCCGACCAGCGCCGGCTTTATGATCTGATCTGGAAGCGCACCCTTGCCAGCCAGATGGCCGCCGCCCGGATGGAACGCACGACGGTCGATATCTTGTCACCCGATGCGCAGGTGGGCTTCCGGGCCACGGGCCAAGTGGTGCAGTTTGACGGCTTTTTGAAGATTTATGACGAGGGCCGCGACGAGGAAGAAGAAGATGACGCCCGCCTGCCGCAACTGGCCAATGGCGAGGCGCTGGACAAGCGCAAGGTGCAGCCCGATCAGCATTTCACCCAGCCCCCGCCGCGCTATACCGAGGCGACCTTGGTCAAGCGGATGGAAGAGTTGGGCATTGGCCGCCCGTCAACCTATGCCAGCGTTCTGAGCACCATCGTTGACCGAGAATATGTGAAAAAAGACAAGAACCGCCTGATCCCCGAGGATAAGGGGCGATTGGTGACGGCGTTTTTGGCGAATTATTTCCACAAATATGTGGAATATGATTTCACCGCCGATCTGGAAACCGAGCTGGACGATGTCTCGGCAGGTGAGCGCGACTACAAGGATGTGCTGACGCGGTTTTGGCGCGATTTTTCCGCCGCTGTGGCCGAAACGGCCGAGCTGCGGATCACTGAGGTTCTTGAAAAGATTGACGACTTTTTGTCGCCGCATCTTTATCCCTTGCGCGCCGATGGGTCTGATCCGCGCAGCTGCCCAACCTGTGGCACCGGGCGTCTGCATCTGAAAACCGCGCGCTCTGGCGGGGCCTTCATCGGCTGCAAAAACTATCCCGAATGCCGCTATACCCGCCCGATTTCCACCGGCGAAGATGCGGGCGCGGCGGTGGATGGCAAGGTGCTCGGCCAAGATGAAAATGGCCTGCCGATCACCATGCGCACGGGGCGCTTTGGCCCCTATGTGCAACGCGGCGAGGCGACCGAGGCGCAGCCCAAGCCCGACCGCGCCAGCCTGCCCAAAGGCTGGGCCGCCGAGACCCTCACGTTGGAACGGGCGCTGGATTTGCTGGGCCTGCCGCGCCAGATTGGCGCGCATCCCGATGATGGCCAGATGATCGAGGCCGCGATTGGCCGCTTTGGCCCCTATGTCAAACATGGCAGCACCTATGCCAATATCCCCGATGTCGAAGAGGTTTTTACCATCGGCATGAACCGTGCGGTTGAGGTTTTGGCGCAAAAGGCGGCGCGCGGCCCGGGCCGTGGGGCGGCAGCAGAGCCTTTGCGCGCCTTGGGCGAGCATCCCGATGGCGGGCCGGTTCTGGTGATGCCGGGCAAATACGGGCCTTATGTGAAATGGGAAAAGGTCAATGCCACCTTGCCCAAAGAGCTGACGCCCGAGGCGGTGACGCTGGACGAGGCGCTGGCGCTGATCGTCGAAAAGGCGGGCAAATCAGGGGGCAAGAAAAAGGCAGCACCCAAGAAGGCGGCCAAGGCCGAGGGCGCAAAAAAGGCCCCCGCAAAGAAGGCACCC
The DNA here is from genome assembly GCA_965284335.1 of Tabrizicola sp. GTDB lineage: Bacteria > Pseudomonadota > Alphaproteobacteria > Rhodobacterales > Rhodobacteraceae > Tabrizicola_A. The sequence goes on along the minus strand of OZ260076.1, from coordinate 1,974,327 downwards.
GCCAAAAAGACGGCAGGTAAAACCGCTGCAGCGAAAAAAACCACTGCCAAAAAAGCGCCATCTGAGGCCTAACGGCTCACCCTCTGGGCCGATCGAGGGCTGCCCCCTTGACCGTCTTGCGCCGGACAGGCCCTTACGCCTGTCCGCGCGGGTCCAAGAGGCGCGCCAGAACGTCGGTGGCCTGAATGCGGCCAATCGGTTGGCCCTGATCGGTCACGGTGATCTCGCTGGCCCCGTTCTTGAGCATCTCCATCAACGCTTTGACCGGGGTTTCTGCGGCCACCGCCAAGCTGCCACCGCCCGGCCCTGCGACCATGACATCGCGCGCGGTCAAAACCCCCAAAGGGTTCATATGGGCGACAAACTCGGCCACATACTCGCTGACCGGATTGGCAATGATCTCGCGCGCGGTGCCGACCTGCACCAGCCGCCCGCCCTCCATCAAGGCAATGCGGTTGCCGATCTTGAACGCTTCGTCCAGATCGTGAGACACGAAGACGATGGTGCGTTTCAGCTTGGTTTGCAGATCCAAAAGCTCATCTTGCAGCTTGGCGCGGATCAGGGGGTCAAGTGCCGAAAACGGCTCGTCCATCAATAGGATCGGCGCTTCGGTGACAAAGGCGCGGGCAAGGCCAACGCGCTGCTGCATGCCGCCTGACAACTCGCCCACCTTGCGCTCGGCCCAGGCGCCCAGGTTCACCAACTCCAACTGTTGATCCACCTTGGCACGGCGCTGGGCCGGGGTCTGGCCCGCCAGTTCCAAACCCAGCCCCACATTCTCGCGCACCGTCCGCCAAGGCAAAAGGCCAAATTGCTGAAACACCATGGCAACGGTTGACAGCCGCAGGCTCCGCAGCATCTCGGGATTGGCATGGGTCACCGACACCATCTCGCCGCCCGCCCGCACCCGCACTTCGCCCCGCACCACGGGGTTCAGCGCGTTCACCCCGCGCAAAAGCGTGGATTTGCCCGACCCCGACAGGCCCATCAGCACAAGGATTTCACCCTCGCCGACGTTTAGGCTGCACTCATGCACGCCCAAGATTTGGCCGGTCTTTTCCTGTATCTCCGCCCGCGACAGGCCTTGGTCCATCAAGGGCAGGGCGGCGGCAGGATTGTCACCAAAAACGATCGAGACCTTGTCGAATTCTACCGCGTTCATTTGGTTTTCATCCTCAATGACCGATCCAGCAAAATGGCCACCACCACGATGATAAAGCCCGACTCAAATCCCAGCGCGGTGTTCACGCTGTTCAAGGCCCGGATGACCGGCACGCCAAGGCCATTCGCCCCAACCAGTGCCGCGATCACCACCATCGACAGGCTGAGCATGATCGTCTGGTTCAGCCCCGCCATGATCTGCGGCAGCGCATAGGGCAATTCGACTTTCCACAACCGCTGCCGGGGGGTGGCACCAAAGGCGGTCGCCGCCTCCAAAAGTGCGGTGGGGGTCGAGGAGACACCCAGATAGGTCAGGCGAATAGGGGCGGGAAGCACAAAGATCACGGTCGCAATCAGCCCCGGCACCATGCCCAGACCAAAGAACACGATGGCCGGGATGAGATAAACAAAGGTCGGCAGCGTCTGCATCAGGTCCAGCACCGGCACCATGGCCGAATAAAGCCGCGGGCGATGCGCGGCGGCAATGCCGATGGGCACACCCAGCCCCATGCAGACCACACAGGCCGACAAGATCAAGGTCAGGCTTTCGGTCGTGGGTTTCCAATAGCCTTGGTTCAAGATGAACAAGAACCCGATCAGCACCCAAAGACAGACTTTCCAAGACCGCTGCAAATACCATGCCAAAGCGATGAACAGGGCCACGATCACAAAGGGATGCGGGGTTTGCAGGCACCACAAGATGGCGTCAATCAAGGTCTCCATCATCACGGAAACCAAATCGAAAAACCCGCCCAGATTGTCATTCAGCCAGTCATTGATGGTCTTTGCCACCTTTCCGACCGGGATCTTGTTATCGGTCAACCATTCCATGGCCGCCCCCCCGTTCATCTGTTCACAAATATCCCACGGGGGTCCGGGGGTGTGAAACCCCCGGAGGCCAGCCGTGGAGCCGCGCCGAAGTTATTGCAGCGCAGCCGTCACAGCCGCCTTGGCGTCGCCACCGTCCTTGGTGGTCACCCCATCCAGCCAAGGCTCCCAAGTGCCGGGATTGGCGGCGAGCCATGCCTTTGCGGCATCGCGCGGGTCCGCCCCGTCGTTCAAGATCGCACCCATGATCTCGTTTTCCATCTGGAGCGAGAAGACAAGGTTTTGCAACAGCTTGCCGGTGTTCGGGCATTCCGCGACATAGCCTTTGCGGGTGTTGGTATCCACCACCGCGCCGCCAAAGTTCGGGCCGAACACATCATCGCCGCCCGACAGATAGGTCATCTTGAAATTGGCGTTCATCGGGTGGGGTTCCCAGCCAAGGAACACGATCGGCTCGCCCGCGTCGGATTTGTTCTTCACCTCGGCCAGCATGCCCGCTTCCGAGCTTTCCACCACTTCGAACCCGTCCAGACCAAACGGCCCGCCCGAGATCATTTCCAAGATCAGGCGGTTGCCGTCATTGCCCGGCTCGATGCCAAAGATCTTGCCTTCCAGCGCGTCCTTGTGGTCCTTGATGTTGTTGAAATCAGAGATCCCCAGCGCGGCACCGGCCTCGTTGGTGGCCAGCGTGTATTTCGCGCCTTCGAGATTGGTGCGGATCACCTCAACCGTGCCCGCATCGCGATAGGGTGCGATATCGGCCTCCATCGTCGGCATCCAGTTGCCAAGGAACACGTCGATATCGCCTTCGGCAAGACCGGTATAGGTCACCGGAACCGACAGGACTTTGGTTTCGGTCTCATAGCCCAGCGCCTCGACGATCAGGCTGGTGGCGGCGGTGGTGGCGGTGATGTCGGTCCAGCCCACATCCGAGAAGGTGATCTTGTCACAGCCTTCGGCAAAGGCGGAACTGGCAAGGGCAAAGGTCACGGCGGTGCCCATCAGGGCGACGCGTGCGGTGGTGCGAAGGGTCATCAGAAAGCTCCCTGCTTTTTGTTGATTGACGAGTCAATAAACTTCACGCTTTATCGGTTTGGCAAGAAGAATCTTGGAGCCAGACCGAAATGCCCAAAGTTGGGATGGAGCCTATCCGAAAGGCGGCGCTCGTCAAAGCGACGATCGTCGAGATCGGGCGTGCGGGGTCATTGGATGTCACGGTCAGCCAGATCGCCAAGCGTGCAGGCATGTCCAGTGCGCTGGCGCATCACTATTTCGGCTCTAAGGAAGAGATTTTCTTGGCTGCCATGCGCCACATCCTGTCGCTTTATGGTGCCGAGGTGCGCGGCGCGCTGCATCTTGCAACAGGGCCAGAGGCGCGGCTCAAGGCGATCCTCTGGGCCAGTTTCAGCCCGGCGAATTTCCGGCGCGAGGCGGTTGGGGCCTGGCTGAATTTCTGGGTGCTGGCCCAGACCGTGCCCGAGGCCAAGCGGCTTTTGGCGGTCTATCAGCGCCGCCTGCGTTCGAACCTTCTGGCCGCGCTGCGCCCGCTTGCGGGCGACCGGGCCGAGCCTGTGGCCGAAGGGCTTGGGGCGCTGATCGACGGGCTTTACCTGCGCGAGGTGCTGAAATCCGGCGCCCCCGATGGCGCGGCGGCAGTGGCCACGGCGCTGGATTATCTGAACTCTCAACTGACAGGACGTGACGCATGAAGGCGCAACCCAAGGCCAGCCATTTCGTGGATGGAACCTATGTCGAGGACAAGGCCGGCGCGCCGATCGAGGTGATCTACCCCGCCACCGGCGAGGTGATCGCCGTGGTGCATGAGGCGACGCCCGCGGTGATCGAGGCGGCCTTGGCCAGCGCCACCCGCGCCCAAGCCGCATGGGGCGCCATGCGCCCGGTTGACCGCGCCCGCATCCTGCGGCGTGCGGCCGACATCATCCGCGACCGCAACCCCGAACTGTCGCGCCTTGAAACGCTGGATACCGGCAAGCCGATGCAGGAAACGCTGGTGGCCGACTGGCCCTCGGGCGCCGATGCGATTGAGTATTTCGCAGGGCTTGCCCCCACGGTGACGGGCGAGACCATCCCCGTGGGGCGCGATTTCGTCTATACCATTCGCGAGCCCTTGGGGGTTTGCGTGGGCATTGGCGCGTGGAACTACCCCAGCCAGATCGCCTGCTGGAAATCCGCCCCCGCCTTGGCGCTTGGCAATGCCATGGTGTTCAAACCCTCGGAAGTCACCCCCCTTGGCGCGCTGAAACTGGCTGAAATCTTCATCGAGGCCGGGCTTCCGGCCGGGCTTTTCAACGTGGTGCAGGGGCGCGGTGCCGTGGGGGGCGCGCTGGTCACTGATCCGCGCGTGGCCAAGGTCTCGCTCACGGGATCGGTGCCGACGGGGCAAAAGGTTTATGCCGCCGCCGCCGCAGGTGTGCGCCATGTCACCATGGAACTGGGCGGCAAATCGCCCTTGGTGGTCTTTGACGATGCATCGGTCGAGGATGCGGTGGGCGCGGCGATGCTGGGCAATTTCTATTCCGCCGGGCAGGTGTGCAGCAATGGCACGCGGGTTTTCGTGCAAAAGGGCATCAAGGCCAAGTTCCTGAAATCCTTGGCCGAACGCGCGGCGAAGATCCAGCTGGGCGACCCCTTGGATGAGGCAACCCAGATGGGTCCCCTCGTGTCGTCCACCCAGCTGGATAAGGTGCTGGCCTATATCGCCACTGCCAAGGCCGAGGGCGCGACGCTTGTCTGCGGCGGCGGTCGGGCCGCGCCCAACACCGGCTATTATGTGCAGCCCACCGTTTTCGCCGATGTCACCGACAGCATGACCATCGCCCGCGAAGAGGTGTTCGGCCCGGTGATGGCGGTTTTGGATTTCGACACCGAGGATGAGGTGATCGCGCGGGCCAATGCCACCGAATTCGGTCTGGCGGCAGGGGTGTTCACCGCGGACATGACCCGCGCGCATCGGGTGATCGGCCAGTTGCAGGCGGGCACCTGCTGGATCAACGCCTATAACCTGACACCTGTTGAGGCCCCCTTTGGCGGGTCGAAACTGTCGGGCGTGGGGCGCGAAAACGGCCATGCGGCGGTGCAGCACTATACCCAAGTCAAGAGTGTCTATGTCGGCATGGGGCCGGTCGACGCGCCTTACTAAGCCTTTGGCAGCGTTCAGGGAAATTGAAGAAGGCCGCTCGACAGGCGGGAGGGAATGATGCAGGCAGATTATGTGATCATCGGGTCAGGTTCGGCGGGCTCTGCCATGGCCTACCGGCTGGGTGAGGCGGGCAAGCGGGTGATCGTGATCGAACAGGGCGGCTCGGATGCGGGGCCCTTCATCCAGATGCCGGCGGCGCTTTCCTATCCGATGAACATGCCGCTCTATGACTGGGGCCTGTCGACCGAGCCGGAACCGCATCTGGGCGGCCGTCGTCTGGTCACACCGCGCGGCAAGGTGATTGGCGGGTCTTCCAGCATCAACGGTATGGTCTATGTGCGCGGCCATGCCCGCGACTATGACACATGGGAGGCGATGGGCGCGCAAGGCTGGTCCTATGCCGATGTGCTGCCCTATTTCCAGCGCATGGAAAACTGGCATGGGGCGGACGATGCCGGGGCGGCGGGCGATCCGGCCTATCGCGGCACCAATGGCCCGCTGCACATCACCCGCGGGCCGCGCAAAAACCCGCTGTTTGATGCCTTTATCAAGGCCGGTCAGCAGGCCGGCTACCAGATGACCGGCGACTATAACGGCCAGCGCCAAGAGGGCTTTGGCGCGATGGAGGCGACGATCTGGAAGGGCAAGCGCTGGTCTGCCGCCAGCGCCTATCTGCGCCCGGCCATGGCGCGCGGCAATGTCGAGTTGGTGCGCGCCTTTGCCCGCAAGGTGGTGATCGAAAACGGTCGCGCCGTGGGGGTTGAGATTGCGCGCGGCGGCAAGATCGAGGTGATCCGCGCGTCGGCTGAGGTGATCGTTGCGGCCTCCTCCATCAACTCGCCCAAGATCCTGATGCTGTCGGGCATTGGCGATGCGGCGCATCTGAAGGATCACGGCATTGAGGTGGTGGCGCATCGCCCCGGTGTGGGGGCGAACCTGCAAGACCACCTTGAGATTTATATGCAGTATCAGGCGGCCCAGCCGATAACGCTTTACAAATACTGGAATATCTGGGGCAAGGCGCTGATCGGGGCGCAGTGGCTGTTCACCAAAAAGGGCCTTGGCGCGTCGAACCAGTTTGAGGCCTGCGGCTTTATCCGGTCGGACAAGGGCGTGGAATATCCCGACATCCAGTATCATTTCCTGCCCATCGCCGTGCGTTATGACGGGCAGGCGGTGGCGGGGGGCCATGGGTTTCAGGTCCATACCGGCCCGATGCGCGCCAAGTCGCGCGGGTCGGTCACCCTGCGCTCGGCCGATCCGATGTCGGTGCCGAAGATCCAGTTCAACTATATGTCCGACCCCCGCGATTGGGAGGATTTCCGCAAGGTCATCCGACTGACGCGCGAGATTTTCGAACAGCCCGCGATCACGCCCTTTATCAAGGCGACGATCCAGCCCGGGCTGGATTTGCAGACCGATGCCGAGCTGGATGCCTTTGTGCGCGACCATGCCGAAAGCGCCTATCACCCCTGCGGCACCTGCCGGATGGGGGCGGCGGATGATCCGATGGCGGTGGTCGATCCGGAATGTCGGGTGATTGGGGTCGAGGGGCTGCGGGTGGCTGACAGCTCGATCTTCCCGCAGGTGACCAATGGCAACCTCAATGGCCCGTCGATTATGACGGGCGAAAAGGCGTCTGATCACATCCTTGGCCGCCAATTGCCACGGTCAAACCTTGGGCCGGTGATGTCGCAAAACTGGCAGACCAGCCAGCGCTGAAAAAAGCGGCGGTTTGGCAAGAAACTTGATCCGCATCAAAGCGATATCTGGCGGGTTGGATAAAATTGGGGCTGACAGGAAGAAGGAGACACCCATGTCACACACCCCCCATGCTCTTGCCGTTGAGTTTCCTGATAAGGTGAACAAGATCAGTGCCTTGAAGGAGACGGACGCCCATTTTGCCAAGCTGGTGGCCGAGTATGACGCGCTGAACGAAAAAGTGCACCGTGCCGAGGTGCGGTTGGACCTGATGAGCGAGGAAGAAGAAGAGCATCTGCGCAAAAAGCGGGCGCATCTGAAGGATCACATCTGGCAGCATTTGAAGTGATCTGATCGGATAATTCGCAGGAAAAGGGGGCCATCTGGCCCCCTTTTTGCTGTGCTGACGATCAATCGGCGATGTCATAGGGCAAAAGGCCCCGGCGGTCTGGGTCAACGCGCAAACGCCGCTCTAGCGGCGGAACGGAGCGCTGGTGGCAATCGTGCCGCTCGCAGATGCGGCAAGAAATGCCGATGGGCTCAAAGCGGCCCTTCAGATCCAGCCCATCGGAATAGACAAGGCTGGCGGCATGGGTGATCTCGCAGCCCAGCGAAATCGCATAGCGCCGCACCGGGGCAAGGAAAGCGCCGCCGGGTTTTGACACATCGCGCGACAGGCAGAGATAGCGCACGCCGTCCGGGGTTTCGGCCAGTTGGCGCAGGAAATGGCCCGGCGTTTCAAAGGCGCGGTGGGCGTTCCACAGGGGGCAGGCGCCACCGAAACGGGCGAATTGCAGCCGGGTGGCCGAATGGCGTTTGGTGATGGTGCCCGCCTGATCGACGCGGACAAAGAAGAAGGGGATCCCCTTGGCACCGGGGCGTTGCAGGGTGGAAAGCCGGTGCGCGACCTGTTCGATGGACGCGCCAAAGATATCGGCCAGCCGTTCCAGATCGTGCCGGGTTTTTTGCGCCGCCTCAAGAAAGGCGCGATAGGGCAAAAGGGCCGCCCCGGCAAAGTAATTGGCCAGCCCGATCTTGGCGATGTCGCGGGCTTCGGGCGTGGTAAAGCGGGCGAGGTCGAGGGTCGCCTCAAGCAGTTCATTCTGGGTTTGCAGCGCGACCTGATAAAGCAGTTGAAAGCGCTGGGTCGGAGCGGCGGCGCGGGCCGAAAGTTCCAGCCGCCGAGTGGTGGGATCAAACTGGCGCAAGGGGCCAGTATCGGAAAAATGCACATCAAGGCCGCGCTTGCGCAGCGCCTCGGTGGCCGAAATAAGCACGTCTTTTCCGGGGCCTGCGCCGCTTGCGAAATGTTCTGCGGCGCGGTCGATGGCATCGACGTAATTGTCGCAATAGTGAAAGAAATCGCGCACTTCCTCCCAAGGGCTGGCCCGCAATCCGGCGTCGTCGCGGCCCAAAGCCTCATCGAGTGAGGCCAGACGTTCGTGGCTTTGGCGGTAGGCGCGGTGCAGATCAAGGAAGGCGCGGGCCAGCGCCGGGGCGTTCGAGGCGGCAAGGCGCAGATCGGCCAAGGGTGGGGCGGCTTTGGCAAAGACCGGATCGGCCAGCGCCTCGCGCATGTCAGAGACCAGACGCTCCCCTTCGCCCACGGTCAGCTCGGTCACATCCAGCCCAAACTCTTGCGCCAAAGCCAAGACCACGGCCGCCGAAACCGGGCGATGGTTGTTTTCCATCTGGTTCAGATAGGGCAGCGAAACACCCAGCTTGTCAGAAAAGATCCGCTGCGTCAGGCCAAGGCGGCTGCGCAGTTCGCGCAGCTTTGCACCTGCGTAAAGTTTCTGTGTGGCCATCCCCGCCCCCATTTGCAAATTTCAAATTGGCTTTGCAAACTTGACCCGTCAAGGGGAGTCATGCCGGGCGCTATGCGGCGATCCCCAAGGCGCGGGCGCGGCGGATCACCCAAAGGATTGAGACGACCGAGCCGATTGAGGATAAAAGCATCAATAAAATCAACGGCATCTCACTGGATCCCGGACCCAAAAGCCAGCCTGCCAGCGCCGCAAGACCCGCACCGCCACCGATCATGATCGCGCCCCCAAGCCCCGAGGCCGTGCCCGCAAGTTCGGGCCGCACCGAGAGGATCCCGGCATTGGCGTTGGGCAGCGAAAGCCCGTTGCCGATGCCCATGGGAACCGTGAGAACGAAAAACACGATGGGACCAGATAACCCGGCAAGTGTTAACACGGTAAGAACACCCAGCCCGACCGTGGTGGTCAGCGTGCCCAAAAGGATCATCCGGTTCAGCCCCAGCCGCACCGAAAAGCGCCCGGCCAGAAAGTTGCCGATCAGATAGCCAATGGCCGTCAGCGCGAAAAGAAGGCCGATTTCCTGCGAGGAGAGGCCGAAAACCTCGGTCCCGACGTAGGGCGCGCCGCCGAGATAGGCGAAAAAACAGCCCGAGGAAAAGGCGGCGGCCATGCAATAGCCCCAAAACCGGCGCGAGGTGAGAAGGCCGGGATATTGGCGGATTTGCGCGGCAAAGCTGGTGTCTTTTGGCGCGGAGGTCTCGCCAAGATCGGCCCAGACAAGGGCGGTGACGCCAAGTCCGACCAACAAAAGAAGGGTGAAATTGGCCTGCCAGCCAAAGGCGGCGTCCAAAAACCCACCGATGGCCGGGCCGATCATCGGCACAAGGCTCATCCCCATGGTGACATAGCCGATCATCGAAGCGGCCTCGGCATCGGGGACCATGTCGCGCACGATGGCGCGCGAAAGCACCATTCCAGCGGCAATCACCGCTTGGGCCATGCGGAAGAAGAGGAAGGTTTCGGCATTGGGTGAAACAAGGGTGCCCACGGTGGCCAAGAGGAACAGGATCAGCGAGCCCAGCACCACCTTGCGCCGCCCATAGCGGTCAGAGATAGGCCCGATCACAATCTGTAGCGCTGCCGACAGGGCGAGATAGAGCGCCACCGACAGCTGCATGAGGGCGTAGGGCACCTCGAACCATGTGGCCATGCCCGGCAGCGAGGGCAGGAAAATGTTCATCGTCAGCGCCGAAAGCCCGGCCAGCAGCACAAGCGTGATGACATGGGGTGGCGTGGCGCGGTTCAGGAAGATCACAGACTTGCGCATGTCTCAGGGCTACGCCTGTGGAGCGGGGGTGTCTAGGGGGTCAGGCCCATTTGTGAAAGATGAAAAACGCCCCCAAGGCGATGAAACCAAAGCCGACAAGGTGGTTCCATGTCAGCGGCTCTTTCAGGTAGGTCACGGAAAACACGGCAAAAACCGTAAGCGTGATGACCTCTTGGATGGTTTTCAACTCGGCCGCCGAGAAATGCCCGTGACCGATGCGGTTGGCCGGAACCATCAGCAGATATTCGAAAAATGCGATGCCCCAAGAGATGAAAATCACCGTTACAAGGCTGGCGGTTTTGAATTTCAGATGGCCATACCATGCGAAGGTCATAAAGATGTTTGAGGCCAAGAGAAGGCCAATGGTGGTGACGGGAATGGGAAGGGACATTGCGGCTCCTGTCGCGGTTTGGGGCCTTATAAGGCCTTGAGTGCTTTGCGAAAAGCCGGGTGGTTTGCGTCGGTTTCGCGTCGGGTTTGCGTCGGGTTTCCGTCCCGACAGCAGCCATTTTTTTCGGTGTCGATTTGCAGATTTGCAATTAGCAAAATTGCATCTGCCAATATTATGCAAATTTACGGGAATCCGCTTTGTTCGCGTCAAGGGCGCGGCTATTGTGCCCAAGATTTTGGGGAGGCCTGCCATGAAAGACATTCTGGACCAGTTGGAACAGCGCCGCGCCGTGGCCCGTCAGGGCGGCGGTCAGCGCCGGATTGATGCGCAGCATGCCAAGGGCAAGCTGACGGCGCGCGAGCGGATCGAGCTTTTGCTGGACGAGGGGTCTTTCGAAGAGTTTGACATGTTCGTCACCCACCGCTGCGTGGATTTCGGCATGGAGGCGGAAAAGCCTGCTGGCGACGGCGTGGTGACGGGCTGGGGCACGGTGAACGGCCGTCAGGTCTATGTGTTCAGCCAAGACTTTACGGTGATGGGCGGGTCGGTGTCGGAGACCCACGGCGCCAAGATTTGCAAGATCATGGATCTGGCCATTCAGAACGGCGCGCCGGTGATCGGGATCAACGATTCTGGTGGGGCGCGGATTCAAGAGGGCGTGGCGTCTTTGGCCGCCTATGGCGAGGTGTTCCAGCGCAATATCATGGCCTCGGGCGTGGTGCCGCAGATTTCTCTGATCATGGGGCCATGTGCGGGCGGCGCGGTTTACAGCCCGGCGATGACAGACTTCATCTTCATGGTGAAGGATTCGAGCTATATGTTCGTGACCGGCCCGGATGTGGTGAAAACCGTCACGAATGAGGTGGTGACGGCCGAGGAATTGGGCGGTGCGTCGACCCATACCCGCAAGTCGAGCGTGGCCGATGGGGCCTTTGAGAACGATGTGGAAGCGCTGGCCGAGGCGCGGCGGTTGATCGACTTTTTGCCGCTGAACAACCGCGACAAGGCACCGACGCGGCCCTTCTTTGACGATCCTGCCCGCATCGAGACGAGCCTTGATACGCTGGTGCCGGACAATCCGAACCAGCCCTATGATATGAAGGAACTGATCCTGAAGATCGCCGATGAGGCGGATTTCTTTGAGATTCAGAAAGAGTTTGCCGCCAATATCATCACCGGCTTTATCCGGCTGGAGGGGCAGACCGTGGGGGTGGTGGCCAATCAGCCGATGGTGCTGGCGGGGTGTCTGGACATTGACGCCAGCCGCAAGGCCGCGCGGTTCGTGCGCTTCTGCGATGCCTTTGAAATTCCGATCCTGACGCTGGTGGACGTGCCCGGCTTCTTGCCCGGCACGGGGCAGGAATATGGTGGGGTCATCAAGCACGGGGCGAAACTGTTGTTTGCCTATGGCGAGGCGACGGTGCCGAAGGTCACGGTGCTGACCCGCAAAACCTATGGCGGGGCCTATGTGGTGATGGCGTCCAAACACCTGCGGGCGGATTTCAACTATGCTTGGCCCACCGCCGAAGTGGCGGTGATGGGGGCCAAGGGCGCGACCGAGATCATCCATCGCGGCAAATCGCCCGAGGAGATTGCCCGTCTGACCAAGGAATATGAGGACCGTTTCGCCAACCCCTTCGTGGCGGCGGAAAAGGGGTTCATCGACGAGGTGATCATGCCCCAGTCGACGCGCCGCCGCGTGGCGCGGGCCTTTGCGTCCTTGCGCAACAAAAAGCAAGTTACCCCGTGGAAAAAGCACGACAATATTCCGCTGTAAGGGGCTGAGCCGATGGGGGAGACGGGGCAGATGTGGCAGGTTGGCACGGGGGGAGATGTCTCTTCCCCCGGTGGCGATGCGGCCATTGTGCTGCCCTCGGGTCAGTCGGTCACGCTGATCGAAACGCTGGCCAACAGCCAAGGCCCCCAAGGTTTGGTGGTGCGGTTCCGCTTTCTTGCGCCGGAAATCAACCGTGACACAGGCTCGGTCGATTTTCAGGCGGCGGCGGATGATATCGCGTGGCTGTGCGAAAATTACGCCTTGGCGCGGGTGACGGGGACGACCCCGATGCCAAGCCAGATCATCATCTCGATGGAAGATCGCCCGGTGCCCTTTGGCGAGGCCGATCCCGAGGCTGTGCAGTATTTCGAAGCCTTCCGCATCGAGGATGGCGTCTGCATTTGGGAGATCTTCTAATGCATCCGCTAGATTTTGTGGCCATCAGCGCTTTGCCGCCACTGTCTGATGCGGTCTTGCCACAATCGGCGCCATTTTCCGAATCTTCGTGTCAATTCCTGAGTTTGTCGGCTATTGTTCACGCAGGCCGAACCCAAGCGGTCTGCACCTCTAGAAGGGGGCCTGCATGTCGCGAGGCCCTCCAAGAACATAGGAGTCGAGGATGTCGAGCACGAAAATCATTCTGTCGCTGTGCATGGTTGCCTTTGTTGCAGCTTGCGCAGGTAAGCCCAACGATGACGTCGTCTATGTGGACGAGCCTGTTTCGGTCGAACCGACCTACACCGGCAAATACAAGTAAGACGATCGGGCGGGCTTTTGGGGCCGTTCAGGCCCGGCCCGCCCTTTTTCTATCTTTTGCACCGGCAGAGACTTGCTTTTGCACCGCTTGGCCGTTTGTGCTTGGTCTGCGCTCGGGCTATGTTGAAGGTTCTTCAACCAACCCTGAACGGAGATTCTCATGCGGAAATCTGCACTTGTCGCCCTTGTGGCGCTTGCCACCCTTGCCGCTTGCGCGCAGCCCGCGCCCGAGCCGACGGTTGCCCCCCTCACCGTTGAGCCGACCTCGTCGGGCAAATACGGCGCCTAATCTTCCGGAACGGGCGCGCCGGGGCGACCGGCCGGTGCCCGTTCCCACCCTGCGCGCCGCAACTTATGAGGTGCGCCCATGCTAAAGCATCGTGGCTTTCCCAGTCGGCTGACTGGAACCGATTTTCAATTCACCATCCGCCGCGCCAACGTCAAGGAAGGTGCGACCAAGATCATCCGGCGCGAGCGGTTCAAGGACCGCAAAGGCCCGGATCGGGCCGCCGATACGGCCTTTATGGCGGCGCTTTGGAACTACTTTGGCGAAGAGGTTTTTGAACGCGGCAATCTGGATGCCGGGCGTTTGTCGTGGCTGTTTGGCCGCGAGTTGGTGGCGGCTGAAGACCCGTTTGATCCGGCCTCGTATGATGCGCTTTTGAAGATTGACCGCAAGCGCGCCGAAGTGTCTTTCCCCGAGGTCTTTGCCCCCGAAGCCGCGCCCTATGTCTGGGACGACGAGGACGAGGACGAATAGGCATGAATCCGCGCAAGCCCTTGTCTTACTGGCAGTTTTTCGCGCAAGGCCCGGCCTTGGCGAAAATGGGATTTGCATGGCGCGGCGTTGTTTCGCACGATGGGGCTATCGACGATCTAAGCGGCTTGGGCCTTGGTTTGGGCCAAAACCCGGCTGTGTCTGCCCCTTGTGACCCTTTCCAAAAAACTTGGCCCGTCCCCTTTGGGGGTGGGTCATTTTTTTGTGCTGCGTTTCGCGCTGTGGCCGGTTTGGAAGGTGCTGGGCGGAGCCTTGCGCATGAGGCGGGCACAGGCGGCCTTGGGCATGATTTTGCTTTTGTTTCCGAGGTTGGGGGCGTAGAATCCGCGCCTATAACAAAAACCTTGAGAGGCACACGATCATGCGGAAATTCATCGCCCTTCTTCTTATTGCCACGCCCTTGGCAGGCTGCTTGCAAGACCCGGGTTCGCGCGGGTTGGCGGGTGCCGTCGTTGGCGCGGCCATTGCCGACAACCAAGACACCAAGATCGTCAATGGTGCGATCATCGGCGGACTTGCCGGTGTTGCGTCTTGCTCGCTTGGCCCGCTGGGTTGCCCGTAAGCTTTCGACTTCTGACCTGACCGCCAAGGCGGCAGGCCAAACCACCAAACCAGCCACCCATGGGGATGCCCCCCGTGGGTGGCTTTTTCATTTCCGGCCCGCAAGGGCGGCGCTGACCTGAGGGAGAGACCGATGTTCCAGAAAATCCTGATCGCCAACCGGGGCGAAATTGCCTGCCGCGTTATCAAATCGGCCCGCAAGATGGGGATCAAGACGGTTGCGGTCTATTCCGACGCCGACCGCAACGCGCTGCATGTGTCGATGGCCGATGAGGCGGTGCATATCGGCCCGGCGCCTGCGAACCAGTCTTATATTGTGATCGACAAGATCATGGAGGCCATTCGCCAGACCGGCGCGCAGGCCGTGCATCCGGGCTATGGGTTCTTGTCGGAAAACATGAACTTTGCCGCTGCTTTGGAAAAAGAGGGCGTGGTGTTTGTTGGCCCGCCCAGCCCTGCGATCGAGGCGATGGGGGATAAGATCACCTCGAAGAAAATCGCGATGGAGGCCGGGGTTTCCACGGTTCCGGGCTATATGGGCCTGATCGCCGATGCCGATGAGGCGGTGAAGATTTCCAGCGAGATCGGCTATCCGGTGATGATCAAGGCCAGCGCCGGGGGCGGTGGCAAGGGGATGCGGATTGCGTGGAACGACCAAGAGGCACGCGAGGGCTTCCAGTCGTCGAAGAACGAGGCGGCGGCGAGTTTTGGCGATGACCGGATTTTCATCGAGAAATTCGTGACCCAGCCGCGCCACATTGAAATTCAGGTGCTGGCCGACAAGCACGGCAATTGCGTCTATCTGCATGAGCGGGAATGTTCCATCCAGCGCCGGAACCAGAAGGTGATTGAAGAGGCACCCTCGCCCTTCTTGGATGAGGCGACGCGCAAGGCGATGGGCGAGCAGGCCTGCGCTTTGGCCAAGGCGGTGGGCTATACCAGCGCCGGGACGGTGGAATTCATCGTGGATGGCAACCGGAATTTCTATTTCCTTGAAATGAACACCCGTTTGCAGGTGGAGCATCCGGTGACCGAACTCATCACCGGGGTCGATCTGGTGGAGCAGATGATCCGGGTGGCGAATGGTCAGCCTTTGCCCTTCAAGCAGGAAGATCTGAAGATCAACGGTTGGGCGATGGAAAGCCGGCTTTATGCCGAGGACCCCTATCGCAACTTCTTGCCCTCGATCGGCCGTCTGACCCGCTATCGCCCGCCCGTTGAGGGCAAGACCGAGCGCGGTGGGATCGTGCGGAATGATACCGGCGTCTATGAGGGCGGCGAGATTTCCATGTATTACGACCCGATGATCGCAAAACTTTGCACTTGGGCGCCAACGCGGGCCGAGGCGATCAACGAGATGCGGTTGGCCTTGGACACCTTTGAGGTGGAGGGCATCGGCCACAACCTGCCCTTCGTCGGCGCGGTGATGGACCATCCGCGGTTCCAGTCGGGCAATATCACCACGGCCTTTATCGCCGAGGAATATCCTGAGGGTTTCCAAGGGGCCACGCTGGACGGCGAGACGCTGGCGCGGGTGGCGGCCTCGGCCGCAGCGATGAACCGGGTGGCGGAAATACGGCGCACCAAAGTGTCGGGCACCATGGACAACCACGAGCGCCGGGTGGGCGATGATTGGGTGGTGACGCTGCAAGGGGTTGAGCATGTGGTGAAAATCGCCGCCGATCATGCCGGATCGACCGTCAGCTTTGCCGATGGCAGCACGCGGCGGGTGACGTCAGACTGGACGCCGGGCCAGCCTTTGGCGCGGATGATGGTGGATGGCACGCCTTTGGTGATGAAGGTGGGCAAGATTTCCGGCGGGTTCCGGCTGCGGCTGCGGGGCGCGGATTTGAAGGTGCATGTGCGCACCCCGCGTCAGGCGGCTTTGGCCAAGCTGATGCTGGAAAAACTGCCGCCCGACACCTCGAAGTTCCTTTTGTGCCCGATGCCGGGCCTTGTGACCAAGATCATGGTCGAGGTGGGCGATGAGGTGCAGGAAGGTCAGGCTTTGGCCACGGTTGAGGCGATGAAGATGGAAAACATCCTGAAGGCCGAGCGTAAGGGCGTGGTCAAGGCTGTGAAGGCGGCGGCCGGATCAAGCCTGAAGGTCGATGAGATCATCATGGAGTTCGAATAAGGTGCCCAAGCTGGCGGCAAAGATCCATGTCCGGTTGGGGGCCGATGGCCCCTGGCAGGCTCAGCGACCGCTGGGCTGGCGGTCCAAAATCTCTTGCCGCCGCAAGGGGAACTTGTCGATGGCCGCCACGATCTCGCGCACGTCCCAAGGCAGCGGTTTACGGATGACGGGGCGCAGGTCTTTGTCCATCAGCACAAGGCTGAACCCGCGCGGGCGCAGCCTTTGGCGGATGGCGGATTTGGCCGCGGGGTCCGTGTCAATGATCAGCGCGACATCGCGCTCGGCCAAGGCGGGCAGATCGCGTTCGATCAGCTGCATCTGGCGCACAAAGGTGGGATCGGCGGGGCTGTCGGCAAAGACCACCACGGGGCGGCGGAGGAACATCAGATCCTCAAGCACCACATCAGAGGCCATGACCGGGCCGAAGTCGGCGCTGTCTTGGACGCTGTCTTGGACGGCGGGGTCGCCGGTGGTCTGTTCCGTCTCTTGCGCGCCCGAGGGGGCTGCAAGAAGCGACGTCAAAACAAGGGTGTAAAGACCAAGGGTGTAAATCGTTTTCATGGCACCTCCACCCCAGATATAGGCGCGGATTGCGCCAAAACAATGAGAATTGCGGGCCGCCACACCCGCCAGACCGAAGGAAGACCACGATGACCGAAGATCTGAACGCATGGCGCGCGCTGGCGGCCAAGGAGTTGAAGGGCCGTGACCCCGAAAGCCTGGCTTGGAACACGCTGGAGGGCATCACCGTCAAGCCGCTTTATACCGCGGCTGATGTGGCGGGCCTGCCGCAGATGGGCGAGGTGCCGGGTGTGGCACCCTTTACCCGTGGGGTGAAGGCGACGATGTATGCGGGCCGCCCTTGGACGATCCGGCAATATGCTGGGTTCTCGACGGCGGAAGAAAGCAACGCCTTTTACCGCAAGGCGCTGGCCGCCGGTCAGCAGGGCGTATCGGTGGCCTTCGATCTGGCGACGCACCGGGGTTATGACTCGGATCACCCGCGCGTGGTGGGTGATGTCGGCAAGGCCGGGGTGGCGATTGACAGCGTTGAGGATATGAAGATCCTCTTTGATGGGATCCCGCTGGAAAAAGTCAGCGTTTCCATGACGATGAACGGCGCGGTCATTCCGATCTTGGCCAATTTCATCGTGACGGGCGAAGAGCAGGGCGTGCCGCGTGCCGCCCTTTCGGGGACCATTCAGAATGACATTCTGAAAGAGTTCATGGTGCGCAACACCTATATCTATCCGCCCGAACCTTCGATGCGGATCATTGCCGATATCATCGAATATACCAGCGCCGAGATGCCGAAGTTCAACTCGATCTCGATCTCGGGCTATCACATGCAAGAGGCCGGGGCGAACCTGGTGCAAGAGCTGGCCTTTACGCTGGCCGATGGGCGGGAATATGTGCGCGCGGCAATTGCGCGGGGCATGAATGTGGATGATTTCGCAGGACGGCTGTCGTTCTTTTTCGCGATCGGCATGAATTTCTTTATGGAAGCCGCCAAGCTGCGCGCGGCGCGGATGCTGTGGACGCGCATCATGCAAGAGTTCAAGCCGCAGAAGGCCGGGAGCCTGATGCTGCGCACCCATTGCCAGACCTCGGGCGTCAGCTTGCAAGAGCAAGACCCCTATAACAACGTGATCCGCACGGCCTATGAGGCGATGGCGGCGGCGCTGGGCGGCACGCAGTCCTTGCATACCAATGCGCTGGATGAGGCGATTGCGTTGCCCACGGAGTTTTCGGCGCGGATTGCGCGCAATACCCAGCTGATCTTGCAGGAAGAGACCGGGATCACCCATGTGGTCGACCCGCTGGCCGGGTCTTATTATGTGGAAAGCCTGACGCATGAGCTGGCCGAAAAGGCCTGGGCGCTCATCGAGGAGGTCGAGGCGATGGGGGGCATGACCAAGGCGGTGGCCTCTGGCATGCCGAAGCTGCGGATTGAAGAATCCGCCGCCCGCCGTCAGGCCGCGATTGACCGGGGTGATGAGGTGATTGTCGGGGTCAACAAATACAAGCTGGCCAAGCAGGACCCGATCGACATTCTGGACATCGACAACGTCGCCGTGCGCGAGGCGCAGGTGGCGCGGCTGAAAGCCACCCGCGCGGCTCGCGATGAGGCGCGCGTGGCCGCCACGTTGGCCGAATTGACCCGCCGGGCTGAGGCCGGTGGCAATCTGTTGGAAGCGGCCGTCGAGGCCGCCCGCGCCCGCGCATCGGTAGGGGAGATTTCGGACGCCATGGAAAAGATCTTTGGCCGCCACCGTGCGGAAGTCAAAACGCTGGCGGGGGTTTATGGCGCCGCCTATGAGGGTGATGCCGGGTTTGAGGCGATCCAGAAGGACGTCGAGGCCTTTGCCGAAGAAGAAGGCCGCCGCCCACGGATGCTGGTGGTCAAGATGGGCCAAGACGGCCATGACCGCGGGGCCAAGGTGATTGCCACGGCCTTTGCCGATATCGGCTTTGATGTGGATGTGGGCCCGCTGTTCCAGACCCCGGAAGAGGCGGCACAGGATGCCATCGACAATGATGTGCATGTGGTGGGGATCTCAAGCCAAGCGGCGGGGCACAAGACGCTGGCGCCGAAGCTGATCGAGGCGCTGAAGGCCAAGGGCGCGGGGGATATTCTGGTGATCTGCGGCGGCGTCATTCCGCAGCAGGATTACGACTTCCTGATGCGGGCGGGCGTGAAGGCGATCTTTGGGCCGGGCACCAATATTCCCGATGCGGCGCGCAATATTCTGGGCCTGATCCGCGAAGCGCGGGGTTAAACCCGCGCTTTGTCTAAGCGCTTAAATTCTTCGTAGAACAGAAACTCTGTCTTCCAATGTGCCCGTAGATTTCGTTGGGCCAAGTCAGAAAGCGGCGTCTTATCTGGAGTGCCTTTGTTTCGGCGCTTCAGGTATTTATCAACGGTATCTGAAGAAATGTTGAAGGGTGCAAAACATTCGTAAACACGGTCATCGAGATCCTTCAAGTCACACATGAAAAAGATGCGGTCTTTATTGGCTGCAAGTTCTTCTAACGAGCCGAAACAGTACTCATAACCTTTCCGCACATGCGTAATTGTTCGCATGGCAAACGCGGCGGCAGAACGCAACCGTTGATCAGAACTGGAAAGCGCCTCTGCGAGATCGTTTGCTGTCTGAAAGTAAAGAAACGCGGCGGCTTCGCCCGGCGCCCACAAGACGTCATATTCGGGACGACCATTCCGCAGTCTGCAGTCAAAAGCTGAAACGAAGCGATCCATGGGATCGCGATAGACAAACCCGATTTTGGCAATCGGCGCGACACTACGAACATCCTTTAGCAAGACATCATGCGGCAATTTCACAAGCGGCAAATCTATTCCATCAGACTGCATCTTGCTGATAGCCCCGCGTAGGCTTGTACCGCCTGTCTTGCCAACGTGCAAAAGCACATACTGCTTTGCACCTATCAGACCTCTTGCGAGATCGAGCTTTGAGCGTTTCGCAACAGATGGGCCCATTACAACCCGTCGCAAAATCTTGCGCAACATGTATAAATCCTTTGTTTCAAATAGCGGAAGAAACTACTGCCTCGCGTAAGCTGTGCAATAGAAAAGCGCTGCTTTATCTTGGATTTCGACCCCTTTGCCAAGAGTTGTCAACCGAAGCACAGCATAGCCTGACACGGGCTCTGCGGTCGATCCAAAAGCGCGCGCAATCGGGCCATGCTCATCATCGCGTCACACGGTTTTTCTGGACTGCCAAGAACTAGATCGTTGCAATTCCAACCTGATCAGGCGCACGAAAACGCAAAGCCGCCGGCACCGCAAGAACCTCAGCAAAGGCTCTGAGATGGATGGTGTAAACAAAGATCTGCCAAGGTGGACAACGGCCCGTGGAGTGCCCTTTCCATCGAGCCTAAAGGTCGATCTGCGGGGGGGGCGTTTCGGCATCGGTCTTGCCATCAGGCAAGGCAGGCGGTGGGGGGGCGTCTGGTTTGCGGCGGATCAGGATATCGCCGTTTTCCAACCGCTCGGGCGCTTGATAATTTGTCAGGTCATCCACCAGCGCCAGAAGTTCCAGCATTTTCGGTTGCAGGTCTTTCAGCGCCGGTTCCAGTTCGGTCAGCGCTTTGCCCATCTCGTCCAGCGCGGGTTCCATTTCCGCCATCAGGCCGCGCAGCAAGAGTTTGGCCCCTTCTTCCATCAGGCTAAAGCCTTCCTCCACCTCGGGCGGGGTGGGGGTGTCTTGGGCCTTGGCGGGGCCGGGGACGACCGGGGTCATCGAGAGGGCGAGGGCCAAGGTGAGAGGGCGCGCGATCTGGGTCATGGGGGTGATATGGGGATGGGGGGGACTAGGGTCAACCAAGGTCGATGTCCAGTGTCACGGGAAAATGATCCGAGGCGGTCAAGAGCGCATCGCGCAATTCGGGCACGGCCATGACGCCGGGATCGTTGAACGGATGCCAGATGCGCCAATCGGGATTGCGCGCGGCCAGATCGGGCGAGACCATGATGAAATCCAACAGCGCCTCGAAATAGCGTTTTTGCGGGACCATCCAGAAACGGGCGGTGGTGGGCGCGATGCCGGTGCGCTGGCACAAGGCCATTGAGGCGTGGGGATCGTGCAGATGATGTTCGGGCAAGCCATCCAGCCCCAGCACGATTTCGACGCCGGAATGGCCAAAAAGCTTTTCATATTCGTCCAGCCCCGGACCGTCGTTGAAATCGCCCAGCACGATCAGGCTGTCGCCCGCCTCAAGATGGGCGTCGATCCGGCGGCGCAGCCATTGGCATTCGGCCAGTTGCTTGCGGCGGTTTTCAATCGAGATGCGGATGAATTGTGCTTGGCTCATCTGGCCATGGGGGGCCTTGGATTTGGCATGCACCCCGATCAGCCGCAGCGGTTTGCCATCGGCGGTGACGGCCAGCTCAAGCGGGGGTTTGGAAAAGCGGATCTGTTCGGTCACCCCGTCCATATCAAGATCGGCGCGCAGGCTGGTGTCAAAGCGCGGCGCACCCGGAGCGCCGGCCGAGGGGGCCGGATCGCCCAAAGGCGCATGGGTGGCGGTGATGCGGTCGGGGTCGTAGAGAAAGGCGATTTCCTGTTCGGTGTCCGAGGCAAAGCCATGCACCGCCTTGCGCGTGCGCAGCTCAAAATGGCGGGCAAAGCTTTCCAGCGCCTTGATGGTTGAGCGTTTTGAGCCTTGATCCGGGCCTTCGACGATCATCACCCCATCGGCATCCATCGCCGTCAGCACGATGGCGATGGCACCCAATTGGTCGGCGCGGGTGATTTGGTAGCGGGCCGAAAGCTCTTGGTCTTCCAAAAGGCGGCCGCGGTCGTTGAAGAGCGCGTTGAACCATTCGATGTTATAGCTGGCCAGCCGCAGGGGCCGGGTTCTGGGCCGTGGAGGCATGGCCCCGGTCATGCGGCGACCCGGTGGCGCAGCTCCTCCCATGCGGCGTTGATGGCAATCAACCGCCGTTCGGCCAGCACCGCCGCCTCGGGCGGCACGCCGCGGGCAATCATCACATCGGGGTGGTTGTCCTTGACCGCCTGTTTCCATGCGGCGCGGATTTGCTCCAGCGTGGCATCATGCGGCACGCCCAACAGATCATATGGATCGCGCACCGCGCCTTCGACAAGGCGGGCGCGGATGGCCAGATAACAGCGCTGGTCCAGCCCGAAGATTTCGGCGGTATGGGCGAGGAAGGTTTCCTCGTCCTCATGCAAGATGTCATCGGCAAGTGCGATGTGAAAGAGGCCCTCGATCAGGTCGATAAAGAGGTCGCGGTTGTCGGGGTGGTCGGCATCGGTGAACATGGCCACGATCTTGCGGGCATAGGCGTCAAAGCCCGCCACGTCTTGGCGCGCAAGGTTAAAGACATGCGCGGCATTGGCCTCTTCGCCGGGCGGCAGGGTGAAGACGCGGCGAAAGGCGGTGACCTCGTCTTTTGTCACCTGCCCGTCGGCCTTGGCCAGTTTGGCCCCAAGCGCGATGACGGCGATGGTAAAGCCGACCGAGCGTTCAGGATCGGGCGCGCCCACCAGATGGTCAAAGACGACCGACAGCGGCTCGCCCTTGGCAAGTGCGGATAGGGCGGTGCTGATGCGGGTCCAGATTGACATGGGGGCAGCTTAGCCTTTGGGCGCGGCCTTGTCAGGTCAGGATTTTCTGCATCAAGACAAGATCGAGATAGCGACCCCATTTGTAGCCCGCCTGCATCACCCGGCCACAAGGGGCATAGCCCATGCGGGCGTGAAAGGCCTGCCCTGCGGGGTTGTCCGACGACACACCCGCCACCATGACATGCACGCCATGGGCGCGGGCATGGGTTTCCAGCGCCTGCATCAGCGCGCGCCCAAGGCCTTGGCCTTGGGCGGCGGGGGTGAGGTGGATGGAATGTTCCATGCTGCGGGCATAGCCGGGGCCGCCGCGAAACTGGCCATAGGTGGCATGGCCCTGAACGGTGCCGTTCACGCAGGCCACCCACCAGGGCGTGCCTGCGGTGATCTGGGCGGCGAGCGCGGCGGGGTCTTTTTCGGTGGTGGTGAAGGTAAAGGTTGTCTCGCGGATGATCTGGTTCCAGATCTCGGCAATGGCGGGGGCATCAAGGGCGGTGGCGGGGCGGATCATTCCAGCACGCGGACCCCATGCGGCGTGGTGAAGCTGGCGCGCATCGCCTTGGCCGGGCCCTCGATAATCACGACGCGGGGGTCATGGAAAAGGGGGGCAAGGGCCGCGCGCAGGGCGCTGGCCTGCGGGTGGGCAAGTTCCAGCTGCGTCAGGCGTAGGCCAACATCCGGCAGGGCCTGTGTGGGGTGCAAGCTGCCTTGCCATTCGATCAGGGCGGGAAAGGTGCCGTCGAAGGGCAGCTTGCCATCGGGCGGCACCGCCATTTGCCAGCGATAGTCACCGCGCTGCAATTGCAGGGGCGCGCCGATGCCTTTTGGACAAAGGGCCAGATCGGCCATAAGATTTTTCGAACCTGCTACCCAGTTTGTCAGCCGGGTTGGGCCGGAAAAATTGTCTAAATCAAACCAACGCGGCCAAGCGGGGCGCGGGGCGGCGGGATTGGGGGCAATCACCTCAAGGTAAAGATCGCCCATGCCCATCAGCCGGTTATGCGTGCCCATCAGCGCATGTTCGCCCCCCCCCGCCATGGGCAGGCCAAGCGCCTGTTCAAGCCAAGCGCTGCCCTCGGCCAGATCGCTGGCCGAAATCGCGATGTGGTCAAAGCTTAGCATCCGTCACCCACCACCCGCGTGCTGGCTTTCAGAGCCTGAGCGAGCGAGGCAAAGCGGGCCTGCGCCACCTCACCAAAAAGGCCGCGTCCGGTTTCGCTGAGATGCAGTTGCAAGATCTTTTTCTTCGGCTGCCAGTCCAATTCCCCTGCCACGCCCGGATCGCCCATGGCGAACATCGCGCCAAAGCGCATGGCCTTGCCCAGCACTTCGGCGTCGCGGATGTCATCTTCGGACAAGAGGCGGAACATCGGCTCCAGCCGCGAGCCTGCGCGGCTGTTTTTATAGCGGTGCAGAAGGGCGAGGCCCAGAAACACCCGGCCCGGATGGTCAAGCCCGCCCAGATTGGCGCGGGTGGCATTGTCAAAGCAGGCCTCGGCGCGGAAATCGGGGTGGGCGCGCCATGTGGTGTCATGCAAGAGGCAGGCCGCCTTGATCAGCCGCATCCGCTCTTCATTGGCGCCTTTGAACAAAGGTTCCAGAAAGCTGAACAGCTTTTTGCCAAAGCCGGGCATCCGGGCTTGGGTCTGTTCGGACATGCGCGCGGCTTCGATCAAGGGGTCGCGGCGGCGCAGTTTCTCGGGCATTTGTTCGTAAAGAAGCCCCTCGCGGATGCCATAGGCCGAGACGTCGATTTCCGAGGGTTTCAGGATGCGGATCAGCTCACGCAGCACCTCGCAGGCGAGGGGGACAAGCTCCATCCGTTCGGGGCTGGTGCCGGTGCGGCCGCGCAGCACCGCAAGATCGGCGGTTTCGATCCAGTCGAGCGTGTCCAAAAGGCCCTTGGGCGTCATGCGGTATTCGTGCAGGACGGTAAGCGGGTAATTGCGCCGCTCCATATCCAGCCGCGCGATGACCCGCCACGAGCCGCCGACGAGATAGATCCGCTCGCCTTCGGATTTCATCTGGGCTTGGGCGTCTTTCAGCACACGGTCGATATGGGTGATGCGTTTGCGCGCGCTGTCGCCCACCTGTTGCAGGCGAAAGGGACCAAGGGCGGTGGAGACCCGTTTGCCGACCTTGCCATCGCCGATGCGCGCCAGTTCCATCGAGTTGCCGCCCATGTCGCAGACGATGCCCTTGGCATCGGGCCAGCCCAAAAGCACGCCTTGGGCCGACAGTCGCGCCTCTTCGCCGCCGTCGATGACCCACATTTTCAGCCCGGTCTCGGTCAGAACCTGAAGCTGGAATTCCGGGCCATCCTCGGCCTCGCGCACGGCGGCGGTGGCCACAACTGTCAGCGTCTCGATCCCCATGCCCTTGGCCAAAAGCGAAAAGCGCTTGAGCGCCATCAGCGCGCGGCTGCGCCCTTCGGGCGAGAGGCGGCCGGTTTGGGCCAGCCCCTTGCCAAGGCCGCACATGATTTTTTCGTTGTAGAAATAGGCAGGAGAGCGGGCCGCGCCGTCAAACACCACCATGCGGACCGAGTTTGACCCGACATCGACCACACCAACGCGCGACAGGGCGCGGGCCGAGGGGTCATCAAACAGCGGGCGTCCAAAGGGGCCGTGATCGTCGTCATGGTCGATTTGGCTGTCAGCTTGGGTCATTTCGGGCCTCAGGCAAGTTTGGGAACATCTTTCGCGCCCGCCGTGCCACGGCCCGAGAGCGAGGGATTTTCCATGAAAAAGCGGTGGCAGTTAAAGGCGCTGCCATCGGCGGGGGCCAGATCGCGGGTGTAGCGGCCATCGGGGCCAAGAAGCCAGCTTTGCGCCTCATCCGCGAGGTTGGCGGCCATGATTTGCCCAACGATCTGGGCTTTGACGGTGTCGTTCTTGATCTCGACCAGCGTTTCCACCCGGCGGGTCAGGTTGCGGCCCATCCAGTCGGCGGAGGAGATGAAAACCCGCGCCGATTTGCCGGGCAAGCCGCCGCCATTGCCAAAGCAGACGATGCGGGAATGTTCCAAAAAGCGCCCAACGATGGATTTGACGCGGATGTTTTCCGACAGCCCCTTGATCCCGGGACGAAGCCCGCAAATGCCGCGCACGATGAGGCTGATCTTCACCCCGGCCTGCGAGGCGGCATAAAGCGCGTCGATCACGTCAGGGTCGATCAGGCTGTTGACCTTGGCCCAGATTTCCGCCGGACGGCCTGCGCGGGCGTGATCGGCCTCGGCGGCGATTTGGTCAAGGATGCGGGGCTTGAGGGTGATGGGCGAGATGGCGAGGTTCTCAAGGCCCTGCGGCTGCACATAGCCCGACAGGTAGTTGAACACCTTGGTTGCATCGCGGCCCAAGGCCGGGTCACAGGTGAAAAACGACAAATCGGTGTAAATGCGTGCGGTGATCGGGTGGTAATTGCCGGTGCCGTAATGGGTATAGGTGACCAGCTGATCACCCTCGCGGCGCACCACGGTCGAGATTTTGGCGTGGGTTTTGTAGTTGATAAAGCCGTAAACCACATGCGCGCCTGACCGTTCCAAACGGCGCGATTGGCGGATATTGGCGGCCTCGTCAAAGCGGGCCTTGAGTTCGACAAGGGCTGTGACCGACTTGCCCGCCTCGGCCGCCTCGCAAAGCGCGCCGACGATAGGGCTGTCCCATGAGGTGCGGTAAAGCGTTTGTTTGATGGCCAGCACATTGGGATCGCGCGCGGCCTGTTCCAAAAAGCGGATGACCAGATCGAAGGTCTCATAGGGGTGGTGCAGAAGGATGTCTTTTTGCTTGATGGCGGCGAACATATCGCCGTCATTGTCCTGCACGCGTTCGGGCACGCGGGGGGTAAAGGGCGGCCAGAGAAGGTCGGGGCGGGCAGAGAGGACAAGTTCCTTGAGATCAGCAATGCCCAGAAGGCCGCGCAATTCCACCATCTCATCGGGGGTGACGCCCAGCTCTTCCATGATCATCGCGCGCAAGTCTTCCGGCGCGCCTGCGGAAAGTTTCAGCCGGATCACCTCGCCGCGGCGGCGACGTTTCAGCGCGGTTTCAAATTCGCGCACCAGATCTTCGGCCTCGTCTTCGACCTCAAGATCGCTGTCGCGCAAGACGCGGAACAGGCAATGGCCGCGGTCGGTATAGCCGGGAAAGAGCATGTCGAGATGCAGCAAGAGCAGTTCTTCAAGCGGCAGGAAGCGGTGTTCGCCATCCTTGCCCGGCAGCGGCACAAAACGGGCGATTTGCTGGGGGATGGGCAACAGCGCCTTGAGCGTGCGGTGGTCGGTTTCGCGCTCTAACTCCAGCGCCAGCGAAAAGCCGGTGTTGGGGATGAAGGGAAAAGGGTGGGCCGGGTCAATCGCCAAGGGCGACAAGACCGGAAAGACGTTGCGCAGGAAGTGGTCTTCCAAAAACTTCAGATCGCGGCCCGTCAGTTTGGAGCGGGTGGCGATGACGATGCCTTCGGCCTCCATCTCGCGGCGCAGGCGTTTGAACACGGACTGCTGCGTCTGCATCAAGGCATGGGCATCGGCATGGATCAAGGCCAGCTGCTCGGCGGGGCTGCGGCCATCTTCGGACAAGATCTGATTGCCCGCCTTGACCAGCGCGCGCAGGCCCGCGACGCGGACGGTGTAAAACTCATCAAGGTTGGTGGCCGAGATCGACAAAAAGCGCAGCCGTTCCAGCAGGGGGACGGCGGGGTTTGACGCCTCGTCCAGAACGCGCCAGTTGAAGGCCAGCCACGAGATTTCGCGGTTGAAGAACCGACGCGGGCTGGTGGTGTCATCCGACGTCAGCGTAACCGGCTCGGGGAAGGGGGATTTGAGGAAATCTGCGATGGTCATGGCGCGGGCATACCGGGGGACTATGTCATTCAGGTGACAGTGTTTCACCCCTGATCGGGACTGTCCAGAAGTTCGGCGGCCAAGGCGCGGGTGACAGGGCGGCCCAAGGCCAGCGCGCGGGCGTCAAGGGCGGCGACCAGATGGCGCGCGGCGGCGATGGAGCGGTCCATGCGGGCGGCAAGATAGGGGATGAGGTTCGGGGGCACGGCGATTTGCCGGTCGGCAAAAAGTTTGACCAAAACCGCCGACAAAAGCGCGTCATCGGGGGCGTCCAGCCGGGCGATGGCGATGGATTGGGCGCGGCTGAGAAGATCGGGCAGGGCAAGGCCCCAATCGCGCGGCGGGGTGCGGGCGGTGATCAAGAGGGTGCCGCCGCTGGCAAGCTGGTGGTTCAGCGCGTGAAAGAGCGCCTCTTCGTGGGCGGGCAAGCCCGCCATCTCATCGGCGTCTTCCACCACCAGATGGGTGGGCAGGCTGGTGGGGTCATAATGGGGCAGGGTGGTGGCGCGCAGGATCTCGGCACCTGCCTCGGCGGCCCAGATATGGGCCAGATGGGTCTTGCCCGCCCCCGCCGGGCCGATTAGCAGATGGCGGCGCTGGGGCCAGCCTTGCCATGCGGCAATGGCCGCCAGCCCTGCCGCATTGGCGCCTGAGGGGAAGAAGCCATCGCGCGAGAGATTTTCCTGAAGGCCAAGGTCAAAGGCCAGTTGGCGCGGTGCGCTCACGCCTGATCCTCGTCTTCGGGGATGCGCCCTGCGATGCCGACATAAAGCAGGCTGCCGTGGTATTGCGCGATGGCAAAGCGCGTCAGCACGCCCAAGGCCGCCGCCACCGGCACCGCGATGAGCATGCCGACAAAGCCAAAGAGCGTGCCAAAGGCCGAGAGCGCGAACAAGAGCCAGACCGGATGCAGGCCCACCGATTTGCCGACGAGTTTCGGCGTCAGCACATTGCCTTCCAGAAACTGGCCAAGGCCGAAGATCGCCGCGATGAGGCCGATCTGCACCCAATCGCCCCAGAATTGAAAGAGCGCCAGGCCAATGGCCAGCGTCCCGCCGATGATGGCACCGACGTAGGGAATAAAGGTGATGGCCCCGGCAATTGCGCCCACCACAAGGCCAAATTGCAGCCCCGCCAGCATCAGCGACACGGAGTAATAGATGCCAAGCACAAGGCAAACCGAAAGCTGGCCGCGCACAAAGGCCGAGAGGGCCGCGTCAATCTCGGCCGCCAAGCGGCGCACCGTGGGGGCATGGTCGCGCGGCAACAGGCTGTCGATGCGCGCGATCATATGGTCCCAGTCGAGCAGAAGGTAAAAGGCCACCACCGGCACGACCAAGATGAACACCACGATCGAGATGGCCCCTGCAAGCGAGGTCAGCACGCCTTCGGCCAAGGCGGCGCCTTTAGATTGGATGGTCTGGCCGATTTGCGCAAGGCTTTGGCGGATGGTCGAGGTGTTGTCGGCCAGATCGGGGAAGCGCTCCAAGAGCACCTGTTGCAGGCGCTGGGCGATGTCGGGGGCGGCGTTGATCAGCGCGGTGGTCTGGTTCACCAAGGTCGGGATCACGGCCAGCACAAGGGCGACAAGGATCAAGACCCCAAAGAGGGTAATCACCGTTGTCGCCGCAACCCGGCTGAGGCCCGCGCGTTCCAGACGGTCGGCCACGGGGTCTAGGAAATAGGCCAGCGCGCCGCCCACCAAGAACGGCAGGATCACCCCGCCCAAGGCCCAAAGCGCAAGGAAAAACACCAAAAGGGCAAGGCCCCAGTATTTCGCCTGATCGCGGAGTGGAAGTGCCATGACTGTGCCCCTGTGTTGAATGTCACATTGCCCATCGGGGGCGTGGTTTCAAGAGGGGGCAGGAAAAAGCGCAAAAGGCGGCCGGGCGCGGCTTTGCGGCGCGCCCGGCCTTTGGGTCACAAGATGAAGATATCGGTCGCGCTCAGTGTGGTGCCGTCGCGCAGTTCGGCCACCAAAACCTTGGTGGCCGAGCCCGACCCGTCGCGGTCATACCACAGGTTGCCGGTGGACTGCTGATAGATAAAGCGGTCGGCGGCATCGAGGGCATTGGTGCCGCGCACGAAATCGGCAGGACGCAGGCCGCCGACGTAATTGAAGGCGGTGAAGACGTCATTGTTAAAATGCAGCGCATCATCCACGGCGAGGAAGTCGGTGATGATCTCGCGGTTGGTGGCGCCGGTGTGGTTAAAGGCAAAGACATCGGCCCCCGCCCCGCCGGTCAGGGTGTCAATCCCTGTGCCGCCGATCAGCGTATCGCGGCCCGTCCCGCCCAAGAGGACGTCGGCCCCGGTATCGCCGAACAGCTTGTCATTGCCGCCCTCACCCAAAAGCCGATCTGCCCCGGTTCCGCCGCGCAAGATGTCACTGCCCGATCCGCCGACAAGCGTGTCATTGCCCCCATCGCCATAAAGCCGGTCTGCCCCGCCAAATCCGTTGATCCGATCATTGCCACCAAAGCCGCGCACTTCATCGGCAAAGTTGGTCAAGTTGAAGGTGTCGTTGGTGCCGAAGATCAGTGTATTCAGCGCAGACCAGTTGCCGGCCGCAAGCCCGCTGGATGCCGCCGCTGCCGAGATGCTGAAGCCCGTCCATGACCCGATGGTGAGACCTTCGAACACGACGTTGAGGCTGGTCAGAGTGCCGCCTGTGATGGCTGTCTGCCCGTTCGATGTGCTATAGGTCAGACCTTGGCCGGTGAAGGTAAAGACATCGTCGAATTCCGGGTCGCGCACGCGAAAAACGGTCGAGTTGGCCTGCAAAACATTATAGTAGAGCAAACCTTCAAAGATCCGCGAGGACATGATGTCAACGCCATCTTCCAGCACGCTGCGGTTAAACGTCCAAACGGCCATTACTAACTCCATCTCAATAAATGTCTGTCTTGAAAAGTTTGCCTTGAAAACCGGTCTGATTGGGCTTGGCAGGCTCGAACACGCAATGATTGCAAAGCTAAGCCAAGGCCTGCCGCAGAGGCAAGGGTCATTCTATGCTATTGGCTCTATGGGTCGGGGTGGGCGCGTTCACCCTTTAAGCGCGCGCTTAGGCGGCGGTGGTCTTGGGCAATTTTGCGCTGACCAAAGAGGGCGGGTCGGTCCATATCGCGCTGGGCTGGGCCTTTTGGGGTTGCGGATGATCTGGGGCTTTGTGGGGCCGTGTGAGGCGCGATTTTCTAGCTTTGCGCCGAACCCCTTGGCGGCTTTGCGACATTTGGGGGGCCTGATGCGCGGGCAAGCGCCGCACTCTCCGTCGCACAATCCGGCTGGGGCCATGATGGCCTATGCCTTGTGGGACTGTCTGGGTGTGATCACGATCAGCGGTATTGCCATGACGGGGCAGGGGCCTTTTGCGCGGGCCGAGTTGGAGGCGGCGGTTGCCGCTGGGGATTGGTCGGTGTTAGTGCAAGACGCGGGTGAGGATGCGGGCGCCAAGGAAAGCGCGCGGGGCGAGGCATTGGAAGAGGTGCATGAGATGGCGGCCAATCTGATCGTGGTTCTGGCCTTTTTGCATGTGGCGGGCGTGGCGGTGGAAAGCCGGGTGATGCGGCGCAATCTGGTCTCGGCCATGCTGCACGGGCGGCGGCGGTAATGGCGGCGCGCGGAGGTGGATTTCGTCACAAGCCTGCGGCTTTGGCCGCCTTTGTCTTGGTGCAAAGCTTGGCGGCGGTGTTTTTTCTGGGCGATGTGGTGGCCGATTATCTGGCGGGCCAGTTGGGGTTTCATCTGTGGTTTGAGCTTTTGGTGGCGCTGGCCTTGGCGCTGGGTGTGATGTTTGGCGCCATCACCTTGCGCCAAACGCTGGAGGAGATGCGGATGCAAGACATCGCACTGGCCTCGGCGCGCGGGGCTTTGGGCGATGTGATTGCGGCGCAGTTCACCCAATGGGGGCTGACGCCAGCCGAGCGCGATGTAGGGTTTTTGGCGCTGAAAGGGCTGGATGTGGCCGAGATTGCCGAAGTGCGCGGCGCAGCCTCGGGCACGGTGCGGGCGCAACTGACGCGGATTTACGCCAAGGCGGGCGTCACGGGCCGGGCGCAGTTCGCCGCGTGGTTTGTCGAGGATTTGTTGGGCGAGGGGTTGGAGGGCCAAGGTTAGGCGCTGTGCAGCCTGCGCTTGCCCCCCGCGCGCCTTCCCGCTAGGAACCTCTTGACCATTACATGAGGCCCGCCATGCGTCTGTCGCGCTATTTCCTGCCCGTTTTGAAAGAAAACCCTGCCGAGGCGCAGATCGTCTCGCACCGCTATATGCTGCGGGCGGGGATGATTAAGCAGCAGGCGGCAGGGATTTATTCCTGGCTGCCTTTGGGTCTGCGGGTGCTGAACCGTATCCAGCAGATCGTGCATGAAGAGCAGGAACGCGCGGGCCATATTCCGCTGTTGATGCCGACCTTGCAGCCGGCAGACCTGTGGCGCGAAAGCGGGCGCTATGATGATTACGGTCAGGAAATGCTGCGCATCAAGGACCGTCAGGACCGTGAGATGCTTTATGGTCCGACCAATGAGGAGATGATCACCGACATCTTCCGCGCCCATGTGAACAGCTATAAAGACCTGCCGCTGACGCTTTACCATATCCAGTGGAAGTTCCGCGATGAGATGCGGCCGCGGTTCGGGGTGATGCGCGGGCGCGAGTTCCTGATGAAAGACGGCTATAATTTCGACGTCGACAAAGCGGCGGCGCTGCATGCTTATAACCGCCATATGGTCAGTTACTTGCGCACCTATGAGCGCATGGGTCTGACCGCCATTCCGATGCGCGCCGATTCCGGCCCGATTGGCGGCGATGACACGCATGAGTTTTTGGTGCTGGCCTCGACGGGCGAGTCTGAGGTGTTCTTTGACAGTGCGGTGACCGAGTTGAAGCTGGGCAACCGCGAGGTGAATTACGACAACCGCGAGGAAGTGGCGGCGGTTTGTAAGGAATTCACCACGCTTTATGCGCGCACCGATGAAACCCATGACGAGGCGCTGTTCAACGCCATTCCCGAAGAGCGCCGCAAGGTCGCGCGGGGCATCGAGGTGGGGCAGATTTTCTATTTCGGCACCAAATATTCCGAAGCCATGGGCGCGACGGTTGTGACGGCGGACGGGTCCAAGGTTCCGGTGGAAATGGGCTCGCACGGGATTGGCGTCAGCCGCCTTCTGGGCGCGATCATTGAGGCCAGCCATGACGACAAGGGCATTATCTGGCCCGAGGGTGTGACGCCCTTCCCGGTGGGGATCGTGAACCTGAAACAGGGCGATGCGGCGGCGGATGCGGCCTGTGAGGCACTTTACAAGGCGCTGGCGGCCAAGGGGCTTGAGGCGCTTTATGACGACCGCGATGAGCGGGCCGGGGCGAAGTTCGCCACGATGGACCTGATCGGATTGCCCTGGCGCATCACGGTTGGCCCGCGCGGGCTGGCCAATGGCGTGGTGGAACTGACATCGCGTCGCACGGGGGAAAGCGTGGAGATGTCGCCCGAGGCTGCGGTGGCGCGGATTGCCGAGATTTACGAAGGGGTCTGAGCGGAACTCCTCGGGGGCTTCGCCGCCTCGTCGTGGGGTGGCCGCCGATGAGTGCATGAAATGCTCGAAGAGGCGGCGGGAATCCCCGCCGCTTCTTGACCTTGCTGCGCTGAAGCCTCACTCTGGCCCAAAACAACAATGAGCAGAACCTTTGGCCCAGACAGCCCCCTTTTCCCGTTTTGAATTCATGATTGCCTGGCGCTATTTGCGTGCCAAACGTGCCGAGGGCGGTGTGTCGGTGATGACCTGGATCAGCCTGATCGGCATCACTTTGGCGGTCTTTGCGCTGATCGCGACGCTGGCCGTGCGGGCCGGGTTTCGGGCCGAGTTTGTTGATACCATCTTGGGCGCCAATGCGCATGTGACGGTCTATTCCGCCGGGCGGCTTGGCGAAGATGGCCGTTTGGTCAAGGCCTTTGAGGATTATGACGCGATTGCTGCGAACCTTGCCAGCCTGCCCGGCGTGACGCGGGCGGCACCTTTGGTCAAGGGGCAGGTCATGGTGACCGCCGCGCAAGGCCCGGCCTTGGGGGCCGAGGTTTACGGCATTCGGCTGGAGGATCTGAAAACCATTCCGCGGGTGGGGGTTGGATCGCAAGCCTATGGAAAACTCGATGATTTTGACCGCGGCATTGCCATTGGCTCGGGCATTGCGCGCGAGCTTGGCGTGACGGTGGGCGACCGCATTCGGCTGGTGGCCCCTTCGGGGGTGAAAACCGCCTTTGGCTCGTCGCCGCGTGTCAATGCCTATGAGGTGGTCTATGTCTTTACCGCAGGGCGTTGGGACATCGACCGCACCCGCATTTACATGCCCTTTGCCGAGGCGCAGTCCTATTTCAACCGCGAAGGGTTGGCGGATGAATTCGAGGTCATGGTGCAAGACCCTGAAAACATTGACGCCTATACGATCCCCGCACTGGATGTGGTGGGCGATGATGCCTTGATCTGGACATGGCGCGATGCGGCGGGGTCGTTTCTGCGCGCGCTGGATATCGAGGACAATGTGATGTTCATCATCCTGTCGATCCTTGTCTTGATCGCGGCGATGAACATCGTCTCGGGGCTGATCATGCTGGTGAAAAACAAGGGCCGCGACATTGGCATCTTGCGCACCATGGGCTTGACCGAGGGGTCGATCCTGCGGGTGTTTTTCATCTGCGGGGCCTTCACGGGCGTTGTGGGAACCCTGTTTGGCGTGGCTTTGGGCTGTCTTTTCGCCATCTATATCGACTCGATCTTTTCTTTCGTGAATTACATGGCCGGGGGCGGGGTTTGGGACCCTTCGATCCGGGGGATCTATGCGCTGCCGGCCAAATTGCAGTGGTGGGATGTCGGCTCGGCGGTGGCCTTGTCTTTGGGCCTGTCTTTTGTGGTGACGATTTTCCCCGCCCGGCGCGCGGCGCGGATGAACCCGGTGGAGGCCCTGCGCTATGAATGATTATGCGCTGGAATTGGCCGAGATCGAAAAGGTCTACAAGCGTGGCACGCCGGGCGAGGTGGCCGTGTTGCGCGGGGCCACGCTGGAGGTGAAGCGCGGCGAGGTGGTGGCCTTGGTCGCGCCCTCGGGGGCGGGCAAATCGACGCTTTTGCACATTGCGGGGCTTCTCGACACGCCCGATGCCGGCTCTGTCGCGCTGTCGGGGCGCAATATGGTGGGCCTGTCGGACCGCGAGCGCACATTGGCGCGGCGCGATGAGGTGGGGTTCATCTATCAGTTCCACCATCTCTTGCCCGAGTTTACCGCGCTGGAAAATGTCGTGATCCCGCAACTGGCCAATGGCGCGACCGAGGCCGAGGCCACGGCCCATGCGATGGATCTTTTGGCCCGTGTGGGTGTGGCGGGCCGTGCCGGGCATCGCCCGGCGGCGCTGTCGGGGGGCGAACAGCAGCGGGTGGCCTTTTGCCGCGCATTGGCCAACCGACCCAAGCTGTTGCTGGCCGATGAGCCGACCGGGAACCTTGATCCTGCCACCTCTGACCAAGTGTTCGGCGCCTTGATGGCCTTGGTGCGCGAGACCGGGCTTGCCGCCTTGATTGCCACCCATAACCTTGATCTGGCCGCCCGGATGGACCGCATTGTGCGGCTGGATCAGGGCCGTGTGCTGCCCTTTGGCGCGGGCTGATGCGCGTGCCGTTCTGCCTGCTGTGACCCGTGCGCGTCTTACGCAATCTTGCCGCCTGACCTTAGCTCACCGGAGTTGACACCATGAAAGAGACCATGACCCGCCCCTTGACACGCGTGACGACCCAACTGCGCCCGGCCCTTGTGATCTTGGCTTTGCCGCTGATGGCGGCCTGTGTTGACCCCAATCACAGCCCCGAAACCGGGGCCGAGGATTATGCGGCCTATTGCGCCTCGTGCCATGGGGCCAGCGGCAAGGGCGATGGCGAGATTGCGGGCGTGCTGTCGCGCAAGCCCTCTGATCTGACCACGCTGTCGGCCAAGAACAAGGGCGTCTTTCCGACGACCAAGGTGATGGCGCAGATCTGGGGCTATGCCGGGGCCAAGGGGCGCGGGGTGATGCCCGACTTTGGCCCGCTGTTGCAAGGCGATATGGTGCCTTATGATGGCGGTGACGGGATCGAGACGCCCACGCCGATCCGGCTGGTGGAGTTGGCGGAATATCTCAAGCGTCTTCAGACGCCGTAAGGGTGGCCTCTTGGCTGCGGGCCAAAAGCACCAAGATCAACACCATGGCCAGCGTTGGAAAGCCCAAGGCAAAGCCCACAAGCAGGTCTTTGTGCAGTTCTGAAAGCCCGGTGGACAGGGCAAGGATCAGCGCGATGGCGAATTCCACCGCCATTGCGAAAAGTGCGACCAGCCCGGCGGGGGTTGAAAACACATAGCCCATCTCTGCGGTGCCCGTCAGTTGCGAAATCTGATGGCAGGGTGCAACCATAGGCTGCGCATCGTCAATGAAATTCCGCGCCTTGGCCTTGGAAAACCCATCGGCCTAGGTGGCAGGCCAAACCCCGATCAGCGGCGCGTGAAGATGCCAAAGCCCGGCCCAGATCAGCCCGGCGATGGCAAGGCGTCGCCATGAGGGCAGGGCCTTTGGCCGCCAATGCCCGCTGAGGAGGGCCGCGGCGGGCACAAGGCTGGTGCGGGCTGTCATGGCCTGCCATTGGGCGCGCCCCATGGCCTTGCGGCGGCGGGCCTCGACGATGGGCATTCCGGCCAGTGACAGGGCGACAAAGGGGCCAAAGACGATCAGATGCGCCAGATCGCCATTGGCCAAAAGATGCGCCCCAGACCAAAGCGCCAGCGCCCAGAGAAGCGGCTGGCGCGTCAGCCCGGCAATGCCGGGGCGGTCAGGGTCAAAACCCGTGGCGCGGCCTTCAAAGGCAAAGGGATTGGGGGCGGCGGTGCCAAAGCTGCCCAGCACAATCGCCAAGGGCATGGCCAGATTGACCGCCCAGCGGTGCCAATGCGCCTGATCCCACAAGGGCAAATGGGGCGCGCGCCCGGCGGCCAAGATCACCCACCACAACAGCGCCAAAGACCCGATGGAAAACACCGCCGTATAGCCGCGCGGGCCCAAACCCGAGACAAGGCTGTGTTTGATCCCCAAAGCCGCCGGAATGCGATGCGACAGCATAAAAAGCCCCATCGCCAAGGCAAGCTCTAGCCAAGCACTCATCCGGCCTCCATCTCGGCGGCCCGCGCCCAGAGCTTTGCGCCGAACTGCGGCAAAAGCTGTGGGTGGTCTTGGGCTATTGCCTTGCCTTGGGTCATCAGCACCGCAATCAGCGGCGCGCGGTCGGGGGCGGTGATGCGGATCATGTCATGCTTGAACCAGCTGGTGGCGGCATCGCCGGTCCAGAGGTTATGGCCCGCCTTGGACCAGACCTGCACGCCCGGCGGCAGCGCGCCGCCGAGGTATTCCGACAGCTGATATTCGGGGCGCGCGGCATCGGGCCCGGCCGGATCGCGCGACAAGATCGCCTGCGCCCGCGCCCGCGCCGGGGGCGAGAGCGGCAGATCGCCCTCAAACAGCTCCCACATCAGCCGCGCGGCGGCGAGCGCGGTCAGCCGGTTGAGATTGCCGCCCCCCTCGGCCGCAAAGCGCGCCTCGCGGCCATAGCGGGTGTCATCCATCAGCTTTTGGGCAATGCGGCAGCCCTCCCATTCCGGCCAGCCCATGCGCCAGAAAAAGCGGTTGAGCCGCTCGCGTTTGGTCATCCAGTCGAGGTATTCGGCACCGTCCAGCAGGGTGTCGCCGGTGGTTCCGGTCAGGATATCAATGACATAGTTCGTCGCGGTGTTCGAAGACCACAAAATCATGTCGCGCATGGCGCGGTCCATCTCGCCATGGGCCTCGGCCCGGCCCTCTTCGAGGGCGGCGAGGGCATGGATCAGATGAAAGGCCTTGACCAAGGAACAGGGATAGACCGGCTCCATCCCGCGGTGGACAAAGCCTTTGGCCTCGCCCGCGCGATTGCGCTGCACCACGACAAGGGCGAGATCTTCGGGGCCGGTGCCGGGGAGGTGGGCGCACAACTCGGCCACAAGGGCGCTTCCCATGTCTTGCCACTCTGGCGTTACCGTCACAAACATCCGTGCCCCCGTTTTGGCGGCAGATTAGCGGGTTTCAGCCCGGATCGGAAGCCTGTCACTTTGGCGGCCATACCCCCGACGGAGGTGCCCCGAGCCCGGCGTCGGACGCTCCGCGGGGAGTATTTTGGCCAAGAGGAAGCGGCGAAGAGCGGGCTTTTGCCCGACGATGAGCCTCAGTTGGTGGGGGCGCCGCCTTCGGCTTTGCGGCGGGCGACGAAATCGTCAAGCGCGTCGCGGATGGCGGGGTCAAGGGGCGGGGCTTCATAACTGGCCAGAAGCTCTTTCCAGATGCGGTTGGCGCGCTGGGGTGCTTCTTCGCGGCCGCGTTCGACCCATGTGGGGTAGTTGTCCCAGTTCGACAGCATCGGCGCGTGGAAGGCGGTTTCGTATTGGGCCATGGTTTGCGCGGTGCCGAAGAAATGGCCGCCGACGCCTGCCTCGGCGATGGCGTCAAGGGAAAGGGCTTCGTTGGTGACCGGGATGGGGGTGAAATAGGCCTGCATCATGCCAAGCATTTCGGCGTCGAGGATCAGCTTTTCAAAGCTTGCGGTCAGACCGCCATGCATCCAGCCTGCGCCGTGGATCACCAGATGCGCCCCGCCCATCAGGCAGCCCCAGAGCGACATCTGCGCCTCATAGGCGGCTTGGGCATCAAGTGCATTGGCCGCCGTGACGTTGGAGGAGCGGAACGGCACGCCGATGCGGCGGGCGAGTTGGCCCGAGGCTTGGGCGGCCTTGGCGTATTCGGGCGTGCCGAAGGCGGGGGCGCCGGTTTTCATGTCGACGTTCGAGGTGAAGCCGCCATACATCACCGGCACGCCGGGGCGCACGATTTGGGTCAGGGTGATGCCGAAGATCGCCTCGGCATGTTGGAGGACCAATGCGCCTGCGAGGCTGACAGGGGCCATGGCCCCGGCAAGGGTAAAGGGGGTGACGATGGCGACCTGCCCGTGTTCGGCCAGTGCGATCAGCCCTTGGCTCATCGGGTCGTCGAGTTGGCGGGGGGAGTTGGTGTTGATGACGCCCATCATCATGGGCTGGCGGGCCAGGTCATCAAGCGACCATCCCATGGTCAAGGCGGCCATGTGGAGGCCGTCCATGGTGCGCTCGGTGCCGAGTGCGTTAAGGTTCCAGCTTTTGTCCAGAAGGGTGATCTGGCTGAGGTAAAGGTCCAGATGCCGGGTGTTGGCGGGCAGGTCCATGGGTTCCAAGGGGCCGCCGGATTCCTGTTGGATGACGTTCAGGCTTTGGCACAGGCGCAGGAAATCCTGCATGTCTTGAAGGGTGCCATCGCGCCGCCCGCGGTCAAGGTCCATCACATAGGCGGGGCCGCCGACCGAGGAAAACACCATGTCATTGCCGCCAAAGCGCAGGTCCTTGGCGCGGTTGCGGGCGGCGATGCTGAAGGTGGGGGGGACGGTTTTGAGGCGCTCGGTGACCATGGCGGGGTCAAGGTAGACCATATTGCCATCCACCCGCGCGCCGGCGCGGCGGAAATGGTCGATCGCGCGGGCGTTCAACACGCGCATGCCCTGTTCGGCCAGAAGGCGCAGGGCGGCTTGGTGGATCGCCTCGATATGGTCGTCGGAGAGCACGCGGATCGGGTCATAGGGGCGTGGCACCTGGCCAAAGGGGCGCTGGGGGATGGCGTTGATCTGGCGGGTGGGGCGGCGCTGGCGCATCACGCATTCCTGTGGTTGGGCCGCTCGAGGCGCGGTGGCAAGTCAGGCTCGCCCAAAAGCCGGGCATAGCGGTGGGCGGAATAGACCGCATCGGCGATGGAGGAGGGGGCGAGGCAATCGCCCACGCGGGCGGTGTTGGGGCGGCTGTGGAGGCTTTGCCAGAGGTCATCCACGGGCAGGCGGCCGGTCACGAGGATCAGGCTTTGGCAGGCGATGTCGCGCGCTGCGCCGGTGGTGGCGCAGGCGATGGTGGCCTGGCCCTCGCCTTGGTGCGTCAGCATATGTTGGGTGACCAGCGTGACGCCGAGCCGCATCAGGCGGTCTTGGACAAAGCCCTGTTCGTCGGTGTAGACCGTCCAGCCCGAGACCTGCGGATAGGGGGTGACCAGCGTCACCGCATGGCCCTCGCGGGCGAGTTTTTCGGCCAAGGCACCGGCCATGAAGTAGTGTTCATCGTCGTAGATCACCACCGGGCCGGGGGTGGGGGTGGCGGCGAAAACATCGTCTGGCGTCAGGGCCTTGGGAAAGTTCAGGGGCTCCATCCCCACCACGCCGACCCCGTCGCGCCGCCAGCGTGACCCGGTGGCCAGCACCAGATGGTCGGGGTTGAGATCGGTGATGTCATCCGCCGTCAGCGGGCTTTCGCGGAAGATCTGCACATTGGGCTGTTTTTCCAGCATGGTGAGCCGCCAGTCGCGCACTCGGCCCCATGTGGCAAGCCCCGGCAGGGTGGCTTCGCGCGAGACCCGGCCGCCAAGGGTGCGGCTGGCCTCGGCCAGCGTCACCTCAAGCCCGCGGCGGGCGAGTGTCAGCGCGGCCTCAAGCCCCGCAGGACCGGCACCGACGACCAGCGCGCTTTCGCGCCTGGGATAGGGCGCGATGCGTTCGGGGTGCCAGCCGCGCCGCCATTCCTCGCCCATGGTGGGGTTTTGCGTGCAGCGCAGCGGGACGCCTTCGTTATTGGCCGCGCGGCAGATGTTGCAGCCGATACATTCGCGGATTTCTTCCGTGCGCCCCTGCCGGATTTTCTGCGGCAGGAACGGGTCGGCGATAGAGGGGCGGGCGGCGCCGATGAAGTCTTGCACGCCTTTTTTGATCTGTTCGACCATCCGGTCGGGCGAGGTGAAGCGGCCGACCGAGACCACGGGTTTGGTGGTGAGGGTTTTGACAAAGCGGATGTAGTCTTCCTGAAAGCCCTCGGCCGAAAAGCGGGCGGATTTGCTGTCATTGCCCAAGGCGCCCGCCACGTTCACATCCCAAAGGTCGGGCAGTTCGGCCAGCATGGCGACCACATCACGGCCCTCGGCCTCGGCGCAGATGCCGTTTGGCCCGTGAAGCTCATCCACCGCCAGCCGGATCGCAACGGCGCAGGTGTCGCCCACGGCATCCCGCGTGTCCTCGAGCATTTCGCGCAGCAGCCGCGCGCGGTTTTCCAGGGGGCCGCCATAGGCGTCGCCGCGCGTGTTGGTACGGCGCGAGAGGAACTGGAAGGGCAGGTAGTCGTGGCCCGCATAGACATAGACGATGTCAAAGCCCGCCTGTTTGGCGCGTTTGGCCGCGTCGCGCTGCCAGGTGCGGAAGGCGCGGATGTCGGATTTGTCCATGGCGCGGGCAGTGGTGGGCAGGTGATACATGGCCGGTTGCACCTGTGGGCCGATGCCCGGCACGCGCGTCATGCGGTTGGAGGCGTGAAAGCCGCCGTGCCAAAGCTCGATCCCTGCAAGCGATCCATGGGCGTGGATGGCGTCTGCGGTGGCCGCGAGGGGGGCGATGTCATCATCGTCCCAGAGCGTGAGGAAGGCATAGGGGCTGTCGTCAGAGGAGGGGTGGATCGAGCAATATTCGGTGCAGACCACGCCCCAGCCACCCTCGGCCTTGATCCCGCGCAGGGCCGCACCCGATTGTGGGCGCTGCCAGCCAAAGCCGGTGGCATGCGGGGTTTGGTAAAACCGATTGGGGGCGGTGACCGGGCCGATGCGGACGGGCTCAAACAAGATGGCGTGGCGGGGGTCCATTTTGGGGTCCATTTGGGCGGTCATGGGTGGCCTTTGCGGGATATCTTTGCCAAAGCCTAGCCATGTTGTATGATCGTTCAACAAGAAACCCGGCTTTGGCCGTTCAACAAGGGGCCGCCCCATGAGCGCAGTATGACCGCGCCGAAGTACAAAAGGTTGACGCCCGAGGCCCGCGCGGCCGAGCTGGTGGAGGCGGGGTTGCGCGTGCTGGCCAAGGGCGGGATCACCGCCTTTACCATCGACAATATCTGCAAAGTGTCAGGGGCCTCGCGTGGGCTGATCGGGCATCACTTTGGCGGGAAAGACGGGCTTTTGGCGGCCTGCTATGGCGCGGCCTATGCGCCTTTGTTGCAGGTGATTGCGGCGGAAGGGGCCGCGCCGCCCTTGCGGCAGTTGATCGATGAGTTGCTGTCAGATCGGCAATTCCGGCGCGAGGGGTTGAACATTTGGCTGGCACTTTGGGCCGAGATTGCGGTGAACCCCGCGCTTCGGGCCGAACATCTGCGCCAGTATGACCGCTATCACGCGGCGATTGCGGGTGCGATTTCGGCAGCTGCGGGTGACAGGGTGCAGGTGGATGCCGCAGCACTTAGCACCAGCCTGATTGCGCTTTTGGATGGGCTTTGGGTGGAGATGTGTATCGCGCCGGATCGGATGCAGCCCGATCAGGCGCGCGCGGCGGTCGAGGCGCTTTTGGGGCCGCATATCGGCGCGTTCTGATGGCGGCTCCTTGCTGCCCGTGCTCCTCGTCGGCTGCGCCGCTCGTCGCGGCTTTGACGAGAAGGCGCAGCCAAACGAGGAGGGGCTTGCGCAGCCCTGCGGGCTTCGCCAATCTGCCCCCCATGTCGAAAATCATCCTCTCCTGCGCCATCACCGGGTCAATCCACACGCCCAGCATGTCCCCCTATCTGCCCATCACCGGGGCCGAGATCGCCGCCCAAGCCATCGGCGCGGCTGAGGCGGGGGCCACGATCCTGCATCTGCATGCCCGCGATCCGGCCAATGGCCGCCCCTCGGCCCATCCTGACCATTGGGCGGGGTTTCTGCCGGCGATCAAGGCGGGCTGCGATGCGGTGGTGAATATGACCACCGGCGGCTCTGCGGTGATGACGCTCGAGGCGCGGCTCGAGGCGCCCAAGCAGTTCCGGCCCGAGATGTGCAGTCTGAACATGGGCACGATGAATTTCGCGCTTTATCCGATGGCGGCGCGGATCACCGAGTGGAAGCATGATTGGGAAAAGCCCTTTCTGGAAGGCACCGATGATTTGGTGTTCAAGAACACGCCGCGCGACATAGCCCATGTCTTGGCCGAGATGGGCGCGCGGGGGGCGCGGTTCGAGTTTGAGTGTTATGACATGAGCCATCTTTACATGCTCAAGCACTTTGTCGACCGTGGGGCTGTGACGGGGCCTTTCTATATCCAGTTCGTTTTTGGCGTCTTGGGCGGCATGGCGGCGGAGCCGGATATGCTGGTGCTTTTGAAACGCACGGCGGATCGGCTCTTTGGCGATCAGTATCTCTTTTCCGTGCTGGCCGCAGGGCGGCAGCAGATTCCGATGGCCAGCATGGCGGCGGCCATGGGGGGCCATGTGCGGGTGGGGCTGGAGGATAATCTTTACCTCTCGAAAGGCGTGCTGGCGCGGTCCAATGCCGAGCAGGTGGCGCAAATTCGCGACATTGTCGAAGGGATGGGGCGCGTGGTGGCAAGCCCCGCCGAGGCGCGGGCGATGCTGGGGTTGAAGGGCGCGGGCGAGGTGGCGTTTTGACGGTCTTGCGCCCCGCGACCGCCCAAGACGTGCCGGTGATCCTGCGGTTCTTGCAGGCCATGGCGGCGGAGGCGGGCGAGGAGGTGGGCTCGACCGAGGCCAGTCTTTTGGCCCATGGTTTTGGGCCGACCCCGCGCTTTTTCGGGCTGATGGCCGAGGGTGCGGCGGGGCCTTTGGGGATGGTTTTGTATTTCCCCGAATACTCCACTTGGCGCGGCGAGATGGGGCTTTTCGTGCAGGATGTCTATGTCGCGCCCGAGGGGCGGGGGCTTGGCCTTGGGCGGCAGTTGTTGGCCGGGGCGATGGCCCATGCCGATTGGGGCCCTGAGTTCCTGACGCTGATGGTGGCGCATCCCAATGCGGGGGCGCGGGGGTTTTATGAGGCGCTGGGCTTTGGCCTGCGCGATGACGCGGATCAGCTTATTCTGGAAGGAGAGGGTCTGAAGGCCCTGAGGCGCGGATGATCACAGTCTTTGACGAGGCCCAGCGGGCGCATGACCCGCAGTTCTTTCTCTCTTCGGGCGCGCCGCAGCCCTGCCCGGAAAAACCCGCGCGGATAGAGGCGCTCTTGGGCGCGGTGCGGGATTTGGGCGGGCCGGTGGTGGTCCCGCCCGATGCGGGGATGGCGCCGATCCTGCGGGTGCATCCGCAGCGCTATGTCACCTTCCTGCAGACGATCCACAGCCGCTGGAGCCGCATCCCTGGGGCCAGTGCCGAGGTGATCCCGAATATCCACCCCGCCAACCGGACCGATGGCTATCCACTGTCGGCCGTGGGCCAAGCCGGGTTTCACCAGACCGACACCTCTTGCCCGATCTCAGCCCAGACTTGGGGCGCGGCCTATGCCAGCGCGCAGACGGCGATCCATGGGGCCGATCTTCTGGCGGCGCAGCGCGCGGTCTATGCGCTGTGCCGTCCGCCGGGGCATCATGCCTTTGGCGAGTTGGCAGGCGGGTTCTGCTATCTGAACAATTCCGCCATCGCGGCACAAAGGCTGACCGATGCGGGCCGAAAGGTGGCCATTCTGGATGTGGACCTGCACCACGGCAACGGCACGCAGGGCATTTTCTATGACCGGGCGGATGTGCTGACCGTGTCGATCCACGCCCATCCCGAACGCTATTACCCGTTCTTCTG
The DNA here is from genome assembly GCA_965284335.1 of Tabrizicola sp. Classification (GTDB taxonomy): domain Bacteria; phylum Pseudomonadota; class Alphaproteobacteria; order Rhodobacterales; family Rhodobacteraceae; genus Tabrizicola_A. Next base: position 1,930,351 of record OZ260076.1, on the reverse strand, counting down.
GGGCTACCCCGAAGAGCGGGGGACGGGCGCGGGGCTGGGCGCCAATCTGAACCTGTGCCTCGAGCGCGGCACCGGCGATGAGGGGTTCATGGTGGCCTTGGACAAAGGCATGCAGGCGGTGGCCGATTTCGGGGCCGATACGTTGGTGCTGGCATTGGGCCTTGATGCCTTTGAGGGCGACCCGTTTGCGGGTCTTGCCGTCACCACACCAGGCTTTGGCCGCATTGGCCGGGCGGTGGCGGGGCTCGGGTTGCCCACGCTGATCGTGCAGGAAGGGGGCTATCTCTGCCCCGAGTTGGGGGCGAACCTTGCGGCTGTTCTGGCTGGGTTTTAGCCCGCCGATGTCGCGCTGATCGGCCCTGATATTGACACCCGCCCCGCCCTGACGCCAGCTTTGGCCACAACGGCGGCGCAAGGAAAAGGACCTGCCATGATCCCGGTTTTTGACGGCCACAACGACTTTCTTCTGCGCCTGCTGGACCATCCCGACCAGCGCGAGACGCTGTGGCTGTCCGAGGGGCGCGAGGGCCATCTGGACCTGCCGCGCATGAAGAAGGGCGGTTTTGCGGGCGGGTTCTTTGCGATCTACATCCCCTCACCCCCCGATGAGGACGCCCCCGATTACATGGCCGCGATGGAAAACCCGCCCTTCGCGCTGCCTTTGCCGTCGCGCATCGACCATGAGACCGCCCAGCCCATTGCGCTGGCCAAGGCGGGCCATCTGATGTGGATGGAGCGCGCCGCGGGCGGGCGGTTCAAGGTCTGCACCACGGCGGCGGAGTTGCGCGCCTGTCTGGCCAAAGGCGTGATCTCGGGCATCCTGCATATGGAGGGGGCCGAGGCGATTGATCCGGGGCTGGATGCGCTGCATGTGTTTCATGGCATGGGGTTGCGTTCAATCGGCCCGGTCTGGTCGCGGCCCACGGTCTTTGGCCATGGCGTGCCCTTTGCCTTTCCGGGTTCGCCCGATACCGGGCCGGGGCTGACGGAGGCGGGCAAACGGCTGGTCACCGAATGCAACCGGCTGCTGATCATGCTGGATCTGAGCCACCTCAATGAGGCGGGGTTTTGGGATGTGGCACGGCTTTCGAATGCGCCACTGGTCGCCACCCATTCCAACGCCCATGCCGTGACCCCCTCAACCCGCAACCTGACCGACCGGCAATTGGCCGCCATTCGCGACAGCGGCGGCATGGTCGGGCTGAACTATGCCACCTCGTTCCTGCGCCGCGATGGGCGGCAATCGCCCGAGATGGGCTGGGAGGATGTGCTGGCGCATATGGACCACCTGATCTCGATTTTGGGCGAGGATCATGTCGGGCTGGGGTCGGATTTCGACGGAGCGACAGTGCCGCAGGGGATTGGCGATGTCGTCGGCCAGCAGGCGCTTTTGGAGGCGATGCGCGCCCATGGCTATGGCGAGGCGCTGTTGCGCAAGATCGCGCATGAGAACTGGTTTGCGGTGCTGGAGCGGACTTGGGGCGCGTAAGCTGTGGCTTTCGCGCGCATTCGCACTGGCGGCCCCAAGGGGCGACACATTCAGCGAAAGCGGGGGAAAGGGTGAGAGGCTGGACAACGACCCAAGTGGGGCTCGTTACGGCTGCTTCCTTCCGGACCTGACCGGGTTGGCGAGGCACCTGCCCGCGCCAACCTCTCGACGCCCGATATAGGGCGGTTTTGGCGGGGCTGCAAGGGGGAGCGCGGTGGCGCGCTTGCGCTTTGGGCTGGGGGGAAATTGCGCGGGATATGGGGCGCTGCGGCCCAATCGCGCCCTGATCGGGTCGCCTTTGGCCAAGTCTTTTGCCCCTGAGACCCCTATGCAGGCCCCAATCAGTCGCCACCCTATCGCCGCGAGCCACAGGACCCATGATGCACAGTTTCGCCGCGCGCAATCCACAAGCCTATGGGCTGATCGTGACCTTTCTGGGGGTGGCGTTCTTTTTCCCCGATGCCTTGGTGGTGCGGTTGATCGGGGCCGATACCATGACCATCGCGGTCTGGCGTGGGCTTTCGGCGGCGGTGGCGACGCTGGGCTTTGTCGCCCTTTTCCATCGCGGAGCATGGACCGGGTTTCGGTCGCTTCTGACATGGCCCGCCTTGGCGATGATTGCGTTGCAAGGCACCGGGTCGATCTTTTTTCTGGGATCGTTGCAATATACCTCGGTCGCCAACAGCCTGCTGATTTTGGCCACAGCGCCCTTTCTGGCCGCCCTGTTTTCATGGGCCTTTTTGCACGACACCATCGACAAGGCGACGGCGCTGGCGATTGCGGCGGTGTTTGGCGGCGTGATGATGATCGCCTCGGGGTCTTTGGGGGGTGGCACGCTCTTTGGCGATTTTCTGTCCTTTTTGAATGCCATGACCATCGCGGGCTATTATGTGGTCTTGCGCAAGGCGCGGGATGTGAACCTGATCGTGGCCATCGCCTGCGGCTATTTGCTGACCAGCCTGATCGCCCTGCCCATCGCCCCGATGGAGCCGTTTGACGCCACCCAATGGGCCTTGGTCCTTGTCTCGGGGGGGGTGATTTTGGCAGGCGGTGTCGGGCTGTTGCAGATCGGCCCGCGCTATCTGCCCGCGCCCGAGGTGTCGATGATCACCATGCTGGAGATTGTGGTCGGCCCGCTTTTGGTCTGGTGGGTCTTGGGCGAGGATCCGGGGCAGGCGACGCTGATCGGCGGCTCGGTCATTCTGGTGGCGATCTTTGCCCATGCCAGCTGGCAGCTGCGCCATTTGGGGCGGCGCGCGCGTTAGGGGTGCTGCCTATACTTTAGAGATTTTAAGAATTATTTCGGAGCGACTTTAAACTAAGGAGAGCCGCCTTATCCGAAGTATATGATTCCCTTTTTAGCCCAGCACATGTCTCTTTGATCCGGCAATGGCGCCGCTATTTCGCGCGCTGTTGGTCATGGTCACGCGCAAGAACCTGAAGGTCTCGCACCTGACGGGTTTTTCGGCGCGCGGGATCTTTACCGTTGGATAGAAAACAAAGGTGATCTGTGTCGCAACATTGTTATGCCAAAACTGCACCTGCCATGGGCCTTAAGCCCGGCCTTGCGCCGCGCCGCAGGGGGCATCTGCCCGGATGACCGATCGCAAGCCCGCTTTGAATGTCAAGCTGACCAAATCGGTCGAGGCGCTGCTGCGCGAGGTGAGTGCAGCCGCACCCGGCGAGCAGATTGTCTATGGCAGCACCGACACCGGCCTGCGCCGCGAGCTGCGCGAATTGGCGTGGGATATTTATGAGGCAGGCACCGTGCTTTTGGTGCAAAAGCGCAATGCCAGCAATGGGTTTGACTATGTGATGATCCGCACAGCCAAACCCATGGCACCCCATCTCAGCGCTACCATCGCCAAGATCGCCTGCGCGTGATCTAGTCGCGCAGCGCCAGTTCTTTGACCTTGGCCACAGGCTCCCAGATATAGGCCCAGATCGTCCGCTTGCCGGACAAAACATCGACCGTGGCGGTCATGCCGGGCTTAAGAACGACCGGCACGCCATCTTCCAGCATGATGGTGCCCTCAATCGCGACATCGACCTGATAATAGGTGGTGCCGGTTTCCTCATTGGCCAAAGCGTCGGCGCTGATCCGGGTCACGCGGCCATCAAGCGTGCCATAACGCGACGAGTCATAGGCCGAAAGCCGGATCCGCACGGCATCATCAAGGCGGATATTGGAAATATCCTTGGGGTCGATTTGCGCGGCCACCACCAGATCTTCGCCCGTCGGAACCATTTCAAGCACCACGTCGCCGGTTTTAATATAGCCCCCCGGGGTGCGATAATTCAGCCGATAAACGATGCCATCCATCGGCGCGCGGATAACTGTCCGGCTGACGCGTTCCTGCAAAAGGGGAAGCGCCTCGTTCAATTCGGAAAGATCGGCCACAACGGCCGCCAATTCGTCCATGGATTGCAGAACATAGGCCTCACGGCGATTGCTGATCTCGCCGTCGATGGCGGCAATTCCGGCCTCGGCTTGCGAAATCGCGACATTGCCGGCATCGAATTGTCCGCGCGCCGATTCAAGCTCGCGCTGCAATTCCAAAAGACGGGTTTCGGGCGCGATGTTTTCTGCGACCATGGGCTGCACCACGTCGATCTCTTTTTGAATAAGATCCATGGTGCGGCCTGCGCTGTCACGGCGGGCTGCGGCGCCCTCAAGATCTTGCAGGCGCTGATTGCGTTGCTGTTCAAGAACGGCCAAGGCGCCAGACAATTCGGCCTTGCGCGCCATAAAGAGATTTTCTTCCGTCGCCGCCACAATCGGGCTGCCCGCGCGCAATTCATCGGCGATGGTAAAATCGGTTTGCGCGATTTCGGCCCGCAAACGCGCCTCTTTGATCGACATCGCAAGACGCCGTTCCATCAGCCGGTTCAATTCACTGGCCGAATCCACCGGATCAATTTCGAAAAGGACTTCGCCTTCCGTCACCGCCGAGTTTTCTGAAACATAACGGCGCAGAATAACCCCGCCTTCACCCGCCTGAACCAGTTGGTTTTGCACAGAGGAGGCCACTTTGCCCTGTCCGCGCGTCACATTATCCAGTTCCGCAAAAGAGGCCCAGATTGCAAAGGTCGCAATCAAACCGGCGGTCGAGAACAAGATCGCGGAATTGAACATGGACTGTTTGCCCGCCAATTCATCCGAGATCTTTCTAAAGTTCATGTCTGACATGATGACCCCCTTATTTCGCTTTAAGCCGCTCAGGCGTGGTATCGGCAATGATTGCCCCACGATCCATGACAAGCACCCGGTCACAGAGCGACAGAACGGTATTGCGGTGGGTCACGGCAATAAGCGTGCGATCCTTTAACCAGCCGCTCATCCGTTCCAGAACCGATTGCTCGGTTGCTGTATCCATTGCGCTGGTTGGTTCATCCAAAATAAGAAGATGAGGGCTGTGCAACAAGGCGCGGGCCAATGTGATCGATTGACGCTGGCCCCCTGAAAGACCCTCACCGCGTTCGCGCAAGGGCAAGTCATAACCACGCGGGTGACCGGCGACAAAATCATCAACACCTGCGATTTTAGAGACATTCAGAATATGGGCATCATCATATTCGTAATGGCCCATCTGGATGTTTTCGCGCAAAGACCCAGAGAACAACCAAGTTTCCTGCAGCATGATCCCCATATTACGACGCAGATCCGATTTGTCGATTTGGCGCATTTCAACGCCGTCCAAAAGAATGGATCCTTCGGTCGGCTGCAAAAGTCCGGCCATCAATCGTGCAAGCGTCGATTTCCCCGAGCCCATCTTGCCAAGAATAGCAACATGCTGCCCGGCGGGAATTTTCAACGACAGATTGCTGATAACAGGCGCCTTGGCCCCGGGAAAACTATAGCTGACATTGCGCAGCTCAATTTCACCGCGCAAAACAGGACGGCTTAAGCGCTGGCCCAATTCCTCACCCTCTGGCAAGGCTTGTTCGCGCATCAAACCATCCACCGAGCGATAGGCCTGCAAAGCGCCATTGGCGCGCGACATGGCCGACGCCAATTGGCTAAGCGGTGCAAGAGCGCGCCCCCCCAAGATTGACGCCGCAATCATCGCACCCATAGTGATCGTATTGGCTTGAATAAGAAAGACGCCGAAAAAGATGGTGCCGATCTGGGCCAATTGCTGGATAGATGCCGCCGAATTGATCGCAAATTGCGAGAGAATACGGTTTTTGAGCCCCAGATCAGATTGCATGACCGTTGCTTCTTCGAACCGCTTGCGCATCAGGCGCCCTGAACCGGTTGCCTGAACGGTTTCAAGACCATTCAGGGTTTCCACCAGCACGGACTGTTTCGACATGGAGGTTTCCATGTTGTCCGATGCAAGTCGAGCCAGCAAAGGTTGAATAACCAAACCGGTTATAATCACCAAAGGAACCGCAACCAGCGGAACAAAGGCAAGAGGCCCGGCGATCAGGTAGATCACCCAGATAAAGAAAAAGACAAAGGGCAGGTCGACGACGGCAACCAAGGTCGCCGACGTAAAAAATTCGCGCAGGGTATCAAACTCACGCACAATCGTCGCCAAGGCGCCAGATTTACGCTGCCGTGTATCGAGGCGCATGTTCAGGATTTTGTCGAATATCATCCGCGACATTCGCAAATCCGCACCTTTGCCCGCACGGTCAATAAATTGAGCCCGCAGGGATTTAATGACAAAGTCGAAACTCAATGCAATCAGCACGCCCGCGGTCAATGCGATCAAAGACTCCGTTGCCTCGTTGGGCACAACCCGATCATACACCACCATCGTGAAAAGAGAGGTAGTCAGACCCAAAAGGTTTGTGAGCATGGCAGCAATAATGACTTGAATATAAAGCCATTTTCCTTCCAACATTGAGCTCCAGAACCAATTGTTCTGCATCTTGTCTTTAAGGGTATTGCGCGATTTTCGGGTCAAGATGGCATAGGGAAGCAGATTGCTTTCCAATTCAACACGACTGACCAGCACAGTTTCCGACGCGTCGTCATGCGACATAATCTGCGCGAAACCTTGGTCATTGATCTCAAGTATGGTGGCTGCGACGCCATTTTTATCAAACGCAATCAGCGGACAATGGCCCGGTGAAATGTCCTTGGGGTCAATGGGACCAAATCCCGTGGCAAAGCCAAGCGACTTCAAGGCCGAGATTGCTTCGGCTGGACCAAAGAAAGTATTCACCGTCTCCGCCAAATCGCGGACGGCTGCCTCGGAATAATTCAAACCATTCATCGCCAGCATATGCTGGACAGCGCGTGCTAGTGACTTTTCGGTCTCGGCCGTCGACGGAAGACTGATATCCATCGCGGAGGTGTCGCGATGGCTCCGATGTGTGATTTTTTGCAGCCAAGACTTCAGTATTTTCACGTAGTTTTCCATACTATCCTGCTGAACAGAAATATTAATAACTCAGCTTTTGGTTACTCAACGCCAAGCTTTTGGGTGAGCATCCCCGCTCCGGCCGCGATCGTGCCCTGGAGAACCGCACGTTCCGCCGTCAATTTCAGAGATTGTTCCAAGGCGCGATATTGTGCGATCCGAGCATCCAAAAGACCGCGCAATGTGCTTTGTCCCAAGGCGATCTGAGCCTCGGCAGTTGACGCCTGATCGTTTGATGCAGTCAGTTTTTGGGCAATCAGCGGTGCTGTTTGCTCAAGCGCCGTCAATTGCGCGAGCGCGCCAGCCATTCTTGCCGTTGCTTCAGCTTTGGCGCTTTCAAGGTTCATGGAGCTGGCCTCTTTACGCGCGGTCGCTGCGGCAGCTTGTGATTTGCGACGGCCGCCATCATTAAATGTATAGCGCATTTGCAGGCCAATCGTTGTGTCTGTCGTGTCGTCTTCATCCATTGGCGACATCACACCCATATTAAGCGCGACCGTTGGCTTGAATTGGGACAGTGCTTCCTTTTCTGCCGCCTCAGCTGCAATCAGCTCTGCTGCAGCTTTGCGCACAGTTGGTGAAAGTGAAATATCACTTTGCAGCTTCCTCAGATCCTGGCCGCTGAAAAGCTGCCTCGGGGCAGCAATATTTCCGGCTGGAACAAACCCAAAATGACGCGCAAACTTGGCTTCGGCGCCAGCCAATCCGCTGCGAAGCGATGCTTCTTCCGTTTTAAAATCGAGCACGGCAATTCGCGCGCTATCCCGCGTTGCGCTATCCAGCATCCCATTTGCAGTCATCCGATCCAATTGATCGGAGAGTGTTGTGATGTCTGCGCTGCGGGCATTCAAAGCCGACAGTCTTTGTTGTAGCACCCAAAGATCAGCCCAGGCGCGCAAGGCTTCAAGTGCCACGGCATTGCCTGTTTCCTGAGTAGCGGCTCGTGCCGATAATGCCCGGGCCAGCGCACCATCTATTGCGGCATTCGCAGCGCCACCGTCATAAATGAGTTGGCTCATCATAATGTCGGCTGCGACACCGGTAATTTCACGATTTGACGGGCTGGCCTCTTTTAGTGCGCCGCCGCTGGCTGTTGCAGATACCTGCGGGCGGCGGGCACTGGTCGCAACACCAACCTGCGCGAAGGATGCTTTTTCTGCAGCCTGTGCCGAAAGGAACTGCGGGTCGCTTTCGACCGCCAACTTAAGTGCGTCTTCAAATTTGGCGGTTGCAACAACCGATTTCGCCTTTTTGGTGTCCTGAAAAGCTGTCGAGCTAAGATGGTCTGTGAGTCGATTTTCAATGCTAGCGGCACGATCATTCTGCGATACGCAGCCTGACACTAAAAACGTGCTCGCGATCAGGGTGCCGATAATCTGGTTGCGTTTCATTCTTGATGATCCTGTGATCTAGTTTGCCTCGCAATTAAGTCATGAGGTCGATATTCACCACAGTCTCTTTTTTAAAAATATCATATATTAATAACGGGCAGGAATGGCGGGTGCGGGGCACTTTGGTGTCACGTGCTTCCAGTTGGTCCAAAGGCTCATTGTGTTTATTTTAGTAAATTGCTTATTTATGCCGAATAATCGGCAAATCGGAGAGGTTCACGGCGATGTCTGTGCAAAAAGAGCTTAGCCTGACGCGTGCGATCAAGCCCAAAGATAAGATTTCCCGATTTTTCAGATCCCAAACGAAGTGGGAGCTGTTGCTTTTGGTGGCGGCGAACAAGGGAGATGATGAGATCGGCATCTGGAATTATATTGATATGCTGTCCACGCGCACCGAGAGCCAAATGACGATATACAACTTTATTAAAGACCGAATTGATGATGGCAGTTTTGAGTTGGTGCCTGGCCGCAAGAAGAGTCGAAAAGTTTTGGCGCTTTCGCATGAACTGATGACTTCACTGAACGATTATTTGATGCTGCGTTATGGCCGGGTAGATGAAGGCGAGCGTTAGATTAAGTTGTCGACTTACTTTTGGTTTCGCGATTGGGCGCGTCATAAGCCTAATGAATTTTTGTTTTCGCGGATCGATTTTGGTGAATAGATGTCAGTTTATGTTTCAACTTGGTGAGTCTTGTTTGTCTTGGTGAACGGCTTTGATGGCTAAAATTAAAAAAATTCAAAAAATAGTTATAAAAATTAGTTGCATTATTATAGTTTGAAGAGTTGTGTTTTTTTGTGTCCAAGTGCTGGAAAGTTGGCGTAACTAAATCTGAAAGTGACGATGAGCAGAGCGAGAAAAATGCAAAATGCATTGAAAAACACCAGAAACATCGGGGAGTCGTGAGATGAACATCACGGCCATGTTTCAAGACAGCAGCTTTGCGATAGGCCGAGTCACTGAGCCTTTGGCTCTCGCTGTTGCTTGGGTGGCAGGAACTGCTGCTGAATTTTGCTCCCGCCTCGTCGATGCTTGTGAGGTTGCGTCAGTGAGGTTGGTTCGAGAAGCCAGCAAAGCCATTCGATTTGTGAAGCTTCGAAGAGAAGTCTTTTCTGCTTCCAAAAAACTATCCGCGGAAGCGCTCAATGCGCCTTCCGCTGATCTCATGTGTGAGATCGATGCGAACGTGGTCAGTTACAATGCTGTCCATTCAATGACCAACCAGAATACCGAGCAGCACCGCTGCACCGCGGTGTAAAAAGAGGGAAGACCTAAATTATGGCTAAGAAAATCGAAAACGCAGCTGTGTATGTTGTGCGCGATTGCAACGAGCTGAAAATCGTTTCGCTGGCAGCGGAAGGTGCTGTGCGGGTTGCTCCGGTCTATCTTGATGGCGAACGCCTCGAAGGTGTTTACTCGGAGGTAAAGGCGGGCTCGCTCGACGGCATGTTTGCCGACGACGCTGTAGCTGCAAAGAGTTCTCACGTTCCGGCTGGGATTGACGCGCGCAATTCGGTTCTAAAGACATGGTCCGACTCGGCGAAGAAGTCTGGCAAAGCGCAAAAAGCTGGTTTGTCGTCAATTATGCTGCTGTCACTCGCGGCATGTGGTGGCGGCGGTGGCTCTGCTTATGACGTTAAAACCGGTGCGATTGCTCAAAGTGATTCGACCGTCGAGATTTCTTCGGCTTTGGGTGGCGCGGTCATCACCGTCGTTGATGACACTGACGGCGCGGATGTCTTTACTAACGTCACAGTTGACGCGTCGGGATCAGGTGTTCTCACATTCGATTTCGAGCATTTCAAGGACACGGTCGTTCTTTCTGCCGAGAGCAGATTGTCGGGCTTCACGACGATCGAAGTTAAGGGAGGCACGGTTGACTTCACCGCCCTTCCGGATGGCGCATTGTCTGGTGTGCGTGTGATCGAAATCAATTCAGGTGCTATCCTAACCTATGCACAATTCGAGCAGATGAACTCGATCACTGGCGGTGTGACCAGCGAACTGACGGTAGTGGTCGATAGCTACGCGGAAGCAATCGCGGTTGCGAATTCTCCTGACATTGATGTGAACACGCTCTCGATAGGCACGGAAGATGCCATTGTTGTAACCGTTGCTCAGGCTCTAAACTTGGCCGGAATTGCTTCCTTCGATGGTGAGTTCTTCGTTCAAGACTCCGCGCAGAACATTCTCAATGCGTCGCCTGATTTCATCGAAGGACTGATCGATGAAGGCGTCGAAGTGATCGTCACAAATTCAATCCTCACTGGTGCGCAGGTTCAGGCACTGGCGTCTCTGGGCGTTGTGCTTGATCCTGCCTCTTATACAGTTTCTGATGAGGTCTTGACCGCTGGTGTCGATGTGCTGACTGCGAATGTGTTCGGCTCTGCGCCGGAATACACCCCCGGCGGCAATGATTTTGTGAATACGCTTCAGGACGAAGACGAACTGACTGGGATTGGCACAAACCCGACCCTGAATGTGACATTGGGCAGCGTGAACGATTCCGCAGAAGCCTTCATCAATCCGATCCTGAACAACATCCAGACGATCAATCTTGCTGTCACCTCTGGCGACATCGAAGGTTTGGGGTTGGAAGAGGCGACCGGCACCAAAGCCATCAATATTACCCGTATTTCTCAGAATCAGACGGATCTGTGTTGATTTTCACCCAGAACTGATCCGGTTTTTTCACCGAGAAGTGAGCCACCTCTGATTATGGATTTCGGTTCATGCTGGGGTCAAGGGCGGGTTTGTCTCCTTCTTTTTTCGGGCTGCCGCAGCTGAGCTTGCCTTGAAGCGGAAGCTGTCGTTTCCGGTTTCCAGGATGTGGCAGCGGTGGGTGAGGCGGTCGAGCAAGGCGGTGGTCATCTTTGCATCGCCAAAAACGGTGGCCCATTCGCTGAAGCTGAGGTTGGTGGTGATGACGACGCTGGTGCGCTCATAAAGCTTGCTGAGCAGGTGGAACAGCAGGGCCCCGCCGGAGGCGCTGAAGGGCAGGTAGCCCAACTCGTCCACAATCACGAGATTGAACCGCCCCGGGTTTACCGGAGGGCAAAACTCTCGGAGAATTGCCCGTTATGGAACATGCACAAAAGAAGAAGACGTCGAAGCCGTATTCACCCGAGTTCCGCGAACGCGCGGTGCGGCTTTTGCTGGAACACCGCGATGAGTATCAAAGCGAAGCTTCTGCGCTGGTGGCGATTGCAGGCAAATTGGGTTGTTCGCCGGACAGCCTTCGCGTTTGGGTGCGTCAGGCCCAGCGTGATGGTGGCGAACGGCCAGGTCTGACCAGTGCCGATAAAGCTCGAATAAAAGAGCTTGAACGTGAGAACCGTGAACTGCGTCAGGCTAACGAGATACTGAAGAAGGCATCAGCATATTTTGCAATGGCGGAGCTCGACCGCCCGTTTCGCAAGTGACTGCTTTCATTGAAGAACATAGGGGACAGTTCGGGGTCGAGCCGATGTGCAAAATGCTGCAAATCGCCCAGTCTACCTATTATGAGCGTCGCGCCATCGGGCGTGATCCTGATCGTGCTTCGGCTCGGGCAAAGTCGGACGCGGATCTCTGCATCAAGATCGATGCCGCCTGGAAAGACAACCGTAAGCTCTATGGGGCGCGGAAGATCTGGCACGTCTTGCTCAGAGGCAATCAGGACGTCGCGCGATGCACTGTGGAGCGTTTGATGCGCGATTTGGGCCTCAAAGGTGTGCTTCGGGGCAAAAAGGTTGTCACCACGAACCCTGACACATCGCAGCCCTGCCCAGATGACAAGGTGAACCGACTGTTCATGGCAGACCGTCCGAACAAGCTGTGGGTTTCAGATTTCACCTACGTGCAAACTTGGTCTGGGACGGTCTACGTGGCATTCGTGATCGATGTGTTTGCGCGTCGTATTGTCGGCTGGCGTGCCTCGACCTCGATGAAGACACAGTTCGTGCTCGACGCCCTGGAGCAAGCGATCTGGCAAAGAAAGACGCCAGATAACAAGAGCTTGGTTCATCACTCGGACCGTGGCTCCCAATACTTGTCCATCAAGTATACTGAGCGCCTGGCCGAGGCAGAGATCGATCTTTCCGTAGGCACCGTCGGCGATGCCTATGATAATGCCCTTGCCGAATGTGTGATAGGCCTCTTCAAAACCGAGGTCATCAACCAGATCGGCCCATGGAAATCGATGCGCGAGGTCGAATGGGAAACCTTGAAATGGGTCGATTGGTATAACAATCGCCGCCTTCTTGGCCCCATCGGTTATATCCCGCCCGCAGAAGCAGAGGAGGCGTTCTATGCAAACCTGAACTCACTCGATATGGTCGCCTGAAATATGAACAAATCACCCTCCGATAAATCCGGGGCGGTTCAGTCTTTGTCCTGATCCTTATTCCGCAGATCGCTATCTTGGAGTTTTCGTTTCGGCCCAATACACCCATGGGCGCCACGAGCACGGAAGGCGGCAGTTATACGCTGGAACATTATAGGTTCTTTCTGGGGGGCGCTGATGGACATAACGCGTCCCACAGTTTTATCGATGCACGCATCTTATGGCGAACTTTGATGAGCGCTCTGTTTGTGACCGTCCTTACGCTGCTGTTGGCCTATCCTTTGTCCTGGTACTTGGCCTACGTCGCGGCGGATCAGATCAAACGTCTAATGATCGTTGCACTGGTCATACCCTACTGGATAAACGATATCCTACGTGCATACGCTTTTCGCATAATTTTTGGGGAGCTTGGCGTTGTAAACACGATTTTGCTCGGCATGGGCGCCGTGCAAGCACCCATTGATTTCATTCGCAGTGAGGTGGCTTTGCACGCGGGCCTTGCGTACGCCTATCTTCTGCTGATGGTTTTCCCACTCTACAATGTCATGGCGAACCAAAATCCAGCAGAAATTGAAGCTGCGCGTGACTTTGGGGCCTCATGGTCACGCATCCATCGGAGGATCGTGCTTCCCTTTGCGATGCCTGGTGTCGCGGCTGGCTGCACGATGGTGTTTATGCTTAGCGCCGGAGCGCTAGCCGTGCCGCAAGTCCTCGGTGGTCCGTCCACAATCTGGTTCACGGAGTTGATCTATCAGAGCTTTTTTGAGTCCCTGAACTGGGCAAGGGGGGCGGCCTATGCTGTCATTCTTCTCATTACGTCGACGGTTCTTGTAATCGTTTTTGCACGCATTTTCCGCGTAAAGATCGGTGAGTTGGTGCAATGATGGTCAATCGGCGCCTACGTGTCTTTCTCCTTGCTTACCTACTACTGTTCTTCGCTCTTTTGTTTGCTCCGCTGGTGCTAATGACGGCAACTGCGTTCAACGCATCAAGCTTCCCGCGCTTGTGGCCCTGGGATTGTACAACGCTAGATTGGTTTGAAAGAGGTCTAGAGGATCAACGGCTTCGCGTGGGGCTCGGTTCATCAGCACTTGTAGCGGTTGGTGCTGTTTTGCTCTCTGTCCCGCTCGGTCTTGCGGGAGCTTTATCTCTGATGCGCGCCTGGCCGCGTCTGCGTGGGCCGCTCTACATGGTTATGGTGGCGCCTATTCTGATCCCTGGCGTCGTGCTTGGGGTAGCAACATTCATCTTTTGGCGGAGGATGGAACTTCTTCTTGGGCTCGGGCCTGGGTACTTGTCGAATAACGGTATTGTTCTGACCATCTTTGGGCAGTCGTGCTACATTGCTTCTTATTGCATGCTTGTGTTCATCGCGCGCCTAGAGCGCTTTGATAGATTGCAGTTTGATGCGGCGCGTGACCTTGGGGCGACATACGCTCAGGCATTTCAGCGCATCTTGTTGCCGTTCCTGCGTCCTGCCATTGGTGCTGCGATCGTGCTGGCAGTTATATCCAGCTTTGAAAATTACAGCGTAACAATCTTTACCATAGGTCAGAGCTACACCTTTACCACAGAGATTGCTCAACGCGCCCGGATTGGCACCGATCCGTCGCTTGCGGCCATCGCCGTAATCTTGGTTGTAGTTTCGCTCGTTATCTATGCGGCAAATGAACTCGCAAAAAAAAGTGTGGCTTCAGAACAAGGAAGATGGTCCTTTGGAAGGTGGCTCGTGCATTTTGTGTCCATCGTGTTGCTGCTCTCACTTTGTCTTTTCCTGGGGGGGCGGTGGTTTGCGTCCGAATATGCATGTTCTGTGAACACGGCCACTGGTGTGAAGCCCGAAATTGGTCCGCTGCTTGAGCCCTTCGAAGAATTCTTCCCGGAAGTGATCCGCTGAAGCCCGCGTCCCAAATGCTATGTATCGCATCTAACGAATGGAGATAGACGACCATGTCCGCCCCTAACCTGATGCCCGCGGTTACTGATGCGCAGCACGAAGCACGCTTCCAGTTTGCAATTCAAGCCTTCACGGCAAACTACGATCCGGTTGAGGACCGCATTCGGCTGAACGCGATAGATGGTGCTGGCATCAAGCAGTCGATCCTGCTGACGCGACGGCTAATGGATCAGGTGATCCCAGTAATCGCCAAGGATCTGGAGGCAAAGATCCCGCAGGGCGTGCCTGCCGATATTGTCCAGTCGATGACTCAGGAGCGCGTTCGTCAGGTGCGGCGCGAAGCTCGTGCCTCTGGGGCCGTTCCGAAGCCCGTCGCGCGCGAGCCGGAAACGCCAGACTGGCTGTGCAGGACGATCCACTTCAAGCGTGTGCCGAACGGTCTGGTCGCGGTGCTCACGGACGACCGCAACGTCGATGCGGTCCTACAGCTTGCAGAAGCAAACCAGCGCGTGCTGCTGGATATTCTGCGCGCAACTTACAGAAAGGCTTGCTGGGACCCGCGCGTATTCCCAGAGTGGATGAAGCTCGAGCAGTGGCCCACCGTCCGGCAGGGCGCGCGCGTCGTGATGAACTAACGGAGCGTTATTCACCTGGCAAAGGCCGTGCCCGCCTGCGTGGCATCGTGGTCTTGTGCAAAAGGGCGCGGCTCAGCGCTTGGCCCGCAGCGCGCCCGATGTCGGGACGGAAACCCGACGCAAACCATACGCAAACCCGACGCGCCCCAGACCCTGATTTTCGTCGAAAATCAGTCTTCTAGACCGAGCTCAGCACCCGTTCCAGCCGATCGAGGAAAAACGCCACATTGTCATGGCTGAACACCAAAGGCGGGCGGATTTTCAACACATGCCCTTTGGGCCCGGTGGCGGAAATCAGCACCCCTTCCTCGCGCAACCGGTTCACGATCTGGCTGGCCCGTGTCGCATCTGGCTGGCCCGCATCATCCACGATGTCTTGGCCCAAAAACAGCCCCACCGCCCGCAATTCGCCCAAGGCGGCATGGTCTTTTGCCAGCCCCCGCAACCCTTCGGCAAAGGCCGCGCCGACGTTGCGGGCATTGTCCATCAACTGCTCATTCTCCACCACCTCCAGCACCGCAAGTGCTGTGGCCGCGGCCACGGCATTGCCGCCGAAGGTGTTGAAATATCGCGCTTTTGATCCAAAGGCTTCAATCACTTGCGGCTGGATCACCAGCCCCGCCACCGGATAGCCATTGCCCATCGGCTTGCCCAAAGACACCATATCCGGCATCAGGCCATGGCGCTGAAAGCCCCACATCGCGGCCCCAGTGCGGCCAAAGCCGGGCTGCACCTCATCGGCGATGAACAGACCCCCTGCGGCGCGGATGGCCTGAACGGCGGGCTGCAAGAAACCGGCCGGATCAGTAAACACCCCATCCGAGGAAAACACCGTATCGACGATCAGCGCGGCGGGTTTGATGCCATGGCGCTGCATCTCGCGGATCGCCGCCTGCACGCCTGCGGCAAATTCTGCCCCCGTATCCGCCCCCGATCTCGGTGCCGGAACAACGCGCACATGTTCGCCCAAATCCACCCCGGCGCCAAGGCTCGGCGACATGCCCGCAATCGCGTAAGTCACGCCGTGATAAGCATTTTCTGTCACGATAAAGCCCGTTCCCCCGGTATGGGCGCGGGCAATCCGAAAGGCCAGATCATTGGCCTCTGATCCGGTGCAGGTGAACATCACATGGCTCAACTCTGCCGGAAAATGCGCCAGCAAACGCTCGGCATAGGTCAGAACGCCCTCATGCAAATAGCGGGTATGGCTGGCAAAAATCGCCGATTGCCGGGCGGTTGCGGCCACCACATGGGGGTGACAATGGCCCACCGAGGCCACGTTGTTATAGGTGTCGAGATAGGCCTTTCCGGCGGTGTCATAAAGCCAAACCCCGTCACCGCGCACCAGATGCACCGGGGTTTCGTAAAACAGCCGATAGGCCGGCCCCAAGGCACGGGCGCGCCGCGCGACCAGTGCCTCGTCTTCGGGCGGCAGGTTGCCTTTGCCCGGCTGATAGGCATTCGGCATGGTTCCGGGAAAGCCTTGGGTCATGGGTCACTCCATCGGGCAGGCATGGGTCAGCGCAGCCATCACATCGGCAGGGGGCAGGGCGGACAGGGCCAAAAGCCCGGCGCGCGCCGAAGAGTAATTGCGCAGAATATAAGCAGAATTCTCAGGATAGCGCGCCGCGCGCCATGAGGTGATGCAGATCGTGGTCAGCATCCGCGCCGCCGTCAGATCGGCCACAAGGGCCAGTTCCACAGGCCTCAGCGGCAAAACCCGATGATAGGCGGCGGTGAAGGCCACAAGGCTCTCCAGCGCCGCGTCAGGATCAACCTGATACGAGGCCGCCACGCCCAGATCGCAGACCAAAGGCGTGCGCACCATATCGCCAAAATCCAAAACCCCGGCAATCCGGTCAGGCTGATCGGTATCCACCAAAACATTGTGCGGGTTCAGATCGTTATGCACCACCTGCCAGCGACACTCGGGCAGACGCGGCAAGACCCTTGCCTCAAACTGGGTCAAGGTTGCGGCGCACAGATCGGCCAGATCCTGCGGCACATGGGCCAAAAGCGGGCGTAAGGTGGCGGCGTGGCGTATGTCCCATTGCAGCACATGATCGGCCCCGGCATGGGAAAACCCCTGCAAACCAAGGGAAATCCGCGCCGCCATCTCGCCCATCGCGCGCCGCCGCGCCGGGCTTGGCGCGGCGCTATGCATCGGGCGGCCCTCAAGATAGGTCAAGACCCGCAGCCGCCCATCAACCGTCTCAACCTCGGTGGCACCCGACCGGGTTCGGATCACCTGCGGCACGGGCAGGCCCTTGCCCTCCAGATGCAGCAAGGCGGCGGTTTGGAAATCTGTCACCTCGCGCGGCTCGGCACGGTTGGCGAATTTGACCACATAGCTCCGCTCGGCCGTGACCAGCCGCAGGTTCAAATCCCGCTCTGAGGTCAGCGGCGTCATGGTTCCCGACAGCCCATAATACTGCGCCAAAAGGGCCTGCACCACCTCGGGGGCCACCTGTGGGGGGCGCGTTGCCAAAAGATCGTCTGAACCGCTCATCTCATCTCGCCAAAATCCAGCCGTATCAACCGCTTGAGTCTGACCAAAGTCAACCCCGCCCCGCCTTCAATGTGGTCCAAATATCCCCGCCGGAGGCCCCGGCCAGCCAAGCGCGCAGGGGCTTAAAGATCCATCTCCACCCACAAAGGCAGGTGATCCGAGGCAAGACAGCCCGCATCCACTGAGGCCCGGCGCAGGCGTGGGGCAAGGCTTGCATCCACAAACACATGGTCCAACTGCCGCCGCCGGATTTGCCCTGCAATCGTCTTTTCATGGCTGTGCAGATGCAGGCCCAGTGCGGCCACCGCATCCACCATCGCCCCGCGATAGCGGGCGCCGGGGTGATAGGGCACCTCTCCCACAATCGCGCGATACTCCGCACTTCCGGGTTCGGAATTGAAATCTCCCAGCCACAGCATTTCGGCCGGGCAGGGTGGTTCGCTCTGCCCCTCGGTCCAGTTGCGGAGCGGCTCGTCATCAACCCCAGACCAAGGCCCCACCGGCACCAATGCGGCCTTCAGCGCGGCGATCTGCGCCAGCCGCTCGCCCACGCCGACATGCGCCAGATGCACCGAGACCACGCGCAACGGGCCTGATGGCGCGGCGATACAGGCCTCCAAAGCGCAGGTTTGGGTGTTGATCGGGTCGATCATCGCGGCCAGCGGCAAAAGATGCACACGGCTCCACAGGATCGGCCAGCGCGAAAGGATCATCGGCCCGAATTGGCGGCGACGGTTCACGACGCGGCCTGCCACTACGGTCGAGGCATCCATGTCAAAGCCGGGGCCAAAGACGCAAAAGCGGTCTGGCAGCATCTCAGCCAAAAGCGCGGGCTGGTCGTCAAACCCCGTGCGCGACCAATGCCGGTCTACCTCTTGCAGGCAGGCGATGTCGGCCCCCGAGATCACCGCCGCTGCGCGGGTCAGGTCATAGATGCCTTCGGCCCCAAACCCATATTGCATATTGAAAGACAACAGCCGCATCGCGCCCCCTTTTTGGCGTTACGCCTGCGGTCAGACTGGCACTGTTGCGCAGCAAGTTACAAGATCACGATGGTGCCGATCAGAGGGGGCAACTTTGGTGGGCCGCCGATGCGCGGCCAGCCTTTGATGTCGAAACCTTGCCAAAACACAGGATCAGCCCGATGCTTATTCGCCCGCCGATGGATGCCGACCGCCCCGAATGGGAGCGGCTTTACGCCGGATATGCGGCCTTTTACGGGGTGACCCAAACACCGCAGATGCGCGCCAAGGTCTGGGGCTGGATCAACGATCCGGCCCATGAAAGCCTGTGCCTCGTGGCGCAGGATCGCGGCTCTTTGGTGGGGCTGGCCCATTTTAGGCCCTTTGCCCGGCCGCTTTCGGCAACGGTTGGCGGGTTCTTGGATGATCTTTTTGTGGATCCTGCCGCGCGCGGGTCAGGGGCGGCGGATGCTTTGATCGCGGCCCTCGCCGAGGAGGGGCAGAAGCGCGGGTGGAGCGTCATTCGCTGGATCACCGCCGAGGACAACGCCCGCGCCCGCGCGCTTTATGACAAGCTGGCAAGCAAAACCCGCTGGGTGACCTATGATTTGGCGCTGTAATCGCCCGGCCAAGGCGCTGGGTGCTTTTGCCGCCTGATCGTCATCTTTGGCGCACCTGCCGGAAAGGCTTGCGTTTGGCCCTGAAATGACGCACAAGAAAGGTGCTATATCTGCGATTTCGACCTGCTGTCTCTTTTTGCGGCTCCAGACACTCGATTTTGTGTTGACTAAGCCGGGCCATCGCATGCTGCGGGTGGCGAAAAAGACAGGAGTATCCACGATGGCCAATGGCACCGTGAAATGGTTCAACACCACCAAAGGTTTCGGCTTTATTGCACCGGCCACCGGCGGCAAAGATGTGTTCGTGCACATCTCGGCAGTCGAGCGCGCTGGCATCCGTCAGCTGAATGACGGTCAGGCTGTGACCTTTGATATCGAATCCGGCCGTGACGGTCGTGAGTCGGCGATCAACCTCGCTCTGGCATAAGCCAAAGCTGATCTTCGGATCGATAAGGCGGCCCTTGGGGCCGCCTTTTTTCATTTGTCGAAGGCGGTCCGGTGCCGCAAGGTGGCCCATATGATCCCGCCGATTGCCCGCCCCCCGCTGAACCGCATTGATCAGATCCATCCGGAGGCCCCGGCCTTGGCAGGCTATGGTGCCTATCCGATTGGCGTGAAAACCCTGCATCTGACCAATCCCGATCAGATCGACGTTCTGGGCTCGGGCAGCGGCTTGCGCCACTATGATCGCCCTTTGACGGTTGAGATCTGGTATCCCGCCGAGGCTGGTAGCGACCTTGCGGCCACGTCCTATACCACGCTCTTGCGCGACGGGCATCGGCTTGTCACGCTGCAGGGTCGGGCCAGCCGCGATGCGACGCGCGATGCGGGGGCCTTTCCCTTGGTGATCTTGTCGCATGGCTACCCCGGCAACCGGATGCTGATGTCGCATTTCGGCGAAACGCTGGCCTCGCGCGGCTATGTGGTGGCCAGTATTGACCACACAGACAGCACCTATGCTGATAAGGGGCCTTTGGCCTCGACCTTGGTCAATCGCCCCTTGGATACGGGTTTTGTGAAATCGGCACTGGGGGATTTGGCCGATACCACGCGCTTTGCCATCATCGGCTATTCGATGGGGGGCTATGGGGCCTTGGTGTCGGGCGGGGCAGGGGTGGCCAAGGCCGCGCTGAGCATGGAGGGCGCGCCGCCGCTGGGGCTTTGGGACAGGCACCGCGCCCCGGTGGTCGATCCTGATCTGCGCGCGATCATTCCCATCGGCCCCTGGGGCCGCCATCGCGGGCTTTGGGATGCCCAAGGGCTGCGGGGCCTGTCGGTGCCGATGCTGATGATGGCGGGCAGTGCGGATGAGATCTCGGGCTATGCCAACGGAATGCGGCTGATTTTCGAAGAGGCCACAGGCGTTGAGCGCCAGCTTTTGACCTTTGAAGGCGCTGGCCACAACGCCGCCGCGCCCTATCCCGCCCCGATTGAGGCGTTTGAGCCCTCGGCCTATCTCGATTTTCTACCCGCCGAACATTACGCCGATCCGGTGTGGGACACGGTTTTGATGAATGGCATCGCGCAGGCCCATGCGCTGGTGTTTCTGGATTGGCATCTGAAAGGGGTGGCGCATGACACAGCCCCCGGATTGAACCGGGGGCTGCGGTTGGAGTGGTGTCAGTCGGTCTGATCTTCGGGCAAGACGAGGTTCAGCACGATCGCGATGGCGGCTGCGGGCAACAGGCCCGAGGTCAGCAGGATCTGCGCGGTGCGCCCCATGTGCTGCAAGGCTTCGGGCACCAGTTGCAGGCCAAGGCTGACCGACAGGGCGGTGGCAAAGATCACCATGTTGCGGCGGTTCCATTTGACCTCGGACAGCATGTTGACGCCTGCGGCGCAAACCATGCCGAACATCACCACAACACCGCCGCCCAGCACATTGATCGGCACGGTGTTGATCGCGGCGCCGATCTTGGGGATCAGCCCGCAGATGATAAGGAAAATCGCGCCGATGGTCACGACATGGCGGCTCATCACGCCGGTCATTGCGACAAGGCCGACATTCTGGCTAAAGGAGGTATTGGGCAAGCCGCCAAAGATCCCGGCAATGGCCGTGCCGGCACCGTCGGCAAAGGTGGCCCCTTCGATTTCCTTGTCCGTCGCCTCGCGCCCGGCACCGCCTTTGGCGATACCAGAGACATCGCCCACGGTTTCAATGGCCGAGATGACGGCCATGAAACACATGCCAATGATGATCGCGGCGTTGATCTCAAAGCCCCAGCGGAAGGGGTTCGGCAGCGAGAAGAGCCCCGCCTTTTCAACGGCGGTAAAGCTGACCTGCCCCATCACCAGCGCCACGGCATAACCGGCAAGAATGCCGACCAAAACGGCGGCGACGGCCATGAAACCTTTGGCAAAGAACTTGATCCCCAGCGTGACAAGGATCACGACAAGCGCGGGAAGCCATTGGCTAAAGCTGCCAAATTTGATCGTGGACCAATCCACCTCGGTGCCCGCAGCCTTTGCCTCGGCAATGGCGCGCATGCCCGCCTCCATCGCGGGAACACCGCCCGCGGCGTATTGGATGCCGACCTTCACCAGCGCCAGACCGATCATCAAGACGATCAAGCCAGTGACAAGCGGCGGCAGGGCATAGCGGATGCGCCCGACGATGAAGCCAAGGAAAAAGTGAAAGATGCCGCCCAAGACGACACCGGTCATCAGCCCGCCAAGGCCCGCTGTGCCCAATCCGGCAACGGCTGGGATCATGATTGGCACAAAGGCAAAGGACGTGCCTTGCACGATGGGCAGCCGGGCGCCGACAGGCCCCATGCCGATGGTTTGGAACAAGGTGGCGATACCCGCAAAAAGCATCGACATCTGGATCATATAGGTCATGTCTGGAAAGCCCAGCGCGCCTTGATCCGAGCCAAAGCCGATGCCCGCCGCCCCGCAGACGATGATCGCCGGTGTGACGTTCGACACGAACATGGCCAGCACATGCTGGATGCCCAAGGGAACAGCCTGCGCCAAGGGGGGGAGATAGTCGGGGTCACGCAGCTGCGCTGGTGTGCCCAAAGAGGAATGTGTCATGTCTTCGCTTCCCTGGGGGCTGTTTTGTTCGCGCCGTCTTCGCACCGCCCCTTGGGCGCGATCCGGTTAGGTTTGGGGCCCTAGGGCCCGATCACCCGCCAGCCCGTGGGGTGGCGGTATTCTTCAAGGTTTGGCGTTTGGCCGATGCGGTCGATCACGGCAAAAAGCCCCGGCGTGTGCAGGGGCGTCAGCACCCCGTGCCAAGTGCCGCGGTGCAGGTTGATGGCTTGCGCGCCATTGGTGACAAAAGCCAAGGGCGTGCCGGGGATGCCGCCCATATCCGGGGCGACGATCACCAAAAACGGCTGCTGTGACATCGGCACAAAAGCCTGCGATCCCTCGGGGTGGCGCTCGAGCAGGGTGAAGTCATAGGGCAGGGCGCGGGGCGTGGCATTGAAGATCGAAATGCCCGCGCGGCCATCTGGCCCAAAATCGAGCCGCGCCAGATCGTGGTGGCGCTGGCAAAGCCCCTCATTGATGAGGCGGAATTCGCCCGCAGCCTCGAGCACATCGCCGAAGGGGGCGAAAGCGGCGCCGGTGAGGGGGTGGGCCGTCAGGATTTGCATGGCTGGCCTTTCGCAGGATGCAAGCCCCGGGGGCGCGTCGCCCCCCGGACCCCCCGAGGATATTTGAGCCACATTGAAGGCATCAGCGGCTGGGCCGATAGGCGCCGGGGCCGCGCAAGCTGGCGTGGCGGTGGACGTCTTTGTAAAGAAGATAGCGGAAGCGTCCCGGCCCGGCGGCATAGCAAGCTTGTGGGCAATAGGCGCGCAGCCACATGAAATCACCTGCCTCGACCTCGACCCAGTCTTGGTTGAGCTTGTAGACCGCCTTGCCCTCGAGCACGTAAAGCCCGTGTTCCATGACATGGGTTTCTTCAAATGGGATCACGCCGCCGGGTTCAAAGGTGACGATGTTGACATGGGCGTCGTGGCGCAGATCGTCTGGTTCGACAAAGCGGGTGGTGCCCCAGCGGTCCTGAGTGTCGGGCATCCAGCGGATGGGCAGGTCGCGTTCATTGGTGACAAGGGGGGCAGGTTTGGCAAGTCCGGGGGCGGGTTCGTAAAGCTTGCGCAGCCAGTGAAAGCGGGCCGGTGTCGCCCCTTCGGCCAAAAGCCGCCAGCGGCTGCCGGCCGGGATATAGGCGTAGCCACCGGCGTCCATCTCATAGCCGGTGCCGTCGATGGTGAGCGTGGCCAGCCCGTCGGTGAAGAACAGCCAATGCTCGACGCCTGTGTCGGGGTCTGGCGTGTCGGAGCCATGGCCGGGCTGCACCTCCATCACATATTGGCTGAAGGTTTCGGCAAAGCCGGACATAGGGCGCGCGATAAGCCAGAGACGCGTGCCGGTCCAGCCGGGCAGGTGGCTGGTGACGATGTCGGAAAAGCATCCCCGGGGGATCACGGCATAGGCATTGGTAAAGACCGCGCGGCCGGTCATCAGGGCGGTTTGTGGCGGCAATCCGCCTTTGGGGGCGAAATAGGGGCTCATGGCAATTGGTCCTTCAGGCGCAGTTCGGCGATGCGTTCGACTGCCGCGCAGGCGGTGGCGAATTCGGTGGTGGTGTCATTGCCGATCCGGGCGTGGAAGGCGGCAAGGATCGTGTCCTTGGTGTTGTCGCGCACGGCGATGATGAAGGGAAAGCCGTGTTTGGCGACATAGTCGGCGTTCAGCCGCTGGAAGGTGGCGCGTTCGGCGTCGGTCAGGGCATCAAGGGCGGCGGAGGCCTGTTCTTGCGTGCTTTCGGGCGTCAGCCGTTTGGCCGCCGCGAGCTTGCCCGCAAGATCGGGGTGGGCGCGCAGGACGCCGAGGCGTTCTTCGGCCGTGGCGGTGCGGAACATGCGGGCGAGCGCGTTGTGCAGGCCGGAGGCAGAGTCATGCGCGGGGCCAAGTTCCAGATCAAAGGCGCGTTCGGCGATCCAGGGGGAATGTTCGAAAATGGAGCCAAAGCGGGCGACAAAGCGGTCGCGCGTCATCTGAGAAGGCCGCTCGAAGCGCTTGTGCGGATGGGTTTTTCGCCAATGTTCGGCAATGTCGAGGCGGCGGGGGAACCAGACACCGTCGTGCGATTTTGCATAGTCGAGGAAGCGCTTGAGCCCCGCGAACTTGCCCGGCCGCCCGATCAGGCGGTTGTGCAAGCCGATGGAAAACATCTTGGCGCTACCCGCCGCGCCTTCGGCGTAAAGCGTGTCGAAACTGTCTTTCAGGTATTGGAAGAACTGCTCGCCGGTGATGTAGCCGGGGGCCGTGGCAAAGCGCATGTCGTTGGCCTCAAGCGTGTAAGGGATGACCAGTTGGTCATGCTCGCCGAGTTCCATCCAATAGGGCAGGTCATCATCATAGGTGTCGGAAATCCAGGCCAGACGCCGGGTTTCCGCCGTGAGCCGCACCGTGTTCATCGAGCACCGCCCGGTATACCAGCCGGTGGGCGGGCAGCCGACCACCTCTTCATGCAGGCGGAAGCTTTCGGCGATCTGGGCCGCCTCTTCGGCGGGGTCCATATCACGGTGATCGACCCATTTCAGCCCGTGGCTGGCAATCTCCCAGCCGGCCTCTTTCATGGCGGCCACCTGTTCGGGGTTGCGCGCCAAGGCGGATGTCACGCCATAAACGGTGACCGGGATCGATTTTTCGACGAAAAATCGGTGCAGGCGCCAGAAGCCTGCGCGCGCGCCGTAGTCGTAGATCGATTCCATGTTCCAGTGCCGCATCCCCGGCCAAGGGGCGGCGCCGGCGATGTCGGAGAGAAACGCTTCGGACTGGGCATCGCCGTGCAGAAGGTTGTTTTCGCCACCTTCTTCGTAGTTCAGCACGATCGACACGGCGATCTTGGCCCCCCCCGGCCATGCGGCATCCGGCGCATTCGGCCCGTGGCCTCGGAAATCGCGGGGGTAACGGTGCATCAGGGCCTCCATCCAAGTTGGGTAAGACTATTCGTGAATTGCGAAAGGGTTTATCAAATTATCGCTGAAAGACCTATGGCGCAGGGGCGGGTCACGCGGGGGCGCCGATGCGCTAGGGTTGGGCAAAGATCAGGAGGCGATGATGGCAGGATCGGCAGTTGCGGGGGGGCGTCTTTCGACGCATGTGTTGGACACCGCGCGTGGCAAGCCTGCAGCGGGGGTGCGCATTGTGCTTTTCGCGCTAGAAGGTGACCTGCGGCGCAAGATCAAAGAGGTGGTCACCAACCAAGATGGCCGCACGGATGCGCCGATGCTGGCGGGGGATGCGCTGCTGGCCGGGGTTTATGAGCTGGTCTTTCACGCGGGTGCCTATCTGCGGGCAACGGGGCAGGCGGGCGAGGGCACCCTTTTCCTTGACGAAATCCCCATTCGTTTTGGCGTGCCGGATGCCTCCCAGCATTACCATGTGCCCTTGCTGATCAGCCCCTTTGCCTATTCCACCTATCGCGGCAGCTAAGGCGCGGGGCATGGCCCGGGTGCTGCGGTTAGAAAATCTCTTTCACCGCCTCCATCGCGACATAGGTCGAGGTGCTGGCCACATGGGGCAGGGCGCTGATATGTTCGGCCAGAACGCGGCGGTAATCTTGGATATCGGCGGTGCGGACCTTTAACAGATAGTCAAAGCGGCTGGCGATCATGTGGCATTGTTCCACCTCTGGTACCGCCATGACGGCCTTGTTAAAGGCCTGAAGTGCCGCCTCGCGGGTGTCGGAAAGCCGCACCTCGACAAAGGCGACATGGGCAAGCCCCATGCGGATTGGGTCCAGATTGGCGCGGTAGCCGGTGATGACGCCCGCATCTTCCAGCCGTTTCATCCGTGCTTGGGTGGGGGATTTTGACAGGCCAATGCGGCGGGCGAGTTCTGTGGCGCTTATCCGGCCTTCCACCGCCAGAACTCGCAAAATGGCGTCGTCAAAACGGTCCAACTCAACGCGGGCGATTGGCATGGTGGTTTCCTTCATTTGCAAAGCTTTTGGCTGCGAGCGGGGATACTTTAAGGCGAACAGCCTGTCAAACCTGCGCTATCATGGGGCAAATTAACAGGCCATTATTGCGGCCAGCTTCAGGAGCCCATCATGTCGGACACCGCTTGGGAGATCATCGACCGCCAGTCGCTGCGCGATGAGGCCGCCCTTGTGCAATCGCTGATCGCCGAGGCGGGGCTGGATGCGGCGGCGCGCGCCCGCATCACCGCCGCCGGGGCCGATCTGGTGCGCCGCATCCGGGCCAGCGTAAAGCCCGGCCTGATGGAGGTGTTTCTGGCCGAATATGGCCTGTCCACCGATGAGGGCATCGCGCTGATGTGTCTGGCCGAGGCGCTGTTGCGCGTGCCGGACGCCGAGACGATGGATGCGTTGATCGAGGACAAGATCGCGCCTTCCGACTGGGGCAAGCATCTGGGCCATTCGGCCTCTAGCCTTGTCAACGCCTCCACCTGGGCCTTGATGCTGACGGGCAAGGTGCTTGAGGACCGTGAGCCGGGGGTGGTTGGCCATCTGAAAGCGGCCGTCAAACGGCTGGGTGAGCCGGTGATCCGCACCGCCGTCTCCCGCGCCATGAAGGAGATGGGGCGCAACTTTGTCTTGGGCGAAACCATTGATCTGGCGATGAAACGCGCGCGTGAGCTGGAGGCGCGGGGCTATACCTACAGCTATGACATGCTGGGCGAGGCGGCGCGGACCGAGGCCGACGCACGCCGCTATCACCTTGCCTATTCCAAGGCGATCACCGCGATTGCCGCAGCCGCCACCACCGGCGACATCCGCACCAACCCCGGCATTTCGGTGAAACTCTCGGCCCTGCATCCGCGCTATGAGGTGGCCAAGCGCGCCCGCGTGATGGAGGAACTCGTCCCCCGCGTCCGCGCGCTGGCGGGTCTGGCCAAGGCGGCGGGCCTTGGCTTCAACATCGACGCCGAAGAGGCCGACCGTCTGGCGCTATCGCTCGAGGTGATCGAGGCGGTGCTGGCCGATCCCGCGCTGAAGGGCTGGGATGGCTTTGGCGTGGTGGTGCAGGCCTATGGCCGCCGCGCAGGTGCTGTGATCGACTGGCTTTATGCGCTGGCCGAAAAGCTCGACCGCAAGATCATGGTGCGGCTGGTGAAAGGCGCCTATTGGGACGCCGAGGTAAAGCGGGCGCAGGTTCTGGGGCTGGCGTCCTTCCCGGTCTTTACCCGCAAGCAGGCGACCGATGTGAGTTATATCGCCAATGCCAAAAAGCTTTTGGCGATGACCGACCGCATCTATCCGCAGTTTGCCACCCACAACGCCCATACGGTTGCCGCCATTCTGGACATGGCGACCGACAAGCGCGCCTTCGAGTTCCAGCGCCTGCATGGGATGGGTGAGCGGCTGCATGACATCGTGCTTGAGGACAACGGCACGCGCTGCCGCATCTATGCGCCCGTGGGCGCGCATCGCGACCTTCTGGCCTATCTGGTGCGGCGACTTTTGGAGAACGGCGCGAATTCCTCCTTCGTCAACCAGATCGTGAACGAAGAGGTCGCGCCCGAACGCGTCGCGGCCTGTCCGATGGATGCGATGGAGGCGATCCACCCCATCGCCAGCCCCGCCATCCTGACCGGGCCGGGCCTCTTTGGCACCCGGCAAAACGCGCGCGGCTTTGATCTGACCGATGCCGCCGATCTTGAGGCGATCGAGGCCGCCCGCGCGCCGCATATGGCGCGGCTCTTCGAGGCTTCGCCACTCATCGCAGGCGCACGCGCCGGTGCGCTGCGGCTTGAGGTGACAAACCCCGCGACCGGCGCGCTTGTGGGCCATGTGCTGACAGCAAGCCCGGCCGATGTCGACACCGCGCTGCGGCTGGCCGAACCTTGGGCCGCTGCCGCGCCGGAACGTGCCACGGTGTTGCGCCGCGCCGCCGATCTTTATGAAGAAAACTTCGGCCCGATCTTTGCGCTTTTGGCGCGCGAGGCAGGCAAAACTGCCGCCGATGCCGTGGCCGAACTGCGCGAGGCAGTGGATTTCCTGCGCTATTACGCCGATGGCGCGGCGGCGCTGCAAAACCCCGCGCGCGGGGTCTTTGCCTGCATCAGCCCGTGGAACTTCCCCTTGGCCATCTTCTCGGGCCAGATCGGGGCTGCGCTGGCGGCGGGCAATGCGGTTGTCGCCAAGCCAGCCGAACAGACCCCGCTCATCGCCCATCTGGCGGTGCAGCTTTTGCATCAGGCGGGCGTTCCGCCCACGGCCCTGCAACTTCTGCCCGGCGATGGTCAGGTGGGCGCGGCGCTCACGCGCGATCCGCGCGTGAAGGGCGTGGCCTTCACCGGCTCGACCGAGGTGGCGCTTTTGATCCGCGCCGCCATGGCCGAGCATGCCGATCCGACCGCGCCGCTGATTGCCGAAACCGGCGGTCTGAACGCGATGATGGTGGACAGCACTGCGCTTCCCGAACAGGCGGTGCGCGATGTGCTGGCCTCGTCGTTCCAGTCGGCGGGCCAGCGCTGCTCGGCGCTGCGCTGCCTTTACCTGCAAGAGGATGTGGCCGAGCACACCCTCGACATGCTCTACGGCGCGATGGACGAACTCGCGCTGGGCGATCCGGCAGATCTAGTCACCGATGTGGGCCCGGTGATCGACGCCGAGGCACAAGCTGGCATCGCCGACTATATCGCCAAGGCCCGCGCCGAGGGCAGGGTGCTGAAAGAGATGCCCGCGCCCAAGGCGGGAACCTTCATCGGCCCCACCGTGATCCGCGTCAGCGGCATTCAGGATATGGCGCGTGAAATCTTCGGCCCCGTCCTGCATGTCGCCACCTTCAAGGCCTCCGAGATTGATGCCGTGGTCAAGGCGGTCAATGCCACGGGCTATGGCCTGACCTTCGGCCTGCACACCCGGATTGATGACCGGGTGCAGGCGGTGGTCGATGCGCTTGCCGTGGGCAATACTTATGTCAACCGCAACCAGATCGGCGCGGTGGTGGGCAGCCAACCCTTTGGCGGCGAAGGGCTTTCGGGCACCGGGCCCAAGGCGGGCGGGCCGGAATACCTGCACCGCTTTACCCGCCCGGCAACCCCCGCCGCAGGCGCAGAGGACCGCCAGACGCCCGAAGCCGAGGTCGCCGCCAGCCTGCGGCTTGACCGCGTCACCGCCCATCCGGCCGAGGCGCTTGTGCTGCCGGGGCCGACGGGGGAATCGAACCGCCTGACCTTTGTGCCGCGCGCCCCGGTTCTCTGCCTTGGCCCCTCGGCCACGACAGCGCTGGCCCAGGCCGAAGCCATCCGCGCGCTCGGCGGCCACGCGATCGAGGCCCCGGGCCTTGACCCAGCGGCCCTGACGCGGCTTGACGGCTTTTCCGGCGCCTTGTGGTGGGGCGACAGCGAAGGCGCCCGTATCCGCGCCCGCGCCCTTGCCGCCCGCAAGGGTCCGATTCTCGCGCTGATCGGCACGCTGCCCGACAAGGGCCATGCGACGCTGGAACGTCATGTCTGCATCGACACAACCGCTTCGGGCGGCAATGCCCAGCTCTTGGCCGAGGTCTCGAACGGCTAAGGCCTTCAATGTGGCGGAAACATCCTCGGGGGGAGGCCGTCTTTGCCCCGGCAAAGACGGTCAGGGGGGCAGACAGCCCCCCTTTCCCCGCTTGACGCCAGCGCGGGCATCGGAAACTCTCAACCCATGTTACCGATCCGCGATCATAACCCGTCAGGCCGGACGCCCTATGTGACCTTTGCGCTGATCGCCATTAATGCGGCGGTGTTCCTGTCTTATTGGCTGACGATCCCGTCTGAATCACAGCTCAATTCCTTCTTTTACAGCTGGGGTCTGGTGCCGGAAAACCTGATGCGGGGGCAGGGGGTCTCGACGCTTGTTACCTCGATGTTCCTGCATGCGGGCTGGATGCATATCCTCGGCAACATGCTGTTTTTATGGATCTATGGCGACAATCTTGAAGATGAGATGGGCCATGGCGGCTTTTTGCTCTTTTATCTGCTGTCGGGTCTTGCGGCGGCCTTTGCGCAGGTGGCGATGGACCCGTTTTCGCCCATTCCCATGGTCGGGGCCTCGGGCGCGATTGCCGGGGTGATGGGGGGCTATCTTCTGCTCTTTCCTCGGGCGCGGGTCGATGTGCTGTTCATCTTTGTGATCTTCTTCCGCATCTTCGCCATTCCGGCCTGGATCGTGCTGGGGCTTTGGTTCGCGCTGCAAATCTTCAGCGGCATGTCGATGCCGGCAGATGGGGGCGGTGTGGCCTATTGGGCCCATGCGGGGGGATTTGCCGGGGGGCTTGCGCTGGCCTTGCCTGCGTTTTTGCGCCGGGGCGGCAAAGACTATTGGCGACGCACCGATGGCCATCCGCCGCATCCTGAGGCGGAATATCGACTGTCAAAATCGTCGATCCCACGCATTCCACGACGATAGCGCGCGTGGCCCCACGCGGGCCACGATTTTTCGTCGAAAAATCGTTCTGGAGCTGTCAAGCTCCAGTCGAATTCCTGCAAAGAAATGCGTCTCAGGCGTTGCGAATGATTTTGGCAAAGCCTTCGAACAAAGGCTCATTGGCGCACAAAATCGTACCATCTGCCAAAATATCATCGCCTTCGCGCACAGGTGCGACCATGCCACCGGCCTCTTTCACCAGCAAAAGCCCGGCGGCAATGTCCCAAGCGTGCAATTCGCGCTCCCAATAGCCGTCAAAGCGGCCTGCGGCGACAAAAGCCAGATCCAGCGAGGCCGCGCCCCAGCGCCGCACGCCGGCACAGGCGGGCATCAGCCGGGCAAGGTCGGCCAATGTGGCGGGCAGGGTTTTCTTGGCCCCAAAAGGCACGCCCGTGGCAAAGACCGCCTCTGACATCGACCGGCGGCCCGAGACACGCAGGCGGCGGTTGTCATTCAGCCAAGCGCCCGCGCCCTTTTCGGCCCAGAACATCTCATCCTTGGCCGGATCATAGACCACGGCCGAGACGATCTCGCCCTTATGCTCCAGCGCGATAGAAATCGCCCAATGCGGCATGCCGTGCAGGAAATTGGTGGTGCCATCCAAAGGATCGACAATCCAGCGGCGGGTGGGGTCGGCCCCATCGGCGCCGCCGGTTTCCTCGCCCAGCCAGCCATAGGTCGGGCGCGCGCCCATCAGATCTTCTTTGATCAGCCGCTCCGCCTCGCGGTCGGCTTTGGTCACGAAATCGCCCGGCCCCTTGCTTGAGACTTGCAGGTTTTCCACCTCGCGGAAGTCCTTGACCAAAGATTTGCCCGCGCGCCGCGCGGCTTTGATCATCAGGTTGAGGTTGGCGCTGCCCTGCATGGGAATTCTCCGGTCCGGTTCAAGGGAGGGGCGATACACCGATTGGGCGCAAAGGGGAAGGGGGCGTCATCTTGTTAAGGCGCGATCACCACACGGGTGGCGGCCATACCCTCGGCGCGCACCATGCGAAACAGGATGCGGGCATTGTCAGGATGCAGCCGCACGCAGCCGTTTGACGCCGGGCGGCCGAGTTTGGAGATCTGGTCGGTGCCGTGAATGGCGTAATTGCCGCGATAAAAGATCGAAAACGGCATCGGCGCGTTGTTGTAAAGCGAGGAGCGGTGGTTGCGCGACAAAAACTCTGGCGTGAAGGTGCCCGGCGGGGTGACTTTGCCTTGCTTGGCGGTGGAGACTGGCCAAGTAAAGAGGTGGCGGCCTTCGTGATAAACCCGCACCACCTGTTCTGACACCGACACCCGCGCCAGCACCCGCACCTCGGCCTGTAAGGGCAGGGCAAGACAGACCCCCATCAGAAGGGCGAATATCCGGGTCATGGCGGCGCTCGCGGTGGCCAGAAGGATGATGGAAGGCTGTGGCGCATGCGTCTGTCTGTCAAGTCGTAACGGCCAACTGGGCGCGGACAAGACTGGCAGGAGGGCAAGAAATCGGGCGAGCCGGGCAAAGGGCGGCCTGTTTTATCAGATCAGCCGCCTTATCAGATCAGCCGCGTTGCAGCTTCATCGGTTCGGATCGCCCCAGTTTCAGAAAATGCGCCATATAGGGGCGTGCGGTGTCTTCTTCGCGCAGGCAGGCATAAAGGCGGCGGGTGACATTGCCGGGGGCCAAGGGCCTTGTGATGTAATCGGGGTTTGATTTCACCTCGCGGATCACCCAGTCGGGCAGCACCGCCACCCCGCGGTTCGAGCCGACCAGCATCAGGATCACCGCTGTCAGTTCCACATGGCGCTGGCCTGCCGGTTCCACGCGGGCGGGGGTCAAAAGATCTGTAAAGACATCCAGCTTGTCGCGGCCCACAGGATAGGTGATCAGCGTCTGGTCACGCAGGTCTTCGGCAGTGATCATGGTCTTGGCCGCAAGCGGGCTTTGCGCCGAGGCAACCAGCGTGGGGGCATAATCAAACAGCGGATGCGCCACCACGCCCGGCAGCGGTTCGGGGTTCGACGAGATCACCAGATCCACCTCTTCGCGCGCCAAGGCGGGGAAAGGTTCGAAGGCGAGCCCAGCGCGGATGTCGACATCCACCTCGGGCCAAGCGTGGCGAAAGAGTTCCAGCACCGGGAAAAGCCAGTCAAAGCAGGCATGGCACTGAATGGCGATGTGCAGCCGCCCGGTTTTGCCCGCGCGCAAGGCGCGGAATTCCTCTTCGAGTGCGGTGATCTCGGGCAGGATGCGTTCGGCCGCACGCAGCATCCTTTGGCCCGCTGCCGACAGTCGCATCGGCTTTGAGCGGCGGACAAAGAGCTCCATCCCTGCCTGATCTTCCAGACCCGCGACCTGATGCGACAGGGCTGATTGCGTCATGTTCAGCATCTCGGCCGCGCGGGCAAGCCCGCCTGCCTGCTGGATGGCGCGGATGGTGCGCAGGTGGCGCAGCTCGATATACATGAGGATCACCACATAATGATTGTGAATATTATGAATTGGCGTCACATTGGCCAATCTGGCAGAAAGGCGCAAGAGAAAAGGAGACATTCCATGACTGGCCTGCCCACCGCCCCGCGCATTTCGTTCGAGTTCTTCCCGCCGCAAACGCTGGACGCCTCGTTCAAGCTTTTCGAAGCGGTGCAGGCCTTGGCACCGATGGCCCCCGAATTTGTCAGTGTGACCTATGGTGCGGGCGGCACCACCCGCAAGCTGACCCATGATGCGGTGGGCACCTTGCACCGCAGTCACGGGCTGAACGTGGCGGCGCATCTGACCTGCGTTGACGCCTCAAAGGCCGAGACGCTGGAGATTGCCGAAGCCTATAATCAGGCGGGCGTGCGCCAGATCGTGGCCTTGCGCGGTGATGCGCCGAATGGTGCGGCGCGCTTTACCCCCCATGCCGATGGCTTTGCCAGCTCGGTTGAGTTGGTGGCGGCATTGGCCGCGACGGGCAAGTTCGAGATTGCGGTGGGCGCATATCCCGAACCGCACCCCGATGCGGCCGATCCCACGGCAGATGTGCGCTGGCTGAAGCGCAAGGTCGATGCGGGTGCGACGAAGGCGATCACCCAGTTCTTCTTTGATGCGGATGCGTTTTTCCGCTTTCGCGATGATTGTGTGGCGGCGGGCATTCATGTGCCGATCATTCCGGGCATCTTGCCCATTCAAAGCTGGGAAGGAACCAAGCGCTTTGCGGCGCGCTGTGGCGCGCATGTGCCTGCGCGGCTGGATGAGGCATTCGCCACCGCTGCCCGCGATGGGCGCGAGGATCTCTTGGCGCTGACCCAATGCACCGCACTGTGTGCTCGGCTGATTGCGGGGGGGGTGGAGGATTTGCATTTCTACACCCTGAACCGCCCCCATCTGACGCGGGAGGTGGTGCGCGCCTTGGGCATCAGCCCGCAGATTGCTTTGGAAAAGGTCGCCTGAGGGCATTCGCGCGCCTGAACGCGTGTGCATCCCTGGGTCTTTGGTTGGTCTCCCTGTCAAAGACCCATCCCCCCAAGTGGTGCGACCTCTCTTGCGCCTCCCTTCGGGCCGCTTTTTGGCCTGTCGGGGGGCGTTTTTTATGCAGCCCCATCACTCCTCGCACGCCTTCGGCGTCTCGTCGTGGGGCGCAATCGGGCAGGCTGGGGGGCTTTGCGTGGCGGGTGCGATGGGCTAAGCTTTGGCGCAGCTTGCAAAGGATAGTTTCCCGTGACCCAGCCGATCCTTGTTTTGAATGGCCCGAACCTGAACCTTCTGGGTCAGCGCCAGCCCGAGATTTATGGGCGTGAAACCTTGGCCGATGTCGAGGCGGCGTTGGCGCGGCTTGCGGCGGAGCTGGGGCTGGCGGTTTTGTGCCGCCAGTCGAACCACGAGGGGGAGCTGGTGGATTGGATCCAAGAGGCGCGGCGCACGGCGGCAGGGATTGTCATCAACCCCGGCGCCTATAGCCATACCTCGGTGGCTATTCTGGATGCGCTGAATGCCTTTGAAGGGCCGGTGCTTGAGGTGCATATCAGCAATATCCACAAGCGCGAGACGTTTCGGCATCATTCCTTTGTGTCGGCCCGTGCAGATGGCGTGATCGCGGGGTTTGGGACCGAGGGCTATCTTTTTGCGCTGCGGCGGATGGCCGGGCTTGTTGCCTGAGGCGGGGGCTTTGGCGGGACTGTGCGGCTCCGCCGGGAGTATTTTTGCCAAGAGGAAGGGCGGGTTTGGTCTGCATCCGCAGGCGCGGCTCTGGGGTGTGGAGGATTTCCCGCCGGGTGCGGGCGGGGTCTTGGCCGAAAGGCCAGCCTTGGCTGCCTTGGCAGGGGCCTTTGGCGGGCCGTTCCGGATTGGCGGGGCGGGATCATTGCAGGCGGGGGAGGGGGAGTTTGAGACCCTGACCTCAGGCTCGTCCGGCCAGCCGCGGCATATCTTGCGGAGCGTGGCCTCGTGGCAGGCGTCTTTTGCCGTCAATGCCCGGTTGTTTGGCATTGGCCCGGGCGTGGGGGTGGCCGTGCTTGGTCGGCTCAGCCATTCGCTGGCGCTTTATGGCGCGGTCGAGGCGCTGTCGCTTGGGGCGGCGCTGCATCTTTTGGATGATCTGCGCCCTGACCGGCAGCGCGCAGTCTTGGCTGCGCGGCGGGTGGCGGTGCTTTATGCGACGCCGGCGCAGTTGCGGCTGATGGTGGAGGCGGGTGGCGAGGCGTTGGCCTTGACCCGCGTTCTTGTCGGCGGGTCCAAGCTTGACCCTGTTTTGCGGGCCGGATTGGCCGCCATGGCGCCAAGGGCGGTGGTGCAGGAGTTCTACGGCGCGGCGGAGGCGAGTTTCATCTCGCTTTCTGGGCCGGATTGCCCGGCGGAGTCTGTTGGGCGGCCCTATCCGGGGGTGGAGATCACCGTGGATCAGGGGGAGATCTGGGTGCGAAGCCCTTATCTTTTCCGCGCCTATGCCGGGACCGATCCGGGGGGCGCGCGCTGGCGCGAGGGCTGGCTTTCGGTGGGTGAGATGGGCCGGATGGAGGATGGGTTTTTATACCTGTCGGGCCGCGCGGGGCGCATGGTGACGGTGGCCGATCACAATGTGTTTCCTGAAGAGATCGAGGCATTTTTGCTGGGTCTGCCTGATGTGGCGCGGGCGGCGGTCTTGCCCCGGCCTGATCCTTTGCGCGGGGTGCATCTGGTGGCGGTGATTATGGGGGCGGCCTCGGATGCGGCGGTTTTGGCGGCCTGCCGGGGGGCGCTGGGGCCGCTTAAATCGCCAAAGGCGGTGTATCGGGTGGCGGAATGGCCGATGCTGGGGTCGGGCAAGACCGATCTGGTCGCGCTGGAGCGGGCTTTGGGATGGCGGTGATCTTGGCAGCCCGGCGCACGGCGGTTTGTCCCCGGGGCGGGGCCTTTGCCCAGTTGCGCATTGAAGATCTGGCGGCACCGGTGTTGCGGGCTGTGCTGGCTGATGCCGATATGCCGGCGGCGCGGGTGGATGAGGTGATCTTGGCCAATGCGCTGGGCGCGGGCGGCAATCCGGCGCGGCGGGCGGCCTTGCTGGCGGGCTTGTCCGAAGGGGTGGCGGGTTTGACCATTGATCGGCAATGCGCAGGCGGGCTGGATGCCATCGTCTTGGCGCGGGCCTTGGTTGACAGTGGTGCGGCTGAGGTCGTTTTGGCGGGGGGGGCGGAGAGCTATTCACGCCGACCCTTGCGCGCCATGATGGGGCCGGATGGGCAGGCCATGCCTTACGATCAGGCCCCCTTTACCCCTTGGCCCGAGCGGGATCCCGAGATGACAGAGGCGGCGGCGGCTTTGGCCGAGCGGTTGGGGGTGACGGCCAAGGCGCAGGCCGATTGGGCGGTGGCGAGCCATGCGCGCGCGCGCGCCGTGGCCGATTGGCCCGAGATTGTGCCGCTGGAAGGGGTGGCGCGGGATGCCTTTACGCGGGCGATGACCCCGGCGCTGGCCGCGCGGGCGCGGCCTTTGGTGGGCACGATCACGGCGGCCACGGCGGCGGTGGCGGCCGATGCGGCGGCCTTTGTGCTGGTGGTGTCAGATCGGGTGGCCGCCGGGCGGGGGATGCGAATTTTGGCGGGGGTTACCTTGGGCGGTAACCCTGAGGAGCCGGGTCTGGTGCCGGTGGCCGCAACAGCGGCGGCGTTGGAGCGTGCCGGGATTGGCCCGGCGGATCTTGCCATGGCAGAGGTGATGGAGGCCTATGCCGTGCAGGCGATGGGCTGTGTCGCGGGGGCGGGCCTGCCCATGGGCAGTGTCAACCGCAGCGGCGGGGCCTTGGCGCGGGGCCACCCGATTGGAGCCTCGGGCGCGATCCTTGCAGTGCGGCTGTTCCATGGCTTGGCGCAAGGTCATGGCTATGGGCTCGCCGCAATTGCGGCAGCCGGGGGCCTTGGCACGGCTTTGGTGGTGGCGCGGTCAGGCGCGTGACAAGAGCGCCTCGGGGCGGGCCTTGGCGATGGCTTGGGTGACCAGACCGGCCAGAACGGCCTTGAGACTGTCGCCCACCAAAAAGGGTGCGGCCAAAAGGCTGGCTTCGGCCAAGCTCTTGTCCAGCATCACCGACATGCCGAAAATGCCCATGGCGTTCAGCACCACAATGCCCCCCAAAGCCGCACCAAGGGCGGCCGACACCCCCACCGGGGCGCGCAAGCGGCGGGTGACAACCCCTGCAACAAAGGCCGCCACGGGAAAGCCAATGATATAGCCCACCGTGGGTGAGGCCAGAACGCCCAAGCCCCCACGCCCGCCCGACAAAAGCGGCAGGCCCGCCAGGGTTACCAGCAAGAAGAGCCCCACTGCCAGCGCCCCGCGCCGCGCGCCCAAAACCGTGCCACAGAGCATGACGCCCAAAGACTGCGCGGTGATCGGCACGCCGGAGGCAAGGTCGATCTTCGGGACCAGACCCAAGACCGCGATCAGCGCAGCGAAAAGGGCGATATGGGTCAGGCTACGTTCCATGGCGGGGGTCCTTGGCAGGGTGCGAAACTTTTGGGCGCAGTTAACCCACGCCACCGCGTGCGCGCAAGGCATCGGCGACATGTTCGGCATCATCCAAGGCGGCCAAACTTACAGGCATCAACAGCCGCCAGCCCGGTCGACGAGGGCTGCGGGCGCGAAAGGCCAGCGAAATCGCCTCGGTCCGCGTCAGCATCACGGGGATAAAGCGGATCACCAAAGCCAAGGCCAAAGACAGGGGGCGCGGGCGCACACCAAGGGCGGCAAGGGGCGCAAGCAGTCGTTCAATCACCGCCAGCATGTCTGACAAACGGGTGGTCATGGTGACAAAATTCGCTGCCGCCACCGCCGCCGCCATGCGCAAGATCACCACCGCGCCGCCCGCAATGTCCCCGGTGATCAGATGCCACAGCGCGACAATCGCGACAAAGGGCCAAAGGGGGCGCAAAAGACCAAGGCATTCGCGGGCAAATACCCAGCCCCCGCTGGCGATCAGCGCCAAAACAGCCAAGGCTGCAACAGCTTGCGCCAAAGGTGTTGTCAGCGCAAAAAGCCCCACCGTGCCACAGGCAAGCGCCGCCAGCTTGGCCCCGGCGGGCAGCCGATGCGCCCAGATCTCAACCGAGGAGGTCAGTGTCAGCATCGACCGCCCCCAAACGGGCCATTTCGGCACTGAAGGCGGCACTCACCTCTTGGGCCGGGCCATCGGCGCGGATTTGTCCCGCCTCTAGCCAGATCACGCGCTGGCATTGTGCCACGGCCAAGGGATCATGGCTGATGGTGATCAACCGCTGTGGCAGGGCGTCCAGACGGCGGGTCAGACGTGCCTGTGTCGGCAGATCGAGACCTGCGAAAGGCTCATCCAGCAACAGGGTCTCGGGGGCCATCAGCAAAACCGCCATCAGGCACAACAGCTGGCGCTGGCCTTGCGACAAGCAATGCGTGGGCGCGCCTTCCCAATGGGCGCGGCCTTCGGCCCGTAAAACCGCGCGCACCCGGGCCTCGGCCTCGGCGCGCGTTTGGCCCAGTTGGATCAGACCGAAGGACAATTCTTCGATGACGGTGGGGAACAGGATTTGATGATCGGGATTTTGAAACAGAATGCCGATCTTGGCCAAAATCGCCTTTCGGTCCTGCGCGGGATCGAGCCCCCCAAGGCGCACGCTGCCCTGTGTCGGCGCGATCAGCCCCGCCATCAGCCGCAACAGCGTGGATTTGCCCGATCCGTTGCGCCCCAAAATGCCGATCCGCCGCTCGACCAAATGGAGCGTGAGGCCAGACAAGACCGGCTTGCCCCCCAACTCCACTCCCAGATCTTGCAGCACGATTCCGTCCATGGCCCGGCATAGACCGAAAGCGCCGCGATCTGCAAATGCTGGCCCGACAATCAAGGCGACAGAAGTGGCCTTCGATGCGGGCGCAAAGCGGGCGACGACTTTGGGCCTAGCTTGAAGCCGTTTGGGGTTGGATTGGCTTATAGCTTTCGGCCCAAGCAAGAAACGCATCGGCTGGCATGGGCTTGGCATAGAGATAACCCTGCCCGGCATCACAGCCATGGTCGTGCAAGAATTCAAGCGCAGCCTCAGTTTCGATCCCTTCGGCCACCAAGGTGTAATTCATGCGCCTGCACACAGAGGCGATGGCCGAAGCGATTTCGCAGCTTGCCTTGTTCTGCGGCAAGTCACGCACGAAGGATTGATCCAATTTAACGACGTTAATCGGCAGATCCTTTAGGTATTTGAACGATGAATAGCCTGTGCCGAAATCATCGATCGCAATTTTGAACCCAAATTCGCGCAATTCGATCAAGGCGCTGCGCATGACTGCCATATCTTCCATCAGGGCGGTTTCGGTGATTTCAACCTCAATATATTCAGGCGAAATCCCATACCGTCCGGGCAATTGTTTAAAGAAATTCATGAAATCATTGTTCTGAAAAAGAATTGCAGAGATGTTGATCGCAAGATCAATTTTCAAACCTTTGGCGTGCCAAGCGGCAAGCTCTTGAACAGATTGCTCGGCAATCAGGCGGGTCATCGGGTCGATAAGCGTTGTTTTCTCGATGATGGGCACAAAATATCCGGGCGAAACGTTTCCTCTTTGGCTGCTGTTCCACCGCACCAAAGCCTCAACACCAAAGAGTTTGCCCGACGCAATGGTCACTTTTGGCTGAAAATGGACGCTGAGTTCTTTTTGCTCCAGCGCTTTGCTGAATTCCCAAACCAGTTTTAGGCCATCTTGGGCCAGTTGATCCACCGAACTGCTGTATCGCGCGATGCGTTTTCCGCGCTCGCGTGCCAAATGCAGCGCCGCCATGGGTTTGCGGAAGGGTTGACCACCGGCGCGATCGGCCTCGTCAAGTTTGGCGACCCCAAATCTGGGCAGCAAGATAATCGAGAAATTGCCCAAAGGTATCGTTGTGGGCAGGCTTTCTTGTAACTGAGAAAGAAGAAATGCCATTGTTTGCCTGCCGGGGGGCAACAAGATACCAAAGGTTGCGCCATGAATGCGGGTGACCAAAGCGTAGTCACCAAGACCTTGATTCAAGGCTTTGCCAACTGCAAAAATGGCGCTGTTGCTTGCGTCAACGCCTAAGGTCCGCAGCACAGAGCCCAAACCCTCGAATGCGATCACCAGTGCATAAGTCGGCGTAAAACTGTCCTTTGCCCCCGCACTGGATGTTTGACACAAACGCGCGGCGGCCATGGGCGAGATCAGCCGACTGAGGGGGTCGATACGTTCGCGGATCAAACTCTGCTGTTGGCGGGCATATAGCAAAGTGGACAAAAGTCCCGCAAATCCGCCAATGATCAAATACATAACCATGCGGACCAGCCAGTTTTTCGTGGTTTGCATCGTGCCGGTTGCAACATCAAGTGGCATCAAAGGGCCAAGCGCCAAGGCTGCCAATAAGGCCGCAATCAACCCTCCGGGCACCTTAAAGATGGCGCCTGCCAAGAGAACTGGAAACAAAATAAGATAGGGATAAGTGAACGCCGTCCCGCCAGTTTGATAGACGATAAAGGTCACGAACAAAATACACACCAAAATCAAAACGCCAGCGAGAACCCAAGCCAGCGCGCCGCCGATTGTGGGTTTAAATATGATGCTTATCAATGAAGGCTGAGGCACCCATGACCGACCAATACGGGCGAAGCTGCCAAAATCTGCCGTGGTCTTCTGTGCTGAAGCATCGGCAGAAGATGCCAATCGATCGCCACGCGTGTCGGGATTTGTCGAAGAGTGTTTTTCCAACATGCCAGCGCCGCCTATTTTAGTTCATGTATTTATAAAGCCATTCGGCCTATGGTTACGGAAACATTATTAAACTTCAATAAAAGCCTCTGTGAGATTAAATTAATAATTAAGTATTTCGTGTAAATGACAGTCTATGTCGCGCGTTTTTTTCTCGCCTGCGTCAAATCTTTGACACCCGGCTGGCTGCGTTTTCCCGCGATTTCTGCCTAAATCTGGCCATCGCCACAGAGCTTTGCCATTTGCAAGCGGGCCGTTTGTAACCCCCGTTGTTGTCGTTTCCGGGTAAAGGGCTGCCGCCTCAGTGCGTGCGTCGGCGGGCGCCATCGGCTTTCTTACGCCACAAACTTGGACCGGACGGTCAAGGCGAAGAATAACGAAAGCGAAGAATGAAGGACGCCAGATGAACCAAAGCGCACCGGAGTCGCAAGTCGACTCTGCTGAGATGGAGCCGATCCCCGAACCGGAAGGCAAAACGGAAATCATCGAAACCAACTATGACATTGGGCAGGATAATTTTAGCGGATCGCTGGCGCTAGAATTGGACATCCATAAGGTCGTATTCACGGTTTCGGCCATTGCCATCATGCTGTTCACCTTTGGCACGCTGGCTTTTCAGAACGAAGTCGAGCCTTTGTTCGTTGGCTTGCGCGATTGGCTGACCGGCAACCTTGCCTGGTTTTTCCTGCTTTCGGGCAATATTTTCGTGCTGGTTTGCCTTGGGCTGATCGTGTCACCGCTGGGCAAGATCCGTCTTGGCGGGCCGGCGGCAACGCCGGATTTTGGCTATGTTGGCTGGTTCTCGATGTTGTTTGCGGCCGGCATGGGGATCGGGCTGATGTTTTACGGCGTGTCCGAGCCTTTGTCGCATTACTCCACGGCGATGGGCGGGATTTCGGTCGGTGAGGACGGTCTGCGCACCGACTGGGCGCCATTGGGCGGGGCCGAGGGCGATACCGTGGCGGCGCAACGGCTTGGCATGGCGGCCACGATTTTTCATTGGGGTCTGCACCCTTGGGCGATTTATGCCGTGGTCGCGCTGGCCTTGGCGCTGTTCAGCTTTAACAAGGGTCTGCCCTTGACCTTGCGGTCGGCCTTTTACCCAATTTTCGGCGAGCGTATCTGGGGCTGGCCGGGCCATATCATCGACATTCTGGCCGTTCTTGCCACGGTGTTCGGGCTTGCCACGTCTTTGGGCGTTGGCGCGCAGCAAGCTGCGGCGGGGCTGAATTTTCTGTTCGGCCTGAGCACGGGCAATACGATGCTGATCGTTTTGATCATCCTCATCACCTTGGTGGCCATTGTGTCGATCGTCCGAGGGCTTGAAGGCGGGGTGAAGGTGCTGTCCGAGGTGAACATGGGCCTTGCTGGC
The DNA here is from genome assembly GCA_965284335.1 of Tabrizicola sp. Classification (GTDB taxonomy): domain Bacteria; phylum Pseudomonadota; class Alphaproteobacteria; order Rhodobacterales; family Rhodobacteraceae; genus Tabrizicola_A. Next base: position 1,888,221 of record OZ260076.1, on the reverse strand, counting down.
GTTTTGCTGCTGTTCGTGATCGTGGCGGGGCCAACCTTGGCCATTTTGACCGGGTTTTTCGAAAACCTGCTGGCCTATGGCCGCTATTTGCCCAGCCTGTCGATGCCCTTTGGTCGCGAGGATGCCAATTTCGCAGGCGGCTGGACGGCTTTCTATTGGGCATGGTGGATCAGCTGGTCGCCCTTCGTTGGGATGTTCATCGCCCGCGTTAGCCGTGGCCGCACGGTGCGCGAATTTCTGGTCGCGGTGCTGATCGTGCCGACATTCTTGTCGGTGCTGTGGATGACCGCGATGGGTGGCACGGCGATTGGGCAGGTGGTGAATGACGGCTATCTGGCGGCGCAGGAGGCCACGCTGGAGTTGCAACTGTTCCAGATGCTGAAAGCTTTGCCTCTGACGGCGTTGTCCTCTTGTGTCGGCATCATTCTGGTGGTGCTGTTCTTTATCACCTCGTCAGACTCGGGCTCGCTGGTGATTGATACGATCGCGGCGGGTGGCAAGACCAATGCGCCGGTCGTTCAGCGCGTGTTCTGGGCCAGCTTTGAAGGTGCGGTTGCGATTGCCTTGCTGCTGGGCGGCGGGCTTGCGGCGCTTCAGGCGATGGCGGTGTCCACGGGACTGCCCTTTACCTTGGTGCTGTTGGGTGCCTGCTATGCCGTGGTGCGCGGGTTGATGAACGAGCCGCGCGCCTAGTATTGGGACAAAGAACGCAGGAAAAGGGCTGCCATCGGGCGGCCCTTTTTCATTGGAAGGGCCGGTATGCGACACTGCAAGCTCGGCGTTGGATAGCGTTGCTTGCTTGACCGATGCGCGATGGCTTAGGGGGCCTTCTTGGCCCGACTGCGGGTATAGACCTCGTGAACGGTATGGGCCAATCGGGCGGCTGTGACGGGCTTTGACAGGACGGCCGCGAATTCCGAGGTTGGGGCATTGTCCAGCGTGTCGGGCCGCGCGGTGACCAGCACCACCGGAAGGGGCGGCTCTAGGCTGCTGGCATGGCGGGCCAGCGCCCTGCCGTCCATGCCCTCCATGTGCAAATCGGTCACCAGCACCGACCACAGCTCTGGCGCCTCAGAAATCGCCTGCGCCGCTTCCTTCGGGTCAGAGACGGCCACGGCAACCGCTCCGGCCGCCTCGAGCATATCGGTTAGAACCTCGCCCACATCTGCCAGATCGTCGACGACAAGCACATGCAGGCCGCGCAGCAGCTCGGCGGTGGGGTCGGCAGCCAGCCATGTGCCAAGATCGCCTGCTTTACGGCCCGCATCGGCCGTTTTCGAGGCCGCCATCGGCCATGCCACGGTCATGGTGGTGCCTTGGCCAAGCCTGCTGTCGACCCAGAGTGCCGCATGGTTGGCTTGCAAGATGGTGGACACGATCAACAACCCAAGCCCGGTGCCAGCCTTGCCCTTGGTGGTGAAATTGGCCCGGAACATGCGGGCGCGCACATCGTTGGTGATGCCTGTACCGGTGTCTTCGATGGTAAACAGCGCAACCGGCACCCCTGCGGGCAGCGGGCCGCCAGCATCGGGCGCACGTGATGGTGGGGCGGTGTCGGGCGGCAGGCTGGCCAGTTTTACCGTTGCTGGTCGCTCTGGCGGACCCGCATCGCAGGCGTTGATGGCAAGGTTCACGACCACTTGGGCGAATTCGGTCGGGTTGGCCCAAACCGGCGGCACGGGGATGGACAGATCGACCCGCACATTGTGCCGTGCAATCCGCCTTTGCCCCAGCAGATCCACCGCATCGCGCAGGAGTTTGCCAAGATCCTGCATCTCGCGCAGAAGTTCGGGGCGACCAAGCCCGCCCAAGCTCGCAGTCAGATCGCGCGCCATATCGACCGATCGGCGGATACGCCGCAACCCCTCTAGCAGTGCAGGCTGTCCGACTGACTGAAGCTCTAACAGCTCGGCCGTGCCACCGACCACCGCGATCAGGTTGTTCAGATCATGCGCCACCGCCCCGGCAATCTGGGCCACGGTGTCGCGCTGATGGGCACGCTGAAGCTCTTCGCGCAGTTCTGCCTGCTCTTCCTGCGCTTGGGCGCGCGCGGTCATCTCGGCGGTGATGTTAAAGCTGACGCCCGACAGCATCGTGGGCGCACCCGCGGCGTCCCGGGCGCTGATCCCGGCATGAACCTGCATCCAATTCCAAGATCCTGTGTGATCTTGACGACGATAGACAGCGCTTTGCTTGTCTGTCGACCCTTGTCGAAGCGTGTTGAAAATAGCCACCACAGCTGGTGCATCTTCGGGATGCAAGCTTTCAAACCAGGCTGCAATCGTCATCTCAGCACCGTTGGTGCCGAATCCATTGGTCAAGGCCCAATGTTCATCAAGCTGAACCATCCGAGTGCGTAGGTCCAAGTTCCAGGTGAAGGCTTTTGACGCATCAAGAACCGCCTTCAGACGTGCGTCGGTCTCTTTGAGATCGTGAATGTCGACAAGGACGCTTTCCCAGATCACCGAACCGTCATCAAGGTCGCGCGGCAGCGACTCGGCCCGGATCCATCGTATGTCGCCATTCACTAAGATGCGGCCCTCGCGCGAGAACCGGCCCCGCGTGGCAATGGCCTCGGCGCTGGCCTTGAACCAGCCAGGACGATCCTCGGGGTGCAACCGGGCAAAGCGGATCATCGGGTTCGTCATGGTTTCTTCGCGGGTGATGCCCAGCATTTGAAGGAATTTTTCGCTGACAAACACGAATTCGGCCTGCTCTGCCCCCGGCCGAGACACCATGGTATAGGCCCCGGCGGGCATATATTCGGTCAGTGCATAGGCAAGCTTTTCATGGGCGTTGCGCTCTGCCTCAAGCGCCACCTCGGCGGCGCGTGTTTGGGTGAGATCTTGAAAGGTGACAATCGCCAGATCGCCTTGAAGTGCAAAGCCGATCAGCACATCGCGTGGTCGGCCCGCCTTGTCGCGGATTTGGTATTCCCCCGGCGGCACCACTTGGCCGTTCCGCTGTCGCGCGGCAATTTCGGACCACCAGCGGACCATGACCTGTTGACGATACTGGTGGTCGGGGTAGGCCAACTCGGACCAAGTGGGCAGGTCTGGCAGATCGCTTTGCAGATATCCAAAGTCGGCGGTGAAACTTGGGTTCACAAAGCGAACCGCTGCGCCACCGTCCAAAGCATGCACCATCATCGGGACTGGCAAGGTTCCCAGCAGTCCCCAGAGGTCCAATCCCTCGCCAATTCTGGTTGCAGGGATGCGTGTCGGGGGCGTCTGTCCTGAAGGCGTTTGGGTCACGACTGGGGCCTGCGTCCATATGCGCCGGAAAACAATAGCTTACACTGGGATTGCCAAAAGGTGAAACTATCTTCGGATTTTGCGCGCCAGCTTTTGCGATGTGATCCAAGGGCTGCCTGATGGCGCGCCGCCGCATCTGCGCTGGGCGATGCGGGCAGGCGCAATCTTGCCTGCGGTTCTGTCCGGACCAAGCCCGGAATTTGATCGCAGCCATCCGCAGCCAAACCATCAAACCGCGCGCAAAAATATGCCAGCGGGGAGGCAAATCCGCGCTGGCAGGACAGGTTTCAATGCCGGGCAGGGGCGGCGCGCTTGCAAAGGCGACCGCGCCATCCCTGCTTTGGCTGTTCAGATGTTATACTGCTCGCGGGCATAGCCCCCGAGGCCCACCGCATCGAGCCGGGACAATGGCGCGAGGAAGGTCACCTGAATAACGCCCGGCGCGCGGCCGATTTCAATTGCACCGTTTACCGTGGCGCGATTGCGCACCTCGGCCACGGTCATGCCAAAAAGCTTGGCCGCCCGTTCCAACCCGTTTTCGATCGCAAGGTTCAGGTTGGCGGCTGTCCCGATGACGCTGATCGGGGCAAGCGGTTCGATCTCGTTCACCCCCCATTTGGCGGCAAGACGCTGGCCTTTGGCTTGCTCGGCGGCGGTGAAGGGACGGGCCATGGGCGGAAGGTCCTCTTCCAAGGGGAACAGGACAGGACCGTCGAGCGGGTAGTTCTTGACCACTTCGACCTGTAGGGTCACGCTGCCGGACACATCCATCGTGTGACCTGCAATTTCACCGTCACCCTGCCCAGCGTGCATGTCGCCCATATAGACGCCTGCCCCCCGCACCTTGACCGGGCAGACGATGATCGCCCCGGCGCGCACGGCGTCGATGTCCATATGGCCGTCGGTCTTGTGCTGCTGCAACTGTTCGGCGGTGATCCCATAGTCATGCGGCGCCCCAACCAAGAACGAACCAAAGTCGCCGGCATTGTGGCTGTCGGGCATCGCCATCGAGGGGCAGGTGCCAAGCTGGCCCATGAAGGGACGCATCCGCACCAGCGTGCCGGGCATATCGGAGGGGGCAAAGGTCAGGATGGAATGCTGGCGGCTTTGGTCGGGCAGGGCGGCATAATGGTTGGCGTCGCGCGCGATGGTTTCTGCCGCCGCCTGCGGCAGCGTCACGCCGACCGAGCGGGTTTCATCAAAGGTCACCGTATAACCATGCACGATGGCAAAGGGCGTCACCGCATTGCCGCAGGTGTTGCATTTCACGGCTGTCTGGCCAATCCCTTCGACATGGGTTTCCGGCCAGACCGTATCGCAAACCGGGCAGCGCCCGGCGACATAGGGATCGCCCAGACAGAACCCTTCGGGCGAGCTGTCATGGCCCGAGGCCGTGGCAATAGAGGTTACAGTGATGTCGCGGATGCGGATGGCCACGCCATCGCCGATTTCGGCCCCGTTGACAAAGACCGGTTGGGTCACCTCATGCCCGCCGCGCAGCGATGGGGTGATCATCGGCCCCCAGCAGCCCGGCGCGGTATTGGCGATGATCGTGCCGCCATTCTCGACCGGCCCCAGCATCGGCGCATTGGGATCAAGCACGCTGTTGGTGAACTGCGAAACCACGACGCTGCGGCTTGACGGTGGATTGCTTCCATCTGGCATAGTTTTCCTCCCGGTAGTGTTGTTATCCCTGTCAAGGTAGCGTCGCTTTTGCGCAGAGCAAGGTCCTGACGCAGCACCTATCTGCCCGGTCGATCACAGAATTTCGCCCCGCCCCCTCTTTCAAAGCTCAACCTGAAAGTGCAGGATGCCGCGCAAGGTATTTTAAAAAGCAGTTTTACGAGGCGGTGTTTTGAACATTGACGCGTTTATCCAGCGTTGGAAGCTTTCGGGCGGCAGTGAGCGGGCGAATTTCCAAAGCTTTGCCAATGAGTTGTGCGAGGTGCTGGGTCTTCCGCGCCCCAACCCCAAGAACGAAACTGCGGCTGAAAACGCCTATTGCTTTGAACGCCCCGTCACCTTCATCCACACCGGCGCCCAATCGCATGGCTTTATCGACCTTTACTATGCGGGCCATTTCGTCATGGAGGCCAAGCAGGGCACCGACAAACCCAAGGCAGAAGAGGATGCCCAACTTGCCTTGATTGCCGATCTTCCAAAGCCTGCCAGCAAAGGCCATGGCGCGCGGGGCACGCAGCGCTGGGCTGACACCATGATGCGCGCCCGCATTCAGGCCGATGGCTATGCCCGGGCCGTCTCGCGCAAGGATGGCTGGCCGCCCTTCCTGATCATCGTTGACGTGGGCCATGTGCTGGAACTTTACGCCGATTTTTCCGGCCAAGGCCAAGGCTATACCCAATTCCCCGATGGCAAAAGCTATCGCATCACCATGGAAGATCTGCGCGACGAAAAGGTGCAAGACCGCCTGCGCCTGATCTGGACCAACCCCCACGCCCTCGACCCCTCGAAGATTGCCGCCCAAGTCACGCGTGAGGTGGCCGACCGTCTGGCCGCCCTTGGCAAATCCTTTGAAGGCCAAGGCCATGAGCCCGAGGCCGTGGCCCGCTTTCTCATGCGTTGCCTGTTCACCATGTTCGCCGAAGATGTCGAACTGATCCCGCCCAAAAGCTTTTCCGACCTTCTCAATCGCCTGCGTGGTCATCCGGCCCATGCCGCCCCGGCGCTGAAATCGCTTTGGGAGACGATGAACACCGGCGGCTTTTCCGCAGCACTGATGACCGATCTGAAAAAATTCAACGGCGGGCTGTTCAAGGATGCCGAGGCGCTGCCCTTGTCCGAACTGCAACTCTCGCTGTTGATCGACGCCGCCAGCCGCGATTGGCGCGAGGTGGAACCGGCGATTTTCGGCACCCTTTTGGAACGCGCGCTGGACAAACGCCAGCGCCACAAACTGGGCGCGCATTACACGCCGCGCGCCTATGTGGAACGGCTGGTGGTGCCCACCGTGATAGAGCCGTTGCGCGCCGATTGGGTGAATGTGCAAACCTCTGTCCAATCCCTTTTGGCCAACGGCAAATCGGCCGAGGCGCTCGCACTTGTGCGCGCCTTTCATGCCCGGCTGTGTGACATTCGCGTGCTGGATCCGGCCTGTGGTTCGGGCAACTTCCTTTATGTCGCGCTGGAACTGATGAAACGCCTTGAGGGCGAGGTCACCGCCCTTTTGGCCGATCTGGGCGAGGAACAGACCGCCCTTGCGCTGGCAGGCCATACGGTGGACCCCCATCAGTTTCTGGGGCTAGAGCTGAACCCATGGGCCGCGGCGGTGGCCGAACTCGTCTTGTGGATCGGCTATCTGCAATGGCATTTCCGCACCCATGGCACCGCCTCTCCGGCCGAACCTGTGCTGCGCGATTTCAAGAATATTGAAAACTGCGATGCCGTGCTGACATGGGCCGAAACCCGCCCCCGGATGGCCGATGGCAAGCCGGTGACACGCTGGGATGGGGTGACGACCATCACCCATAACGTGACGGGCGCCGAGGTGCCCGACCCCGATGCGCGCGTGCAGGTGCTCGATTACCTCAAACCCGCCCCCGCCCAATGGCCCGAGGCGGATTTCATCATCGGCAACCCGCCCTTTATCGGGGCCAGCCGGATGCGTGATGCCTTGGGCGATGGCTATGCCGAGGCGTTGCGGGCAGCCTATCCCAAAATGCCGCAAAGCGCGGATTTTGTGATGTTTTGGTGGGAAAAGGCCGCACTCGCCGCGCGGGCTGGAAACCCGCCACCGACAAGGCCAAAGCCCGCGGCACCCGCCGCTTTGGCTTTATCACCACCAATTCCCTGCGCCAAACCTTTAACCGCCGGGTGCTGGAGCCGCATCTGAATGACCCCAAAACGCCGCTTTCGCTGACCTTTGCCATCCCCGACCACCCTTGGGTGGATGCAGGCGACGGCGCCGCCGTGCGCATTGCCATGACCGTGGCCGAGGCGGGCAAGCTGAACGGCAGGCTTGGCACGGTGGCCGAGGAAAAGAAGGGCGAGTATGAGGCCGAGGGCCGCCCGGTGCGCCTTGATATTGAGAAGGGCAAGATCTTTGCCGATCTGCGGATCGGGGCCGATGTGGCGGGGGCGGTGCCGTTGAAGGCGAATGAGGGGCTTTCATGGCAAGGAGTGAAATTGCACGGTCAAGGTTTCCTGCTTGAGGAAAGCGTTGCCAAAAACCTTATTTCCAAGGAGCGCCCATCTGAGCGGCTTTTGAAGAAATTTTACAATGGGCGTGATATTGCTCAAGATGCTCGAAATCTTTGGGCGATTGATGCCTTTGGTCTATCAAAAAGGCAATTGCAGGAAGGGCATCCGCTAGTATTTCAACACTTGCTTGACCGCGTGAAGCCCGAGCGCGATCAAAATAATCGCGCGTCCTATCGCGAAAACTGGTGGATTTTTGGCGAAGCGCGGTCCGACATGCGGCCAGCCATGGCCGATGTTTCAAAGATTATTGTGACCACTAGGACTGCAAAACACCGCCTGTTTTCCTTTATCAAGAGTGACACGATTCCAGAGAGTGGATTGGTCGCAATTGCAATTGAGGACGCATGGCTTCTTGCCACACTTTCAAGTAGATGGCACGTTTGCTGGTCACTATCAGCTGGGGGTTGGCTAGGCGTTGGAAACGACCCAGTTTACAATAACTCGAAAACATTCGACCCCTTCCCCTTCCCAGACCCCACCGAGGCGCAAAAGGCGCATCTGCGCCTCTTGGGCGAACAGCTTGATGCGCATCGAAAGGCCCAGCAGGCCGCCCATCCAAAGCTGACGCTGACCGCCATGTATAACGTCTTGGAAAAGCACTGCGCCAAAGAACCGATTTCCGGCAAGGACCGCGAGATTTACGATCAGGGTCTGATTAGGGCCTGTGGACAATCAACGTGACGCGATGAGGGTAGCGGCAAGGTTCCAGTTGGCGGCATAGCTGCAGTCTGTCTTGTCGTAACGCGTCGCGATGCCCCTGAATTCCTTGATTTTCGCAAAGTAGTTCTCGATCAGGTGCCGCCATCTGTAGGCGTTGGCATCATAGTCGCGCTGCTGCTTGCGGTTGGCTTTTGGCGGAATGACTGCAGTTGCGCCCCGCACATCGAGTTCTTCAAGCAACCAATTCGCATCGAACGCCTTGTCTGCCAGTAGCGCTCCGAAGGACACGCCTCGGATCAAGGGTGCTACACCCTTCATGTCATGGGCCTGACCCGGCAGCAGCATGAAGCGCATGAGATTGCCAAGCGCATCGACGAGGGCCACGATCTTGGTCGTCAAACCGCCGCGAGAGCGGCCGATGGCCTGAGCCTGAGTCCCCCTTTTGCGCCGCTCGCCTTCTGGTGAACCTGAACGATGGTACCGTCGATGAGGGCATATTCAAGGTCGGGGTCACCACTCATCGCATTGAAAAGACGCTCGAAAACACCCGATTTGGCCCATCTGCGGAAGCGTCGAAATTGGCTGTTCCACTTACCGAAACCAGACGGCAGATCACGCCAAGGCGACCCCGTCCGGACACGCCAGAAGACCGCTTCCAGAAACAGACGGTTGTCCTTCGCCGTGACCCCCGCATTACTGGCCTTGCCTGGCAGATGCTCTTCAAGCCGCTTCCAAAAGGCATCTGTCACCACGAACCGCTGATCGTTCATTCAAACCTCCACTTTGGAAGCTTGAATCAGAAATCAGCCAAAATGGGAATCCTGATTGTCCACAGGGCCTAGTATCTTGCTGGATCTGCACAACCAGATTGATCGGGCGGTGGCCGAGGCTTATGGCTGGCCCGAGGGGCTGAGTGATGACGAAATCCTGCACCGTCTGGTGGATCTGAACCGTGAAAGGGCCGCCGAAGAGGCAAAGGGCCACATCCGCTGGCTGCGCCCCGACTATCAAAACCCCGCAGGCCATGCCGCCGCCCGCGGCGAACAGATCACCTTTGACGTGGGCCAAGCCGCCAGCGCCGCCAAAACGCCTTGGCCAAAATCCATGCCCGAACAATTCGCCGCCGTCCGCGCCGTCTTGGCCGAACTTGGCACCGCCACCCCCGAACAAGTGGCCCGCCACTTCGCCCGCACCCGCCCCGCAACCGTGGAACCGCTGCTTGCGGTCTTGGCCGGAAACGGATTGGCCCACCAAACCAAAGACGGCCGCTACGCCACCTAACCCCCGCCATGTGCCGCCCACGTCTCTCGCGGACGCATCAGGCAAAAGCCTGCAATGCCGGGCATGTGGTGCGATGATGTTGGGGAGGAGTGGCGGAGAGACAGGGATTCGAACCCTGGGTCGGCGCAAACCGACAACGGTTTTCGAGACCGCCGCATTCGACCACTCTGCCACCTCTCCGCGGTAGGGATCGTGGCGGGGATTTAGCTGGGTCTGAAATGGCTTGCAAGCCCCAATCACAGGAAACTTGTTGCCGATTGAACGGCATCGGCTTGGCAAGCGGGTGGGGGTGGCCTACCTCAGGGCTTGGGTCTTTGGTGAGGGCCGCTTTGGCAAGAGGTTTGGGGATGCAGGCTGTGGGTTTGGGTGTTGCTTTGGCCTTGGCGCTCTTGGCGGTGCCGCAGGGTGCGCGTGCGGATTTGTGGCGCGCTGAGCAGGCTCAGCTGACAGAGGCCGCACCCTTGGCCCAATCGGTGTTGGATCTAAGTGCGGCGTTGAACATGGCCGAGGTCATGGCGGTGTTGCGCGAGGAAGGCATCGCAGGCAGCGCCGATCTGGCCGAAGATCTGCCCAATGGGCTGCGCGATCCGGTTTGGGCGGGGGCTGTGTTGCAGATCTATGATGTGGCGCAGATGGAGGCGGTTTTTAACCGCGCCTTTGCCGCGCAGCTTGAGGCCGAGCCCGAGGCTGTGGCAGCCGCGACGGCGTTTTTCCGCTCGGAGATCGGTCAGCGCGTGTTGGGTCTGGAACTCGCGGCGCGCCGGGCGCTGATGGATGAGGCGGTTGAGGCGGCCGCAGCAGAGGCCCACCGCGATCTGGCGGTCCAAAACCCCAAGCGGCAGGCGCTTTTGGATCGCTTTGTCGCGGCCAATGATTTGGTGGAGTCCAATGTCATGGGGGCGTTGAATGCCAATCTGGCCTTTTTGCGCGGTTTGGCCGAGGGCGGGGGCGAGGATTTTGTTCTGCCCGAGGCCGATATGCTGGCACAGGTCTGGAGCGCCGAGCCTGAGGTGCGCGCCGAGATGACCGATTGGCTGTTTCCCTTCCTGACGCTGGCCTATCAGCCCCTGTCCGATGCGGAATTGACGGCCTATGTCGAGTTTTCCGAAACTCCGGCGGGGCAGCGGGTGAATGCGGCGATGTTTCAGGCCTTTGATGCGGTGTTCAACGGCATTTCCCGCGATTTGGGGCGTGCCTATGGCCAGGCTTTGCAGGGCAATGACATTTAGGGCTTAGCGCCACAGATGGGCATGGCTGGCCAATCGGCCTTGAAGCTTTGACAAAAGGCGCAGGCCCAGACCGGGCTGAAGCGGCGTGCCGCTTGCCAGCCGGTCCACCACCACCTCGGGCGGGCAGGGGCGGTGGCTGATCGGGTCAAAATAGCGCGGATAGCCGATCAGGGTGGCATGGAGCAGATGCACAAGATCGGGGCGTGGCAGGGGGTGGCCATCGGCAGCGCGGCGGCGGCGGTCCGGCACGGGCCCCAGATCGCGCGTCAGGCCCCAGCCGGCATAGAACGGCGCACCAAGGCAGGTGACGGGCTTGCCGCGCAACAGCGCCTCGAACCCCAAAAGCGAGGTCATGGTCCAGACCTCATCACAAGCCGCAATCAACGCCAAAGGGTCCGCCTGATGGGCGATGACATCGGCAAGCCCTGTCAGATCGGATGGGTCAATTCGGCCGGGGCGCAGACCTGCCTCGACATCGGGGTGCGGTTTGAAGATCAGCCGCGCGCCGGGGTTGGCCTGTGCGGCGGCGGTCAAGAGGCCAAGATTGGTGCAGACCTCCCCCGCGCCCAGCCGGATAGAGGCGTCATCTTCAACCTGCCCCACCACCAAGACCCGCCGCCCCGAGCCCAGATCGGGCAGCGGATCGGCGGTAAGGTTGTATTTTGTGATGCCCACCGCCACGATCTTTGACAGCAAGGCTTCGGCCCGAGCGCGGCCACCCGGGGGCGGCGGCGACAAGATCAGCCGTTCCAACTGGCTTTCACGGCTGGGGTCATAATAGATCCCCAACTCATCCCGCACGAGCGACAGCGGTGGCACCAGATTGGCCCCAAGCCCGCGAGAGCGCAAAAAACCGTCCTCGACCCTGATGGCCAGATGCGGGGCGCTGAGGGCGGGCGTTTCTTTGCTGGCCCAAATCAGAAGGTGGCGCTGTGTTTTCGTTGCCTTTTCAATGGCCTGATCAGGGTTTTTGGCAAAGACCATTGGCGTTTGGCGGCCAAAGACCTCTTGCAGGCGGCCGCGTTTCCATGACCGCATCCCATAGGCAACATAGCCTGCGCGGTCCTCTCGCAGGGCGCGGGTTTCTGCCTCAAGCTGGTCCACCGCCTCTTCAAAGCTGCACAGACGGTCGCGGCAAGGATCATACCATCTGGGGGCTACGATCATGGCCCCGGCGAAAAGCTGGGCGCGCGACAGGGGGCGGCCGCGCCGGGGGGGCGGGTTGCGGTCGTCGCTCAGCCCCCAGCCCGCATAGAAGGGTTGGCCAAAGACATGGGGCCGATGGCCTGCCATGATCGCCTCGAACCCCAAAAGCGAGGAGACGGTGTAAACCGCCACTGCCCCTTGCAACAGCGCCCAAGGCGAGACGGGATCTGTGCACAGGCTAACCCGGTCTGACAGATGCTGCGGCCCGTAATGGCCCGGACGCAGGCCAAGGGCGGTTTCGGGATGTGTCTTGATCACGATCCGCGCGCCGGGGTTTTCCTCATGTGCCAGCACCAACATATCGGCAAAGGTTTGGGCAGTGGCGCCGGAATGGGTAATCGAGGCATCGCCACGGGTCTGGTCGATGACCAAGACATAGCCCGCGCGGGGCAGGGGGGCGGATGCCATGTGCATGTTGTATTTCGACAAATCCAGCGCCTGAATGCGGGCAATTCCATCGCGCGCGCGGGTCATCAGGTTCGAATTGTCAAAGGGGTCGCGCATCAAGATGCGCTCAAGCTGCGAGGGGTGGCTGGCGTCGAAATGCACGCCCAAGCCGTCGATCATCAGACCCATCGGCGCATCGCCCATCCGGCCCGGGCGCAAGGATCGCAAGAACGCGTCCTCAACCCGCACCAAGGGCACCGCGCGCCGCGCGGCCACAGCCTCGCCGCGCGCGGCATAGGGCGAGCGGCCCCAGACCACCACGCCGTCATGCGGCCCCGGCAGGCCAAGGCGCAGCTCATGCCCGGCCAGCCCAAGGATGCGGCGCAGGCGCGGTTGGCGCAGAAATCCTGCGTTGAAATAGTACAGCCGCCGGGGGATTTGCCCTTCGGCGGCTGTCTGGATCGGATCGCTGCCCCGCACGGGGGATCAGCCGCCTGTCGCGGTGGTGGCCAAGCTGTCTGCCGCCCCGCTGGTACCGGTGATCGCGGTCAGCGTCTTTTGCCACTGCACGAAGGGCGCTTCGGTCACATAGACCGTGTCGCCGTCGCGCACCAAAAAGTCGCGCGCCTCAAACATCCCTGTGGGTTGGGTCAGGTCAAGCACATAGACCATGCGCTGATCGCCTTGCAGATCTTTGCGGCCCAGCACCGCATTCGCAATCTCGGCCGGTTCGTTGCGGAACACGAACACACCAGTCGGATCGGCGGTCGAGGTGTTCAGGCCCCCGACAATGGCAATCGCTTCGATGGCGGACAGGGTTTCGGTCTCAAAGGGCACCCGGCTTTGGCTGCCGGTTGCACCAAGTGCCGTAAAGGCGCGGCTGTCGCGTTCGATGGTGATGATGTCACCGGGGCGCAGCGCGATATCAAGGCTGGGGTTGGCATAAAGATCGGTCGCCCAGACCCGGCCGGTATGATTGCCGCGCGTCACGCGGATGATGGCCGTTTCCGGTTCAATCGCGACACCGCCCGCGCGTGCCAGCATGGCGTTCAGCGTGCGGGTGGGCCGTTCGATTGGAAATACGCCTTGCGACCCGGCAAAACCTGCGACGGTGACGGTTGAACCGTCACCTGCAAGGCGCTGGATCTGCACCTGCGGATCGGGGGTTTGGGTGTCAAGTTTTTTGGTGATGATCTGGCGCAGCCCGTCAGGCGACTGGCCTGCCGCCTTGATCTTTCCGGCATAGGGCACAAAGATAAACCCTTGGCCATCCACCTGAATTTCCGTCAGCGCCGAGACGCGCTGGCCGGTGTTGCCCAAAAGCGGATCATCCTTGACGTTTTCAAAGACCGTGATGCTCAGGACGTCACCAGCCGCAATCACGTCTGACCCCAAGGGGCCTGCGTTGCGGAAGCTGTTAGAAAAGCCAAAGGCTGGGGTGACGGCGGTGGCGCGCGTCACGCGGCTGTTGACGGTGACGACAAAAGCATCGCCTTGCTTCAGCACCGATCCGCTAAAAATTTCACGTTTGTTTGGCCCGGAACGGGGCAGGCCACAGGCGGCCACCAGCCCAACAACGGCGACAAGGGCCAGGGCTGTCGCCCCCCTTGATCTTACAACATTCACTGCTCGGGCTCCTTTAATTGGAGTTTGCCTCAAATTTTGTCTGCAACCCTACAGAAAGATGCAGGAAAATCCAATTGTCTTTGCGTCTGGTCATGTCACTAGCCGCAACTGTTGCCTTGGTGCCGCTTTGCCGCAGGTCAGCGCGTCATAGGGGTCTTCGGTTTGCAACATCATATCAACGACCTGACGCAACAACTCGCGCCGACCCTTGGCAGAGTAGAAACCGCCCGCGATCTGGCTGGTTTCCAACAGATAATGCCGAAAATCGCGGTAGGCGCGGCTGTCGGGGCGGGTGGGCAGGGTGAAGAAATCGGACAGGCTTTGGGTCGAAACGAATTCGGGCTTGGCATAGACCGCCGCGCCAAAGGTTTTCAGCGGCAATCCGCGCCACAGCACCTGTTGGCCGGCGGTAGAGTTTACCGTCACCGCACTGCGGGCATGGTTCAAAAGCTGCGCCAGCTTGCCGCCACGCACGAAATGCACGCGATTTGCCACGCCATGCAAGCGGGCAAGCCGCCGGATTTCACGCGCCACCGGCACGCGGCCATCTTCCAACGGATGCGCTTTGAACACGATGTGATGATGCGGCGCGGCCCCTTTGGCAAAGCCCTCCATCACCAGTTCCAGAAATTCGGTCATGGTGGAAAAGGGCGAATGCATCTGGAAACTGGCGTCATGCTCCAGCTGCAACAGCACCAGATGATAGGGAAAACCGCCGTGTTGAATGCGAAAGGTGGCCAGCATCCGTTCCCAGCGGTGAAAGGGCATCAGGGCAAGGCGTTTGCAATAAAGCAAGAATTCCTGCCCCACGGAGAGTTTGCGATGCGGGCGGAAATTGCGGTAATCCCAAAAGCCCGTCAGCACGAACCAGTGATACAAGGCCCCCCAGAACACATGCTGGCGCATATCGCCCCAACGCGCCGGGGCGTCGGGCAGCTCCATGTCCAACTGCGCCAGCGCCGCCTGCATTTGCGGAACCGAAGTGTCCATCAGCCGCGAATGGCCGTTCGATCCGCCGCGTTCATAGGTCACCCAATAGGGGCGCAGATAGCCTTCTTCAAAGACATGCACCTTGATCCCGGCAGCCTTGGCCGCACAGATTGCCTCGGCATGGATAAAGCGGGTATCGCCATAAAGCACCACATCGGTGATGGCCCGCTCGGCCAAAAGGGCGCGGATCACAGCGGGCCAATCGCTTTGCGCGCCCTTGAAGGGGATGTAATTCGCGCTTGGCCAAAAGGCGCGGTCGCCTCGGTTGAACCCCACGCGCCAAACCTGTGCGCCTGCGCGTTCCAGCATCCTGCCAAGGGCGTGGAAATACGGCCCATGAGGCCCTTGCAGAAATAAAAACCGACGATCTTGGCCCGATAGCCGCATGAAAAGCCCTTTTTCCCCCAAATAGGCCGCCAAACAGGGGGCTGAAACGGGGAATAACTGGTAACTGTTACCAGATAAGAAACAACCGCGGCAAATTTGAGGCAAAGCTTCGGGATTTTGCCCCGGCATTTGGCCGCACTAGGTTTTGGGGGGGCGCTCTGTCGGCAGGCTTGCGGGCGGGGCCGCGCGGGGCTACCCATGGCGCAAAGGAGAGACGCAGATGTTCACTGGCATTGTCACGGATATGGGCGAAGTGTTGGAGCTGGAGCAGCAAGGCGATCTGCGCGCGCGGATCGGCACCAGCTATGACACAAGCCGCATCGATATTGGCGCGTCGATTGCCTGTGAAGGGGTGTGTCTGACCGTGATCGCCCTGGGTCACAGTGACGGGGGCACCAGCCCCCGTAACTGGTTCGATGTGCAGATCAGCGCCGAGACGGTGTCGAAAACCAATCTGACCCATTGGAAAGTGGGCAAACGCCTGAACCTTGAGCGCGCGCTGAAGGTGGGGGATGAGCTGGGCGGGCATATTGTGTCGGGCCATGTGGATGGCGTGGCTGAGGTGGTGGGCATCCGCCCCGAAGGCGACAGTCTGCGCGTGACCTTCCGCGCCCCCGAAGCGCTGGCAAAATTCATCGCCCCCAAAGGCTCGGTCGCGCTGAATGGCACCTCGCTGACGGTGAATGAGGTGGAGGGCCGGGATTTCGGCATCAATTTCATTCCCCATACCCAAAAGGTCACCACATGGGGCGAGGTGGCTTTGGGCGATCAGATCAACCTAGAGGTGGACACGATGGCCCGCTATGTCGCGCGGCTGCGTGAATGGGGTTGAACAGCACGCGCCTGCCTAAATGCGCCGCGCCTCGCCTCTTTTGAGGCCCCGCCGATCATGCGATTTCTGCATGACCAAGTGAGGGTCTCTCTCTGGCCTTTGGCGCGCTGGCGCGCTATGGGCTGTGGCAACACTTGCGGGAATCCCTGACCATGACCAAGACCGACTATTCGGACGCCATCTCGTCCATCGAGGACATCATCGAAGATGCCCGCAATGGGCGCATGTTCATTCTGGTGGACCATGAGGACCGCGAGAATGAGGGGGATCTGGTGATCCCTGCCCAGATGTGCACCCCGCAGGCGGTGAACTTTATGGCCACCCATGGGCGCGGGCTGATCTGTCTGGCCATGCCAGCGGCCCGGATCGAAGCCTTGGGCCTTCCCTTGATGAGCCCCAAGAATTCCTCGCGTCACGAAACCGCCTTTACCCTGTCGATCGAGGCGCGCGAGGGGGTCTCGACGGGCATTTCGGCGGCAGACCGCGCGCGCACGGTGTCGGTGGCGATTGACCCCACCAAGGGTGCCGCCGATATCGCCACGCCGGGCCATGTGTTCCCGCTGCGCGCGCGTGATGGTGGTGTGCTGGTGCGCGCGGGTCATACCGAGGCTGCGGTGGATGTCAGCCGTCTGGCGGGCCTGAACCCCAGTGGCGTGATCTGTGAGATCATGAATGACGACGGCACCATGGCGCGGCTGCCCGACCTCATCATCTTTGCCCAAAAGCATGGGCTGAAGATCGGCACCATCTCTGATCTGATCGCCTATCGCCGTCGCCATGACAATCTGGTGCGCGAAAAGGCCGTGAAGCCGGTGCAATCGGTCTATGGCGGTGATTGGTTGATGCGGATCTTTGCCGATGAAACCCAAGGGTCGGAACATATCGTGCTGACAAAGGGCGATTTGTCGGGCGAGGCACCGGTTTTGGCGCGGGTGCATCAGTTGAACCCGCTGGAAGATGTCTTGGGCGTCGGTGGCGCGCATGTGGGCGATTTGCAAGGCGCGATGAAGGTGATCGCCGCCGAAGGGCGCGGTGTCGTTGTGCTGTTGCGCGACACCTCGATGAAGATGGTGGATGATGGCGAGGCCAGCCCGCAAACCTTGCGCCAATACGGTCTGGGCGCGCAAATCCTGTCGGCCTTGGGCCTGTCGAATATCACCCTTGTGACCAATTCCGCCGCCCCGCGTGTGGTGGGGCTGGACGCCTATGGTCTGACCATTGCCGGCACCCGCCGGATCGAGGGCTAAGCCATGGCGTCGAATGAACAGCACTATACTTTGGCCCTGCCGGAGTTCTCAAAGCCGGTCAAACTTTTGATCGTGGTGGCGCCCTATTACAAAGATATCACCGATCAACTGGTCGAAGGCGCGCGCGGTGTGGCCGCGGCCTGCGGGGCCGAGGTGGAGGTGGTCGAGGTGCCCGGCGCCTTGGAGGTGCCGACGGCCATCGGTTTGGCCGAACGGATGGCCAAATATGATGGCTATGTCGCGCTGGGCTGTGTGATCCGGGGGGAAACCACGCATTACGAGACGGTCTGCAATGACAGCAGCCGCGCGATTACCCTGTTGGGCCTGCAAGGTGCCTGCATCGGCAATGGCATCTTGACGGTGGAAAACCGCGACCAAGCCTTGGCACGCGCCGAGGTTGCGGGCCAAAACAAGGGCGGGGGGGCTGCGGCTGCGGCCTTGCACCTGATCGCGCTCGCGCGGCGCTGGGCCAATGGCGACAAGACCGGCATGGGGTTTCGGGCATGACGCAGCCGGATAAGAAACAGATGAAATCCGCCGCGCGGCTTTATGCGGTGCAGGCGCTGTTTCAGATGGAAGCCTCGGGTCAGACCGTGCAAACCATCACGCGCGAGTTTGAAACGCACCGCTTTGGCGCGATCTATGACGAGGGCGAGTTTGTTGAAGGCAATGTCGATCATTTCCGCGAGGTGGTGGAAAAGGCCGTCAACTGGCAGGCCAAGATCGACCAGATGACCGACCGCGCGCTGGTGGCGAAATGGCCGATCGACCGGATTGATCCGGTACTGCGGGCCTTGTTCCGCGCCGCCGGTGCCGAGTTGGTGGACATGGCAACACCGCCCAAGGTGGCAATCACCGAATATGTCGATGTGGCCAAGGCGTTCTTTCCCGATGGCAAAGAGCCGAAGTTCGTCAATGCGGTCTTGGACCACATGGCGCATGAGGCCCGGCCCGAGGCGTTTTGATCGCGCAAAATTCCCCCTGACGGCGTCTATTGGCTGTGGCAAGCTGCGGGCGTCGTTCTGATGGGGGGTCAATGTTGCATAAGATTCTGACCGCTTTCGCCGTGATGGCCAGCCTTGCCCCGGCAGCCTATGCCAATGGCGCAGCACAAGACCAATGGGTTTTGGCCAGTGTCGATGGCCAAGAGCCGGGCTATCGGGCCACGCTGGATTTGTCGCAGCCCGGAAAAGTGTCGGGCATGGCACCGTGTAACCGCTATTTTGGCGCGCTGACGCGGGACGGAACGGCTTTTGTCATGGGGCCTTTGGGCGTCACGCGCATGGCCTGTCCGGACTTGCCCGCTGAGGCCGTGTTTTTTGAGCTGATGGCCGGCGTCACAACCGCCGAGGACGTGGACGGCGCGCTGATTCTGTCTGGCGGTGGCCATGAGCTGCGCTTTGTGCCACCCGTCGATTAAGCGCGCGCATTCGGCCGGGTGCCGCTGGCCGGGTGTTGCTGGTTGGGTGTCGCTTGCTGGGCCTGCGGCAAATTTGGTCTTTTCATCGGTGGATGACGTGCTAACCTTTGACCATCAAAGGGGGCCTGCCATGCCGAAACTCATCGCACTTTATATTCGGTCTGTTGCCATTGGCTTTGGCCTGTCGGCGGCCTTTCTGGCGCTGATTTTGTGGCAGGATGTGGCGGGCCTGCGTCATCTGATCTTTGGGTCGGACATGGGGTTGGTCGCCGCCGCAATGGTCTTTGTGTTCCAAGGCATTGTCTTTGCCAGCGTGCAGTTCGGCATCGCCGTGATGTCGCTGGCCGACAAGGACGAGCCGCCGCGCGGGGGGCTGCGCGACCTGATCGCGCCGCAGATCGACAGCCGCATTCCTGTGCGGTTTGAGGTCACCAAGACCCCGCAAGATCAGCTCCGCAAACGCTAAAGCGGGCCGCACCATCGGCTGATTGCTCAAAGGGCAGAAAGGTGGCGAGCCCGCAGCGACCGTGGAGACGGTTTTTTCCCGAGAGCCATTGGTCTCAGGTGGGCGCCAGGTAACAAGACCAGGATCTTGTCAGAGCCAGCATCCATTTGCTTGCTTATCGGCCACTGGAAAAGGTGCCTCGCACGCGAAGAGCAGCACTCGCCGCCTTTAAGGATAGGCGCTGCGGGGCAGGGGTGCAAGGGATGAAGGGGAGGGCTGCCCGATATAGGGGCCGTTGGGGGGGGCAACCCGCGCGTCGTCTCGCTCAAACGGCCCAAAAACGCAGGGCCACGACTCACACGGCTGGCGTCTCCTTGAAAATCAGCGCGATGTCATCGGCGCCCAGCAGCTTCCACTGGCCCGGGGCAAGATCGCCCGGCACATGCAGCCCACCCAGCCTTTCGCGGTGCAAAGCCTCTACATGGTTCCCGGTTGCCGCAAACATGCGCCGCACCTGATGATAACGGCCCTCGGTGACCTGCAAAAGCGCTTCGGTGGGTGAGATTACCTGCAGCTTGGCCGGGGCAAGGGGTTTGTCTTCGCCCTCAAGCATCATGGTGCCCGATGCGAAAAGGGCGGCCTCACCACCCGACAAGGGCCGGGCCAGATGGGCGCGATAGGTCTTTGTCACATGGCGTTTTGGGCTGATCACACGGTGCAATAGCGCGCCGTCATCGGTCATCAGCAAAAGCCCGGTGGTCTGCTTGTCCAGCCGCCCGATGGTGGAAATTGCCGGATCGCGCCGACGCCAGCGCGCGGGCAAAAGATCATAGACCAAAGGGCCACCGTCTTTGTGCGAACAGGTCATGCCAAGGGGTTTGTGCAGCAAAATGACCATGCCTTGCACCGGGTCCAAAGCGCTGCCATCAATCTGCATCCGGGCGGGCAGGTCTGGTGTCACCGCAATGCGCTGGCTGGCATCGGTCATCTCGACCCCGTCCAGCGTGATGCCCCCCACCTTGGCCAGCCGTGCGATTTCCATGCGCGAGCCATAGCCCATCGAGGACAGCAGCTTGTCGATCCGCGATGTGGGCGCTTTGGCCATATGCTGGGGGTCCTGATCTGCGCCAAAGGCTTGTGGTGTCGGGTCTGTGCGGGCTTTAGCGGGCTGCGCCGCGCGCGGCAATGCAATCGGCGCGCCTTGAGGGCCATCTTGCCCAATGTTCACCTTTGGTTCAAGATGCGCGCCATGAACCAATCGCCCCCCGAATTGCCCGAGAGCTTTGAGCCTTTGCCCGCCCTTCCCGGCCAGCGCTTGCAGCGCGGCGTATCCCGCGCGCTGCGCCAGTTCGATTTTGTCTGCATCGAGGAATTGGTGCCAAAGTCCGGCCTGCGGGTGGATGTCATGGCGCTGGGGCCAAAGGGTGAGGTTTGGATTGTCGAATGCAAGTCCAGCCTTGCCGATTTTCGCACCGATCAGAAATGGCAGGGCTATTTGGAATGGTGTGATCGGTTTTTCTGGGCGGTTGATGGGGATTTCCCGACCCATGTGCTGCCCGAGGGGACGGGCCTGATGCTGGCCGATGCCTATGGCGCTGAGATTGTCCGCATGGGCCCGGAAACGCCGCTGGCCGCGGCGCGGCGCAAGGCGGTGGTGCAAAAATTCGCCCGCCATGCCGCAAGCCGACTTCAAGCCTTGCGCGATCCCGGTGTCGCCGGGTTGATCGTCTGACGCCTTCCTCGTCGACGCCCTCCTCGTCGACATCGTCGCTCGTCGGGCTCTGTCTCGACGAGAAGCCGAAGGCGCCCGAGGACAGGGCCTAGCGTTTGCGGGGTTTGGCATCCATCTCGCGCGCCACGGCGGCGGCGGCGCGCAATTCCTCGGCGATTTCTTCGGCCTCGTCAGGGTCAAAATCCAAGGGCAGTTCGATCCCACCCTCGGCGGCGATGTAAATCCGCACCATGCCTTGATCGGTCGGGCCGATCTGGATGTCGGCGGCGATGTCGCTTGGCGTGTCGATGCCCATGGGATGCTCCGTCGTTGTCGTCTTGGGCCTAGCGCGTTTGGGGGGCGGCGTGCAAGCGCGATTGCGGCAAATCCCCTCTTGCGCTTGTGGGGACGGGGGGGTAAATGCCGCGGTGAGTGCCGACGTAGCTCAGTTGGTTAGAGCACTAGATTGTGGATCTAGGGGTCCCCCGTTCGAGCCGGGGCGTCGGTACCATTCCTTCCTTTTCAGGCACTCATCCCTGCTTGCCCCTTGGCGGGCTTGGGTTTTTTCGTCAGGGTCTTGGCCCTGCGAACCTCGGGCGCTAAGGTCAGCCTCCCCATCACTTGAGGATTCGCATGACCAGTCTGACAGCCGCCGCCTTGGCCCGTATCCCCCATGTCATCGCTCAGGAAATTGGCGCGGGGGCCGCACAGGTGCAGGCCGCGATTGGTCTGTTGGATGAAGGTGCCACGGTGCCCTTTATCGCGCGCTATCGCAAAGAGGTGACGGGGGGGCTTGATGACACCCAGTTGCGCAATCTGGCTGAACGGTTGGTCTACTTGCGCGAGATGGAGGCGCGGCTGGCCGCAATTCTGGCCAGCATTTCGGAACAGGGAAAGTTGACCGATGCGCTGGCGCTGTCTTTGACCAAGGCCACCACCAAGGCCGAGTTGGAAGACATCTACCTGCCCTATAAACCCAAGCGCCGCACCAAGGCGATGATTGCGCGCGAAAACGGCTTGCAGCCCTTGTATGACGCGATTTTGGCCGATCGCAGCGCCGATCCTGCGGCGCTGGCGGCGGGCTATATCTCTCAGGCGGTGCCAGATGCCAAAGCCGCCCTTGAGGGCGCGCGCGATATTCTGGCCGAAGGGCTTTCGGAAAGCGCTGATCTTTTGGGCCGACTGCGCGCCCATATGAAACAGGTTGGCCGCTTGCAGGCCAAGGCTGTGGCCGGCAAAGAGGCCGAGGGGGCCAAGTTTTCAGATTATTTCGCCCATGACGAAGCTTGGGCCACCGCGCCCAGCCACCGCGTTCTGGCCATGCTGCGCGGCCAGAACGAGGGGTTTCTGACGCTGGATCTGGCGATTGACCCCGAGGCCGCGCGCGGCGAAAGCCCGGCCGAGCGCGCTTGTGCGGCGCATATCGCCGCCACCGGGCGCGGCGCGGGGGATGCGTGGCTGCGCGAGGCGGCAGCCTGGGCCTGGCGGGTCAAGTTGAAAACCTCGCTGACGCTGGATCTGATGGGCGAATTGCGCGACCGGGCCGAGGCCGAGGCGATCCACGTCTTTGCCCGCAATCTGAAAGACCTGCTGCTTGCGGCCCCTGCGGGCGGCAAGGCGACGATGGGCCTTGATCCGGGCATTCGGACCGGTGTCAAAGTGGCGGTCGTGGACCCCACGGGCAAGGTTTTGGCCACCGACACGGTCTATCCCTTCCAGCCCAAGAATGACCTGCGCGGCGCGCAGGTGACGCTGGCGCAGTTGATCGGCAAGCATGGGGTCAAGCTGATCGCCATCGGCAATGGCACGGCCAGTCGGGAAACCGAAAAGCTGGTTGCAGATCTCTTGGCGCATTTTCCGGGGACGGAAAAGCCGATCAAGGTGATCGTCTCGGAAGCGGGGGCTTCGGTCTATTCGGCCAGCGAATTGGCCGCCAAAGAGTTCCCCGATCTCGATGTCTCGTTGCGCGGCGCGGTGTCGATTGCGCGGCGCTTGCAAGACCCCTTGGCCGAACTGGTCAAGATCGAGCCGAAATCCATCGGGGTTGGGCAATATCAGCATGACGTCGATCAGCACAGCCTTGCCCGCAGCCTAGAGGCGGTGGTGGAAGATGCCGTGAACGCGGTGGGGGTTGATTTGAACACCGCCTCGGCACCGCTTCTGGCGCGGGTGTCGGGCCTTGGCCCCTCTTTGGCCGATGCGATCGTCGCGCATCGCGATGAAAATGGCCCCTTCGCCACAAGGCGTGATTTGTTGAAAGTGGCGCGTCTGGGGCCAAAGGCCTTTGAACAAGCGGCGGGCTTTTTGCGGATTCAGGGCGGCAAAGAGCCTTTGGATGCCTCATCCGTCCACCCCGAAGCCTATGAGGTGGCGCGCAAGATCGTGGCCGCTTGCGGGCGCGACATCCGCGCTCTGATGGGCGACAGTGCGGCGCTGAAAGGGGTGAACGCGGCGGCCTTTGTCGATGACCGCTTTGGCCTGCCGACGGTGCGCGACATTCTTGCGGAACTGGAAAAGCCCGGTCGCGACCCGCGCCCCAGTTTCAAGACGGCAAGTTTTGCCGACGGGATTGAGGATATCAAAGACCTCAAGCCCGGCATGTTGCTGGAAGGCACGGTCACCAATGTCGCCGCCTTTGGGGCATTTGTCGATGTGGGCGTGCATCAAGACGGGCTGGTGCATGTCAGCCAATTGTCTGACAGCTTTGTCAAAGACCCGCATCAGGTGGTCAAGGCAGGGGATGTCGTTCAGGTGCGGGTGGTCGAGGTGGATGTGGCACGCAAGCGCATTGGCCTGTCCATGAAACGCGACACCGGTGAGGCGCGCGATGCGGCGCGCGAGCGGCAGGCAAAGGGTAAACCCCAGCCGCCGCGCGGAAAACCCCTGCCCACGAGCGCGGGGCCTTCGGGCGGGTCGAATGCCTTTGCCGATGCGCTGAAAGGCAAGTTCGGGCGGTAAAGCAGGGGGGCTTCGCGCCCCCCTCGGGCCTGACGGCCCTCACCCCCTGCGGAGTATTTCAAAAGGCGCAAGCGGCTTCCTCTTGGCAAAAATACTCCCGCCGGAGGCTTCGACGCCAGATCTGGGCGAAAGGTCAGCCGCCCTGGCCCCCCACTGTCAGCCCACCGATCAAAAGCGTCGGCTGGCCCACGCCCACCGGCACCCATTGGCCCGCCTTGCCGCAATTGCCGATGCCGGGATCCAGAGCCATATCCGTGCCGATGGCGCGGATGCCCTTCAGCGCGGTCGCCCCATCGCCGATGAGCGTGGCACCTTTGACCGCCTCGCCCACCACGCCGTTGCGCACGCGGTAGGCTTCGGTGCAGGAAAACACGAATTTGCCGTTGGTGATATCGACCTGACCACCGCCAAAGCCCACGGCCCAGATCCCATCGCGCAAATCGCCAAGGATGCCTGCTGGGTCATCCTTGCCGGCCAGCATATAGGTGTTGGTCATCCGCGGCATGGGGATATGGGCAAAGCTTTCGCGCCGCCCGTTGCCGGTGGGGGCCACCCCCATCAGCCGGGCATTTTGGCGGTCTTGCATATAGCCCACCAGCCGCCCGTCTTCGATCAGCACATTGCGCGCCGAAGGCGTGCCCTCATCATCGACCGAGATCGATCCGCGTCGGTCAGGCAGGGTGCCGTCGTCCAGCACCGTCACACCGGGGGCCGCGATCATCTGGCCCATTAGCCCGGAAAAAGCAGATGTTTTCTTGCGGTTGAAATCCCCCTCTAGCCCGTGGCCGATCGCCTCGTGCAGCAAGATGCCGGGCCAACCGGGGCCAAGCACCACATCCATCATGCCTGCCGGGGCGGGCACCGCGCCCAGATTGACCTGCGCGATGCGCAGCGCTTCGTGCAACAGGGGTTTCCAATGGACAGGTTCCAACAACCGCGCCAAGCCGTATCGCCCGCCGCCCCCCGTTCCACCCTGTTCGCGCCGGCCACCCTCTTCGATGATGACTGCGACATTCAGCCGCGCCATGGGGCGAATATCGGCCAGACGAAGACCCTCGGGGCGCAGAATCTCGATCTCTTGCAGCCCGGCCGAGATGGTGGCGGACACCTGCACCACGCGCGGGTCCATGGCGCGGGCATAGGCGTCGATTTCTTTAAGCACATCAATCTTGGCGGCAAAACTGGCGTCGGCCATCGGATCGGCATCGGAGTATAGCCGGGCATTGGTGCCTTTGGGGGCTGGAGCAAGTGTGCCGCCGCCATCCCCCACCGCCAGCCGCGCTGTTTCAGACGCACGGCGCAGGGCTTTTTCGCTGATTTCGGTCGAATGGGCATAGCCTGCTACCTCACCTTTGACCGCGCGCAGGCCAAACCCTTCGGAGGCGTCATAGCTGGCGGTTTTGATGCGCCCATCGTCCAGCACAAGCGCCTCTGAGCGTTTTCGCTCAAGAAACAACTCGCCGTCCTCTGCCCCTGAGAGGGCCGCGCGCAGTACCGAAAGGGCGGTCTGCTCGTCCAGCTGGGTTTCAAACGGTCTAAAGGGGGCGTCAGTCATTTGGGCCTTTCGCGGCTGCGACATTGATCTGTGTCAATTCGCGCCGCTTTGTCGCACGGTTTCACTTGAGATCATGCGTCCAATGTGGTTTCACATCGGGCATAATCAACGGGATTCTGCCGCATACTGTGGGCAGGCCTGACAATAGGGCGCAATGTCGCCAGACGAAACGGGAATCGAATATGCGTCAGCTCATCTCACGCGCTGGTCTCGCCGCTACGGGGCTTGGTGGTCTTTTCTCAACGGCAGCCTTTGCGCAGTCGCTTGAGGTTATCGGGGCGCCGACGCCCAAGGGGACGGGGTTCCAGCCCGCCGCGACCGAGCTTGCCTCGGGTTTGCAGGGTCTGGATCACATGATCAACATCATCATCTTTGGCGTCACGTTGTTTGTGACCGCCTTGTTGATCTATGTGATCGTGCGTTTCAACCGTCGGGCCAATCCGACGCCTGCGCGTTTCACCCATAATTCGCCCCTGGAAGTGGCATGGACCATGATCCCAGTGTTGATCTTGTTGTTCATCGGCTCGTTCTCTCTGCCTGAACTGTTCAAGCAACAGGATTTCAAGCAGGTGCAGGCCGATGTGACCATCAAGGCGACCGGCAATCAGTGGTTCTGGTCTTATGAATACCCCGAAGATGGCATTTCCTTCGACAGCTTCATGCTAGCGCGTGAGGAATTGGCCGCGAATGGCTATGACGACAGCCTTTATCTCTTGGCGACTGATACCGCTGTGGTGGTGCCGGTTGGCAAGACCGTGGTGGTGCAGGTGACTGCCTCTGACGTGATCCATTCTTGGAAGATCCCGGCATTTGGCGTGATGCAAGATGCCGTTCCGGGCCGTTTGGCGCAGCTGTGGTTCAAGGCTGACAAGGAAGGCGTCTATTTCGGTCAGTGCTCGGAAATCTGCGGCAAGGACCACGCCTATATGCCGATCACGGTCAAGGTCGTGTCGCAAGAGGCCTATGCCAAGTGGGTCGAAGGCGCCAAGGCTGGCGATATCCAGCTGGCCTCGAACTGATCAACAGCACAGAAGGCACGGCGCGGCCCGTAGGAGGGCCGCGCTGAACCGCAAAAGGAAGTTAGGCAACGATGACCGACATCCGGTCTTTTGAGGGCAGCGGCGAAGCCCAGTTTGGCGACTATGTGCAGCTTTTAAAGCCGCGCGTGATGTCGCTGGTGGTGTTCACCGCCTTGGTGGGCCTTTTGGTCGCGCCTGTGTCGCTTCATCCGGTTGAGGCATTTACCGCCATTTTGTTCATCGCATTGGGCGGTGGTGCCTCGGGCGCGCTGAACATGTGGTGGGATGCCGATATTGATGCCGTGATGCGCCGCACCCAGAACCGCCCGATCCCGTCGGGCCGGGTTCAGCCCGGTGAGGCGCTGGCGGTGGGTCTGGCCTTGTCAGGCATTTCGGTGGTGATGCTTGCGCTTGCCACCAATCTGGTTGCTGCGGCGCTGCTGGCCTTTACCATCTTCTTCTATGTCGTGGTCTATTCGGTCTGGCTGAAGCGGATCACGCCGCAAAATATCGTCATCGGCGGTGCTGCCGGGGCCTTTCCGCCGATGATCGGCTGGGTGGCCGCAACCGGGTCTGTGTCGATCGAGGCGGCCTTGATGTTCATGCTGATCTTCATGTGGACCCCGCCGCATTTCTGGGCCTTGGCCTTGTTTATGAAATCGGATTACGGCGATGCCAAGGTGCCGATGCTGACCGAAACCCATGGCCGCAAATCGACCCGCGCCCATGTGTGGTGGTATACGGTCGCCTTGGTGCCCTTCTCGATGGCGCTGGCCTTCACATCCATCGGTGGGCCGATCTACATGGCCGCGGCGGTGATTTTGAACCTGATGTTCCTGCGTGGGGCTTGGTCGATCTGGCGGCGCGATGAGGCTGTGGCCGATGCGGACCGCTACCGCGTTGAAAAATCGGTGTTCCGTTTTTCGCTGTTGTATCTGTTCTTGCTGTTCGTGGCGCTTTTGGCCGATGCCGGCCTGCGTGTGATGGGGGGCTGGTAAGATGGTCTTGCGTGTCGAGCATGAGATGCACCAGCGCCGCTTTGGGCGCAATGTCGGGCTTGGCTTGGTGCTTTTGGCCTTTGTGGTGCTGGTTTTTGCGCTGACCGTGGTCAAAGTGACCCAAGGTGCGCGGTTCCATGCGGATGATGCCAAGAAGAACACCGGCACTTTGATGCAACCCACCACCTCGCAGCCCATGACGGGAACGACGCAGCCATGACGACACCCAGCCTGACCCCACAAAAGAAAACCGCAGCATGGTTGGTCTTCGTGGCCTTCACCATGCTGGGCATGTCCTTTGCCGCCGTGCCGTTTTATGATTGGTTCTGCCGTGTGACGGGCTTTGGGGGCACCACGAGTGTGGCCTCGGCGGCACCTGATCAGATCCTTGATCAAACCGTTCTGATCCGCTTTGACGCCTCGACCGCCGCCGATATGCCTTGGGAATTCACGCCCCAGCAGCTGACGATGACGGTGCGTTTGGGCGAAAACGGTCTGGCCTTTTATGAGGCTTATAACCCCACCGACCGCGCCGTTGCGGGAACGGCCAGCTATAATGTGGCCCCCGATCAGGCGGGTGGCTACTTTGCCAAGATCGAATGTTTCTGCTTTACCGAACAGGTCTTGCAGCCCGGTGAGCGGGTTGTGATGCCGGTGTCCTTCTTTGTGGATCCCGCCATTCTTGACGATGCCGAGGCGGCGGGGATCCCGGAAATCACGCTGTCCTACACCTTTCACCAAACACCGCTGCCCGAGCAGCAGGCTAGCTTGACCGCTGATCCTGCCGCACCTGCCGTGACTGCGGACTACTAAGACAAGAAGAAAACACGAGGGAACTCTCATGGCCCACGCCAAGAACCACGATTACCATATTTTGCCGCCGTCGATCTGGCCGTTTTTGGCCTCTGTCTCGGCCTTCGTCATGCTGTTTGGCGCGACCTTGTGGATGAAGGGCAGCGCCCCTTGGATGTTCCTCATCGGTTTTGTTGGCGTGCTTTATGTCATGTTCGGCTGGTGGGCCGATGTCGTGGCCGAGAGCCAAGCCGGAGATCACACCCCGGTGGTGCGCATCGGCCTGCGCTATGGGTTCATCTTGTTCATCATGTCCGAAGTGATGTTCTTTGCCGCATGGTTCTGGTCGTTCTTCAAGCACGCGCTTTACCCGATGGGGCCTTTGTCGCCCGCCATTGATGGCGTCTGGCCGCCCGAAGGCATCACCACCTTTGACCCTTGGCACCTGCCTTTGATCAACACGCTGATCCTGTTGTTGTCGGGTTGCGCCGCCACTTGGGCACACCATGCTTTGGTGCATGAAAACAACCGCCGCGACATCAAGCATGGCCTGATCTTGGCAGTGCTTTTGGGGGTGATCTTCACCTTCTTCCAAATCTATGAATACACCCATGCGGGCTTTGGCTTTGCGGGCAATATCTATGGTGCCAACTTCTTTATGGCGACGGGCTTCCACGGCTTTCACGTCTTTATCGGCACGATCTTTTTGCTGGTCTGCCTGATCCGCGTGTACAAGGGCCACTTCACGCCCGAGCGTCACGTCGGCTTTGAGGCCGCCGCTTGGTATTGGCACTTTGTGGATGTGGTCTGGCTGTTCCTGTTCGCAGCCGTCTACGTCTGGGGCCAGTAATCCCAATCTGAAACGTTGCGCGGCGCGGGCCATTTGGCCCGCGTCTTGCGTATCTAAAGGGCCTGTCATGCTGCGCCAGATCTTCTTTCCGCTTCTTTTGGGCATCGCGGGCTGTGCGGTGCTGGTGTCTTTGGGCATCTGGCAGGTGCAGCGGATGCATTGGAAGGCCGGGGTTCTGGCCGAGATCGAGGCGATGATCCATGACACGCCCGTGCCTCTGATGGCCGAACCCGACCCGGTGGCAGACAAGTTTCGCCCTGTGGTGGTTGAGGGGCGCTTTACCGGTGAAAGCCTTCCCGTTTTGTTTGGCATCAAAGGGGCAAGCCCCGGTGTTTTGGTGATTGAAACCTTTGAGACGGTGGATGGTCGGCGCATTCTGGTGGACCGCGGCTTTATCGAGGATGAGGCCCGCGCCTTGCCACGCACGGCCGGTGCCAGCCGTGTGGTCGGCAATTTGCATTGGCCGATTGACGCCACCTCCTCCACCCCGCCGCCTGATGCCAAAACAGGCCTGTGGTTTGCCCGCGATGTTCCGGCCATGGCGGCCAAGCTAAACGCAGAACCGACATTAATTGTCGCGCGTGAACCAACCGGTGACGGGATCACGCCGGTGCCGGTGAATACTTCGACTATACCCAATGATCATTGGGGATATGCCATCACATGGTTTTTGCTGGCCCTTGTTTGGGCGGTAATGACAGCGGCGCTTGTGTGGCGTATCAGGCGACAGACGGTTTAAGGGGCGATCATGCGCTATATTTCGACAAGGGGCACGGCCCCGGTGCTGACCTTTGGCGAAGCGATGATGACGGGGCTGGCGCGCGATGGCGGGCTTTATGTGCCGGAATCGGTGCCGGTGATGGCCAAGGACGATATCGCCGCGCTGGCCGGTCTGCCCTATGAAGAGATTGCCTATCGGGTGATGAAGCCCTTTATCGGCGGCTTTTTTGCCGAAGACGAATTCAAGGGCCTGATTGCATCGGCCTATGCCGGGTTCGGCCACGCCGCCCGCGCGCCCTTGGTGCAGCTTGGCCCGAACCATTTCCTTCTGGAGCTGTTCCACGGCCCGACGCTGGCCTTCAAGGATTTCGCCATGCAGCTCATCGGTCAGATGATGCAGGCGGCTTTGGCCAAGACGGGGGAACGCATCACCATTGTCGGGGCGACCTCGGGCGATACCGGGTCTGCGGCCATGGAGGCCTTCCGGGGCCTAGCCAATGTGGATGTGTTCATCATGTATCCCCATGGCCGGGTGTCGGATGTGCAGCGCCGCCAGATGACCACGCCGGTTGAGGCCAATGTGCATGCGCTGGCGGTGGATGGCGATTTTGACGACTGTCAGGCCAATGTGAAGGCAATGTTCAACGATTTTGCCTTCCGCGATGGCGTGCGGCTCGCAGGCGTGAACTCCATCAACTGGGCGCGGGTGCTGGCGCAGGTGGTTTATTACTTTAGCAGCGCCGTCTCCTTGGGCGCGCCGCATCGCAAGGTCAGCTTCACCGTGCCGACCGGCAATTTTGGTGATATTTTTGCAGGCTATATCGCCAAGCAGATGGGCCTGCCGATTGACCAATTGGTGGTCGCAACGAACCAAAACGACATCCTCGACCGCGCGCTGAAATCGGGCGATCACCATACCAATGGGGTCAAGCCCTCGATCAGCCCGTCGATGGACATTCAGGTATCGTCGAACTTTGAACGCGCGCTCTTTGATGCCTATGGCCGCGATGGCCGTGCCATCGCCGCGCTGATGGGCGAGATGAAAACGGGCGGTTTCACCATTTCCCAAGGCGCGTTGCAGATGTTGCAGGGCACCTTCGCTTCGGGCCGCTGTTCCGAGGCAGAAACCAGCGCCACGATCACCGAAAGCCTGAAGGCCACGGGCGAATTGCTCTGCCCGCATTCGGCGATTGGCGTGAAAGTGGCGAATGAACATCTGGGCACCACCCCGATGATCACGCTGGCCACCGCCCACCCCGCCAAGTTCCCCGATGCGGTTGAGGCCGCGACCGGGGTTCGTCCGGCGCTTCCTGCCCGCATGGCCGATCTTTTTGAGCGCCCCGAACGCGTGACGCGGGTGGCCAATGATCTTCCCGCCATCCAGTCCCTGATCCGTGAAAGGCTGAAAGCTTGACCACCCGCCTGACCACCCTTCCAAACGGGTTTCGCATCGTCACCGAACATATGCCGGGGCTGCAATCGGCCAGCGCTGGCGTTTGGGTCATGGCAGGGGGGCGGCATGAAAAGGCGGCGCAAAACGGCATCGCCCATTTTCTTGAGCATATGGCGTTCAAGGGCACGGGCCGTCGCTCTGCCTTGCAGATTGCCGAGGAAATCGAAGATGTGGGCGGCTATATCAACGCCTATACCTCGCGCGAGATGACGGCCTATTACGCGCGCATCTTGAAAGATGACGTGGCGCTGGCGCTGGATGTGATCGGTGACATTGTCCTCAACCCCGCCTTCGACCCCAAAGAGATTGAGGTGGAACGCCATGTGATCTTGCAGGAAATCGGGCAGGCGCTGGATACGCCCGACGACATCATCTTTGATTGGCTGCAAGAGGTGTCTTATCCCGACCAGTCCTTTGGCCGCACCATTCTGGGGCCTGCCGAGAATGTTTCGGGCTTTGCCCGCGCCGATTTGCAAAGCTTTGTGGCCGATAATTACGGCCCGGCGCAGATGATCTTGTCGGCGGCGGGTGGTGTGGACCATGACGCGATCGTCAAGCAGGCCGAGGCGATCTTTGGCGGGCTGGTGGCCCGTCCTCAGGCCGCCTTTCAGCCCGCCACCTTTAAGGGGACCGAGCGGCGCGAGGTGAAAGACCTTGAGCAGGTCCACTTCGCCGTGGCCTTTGACGCGCCGGGCTATCGCCACCCCGATGTGCATGCCGCACAGGTCTATTCCATGGTGATGGGCGGGGGCATGTCCTCGCGCCTGTTCCAGAAGATCCGCGAGGAGCGGGGCTTATGCTATTCGATCTTTGCCCAGTCGGGGGCTTATGAGGATGCAGGCCAGATCACGGTTTATGCCGGCACCTCGGCCGAGGAAATCCGCGATCTCTGCCTGATCACAGTGGAGGAGATGAAACGCGCGGCAGAAGACATGTCGGATGCCGAGGTCGCCCGGGCACGCGCCCAGATCAAGGCGGGCATGTTGATGGGGCTGGAAAGCCCGTCCTCACGCGCCGAACGCATCGCGCGGCTTTTGGCGATCTATGGCCGGGTGCCCGATGTTTCGGAATCGGTGGCCAAGATTGATGCGGTGACCACCGCCGATGTGCGCCGCTATGGCGAGGCGCTTTGCGGCGTTGACAATGCCATGGCGCTTTACGGCCCCGTCGAGGCGGCCCCGTCGCTGGAGGAAATCCGGCAAAGGCTGGCCGCCTGATGCTGAAATTCCGCCGCCGCCCCCGGATCGAGGCCGAGCGGATGACGCTGCGCTTGCCTGACCATGCCGATTGGCGGGCTTGGGCGGCGCTGCGTGAGGCTTCGGCCAACCACCTGATGCCCTGGGAGCCGGTTTGGGCGCATGACCACCTGTCGCGCCGCGCCTTCACCAACCGGGTCTATTGGGCGCAGCGGGCCGAAACCCAAGGCACCGCGCTGCCCCTGATGCTGGTGCGGCGCGCTGACAATCAGCTTTTGGGGGCCATTACGCTGGACAATATCCGCCGCGGCCCGGTGCAGGCGGGAACATTGGGCTATTGGATCGGCGCGCCCTTTGCGCGGCAGGGCTATATGCGCGAGGCGATTTTGGCGCTGGTCCACCACGCCTTTGCCGTGATGGACCTCAGCCGGATCGAGGCGGCCTGCCTGCCGGAAAACACCCCCTCGCGCGGGGTGTTGGAGAAATGCGGTTTTAAATATGAAGGCGTGGCGCAAAGCTATCTGCAAATCAATGGACGCTGGCGCAACCATGTGCTTTACGCAAACCTTAGAAATGATCGGCGCGGGCGGACGGATGTAGGCTGAGGGCGCGAGCTTTTGGCGGATATGCCCGGATCGGCTCAGGGGCGGCCGACGGGACCTCTTCATGAGAAAAGTGTTATTGCTGCGTGGCGTCAATGTGGCGGGCGCGAACCGGCTGCCGATGCCGGAGTTCCGCGCATTGCTAGGGCCTGTGGACAATCAACGTGACGCGATGAGGGTAGCGGCAAGGTTCCAGTTGGCGGCATAGCTGCAGTCTGTCTTGTCGTAACGCGTCGCGATGCCCCTGAATTCCTTGATTTTCGCAAAGTAGTTCTCGATCAGGTGCCGCCATCTGTAGGCGTTGGCATCATAGTCGCGCTGCTGCTTGCGGTTGGCTTTTGGCGGAATGACTGCAGTTGCGCCCCGCACATCGAGTTCTTCAAGCAACCAATTCGCATCGAACGCCTTGTCTGCCAGTAGCGCTCCGAAGGACACGCCTCGGATCAAGGGTGCTACACCCTTCATGTCATGGGCCTGACCCGGCAGCAGCATGAAGCGCATGAGATTGCCAAGCGCATCGACGAGGGCCACGATCTTGGTCGTCAAACCGCCGCGAGAGCGGCCGATGGCCTGAGCCTGAGTCCCCCTTTTGCGCCGCTCGCCTTCTGGTGAACCTGAACGATGGTACCGTCGATGAGGGCATATTCAAGGTCGGGGTCACCACTCATCGCATTGAAAAGACGCTCGAAAACACCCGATTTGGCCCATCTGCGGAAGCGTCGAAATTGGCTGTTCCACTTACCGAAACCAGACGGCAGATCACGCCAAGGCGACCCCGTCCGGACACGCCAGAAGACCGCTTCCAGAAACAGACGGTTGTCCTTCGCCGTGACCCCCGCATTACTGGCCTTGCCTGGCAGATGCTCTTCAAGCCGCTTCCAAAAGGCATCTGTCACCACGAACCGCTGATCGTTCATTCAAACCTCCACTTTGGAAGCTTGAATCAGAAATCAGCCAAAATGGGAATCCTGATTGTCCACAGGGCCTAGAGGAATTGGGGCTGCACGGCGTGGAGACCCATCTGCAAAGCGGCAATGCAGTGTTTGATGATCCGGGGGTTGCGGATCTGGAGGGCAAGATTGCCACTGCCATGCGCCAGCGGTTCGGATTTGCCCCGGCGCAGATCTATCTGGATGCGGCGGCTCATGCCGCGATTGTGGCAGAATGCCCCTACAAGGCGGAAGCTTTGGCCGATCCGACGTTGGTGCATGTCTGGTATCTGGCGGCGCCTGCCAAGCCCGATCTGATGGTGTTGAAGGCGCTGGCGCAGAACGAGCGGTTCGCACTCACCGACCGCGCGCTTTATCTTTATGCGCCTGATGGTCTGGGCCGCTCTGCGTTGGTGGAGCGGCTTGAGCGGGCCTTGGCCGTGCCTTGTGCGGCGCGACCTTGGCGCTCGGTCCTGTCAATCGCTGCGTTGTTGCAGGCTGTGGTCTAAGCCTTGGCAGAAACTTGGGGCTTCACACCCTCGCGCGGGCCGCAGACGGCTCGCGCGCGCCCGTGGCGTATTTCTTCCAAGATGAAGGCAAATTTGATGTAAGCTCTGCGCAACTGTGCAGGAGGTGGTCATGCTGCGGTTGGCAATATTTGCGCTTTTGGCCCTTACCGGCGTGGCCTTTGCCGAAGGTCGACGCGATTCCGCCTGTCTGGCGATGTCAGAGGGCGAGGCGCGGGTGATCCCGGCGGCCTTTGGCGCCCCCTTGGCCGAAGAGACCGTCCGCATCCGTTTTCTCGGCCATGCCTCCTTTGCGCTGGAAACGCCGGGCGGCAAGGCCGCGGTGACCGATTACACCGGCTATATCGGCAATCCTGATGTGGTGCCCGATGTGGTGACGATGAACATCGCCCATGACACCCATTACACCGACACGCCCGATCCGCGCATTCCGCTTGTCTTGCGGGGCTGGGGAGAGTTGGGCCAGCCTGCCCGCATTGACGAAGAGATCGGCGATCTTCGGGTGCGCAATGTCACCTCTGATCTGCGCGGGCCCTTCGGCGAGGGGGGGCGCAAGGATGGCAATTCGATCTTCATCTTCGAGGTGGCGGGCCTTTGCATCGGTCATTTGGGCCATTTGCATCAGGTCTTGTCCGATGCCCAACATGCCGCGATTGGCCGGTTGGATGTGGTGATGGTGCCGGTTGATGGTGGGTTCACCATGGATGCTGACAGCATGGCATCGGTGGTCAACCGGTTCCGGGCGCGGCTGGTCTTGCCGATGCATTGGTTTTCAGCCGATCGGCTGGTCGCCTTTGTCAAACGGATGGAGGCGGGCTTTGAGGTGGATGTTGCCTCCGGCCCCGAGGTGGAAATCTCGCTGGACAGCTTGCCACGGCGGCCAACCATTCTTGTCTTGGAACCGGCCCTCATTCCGTGACAGGCTTTATTCCGCCCGGACCTCGGGCTAGGAAGGGGGCAGAGGTGCCCAGATGCTGAACCCCGCCGATCCCGATTTTGTTGCCGATCTTGCCGCCCGCCTGCCCGAAGGCACGCTGCGCGCGCCAGAGCCGCGCGATCTGGAAGAGCCGCGCGGGCGTTGGCAGGGGGTGGCCGGTGCGGTCGCCCGGCCCCGGTCGACCGAAGAGGTGGTGCAGATCGTCCGCGCTTGCGCTGCGGCCCGTGTGGGGATCGTGCCCTTGGGCGGTGGCACCGGGTTGGTGGGGGGGCAGGTTATGGCCGACGGTCCCGCACCCTTGATCCTATCGCTGGAACGGATGGTCGCGCTGCGCGCCGCTTATCCTTTGGAAAACACGCTGGTGGTTGAGGCAGGCATGGTGGTGGCCACCGCGCAGGCCGAGGCGGAGCGGATAGGCCGGGTCTTTCCCCTGTCGCTGGCCTCGGATGGCTCAGCGCGTGTGGGGGGCGTTCTGGCCACCAATGCCGGTGGCGTGAATGTGCTGCGCTATGGCAATGCGCGCGATCTTGTCTTGGGCATCGAGGCGGTCTTGCCCGATGGCGCGGTGCTGCACGGGTTAAAGCGGCTGCGCAAGGACAACACAGGCTATGACCTGCGCCATCTCTTGATCGGGGCTGAGGGGACGCTGGGCATCATCACCGCCGCCGCTTTGCGGCTGTTTCCGCGCCCTGCCAGCACTGCCACGGCGCTTTTGGCCGTGTCCTCGCCCGATGCTGCCTTGCAGCTTTTGGCGCGGGCCGAGGCGCGGGCATCGGGGATGATTTCCGCCTTTGAAGTGATCCACCGGCAGGGGCCAGAGTTTCTGGCCGAACATATGCCCGAGGTCGCCTTGCCCTTGCAGCCCATCCCCGATTGGATGGTGTTGATCGAACTGGGCCTGCCTGCCGGGTTTGAACGGGCCGAGGCCTTGATGGCGGGGCTGTTGGATGAGGCGATGACAGAGGGGCTGGTGGGCGATGGGGTTGTCGCCCAATCGGCCACCCAAGCGGCGGCACTGTGGCGCATTCGCGAAAGCATCCCTTTGGCCAACCGCAAGGTGGGCGCGGTCACGAGCCATGACATCTCATTGCCGCTGTCGGAACTGCCCGGATTCATCCCCCGCGCAACGGCGGCGCTGCGGCACATGGCCGATGTGCGGATCAATTGCTTTGGTCATTTGGGCGACGGCAATCTGCATTTCAACGTTTTCCCCGCTGTGGGGCGGGCGGCTGCGGATTACGCCGCCTTGCGCGAAGAGATTACCGCGCGGGTGCATGACATGGTGCATGAGATGGGCGGGTCGGTGTCCGCCGAACATGGGATTGGGCGGCTTAAGGTCGGGGATTTGCAGCGCTATGGCGATCCGGCCAAACTGGCGGTAATGCGGGCGATCAAGGCGGCACTTGACCCCTTTGGCATTATGAACCCCGGAGCCGTCTTGGCCTAATGTTCGGCCCCGCCGGTTGGGGAACCTGCGGGGCCTTGGGGTGTGGTTGGGTACGTGTTTTGCAAGCAGCACCCTGTCCACAACCGTGGACATCCAAGGCTTAGGCCGATTCGCTAAAGATAGTGTTAACGCTGTTGGCTGCTTGCGGCTGCCAGCACCCAATCTGCAATAGCACCTGCATCGGGGGGCAGGGCGGTGGCCATGCCGTCGCAAAAGGCCAAAAGATCGGGCAAGTTCAGCGCATTGACGCCCACCAGAACCGCCATGTCGCGCCCCAAGGCCTCGGCGATCAGCGGCACATAGCCCCGGCCCTGCGCCTCAAGCTTGCCGAATTTGTTGACCACCAGCACCTCGGCCTCTGCCATGCGCGCGGCAACTTCGACCACCGCCTCCTCAAGCGCGCCGCCATCCAGACGGCAGCCGCGCGCCGCCTCGCCCCGGTCTTGGTTGATGCGAAACACCGGGCCGTCGGGCAAAACGGCCAATTCCATATCACACAGCGTCCGGTCTGGACGCGGCACATCGGTTTGCACCGTGCCGGCCAAATGCAGGCCAACCGGACGCAGCCGCGCGACCGCATCGGCGATCAGCGCATCGGTCGCGCCGCGTCCGGGCTGGGTGACATAGGCGATGGGCAAAGGGGCACCTGTTGCAGATCTATCAGGCACTTATGCCTGCTTTGTCCCCATCTGCAAGATCATAGCCGCCTTGCATCTGGACAGATGGGCGCATCGCCCAAGGCTTAGCTGTGGCTTGGGGCCTTGCCTGACACGGCGCGATAGGGGCGGGTGGTGTCGCGCAGGCTGATCTCTAGTGCCTCGACCTCAAGCTCAATCGCGCCATCCCCGGCGAGGGTCAGCGTCACGCGGCCCGGTCCCTCGGCAGGGCCAGCATAGGACAAAGCCAAAAGCGACAGGATCACGTCCTTTTGCCCCCGGTCAATGCCCGTGCTGCGCACCGCCGTGACGGTTTCCACCGTCAAAAGCGCCTGCACCCGCTCATAAGGGCGGCGCTCCCGCTCGGCGGCCTCGCGGTCCTCCCAGCGAAAGCGGTTGAGCAAGAGCGCAAAGCGACGGCGCGGGCGCACATAGGTCATTTCCGTGATCGGAAACACCGCATCCTGCACCAAGGCGGCCAACACCGGCAGATCCTCTGGCGCAAGCGCCAACAGGCGCAACGGGGCCTCATCGCCGTCTTCAAAACGGGCGTCGGTCATCCGCTGATCCGTTCGATCTGCGCCCCGCAGGCGCGCAGCTTTTCCTCCACCCGTTCATAGCCGCGGTCCAGATGGTAAACCCGGCTGACCACGGTTTCCCCTTCGGCGGCCAAAGCGGCCAAGATCAAGGACACCGAGGCGCGCAGATCGGTGGCCATCACGCGCGCGCCTTTCAGCCGCTCAACCCCGGTGACCGTGGCCGTGCCGCCATGAACCTCGATCTTGGCGCCCATCCGCGTCAGTTCGGGGGCATGCATAAAGCGGTTTTCAAAGATCTTTTCTTCCAAAACCGAAACGCCATTGGCGGTGCACAACAGCGCCATCATCTGCGCCTGCAAGTCGGTCGGGAAGCCGGGGAAGGGTTCGGTCACCACATTCACCGCCTGCACCCGGTCGCCCCGGCGTTTGACCTTCAGGCCGCGCGCGGTTTCGGTCACCTCAACCCCCGCCGCATCCAGCCGTTCGGCAAAAGCGCCGACCAGATCCAACCGCCCGCCCAAGCATTCCACCTCGCCCCCGGCAATCGCGGGCACCAGCATATAGGTGCCAAGCTCAATCCGGTCGGTAACAACAGGGTGGGTTGCGCCATGCAGCCGGTCCACGCCCTGCACGGTGATCGTGCTGCTGCCCTCGCCATCAATCTGCGCGCCCATCTTGCGCAGGCATTGCGCCAGATCCACAATCTCCGGCTCGCGCGCAGCGTTTTTCAAAACCGTGGTGCCCTTGGCCAAGCTGGCCGCCAAAAGCGCGTTTTCCGTCGCGCCCACCGATACGAAAGGAAACTCGATCACAGCCCCCTTCAGCCGACCGCCGGGGGCCTTGGCATGGACATAGCCATCGCGCAGCTCAAGATCGGCGCCCATCGCCTCAAACACCTTAAGATGCAGATCAACCGGCCGCGCCCCAATGGCACAGCCGCCGGGCAGCGACACAATCGCATGGCCATCACGCGCCAGCATCGGCCCCAGCACAAGGATCGACGCCCGCATCTTGCGCACGATGTCATAATCCGCCGTGTGGTTGGTGATCTGGTGGCTGGACATGGCCAGCACTTGCCCATCTTGCAAAGACGCGACTTCCGCACCCAAAGAGCCCAAAAGCTGCGTCATCGTGCGAATGTCCGAAAGGCGCGGTGCATTGGTCAGCGTCAAAGGCTCTTCGCTCAGCAAGGTCGCGGGCATTAGGGTGAGGCAGGCGTTCTTGGCCCCCGCAATCGGGATTACCCCGTTCAGCGCGCCATTTCCCTTCACCAGAATCGAATCCATTTACTCGTCCTTTATCTCATTGTCCGGCTGGACCGAGGCCCGCGTTTTTGCCTGAATCTTCCGCCGGGCCATATTGGCCTTTAGCGCGGCTTTCAACCGATCTTCGCGGCTTTGGGGCCGCGCGGCCTTTGGTTTAAGGGGGAATGTTTTACCGCTGTCGTCTTGCATGACCCTTGCATAGCTTAGTGCGTAAAAACCGTCCAGAAGGGATGCGAAAAGCCTCTTGCGCCCCCCGGAATTTGCGTCTAATCACCCGCCACGCCCGGCAGGAAGCCCAGCCGACGCGCCCCGGCGCTGCAGTAGCTCAGTGGTAGAGCACTCCCTTGGTAAGGGAGAGGTCGAGAGTTCAATCCTCTCTTGCAGCACCATTTTTCTTCAAAGTGGACCCAAAAATCTGATCATCGCCCCTGCTGTGGTGGTGTGGGTATGTCTGGCCGCTCCGCTGGATGGCTGGCTGCAAAAGGATGCAGGCGCGTTAGGGGCTGTCGCTTTGCAACAGGGGCAGCATCAGCGCGAAAAGCTCGGCCTGAGAAGAGATTGCGCAGCGGGTGTAGATCTGGCGGCGGAAGACTTTGACGGTTTGTGGTGAGACGTGCAGCCGCAGCGCGATCGAGGCGGTGGAATGGCCGCGCAAGACCAAAATGGCCACTTCGGCCTGTCGCGGCGACAGGCGGATACCGTGGCGCTGTTGCAAGGCGGCGGCGACCTGTGCGGTCAGGTCCGGGGCTTGGGCTTGTGCGGCTGGCAGGCTGGCCCAATGGCGATTGGCCAAAGCCTGCACGATGGGGGCGATGCGGCGGCAGGTCTCCAGCGCGCGGGCGGGAAAGACGCTGCCCGAGGAGGCATCGCGCCCGATGCAGATGGTCAAGGTCAGGCCGGGGTGCGGATAAGACAGAAAGCTGATCTCATCCAGCAGCGTGGTTTGGCGGTAATATTCCTCGAAATAGCGCGAGCGGTGAAAGGCGTCGGGCGCGATATCAGTCAGCCGATACACCGCCGGGGCGGCCTGCGTCAGGTGCAATTCGTGGAACGGATCCAGAAGATAGGCCCCGCCAAGATAGGTTGTGCTTAATTGGGCAAAGACCTGTGGGCTGTCGGTTGCTTGATAGAGCGCCAAAGGTGGCCCGGCGCGCGGATAGGCCAGAACCACCAAATTATCGGCCCCCGT
Source organism: Tabrizicola sp. (assembly GCA_965284335.1). Taxonomy (GTDB): domain Bacteria; phylum Pseudomonadota; class Alphaproteobacteria; order Rhodobacterales; family Rhodobacteraceae; genus Tabrizicola_A. Next base: position 1,847,696 of record OZ260076.1, on the reverse strand, counting down.
GGCGCGGCGCAAAAAGCCCCAGAGCGCAGTTTCAAAGCCCGAAAGGCCGCACAGACGGATGGCATCGGCCAAAGCCGCCTCTGCTGCATTCGGCAAAGGGGTCATAGCCGCATCCCCGCTGGCCTGCATTTCGGCATACCTCTGAGGGGGTATATACGTCTTGAAACCACCGGCTTTACCCTTTCAACGATCATCAGGGGGTATATCCAACGATGCAATCGGCCATCAGCGTGCGTCAAGTGATCAAACGATATGGCAGCGTCACCGCGCTCCATGGCGTGTCGTTGGAGATTGCGGACAACGCGTTTTTCACGCTTTTGGGCCCATCTGGCTGTGGCAAGACCACGCTTTTGCGCATGATCGCGGGGTTCGAAGACTGCACGGCGGGCGAGATTTTGCTCTTTGGCCAAAACATCGCGGCTTTGGCCCCGAACCATCGCCCCGTCAACACGGTGTTTCAGCAATATGCGCTGTTTCCGCATCTGTCGGTGATCGACAATGTGGCCTTTGGGCTGAAAATGCAGGGGGTGGGGCTGGACGAGCGGCGCGCAAGGGCCGGCAAAATGCTGGAATTGGTGCATCTGTCCGCCTTCGCTGACCGCAAGCCCGCGCAATTGTCGGGCGGACAGCAGCAGCGCGTTGCGCTGGCGCGGGCTTTGGCGCCGCAGCCCAAGGTGCTGTTGTTGGACGAACCATTGTCGGCGCTGGATCTCAAGCTGCGTCAAGCGATGCGGGTCGAGTTGAAATCTTTGCAAGAAGAGACGGGCATCACCTTTATTTTCGTCACCCATGATCAGGAAGAGGCGCTGACCATGTCCGACCAAATTGCGGTCATGTCGGCGGGTCATGTGCAGCAAATCGGCACCCCACGGGAAATTTACGAGGCCCCGGTCAACCGATTTGTGGCGGATTTCATTGGCGAAACCAATCTGATTGAGGTGGATGTCACCGCCGTCAGCGATGGGGTGGCGCGGGTCACCTTGCCCGGGGGGCGGCCCCTGAATTGTCCGGCGGGGGCGGGGACGACCGGGCGGCACGCGTTGTCGATCCGCCCCGAGCGTGTGACGATTGCAAGCACGGATGCCGATTTGCAGGTGCAGGTCGAGCGGGTGGTCTATCTCGGCACCGATTTGCAATTGCTGACCCGGCTTGAGGGCGGCGCGCCCTTTACCCTGCGGCTGCAAAATGCGGCGCGCACCGCGGTGCCGGAACCGGGCAGCATGATTGGTCTTCACCTAGAGGAAGGTGCGGCGCGCCTTTTGGCCGACTGATGGCAGGGGGGATCGCGCCAGTTTCAAGCAGTTCAGACGGCAGCTACAGCCGCGCTAGACTGCCCTTGTTGCTGCCCACATGGGCGGTGATTGGGATCTTCATGCTGGTCCCGGTGCTGTTGATGGTGGTCTATTCCTTTTTGACCAAAGAGTTTCGCGGCGGCGTTCAGTGGACATTCACCTGGGCCGCCTATGACCAGTTTTTTATCACGCGGGGCCTTTTTGGCGATGAGCCTGCCCAGATTGAATGGACCTATATCACCATCTTCTGGCGGTCGATCTGGCAGGCGGGCTTGGCCACGGCCCTATGCCTGTTGATCGGCTTTCCCACTGCATGGTTCATCGCAACGCGGCCCGAACGCTCACGCCCGATCTGGCTGTTTTTGATAACCATTCCTTATTGGGTCAATCTTTTGATCCGCACGGTGTCGTTGCGGTTTATTCTGCGCGATCAAGGGCCTTTGAATGGCTTTTTGATCGAATTCGGGCTTTTGGATCAGCCTTTGGCCATTTTGAACACCAATTTCGCGGTGCAATTGGGCCTGTTTTACAGCTATCTGCCCTTTATGGTCTTGCCGATCTATGCCGCGGTCGAGCGCTATAACTTTGCCTATTCCGAGGCGGCGGCTGATCTTTATGCCAGCCGTTGGGTGACCCTGCGCGAGGTGGTTTTGCCCATCGTGCGGCCCGGTGTCGTGGCGGGGTGCATCCTGGTCTTTGTGCCCGCCTTGGGGGCGTTTTTGGCACCAGACCTTTTGGGCGGGGCCAAGAATTTCATGATCGGCTCGCTGATCGATGAACAGTTCCGCGGCAGTCAGGGCAACTGGCCCTTTGGCGCGGCCATTTCGGTGATTTTGATGAGCTTGGTTCTGATCGTGCTGATGGGCTATGCCCGGATGGCCGCGCGCGAGGCCAAGCCATGAAGGGGGTGCGGCATTATCCCGGGTTTGGTGCGCTGACGGTGTTGTGCCTGACCATCCTTTATGTGCCGCTGATCGTGGTGGCGATCTATAGCTTCAACGACTCGACCTCGATCACGGCCTGGGGCGGGCTGTCGCTGCGCTGGTATGTTGATGTCTTTACCGGCCCCGAAGCCGCGCGTTTTGGTCAGGCGGCGTGGAATTCGATCACCATTGCCCTGATTGCGGCCACCACCTCGACGGCGATTGCCACGGCTGCGGCCTTGGCGATGATCCGCGGCGGGCGGTTTCGTGGCAAGGGGCTGACCTTTGGGCTGATCAACCTGCCACTTTTGGTGCCTGAAATTGTCACGGCCGTGGCCTGCTTGATCTTTTTCACCACCATCGGGCTGACCACGGGCTATTTGACCATCCTCATCGCCCATATCACCTTTTGCATCCCCTTTGCCTATCTGCCAATCGCAGCGCGGCTGTCGGGGATTGAGGGCGCCTATGAACAAGCCGCCCGCGATCTTTATGCCAGCCCATGGCAGGCGTTCCGCCTGATCCTGCTGCCGCTTTTGGCCCCCGGCATCATGTCGGGGTATCTCTTGGCCTTTATCATCTCGTTGGATGATTTCCTGATCACCAATTTCGTCAAAGGGGCGGGTATGGAAACGCTGCCCACGGCGATTTTTGGTTCGGTCAAGCAAGGGATCAAACCTAATATCATGGCAATCTCGACCATGATGCTGGCTGTCTCGGTGCTTTTTGTAACGCTTAGCTATGTGATCAACCGCAAGGGCCGCCCGGCCACATGAACAGGGAGTTTGTGATGAAGAAACTGCTGATGCTGACGACGCTTTTGGCCAGTCCCATCGTGGCGGCCCCGGCTTTTGCTGAAGGCGAGCTGAAGGTCTACCATTGGTTCGAATACATCCCGCAAGAGTTGGTCGACAAATTCACGGCCGAAACGGGTGTTAAGGTGACGATTGACACCTATGACAGCAACGAAGCCATGCTGGCCGCGCTGAAAGCGGGCAAGCTTGGCCAATATGACGTTGCGGTTCCGGGCGATTACATGGTGGATATCATGCGCTCTGAGGGGATCTTGGACGCCTTCACCCCCGAAGAAATGCCCAATTTCGGCAATATCGATCCGGCATGGCTGGATGTGCCCTTTGACCCCGGCCGCCAACATTCGATCCCCTATCAGTGGGGCTCGACCGGATTTTCGGTCAACCGCGATGTCTATCAGGGCGATATCTCCAGCCTTGGCATCATCTTTAACCCGCCTGACGAGTTGAAGGGCAGGATCAACGTTCTGGACAGCCAAGGCGAGGTTTTGGCGCTGGGCTCGATGTATCTCGGCATTCCGCAATGTTCGACCGACCGCGATCAGCTGAAGGCCCTGAACGATATGCTCTTGGCGGCCAAGCAGCATTGGGCCTCGTTCGGCTCTGACATTGCCAAGGATGTGCTGGTCTCGGGCGATGCCTCGGCCGGGATGATCTATAACGGCTTTTCCGCCAAAGCCCGCGCCGAGGGGGCCAATGTGGAATACGCCTTCCCGAAAGAGGGCTATGTGGTCTGGATGGACAATGTCGTGTTGCTGAAAGACGCGCCGAACCGCGACAACGCGTTGAAGTTTATGAACTTCCTGTTGCAGCCAGAAAATGCCGCCGCTGTCACCAACTATGCCGCCTATAGTCCGGGTGTCATCGGTGCCACCGAGTTTTTGGATGATGCCATCAAATCCTCGCCCGAAAACAACCCGCCTGCGGGCCAGAAAGGTGAATTCATCATCGCCTGCGATCAAGAGACACAGGCGATGTATGATGCGATCTGGACCAATCTAAAGAAGTAAACCTTTGTTTTTGATGCAAAACCGGCGCCCCTTTCGGGGGGCGTCTGGGTGAGATGTTGCAAAAGGCCCTGCCATGCCCAGTCGTGATCCGCGCTATGATATCTTGTTCGAGCCGATGAAAATCGGGCCGAAAACGGCGAAAAATCGGTTTTATCAGGTGCCGCATTGCAATGGCGGGGGCTATCGTGACCCTTCCGCCGTGGCCGAGATGCGCCGCACCAAGGCCGAGGGCGGTTGGGGCGTGATCTTTACCGAACAGACCGAGATTCACCAAAGCTCGGAGATCACCCCCTTCATCGAACAGCATCTATGGGATGACCGCGATATCCCGGCCTTGGCCCGCATGGCCGAGGCGATGAAATCGCACGGCGCACTGGCGGGTATTCAATTGGCCTATTCGGGGATCAATGGGCCAAACCTCTATTCGCGAGAGGTGCCTTTGGCCGTGACGGGGGGGCCAATCCTGACCTTCACCTCAGATCCGGTGCAGGCCCGCACGATTGACCGTCAAGACATTCGCGACATTCGCCGTTGGTTTCGCAACGCCGCGCGGCGCTCGCAGGCGGCGGGGTTTGATCTGATGTGCCTTTATGGGGCGCATGGCTTTGGGATCTTTCAACATTTCCTAAGCCGCGCCACCAATCAGCGCACCGACGAATATGGTGGCAGTTTGGAAAATCGGGGCCGTTTCGTGCGCGAAGTGGTGGAGGAGTTGCGCGAAGAAACCAAGGGCGAGATGGCGATCACCCTGCGCCTGTCTTTGCATGAGGCGGGCGCTTTGGGCTTTTCCAACGCCGAGGTGCGCGATTTCATCCAGATGCACGGCGATTTGCCCGACCTATGGGATTTGGCCCAAGGCACATGGGAGGCCTGTAGCGGCACCTCGCGCTTTACCCCCGAAGGCGCCCAAGAAGATCTGGTGCGCGGGATCAAGGCGCTGACCTCGCGCCCGGTGGTTGGGGTGGGGCGCTTTACCAGTGCCGATGCGATGGTGCGGCAAATCCGTTCGGGGATTTTGGATTTCATCGGGGCCGCCCGGCCATCCATCGCCGATCCCTTTTTGCCGAAAAAAATCGAAGAGGGGCGGTTTGACGACATTCGCGAATGTATTGGCTGCAACATCTGTGTCTCGGGCGATATGACCGGCGCGATCAGCCGCTGCACGCAAAACACCGCCTTTATGGAGGAATGGCGCAAAGGCTGGCACCCCGAGCGGCCACGGCCCAAAGGAGCCTCGGATCGGGTTTTGGTCGTGGGGGCGGGGCCTGCGGGGCTAGAGGCGGCTATGCAACTTGGTCGGCGCGGCTACAGCGTGACCTTGGCCGAGGCGTCAACCGTGCTGGGGGGCCGTGTGGCGCGGGAACGCGCGCTGCCGGGCCTGTCGGCTTGGGGACGGGTGGCCGATTACCGCATGGGGCAGATTGCGCCGATGCCGAATCTCGATGTCTATTTGGACAGCCGCCTGATGGCCGAAGATATTCTGACCATGGACATGCAGCATGTGGCGATTGCCACGGGGGCCCATTGGCGGCGCGATGCCGTGGCGCGGCTGCATCTGGCCCCTATCCCCACCGATGCGGCAATGCCGGTCTTTTGCCCCGATGATGTGATGGCAGGGCAGGGGCCGACGGGGGGGCGTGTGGTGGTCTATGATGACGATCACTTCTACATGGGATCCGTCATGGCCGAGGTTTTGGTGGCCCGCGGCTGCTCGGTCGATTTTGTCACCCCGGCACCCGTGGTGGCCGAATGGGCAAAAAATACGCTGGAACAAGGGGCTATCCAGCGTCGCTTGATAGAGCTTGGCGTCAGGCTGCATGTGTCGAAAGCGCCCGAAGCCATTGGGCCGGATGGCGTGAGTTTGGGCTGTCTTTGGACGGGGCACAGCAGCACGCTGGCCGCCGAGGCGGTGGTCATGGTCACCAGCCGCATCCCGCAAGACGGGCTTTATCAGGCGGTTATGGCGGCAGATTGGCAAGGCGCCGGGATCGCATCGGTCAAACTGATCGGCGATGCGGCGGCCCCCGGACCGATTGCTTGGGCCACCTATGCCGGGCGTCGCTATGCCGAAGAGGTCGATGCGCCAGAGCGTGGCGATGCGCTGCCCTTCCGGCGCGAGATCGCCGAGCTTTTGCCCTATGCGCCTTTGACGCCTTAAGACCATGGGCCAACCGGGCGGCAATTCCAGCAGGGCTTGCCGTTGCGCGTCCCCGCACTAAGCTTTGGGCATGACCCAGACAGACAGCCCGTTCCAAACCGATTTACCTCTTGCCGCGCGCCTGCTTGGCCTTTCGGGGATCTTGCCGCAATTGGCCTGTATCGCCGCCGCGCTGATGTTTGAGCCAGCCTTGGCGGCACAGGCGGGGCTTTATTATGCGGCGCTGATCTTGTCCTTTCTGGGTGGGCTGTGGTGGATGGCGGCGCTTTTGGCCGGGCTGCGCCAAACATCTGTCTATGTCATTGCGGTGCTGCCAAGTCTGATCGGCTGGCTTGCCTTGCTCATTCCGTCGGGTGGGTTGTTGGTGGTCGCGCTTTGCCTCTTGTCCAGCCCGCTCATTGACCGCGCGCTGGCGCGCCAGATCGCGCTGCCACCCGGCTGGGTGGCGCTGCGCTGGCAAATGGCCAGCGGATTGGGCCTTTCCACGCTGTTGTTGGCCGGATTGGCGGCCTGACCCGCGCCCGAGGGGGCCGATCCATCCCTGTCGCCCTTGCCGAAATCCATTCAAAGCCACCCGGCTTAAGGTGCGGTCTTTGGCGCAAGCGAGAACACCGGGACAAAGCTGGCCGGGGCAAGTGACCCCGCCATGTTCAGCTGGTCTGCACTTTCGGGGGTGACAACCCAGATCGGCGGGCCGGCATGGCGCATATCAAGCCGCCCCTCCAAGGCCCGCACCGCCATCTCGATCGACAATTGCCCTTGGGTCACCGGAGAATCCGTGGGCGCGGCAAGGATCCGACCGCGCTTTACCCCGCGATAGACCGCATGGCTTAAATAGGTCGAGACGATCTGCACATCACCATTGGCATTGCGCCCGCGCAGGATCGACACCGCCGCCTCGGCCATCGGGCCGCTGCCAACCAGATAATCCACCTCTGGCATCGCCTCAAGCGCGTCCTCCACCAGCAAGACCTGCTGTTCCAATCCGGTGTCGCCATACAGAGTCATCACCACCTTGGCCGAGCTTTGGGCAATCGCGGCATGAAAGCCGGATTCGACGATGCTGACCCAGCCCGCCCCTTTGGGGCCGGGAAACCACGCAACTGTGACAGGCGGGCTACCCGGTGGGTGGCGCTGGGCGATGAACCGCCCGGCTGCCGCCCCCATTTCGGCCCAAGAGACACTGGCCTTGGCGGTGATGCCATCCGGGGCGATATCATTGACCACCGCGATCACGGGCTTGATCTTGGCGATTTCCTGCACCACTGGCGTCAGCCCGTCATAAGACACCGTGCCAAGGATCACCGCGTCGAATTCGTCGCTGGCGCAACCTTTCAACTGGCTGATTTGGCGGGAAAGATTGGGATATCCCCCCGCCTCAAAAACATCAAACCCCACGCCCAGCCGACTGGCCTCGGCCACCATCCCATGATTGACCGACAGCCAATAGGCGTCTTTCAGATGGGGATAAAGCACACAAAACCGCCACGGTTTCTGCGCGCGGGTCAGGGGGGTATAGCGGGTTTTGACGCTGGGGCTTTGGTCGTCAAACGCAATGCTGCGCACCTCAAGATCAAGGGGCGCTTGGGCCTGAATGGGCCCGCAGATCAGCGCCGCAATCGTGATGGCCCACAGCGTGCCTGCTTGGATTGACATAAATCTTCCACGCCTCGGATATGGTGATAGCCTGTAGATGTCAGCGCGCGTGTTCGCCAGCTTGGGGGAAGCCTTGCGGAAATTTCGCTACAAGTCGAGTCTTGGTGGGCGGCTGTTGCTGGCGATTGCGCTGATCGCCGGTTTTCCGGCGGCAACCGGGGTGCTTGGGTGGTTCGAATTGCAAGATGTCTCACGCAGCCAATCGCGCGTGGTGACCGAAGCGATCCCTGCCATTTCCGAAGTGCGCGGCGTGGTCGAAGAAACGGGCCGCGTGGTGGCCATGGCCCCCGAGCTGGCCGCCGTGACCGATGAGGCGCAGCGCAAGGATCGGTCGGATTTTCTTTATGCGCAGGCCGATGCGCTGCGCGACCGGCTGTCGCGTCATCGCGGGGTGCAGGATGTGGCGCTGGCCAATGCCCTGTCAGCCGAGGTGTCGGTGCGCGCGGCGCTTGCCTCCATTGACCAGCAGGTGCGCCGCCGCATCAGCCTGATCGACCGCCGAGATGCCCAGCTTGCCGCCGGGCTGGCCGCCGCGATGGAGCTGACCGAAATTGCCGATACTTTGGTCGCCAATGCCGAGGCCGGCGCTTCGGCGGTGATTTCCAGCCTTTATGATGTCGAGACGTTTTCGCCCAATGCCACGCAGCAGCGGCTTGAGGCTTTGGACAAGCTGATCGAGGTGGACCTCTTTCAACTGGGGTTGATGTTTGAACTTCGCGCCCATGCCTCGGAGGTGGGGCTTTTGCTAAACCGGGTTGCGGGCGTGCGGGACGAGCCTGAGTTGCGCGCCCTTCAGGCCGAGTTGGAAAGCCGTTTCAAGGTGATTTCGCGCCGTGTGTCGATGATTCAAGACCCGCGCCGGGCAGAACGGGTGCAGGTGTTGTTGCGCGTGATCGGTATGGGCCCGGCTTTGCCGCCAGAAACGGCAACCTTGTTTGAAACCACCGCACAGGTCTTGTCGCTGACCGATCAGATCGCGCGGGCGGAAACCGAACTGCGCGAGGCGGCCTTGGCGCTTGAGGCGGCCGCTTCGGCCTTGGCCGACCGGATCGAGGCCGATGCCGTCACCGCAGGCCAATCCGCCGAAGAGGCGATTTTTGCGACCCAGCGGCTTTACGCCTTCTCCACGCTTTTGGCGCTGGCGCTGTCACTGGGGGTGTTGTGGTTCTATGTGCGCGGCAACCTTATTCGGCGGCTTGACGCCTTGTCGGTGCGCATGACCGATCTGGCCAAGGGCGCCTTGGGCGAGCCGATCCATCCCAATGGCACCGATGAGGTGGCGCAGATGGAGGGCGCGGTCGAGGTCTTTCGTCAGCAGGCCATCGCCAACCGCAGCTTTGCCGCCGAGCGCGAGCGTCACATGGAAGAATTGCGCCGCCATCGCAGCGCCTTGCAAGACATGGTTGACGAGCAAACCGCCCAGTTGCGCGCCGAAGTGGCCGCCCATGACGCCGCCCGCGATCGGGCCGAGGCGGCAGATCGCGCCAAATCCGAATTTCTGGCCATGATGAGCCATGAGATCCGCACGCCGATGAACGGGGTCTTGGGCATGTTGCGCAATCTGCCGCGCGAGGGGTTGGCGGCGGGGCAATTGGCGCGGCTGGATGCGGCGCTGGCGCTCGGGGAAGGGGCTGATGGGGCTTTTGAACAGCATTCTGGATTACTCCAAGCTGGATCAGGGCGGCGCGGCGCTTGAGATGGTTGATTTCGATCTGGCGCTTGCCTTGGGCGATATTGCGCTTTTGATGGCCCCCATGGCCGAGGAAAAGGGCCTGACCTTGGTGACATCGCTGCCCGATGATCCGCTGCACCCGCTGCGTGGCGATATCGGAAAACTGCGGCAAATCCTGTTCAATCTGGTGGCCAATGCCGTGAAATTCACCCAATCCGGCGAGGTGCGCCTTTCGGTCGAGCCGCAGTCAGATCTGGGCGAAGATCCCCTGTGGTTGCGGTTCTCTGTGGCCGATACCGGGCGCGGCATTCGTCCCGAGGCGCTGGAACGCATCTTTGGGGCCTTTGAGCAAGAAGACGGCATGACCGCGCGCACCTATGGCGGCACCGGGCTGGGTCTGACCATTTCGCGCCGTCTGGCGGGCATGATGGGGGGCAAGCTGACGGCGCAGAGTGTCTTTGGCCAAGGCTCCACCTTTGTGCTGGATGTGCCCTTTGCCAAGGCGCATGCCGGCGTTGATGCCCCCGTATCCCCCCACAGGATCGTGCCCGCATCCCGCCCCCTGTCGGTGCTGGTTGTCGAAGATCACCCGGTCAATCAGCAGGTTGTTCAGGATTTTCTGGACAGTTTGGGCCATCGCACGCAGATCGTTGGATCAGGCGAAGAGGCGTTGATGCTTTTGGCCAGCACCGGGTTTGATGCGGTGCTGATGGATGTCAATTTGCCCGGCATTTCCGGGATCGAGGCCACGCGCCGCATTCGGCAATCCACCTTTGCGGGCCAAAGCATTCCGGTGATCGGGGTGTCGGCCCATGTCCAGCCCGATGAAATTGCCGCTTGCCGTGCGGTGGGGATGACGGATGTGATCGCCAAACCGCTGACCCCCGAGGCTTTGGTGGCGGCCTTTGATCGGCTTTCACCGCAGCGCGAAGCGCCCGCTTTGGTTTCGACGGCGACCTCTGACATTCCGATCCATCCGTCCGACCCGCTGGCGCCCATTCGCGAAATCCTCTCCGATCTCGGACCGCAGCGCACCCAAGAGCTGGTGCAGCTTATGCTTGATCGTCTGCCGCTTGACACCGAGGCGCTGGTCAAGGCCTTGCGCAGCGGGGCCGGATCAGAGGTGGAGCGGCGCGCACATCAGCTAAAGGGGGCTGTTGGCAATTTCGATCTGCCGCAGCTTGCCGCACTTCTGGCCGATCTGTCCCGCAAAGGCGCGAGCTGTGGCCCCGCCGAGGCCGAGGCGCTGATCTTGGCCAGCCAAGAGGCCGCCCAGCACTTGACCGCCGCAATCGCCAGTGAGGCGTTCCGCCAAAGCAAGGGGGGGCAAAGCGCTGGGGAAGAGGGCGCTGGGGAAGAGGCCCTGGCCAGCCAAGCCGCCCCCGGCCCGCGTGCCGCCCTCAAGACAGCTGTGCGGTAAAAACATAGCCCTCGCCATGCGAGGTGCCAAAAATGCGAGGCACTTTCGAATCATCGCCAAACTTGGCGCGCAGGCGTTTGACCATCACATCCACCGTGCGCGCGCCGGTGACATTTTGCCGATGCGTGATGCTGGCCAAAAGCCGCTCTCGCGACAACACAATGCCGGGGTTCAGCACAAAGGTGCGCAGCATTTCATATTCGGCGCGCGTCAGTTGCACATCTTGGCCCTCTTGGCCCGTGATATGCCGCGCGGCGGTGTCAAAGCTAAAGCCTGCAAAATGCACCACCCGCCGCGTCAATTGCCGCATGGCTGCGGTGCGTCGCAATAGGTTCTTGACCCGCGCCAACAGCTCGCGCCGGTTGAAAGGCTTGCAAACATAATCATCTGCACCCAATTCCAGCCCGACGATGCGATCCACATCATCGGTGCGACCAGACAATAAGATGATGCCGATTTCCGACCGCGCCCGCTGTTCGCGGGTGATTTCCAACCCGTCCTTGCCCGACAGATTGATGTCAACGATCAACAGATCCGGGCTTTCCTGTGCCAAGACACGCTCGGCCGCCTCAGCCCCGGCACAAGCGGTCACGCGGTAGCCAAAGCTTTCAAGATACCCCACCAGCGCAGTGCGGGTGACAGGATCATCTTCAATCACCACGATATGCGCGGCACTGGCCGTCATACAGGCTGCCCCCAGTTCCTGACTCCGAAGTGCATGTTAACATTTTGTAACAACTTTTTCCAGCCTGTTCATCCCAAGGGTCTGACACGTTCACATCTGGTGAATAACCTCTCCTCTCAGGAAAGCGCACGACTTTCCGGGAAACATCGCCGCCCCAGCGGGGGCGCGTTCAACATGGATCAAAAAATATGCGTAGAACCACCAGATTGCTACTTGGCGCGGCAACGCTTGCACTTGGCACCTCGCCCGTCTTTGCCGCTGATTCTTCCGATCCGATCATCATTCCAACGCATAACTGGTCTAGCCAGATCGTCATGTCGAATGTGGTCGGGCAAATGTTCGAACAAATGGGAAATTCGGTTGAATATGTCTCGACCGACAGTCAGGCCGTTTATGAAGCCGTGCGCCTTGGCGATGCCACGCTAGAGGTCGAGGTCTGGGAGGGCGCCTTTGGTGCCTCATTCCGTGCCGCGGTTGAAAAGGGCGGCATCCATGATGTCACCACCCATGCCGCCATCACCCGCGAGGATTGGTGGTATCCGATGTGGACCAAAGAAGCCTGCCCCGGCCTGCCCGATTGGCAAGCGCTGAATGACTGCGCCGCGATGTTCGTCACCCCCGAAACCGGTGACAAGGGCCGCTTCCTTGGCGGTCCGGTCGATTGGCTTAAGCATGACGCGGAAAAGGTCGAAGCCTTGGGCATGAACTTTACCGTGGTGAACGCAGGCTCTGCCGCCGCCCTTTGGGCCGAAATCGCAGCCGCCGAAAAGGACAAGACGCCGATTGTCCTGTTCAACTGGACCCCGAACTTTGCCGAAGCCGTCTGGCCGGGCGAATTCGTGGCGTTCCCGGCTTGGGAAGATGGCTGCGACAAGGATCCGGCCAAGGGTCCGTTGCCGGACAAGGTCTATGACTGCGGCAACCCGGCGAATGGCTATATGAAAATCGCCGCATGGGACGGGATGAAGGACAAATGGCCCACCGCTTACGCTGCGTTGCAAAAGGTGAATTTCAACAACGCGCAGATCGCTGAGATGGCCAAGCTGGTCGATATCGACGGGATGGAACCCGAAGATGCGGCCACGGCATGGATGGAAGCGAATGAGGCGGTCTGGAAGCCTTGGATCGAATGATCGCGCGCTGATCTCCGGCGTCACCTTCGGGTGACATGTCCACAACTTACCACCCGGCCCGTCCGGGTGGTCCTTCCATCCCCGGAGGATCCTGTGTCCCACCCCGATCTTGTGCTGTCATGCAAACATGTCTGGAAAGTCTTTGGTGACCGGCCCGATCTCCTTGGCCCGCGCCTGACGCCGCAAACCACCGTCGAAGCCTTGCGCGCCACCGGCCATATTGCGGCGGTGCGCGATGTGTCTTTGGACATTCACAAGGGCGAGATGCTGGTGGTCATGGGGCTTTCGGGGTCTGGCAAATCCACGCTGGTGCGCTGTCTGGCGCGGCTTTTGGACATCACCGCAGGCCAGGTACTGGTGGAAGGGCGCGACATCGGCAGCTTGAATGAGGCCGAGTTGATCGACCTGCGGCGTCGCAAGATGGGTATGGTGTTTCAAAGCTTTGGGCTTTTGCCCCATCGCACGGCACTGGAAAACGTGGCCTTTCCGTTGGAGATGCGGGGGCAGGACCGCGCCTCGCGCATCGCGCGGGCAACCGAGATGCTGGCGCTGGTGGGCCTGAAGGGCCGCGAGGGCTATTTCCCGCGCGAATTGTCCGGCGGCCAACAGCAGCGTGTCGGCATTGCCCGCAGCCTTGCGGTGGAACCTGACATCTGGTTTCTGGATGAACCTTTTTCAGCGCTTGATCCCTTGATCCGGCGCGAAATGCAGGATGAATTTCTGCGGCTCAAGGCGATGGTGGCCAAGACGATTGTCTTTATCACCCATGATTTTGACGAAGCTTTGCGGCTGGCCGACCGGATCGCGATTATGAAGGATGGCGCGGTCGAGCAGGTGGATACACCCGAAAACATCGTGCTGTCGCCCGCCACGCCCTATGTGGCCAAATTTACCGCTTCGGTGGATCGCACCCGCGTGGTGCGGGCAGGGGCGCTGGCCAAGCCCGTCAAGGGCGCAGCGCTTGACGGCACGCCGCTGCCCGCCGCCGAGACGCTGCATCAATTGGCCCGGCGCATCGTGGAAGACGGGCGCGCCCAGATCCCCCTTTGTGATGACCGGGGGCGGGTCACCGGGCTTTTGGACCGCAAGGCGGCGGTGGATCTGCTGTTGGGGCCCACCGCATGACGGCGCAGATCCTGCCTCCGCCCCGACTGGCCTTTGATCAACGCCGCGTCGCCTTGGCGCTGATGATGATCGCCCTTGTGCTGGTGGTCTTTCGCGGTGTCCTGCCCGCCCCGTTGATGCGTGTTCCAGACAGCCTGATCGTGCCCTTTGCTGATTGGATCAACGTGATCTTCGCCTTTGTCCGCGACGATCTGGGCCTGATGACCGCCACCCGTGTCTTTTCCGATGTGGTGGAGTTCTGTCTCGATGTGACGGCCAACCTGCTTTACGGCAAATCGCGCTGGCCCCGGCTGGGACCGATCCCATGGGTGGTGATCGCGGCAAGTTTTGGCATGATTGGCTATGCTTTGGGCGGTTGGCGGCTGGCGCTCATCTCAGGCGGCACCTTTGTGTGGATCGCCGTCATGGGCCAGTGGAAATGGGCGATGGAGACGCTGTCGGTCATCATCGTTGCAGCACCTTTGTCCATTCTTTTGGGGCTTTTGGTTGGCACGCTGGCTTGGCGGTCCAAATTGGCCGAACGGATTATCAACCCGCTTCTCAACATCGCGCAATCGCTGCCGCATTTTGCCTATATGATCCCGGTGGTGGTGTTCATCGGCGTGGGGCCAAAGGCGGGTGCCATTGTGACGGTGATCTTTTCCGTCCCGCCCATGATCCGCATGACGCTTTTGGGCCTGCGCGGGGTTTCGCCTGAAATCATCGAAAGCGGCAAGATGAGCGGGACAACCCGCTGGCAGTTGATGACCCGCGTGCGCCTGCCCGCGGCACGAACCGAGCTGTTGATCGGCGTCAATCAGGTGATCATGCAAAGCCTTGCCATGGTGGTGCTGGCCTCGTTCATCGGGATGCCGGGGCTGGGCCAAAAACTCTTGCAGCTTTTGCAGGCCTTGAAGATCGGCCTTTCGGTGGAAATCGGCATCACGATTGTGCTTTTGGCCATCGTTCTGGACAGGCTGTCCAAGGCTTGGGCCATGAAACAGCCCGAGCATCACGCCGAGGGCGCGTCTTGGGTGCAAAGGCACCGCAATTGGGTGATCTGGGCTGGGTTGGTGGCGCTGGGCTTTGTGCTGGCGGCCCTGCACCCCTATTTCGTCGAGGTGGAACGCAAACAGGCCCTCAGCCTTGCCGGGCCGATTGATATGGTGGTGGGCGGCTTTATCGACCTCATTGGGCCGGTCACTGACTGGCTGCGCTGGTTCTTGATCACTTGGGTGCTGATCCCGGTGCGCGATGCGTTTTTGTGGCTGCCGACCTCAGCCGTCTTGGTGTTTCTGGCCGCCATTGGCTGGCGCATCGGCGGGCCGCGTTCGGCGCTGATCTGTCTGGCCTTTATCCTGCCGATTGCCCTGTCGGGCTGGTGGGATCGCGCGATGATCACCGTTTACACGGTGACGGTTTCGGTGGTGCTGGCGCTGATCATCGGGGTGCCTTTGGGCCTTTTGGGGGCAGCCAATCCGGTGCGCGCGCAGCGCTTTTTGCTGGTCTGTGACACGCTGCAAACCTTCCCAAGCTTTATCTATCTGATCCCGGTGGTCATGCTCTTTGGTGTCAATGACGTGGCGGTGGTCGCAGCGGTCATGGTCTTTGCGACAGTGCCGATCATCCGCTACACCATCGAAGGGCTGCGCGGCATCTCCCCCGAAATCGTGGAATCCGCCGAAATGTCAGGCGCAACGCCGGGCCAGATCCTGTGGCATGTCAAACTGCCCTTGGCGGTGCCCACGCTGGTGGTGGGGGCAAACCAGTCGATCATGTTCGCGCTGTTCATGGTGATCATCGCAGCCTTTATCGGCACGCAGGATCTGGGCCAAGAGATGCAGCGCGCGCTGTCCTCGATCGATGTGGGCAAGGGCTTGGTCTTGGGCTTTGCGGTGGCCTTCATCGGGCTGATGGCCGACCATCTTTTGCTCAAATGGGCGCGCGGGAGGGGGGCGCAACTGCGCAGCGGTTAAGCCCGGGTCGGGGACTTCAGACCAAAACCCCGGCCGCGCGTGCCAGAACCTCCAGCCCCGCCACCAAATCGACCTCAGCGGTGTCCTCTTCAAAGGCATGGCTGATCCCGCCGATTGAGGGGACAAAGAGCATCGCCACCGGCATCAGCCGCGCCACATTGGTGGCATCATGCAGCGCCCCCGAAGGCATCAACCGCCAACGCCCCGGCGCGGTCACCTCGGCCGCCGCCTCCAGCCGGGCGCGCAAGGCGGGGTCCATCGCCACCGGCTCCAACCCCAAAACAGCACCTTGCTCCAACCCAAGGCCCATCTCGGCAGCCACCTCGGCCAAAGTCTCGGTGATCACCGCCTCCATGCGGCCCAGCCGCTCGGCGCTGCCATCGCGCCATTGCATGGAAAACCGCACCTGCCCCGGCACGATCGATACGGCATTCGGCGCCACCATCACATGGCCAATCGTCCAAACCGATTGCGGCGTCACCACATTGCGCAGCCGGTCATTCAAGCGGCTGTTAAAGGTGGACAGCCCCTGAAACGCATCGCGGCGCAGCGCCATGGGAGTGGTGCCCGCATGGTTTTGCTGCCCGCTCAGCGTCACCATCATCTCGCGATAGCCCACAATGTCGGTCACCACGCCAATCTGCTCGCCCGCCGCATCCAAGCTTGGGCCTTGTTCGATATGCAACTCGATGAACCCGGTAAATCGGGCGGGGTCCACATCCGGCCCAACCCGATGCCCCAAGAGCGCCCGCGCCTCGGCCAGCGTCACGCCCTCGGTGTCGACAATCGCATCGGCCTCGGCCAAGCCCATCATCTTGGACCAGACCGCCGATCCCGTGGTGCCGCCAAAACGGCCCTCTTCATCCTGAAAAGACACCACCGAAATCGCAGGCCCCCCAGCGGCGCGGGCCGCGCGGGCCACCTCTAGTGCTGCAATCACCCCCAAAGCCCCATCCAGCCAGCCCCCCGTCGGTTGCGTGTCGGAATGAGAGCCCAGCAACAAAGACGGCCCTTCGGCCAGACCGAAAAGATTGCCCATCGCGTCAAACTGCACGCTGAGCCCCGCATCCGCCATCCGCCCGGCCAGCCAGTCGCGCGCCAAAAGATCCGGCGCAGAATAGGCCGGACGCACCACGCCGGTGCCCGTGGCCCCAAAACTGCGCAGCTGGTGCAGGTCGGCAAGAAAGCGGGCAGCGTCGATCATGGGGCGTCCTTTCAAAGTGCAGGCCCCAGCCTAAAGGGCAAAACCGCGCTTTGAAAGATCTGCCATTTTCCGGCAGGGCTCTGGCAAGGCCAATCACAACGGCCTGCCGAAGCCGCAGCCGATCAAGGATTTGCGCCTTTCCAAATACTCATCTTTGCGCGCTCACCCCCCGCGCACCGTCTCGATCATCAGCTGCACATGGTCGGGGTTGGCGTCGGGCGTGATGCCGTGGCCAAGGTTGAAGATATGCGGGCCACCCTTGAAGGCATCGACGACGCGGCGCGTGGCGTCGATCAGGTCTTGGCCGCCCGAAACCATGTGATGGGGGGCCAAATTGCCTTGCACGCAGCCCGAAACCTGCACATTCTCCGCCGCCCATTCGGGGCTGACCGAATTGTCCAGCGCCACGCAATCGGCGCCGGTGGCCTTGGCAAAGCCGATATATCCCGCCCCCGCCTCACGCGGGAAGGCGATCACCGGCAGGCCGGGGTGGCGGGATTTGAGCTCGGCAATGATCCGTGCGGCGGGTTTCACGGCGAAATCGGTGAAATCCTCGCCCTTCAGGCTGCCCGCCCATGAATCAAAGAGCTTCACCACCTCGGCCCCGGCCTTCACCTGTTCGGACAGGTAATCAATCGTGGCTTCTGTAATCACCTCGATCAGCGCGGCGAAGGCCGCCCGATCCGCCGCCTTCAAGGCATGCGCCGGGCCTTGATCCTTTGTCCCGCGCCCCGCGATCATATAGGTCGCCACGGTCCAAGGGGCCCCGGCAAAGCCGATGAGCGCGGTTTCGCGCGGCAATTCCCGCGCCAGAATCCGCACGGTTTCATAGATGGGGGCGAGCGTGTCGTGGATGGCATCTTTGGGCTTCAGCGCCTTCACCCCGGCCATATTGGTGATGGTGGACAGCCGTGGGCCTTCGCCGGTTTCAAACCAGAGATCCGCGCCAAGCGCCTGAGGCAGAAGGAGAATATCGGCAAACAAGATCGCCGCATCAAAGCCATAGCGCCGGATCGGCTGCAAGGTGACCTCGGCGGCGAGATCGGAGTTGTAGCACAGCTTCAGGAAATCCCCAGCCTCGGCCCGCGTCGCGCGATACTCGGGCAGATACCGCCCCGCCTGCCGCATCATCCAGATCGGCGGGGTCGCAAGGGTTTCACCGCCAAGGGCGCGCAACAAAAGTTTGGTCATGGCTTTGCCTTCATATCACCCGGCGTCTGGGCCGGGGGGAGTGTGGAAAGGAATTCTAAGATCAAGGGGGCCACCGTCTCCGGCGCTTCTTCATGCCACAGATGGCCATAGCCCGGCATGTCATGCCAGCGGGCGGCGGGCATCCGCTGGGCGGCTTGGGCTGATTTCGCGGGCGGCACGGCATGGTCATTCGCCGCTGTGAGCAAAAGGCAGGGTGTGGTCTGGCGCGGCAGGCGGGACAAAAGGCCCTCCAGCGTCCATTGCGCCATCATCGCCAGCGTGGCGTCCACATGGGTTGGCATCCGCAAAAGCTGCAGATACAGCTCCCGACCCGTGGCATCAATCGTCGATCCGGTTGAGGCCAAAAGCGAGGCCACCTTGGCCGGATTGCCCGCGAGGCGGCTGAAAATCTGCGCCACAAAGGGGGCTGCGGCCAAGAGTTTCGCCATGATCGGGAACAGCCAGCCCGCCACACCTTCAAACTGGCCAAGCGCGGCATTGATGCCGATCACGGCGCGCGTTGGGGCAATCTCGGCCAGCCGCAGCGCAATGGCGGCCCCGGCGGAATGGCCGATATAGGCCAAGGGCGCCCAAGCCTCCTCTGCGATCAGCCGCGCCAGATCCTCGGCCATGGCATCCAGCCCACAGCGATGCCGCGCGCCCAGCCGGGTAAAGCCTTGGCCCGGCAAGTCCACGATCACCAGATGGTATTGCGCGCTGAGAAACGGCACGAGCCCACGCCAACTGTGGCTCGCCCCGCCCGCGCCATGGATCAGCACCAGCGTCGGGCCGGTCCCCATCTCTTGCACATGCCACAGATGCGGCGCGCAGAAGATATGGCGCGAGGCGGCGCGGTTGGGCCAATCTTGCGGGATCAGGGGCGGCTGCATCATCCCTCCAGCGCCGCGCCCAGCACGGCAGACAGACGATGCGCATCGGCGCGCGGCAGGGGCAGATAGGGGGCATCTAGCCGCGCCGCCAAGTCGCGCAGCGCAGGTTGGGGGCGGGTGGCGATGTCGATCACCAGCGTCGGCACTTGGGCATTGCGCAGCGCCAGCGCCAGACGCTGGCTGTCGGCTTCGGCCTCAGCCCGGCTGGGGCTGCCATCCAGCGCGATATTGCCGCGCCCGTCGGTCAACAGTGCAATCGTCGGCGTCATGCCGCGCGCGCGGGTTTGCAGCGCGGTCAACAGCGCCAGTTGCAGCCCGGCGGCCAAGGGCGTGCCGCCGCCGCCCGGCAGCCCCGCGAGCCGCCGTTTGGTCTGCACCAGTGACCGGGTGGGCGGCAAAAGAAGCTCTGCCGATTGGCCGCGAAAGGCAATCAGCGCCACATGGTCGCGCCGCGCATAGGCTTGGGCCAGAAGAAGTTCCACCGCCCCCTTGGCCTCGGCCAAACGGGCCAGCGCCGAAGAGCCAGAGGCATCGACGGTAAAGATCAGCACCCGGTCCGAGGTTTCGACATAGCGTTTCAGGCGCAGGTCGGATTGGCGGATGTGCAGGCCGGGCTTGTCGACAAGGGCCGTCTTGCGGCGCAGGGGTTGCCAAGGCGCGGCGGCGCGCAGGGTGGCGACCAGATCAATCCGCTTGCCGCTGCCCGGCGTGCCGGGGCGCGGGGGCAGGGGGCGGCCGCGGTGGTTGCCCTTGCGCGCATCGCCCGACCCGCCGCTGCCCTTGGCCGCCCGGGCGGCACGCGCCACGGCAAGGCGGGCCAAAAGATCAGGCGGCAGGGCGGCGCGGATGGCATCCAAAAGCATCTCCTCCGGCGGGGTGTCGGCGGATTGGCGGCTTTCGGCCTCGGCGCTGTCGGGCTCATTGGGTTCGGGGGGCGGCGGCGGGGCGGCATCAGGCTCGCTTGCCTCTGGCAACATGCCGCGATGGGCCAGCGTCAACTCGGCGGCATGGCGCAGGGTGTCCTCGCCGGGGGTGGCCTCACCCCGCCAAGCGGCCAAGGCACGGGCGGTGGCCAGCGTCAGCAAGGGCGCGCGCAGGCTGGCGATACCCATGGCGGCAGCAAGGCGGGTCAGGGTTTCCACGGCTTTGGGATCAATCCGAACATCGCCCAACCGCGCGCGGGCTTCGGCCAGCGCCTGTGGCTCCAGCACCAGCGGGAAGGCGTCGGCAGAGGGGATGCCGTCAAGATCGAGAAACAGCGCCAGACGGTCGGCCAGGGCGGGGGCCAGCGCCTCATCAGGTTCGGCACCTTCGTCCAGCGCGATCAGGCAAAAGCCCGGCTCATCCAGCACCCGCGCCAGCCGCGCGGCGAGGCCCGCAGGGCAGCGCTCGGCCATGGTCAGAACAATCGCGGCGGGGCTGGCCAAGATCCCCGCGCTGCGCACCAATTGCCCTTGGGCCAAAGTGGCCGACAGATCCACCCCACCAAAGAGCGTCGCATCATCCACGCCGGGATGCAGCCGCCTTTGCGGCAAGGGAAGGGCGGCCAAAGCCTGCACCACCCGGTCGCGCAAGGGACCAGAGCGCGCGCGCAGCCACAGCCCGCGCAGACCCGCCGGGTCCACCGCAAGGGCGGCAATGGCTGCCTCGGCCCGTTCCCATGGCGACAGCGGATCGCTCACGGCAGGGTTTCGGCCAGAATACGCGCCACCCGCGCACCTGATCCCGCATCATCCAGCGGGTCACGGCGCAGACGATGCGAGAGCGCACTGGTGGCCACGGTTTTCAGATGCTGGCGGGTGACCTTCTCGGCCCCCTCAAAGGCTGCCTGCGCGCGGGCGGTGCGCAAAAGCGTCAACTCGCCGCGCAACCCGTCCGAGCCAAGGGCAATGCACAAGGCCGCGCAATCATGCAGCACCGCGCCGGGGGTCGTGAGATTGGGCAGGGCGGCGCGGGCGGCCAGAATGGCCTTGCGCAGCGCGGCATCCTTGGCGCGCCATTTCTTCATAAAGGCAGCGTTGTCATGCTCAAAGGCATCGCGGCGGCGCATCACCTCGACCCGGGTTTCAACGTCACGCGGGCTGGTCACCTCGACCGAAAGGCCAAAGCGGTCAAGGAGTTGTGGGCGCAACTCGCCCTCTTCGGGGTTGCCCGAGCCGACCAGTACGAACCGCGCCGGATGGCGGATCGACAGACCTTCGCGCTCCACCACGTTTTCACCCGATTGGGCCACGTCGAGCAGAAGATCGACGATGTGATCTTCCAAAAGATTGACCTCGTCGATGTAAAGATAACCCCGATTGGCGCGGGCCAAAAGGCCGGGTTCAAAAGCCTTTTCCCCCCGCGTCAGCGCGCGTTCGATGTCAAGCGCGCCCACCACGCGGTCTTCGGTGGCGCCGAGCGGCAGGTCGATCACCGGGGTCGGGCGCTTCACCACCTTGCCCGCCACCTGGCCCGCCCAAGCGGGAACATCCTCGACCCGCGCCGAGTTCACCGGGCAACCCTCGACCGCCGAAATCTCAGGCAAAAGGGCCGCCAATGCGCGCACAGCGGTGGATTTTCCAGTGCCCCGGTCGCCGAACACCAAAACACCGCCGATGCCGGGGTCAATCGCGGTCAGGACCATAGCCTGTTTCATGGCCTCTTGGCCCACGATGGCCGAAAAGGGGAAAGGTTGGCTCATGCGGCGTCCTTTGCAGCGGGCGTGGTTGCGAGGGGGCGCTGGCCCCCCCAAGTGCCCCAATCGTCGATCAGACGAAAGCGGGCGTAAAGCTCTTCCTTGAACCAGCCCTCGCGGCGCACAGCGGCGATGGCGCGGCCATGGGGGCCGTCACCGCGCGCAAAATGCGCCATGCTGGCAAGGTCGGGCCAAATGGAAAAGGTGACCTGATGCAAAAGCGGCACTTCGCCGATGCCGATCTTGAAGATCACATTCGGATCTTGGCCAATCACGGCGGAAATATCGGGCACGCGCCGCCAAAAGCGCAGGAAGGTCGAGGCACGCATGGTGGCGCGGGTTAGCGCAACAACGGGGCCTTCGGGGGTGGTTTGCGGCTGGGCATCAAGGCTGGGTGTAAAGGGTTCGACCCCCGCCCATTGCCCCCGCGCCGAGGTGGGCTGCAACAAGATGTGCCAGCTTTCCGCCGCATGCCGCGCCCAACGGCGGTAAACCGGCGCGGCGTTCAGGTACCGCCGCGCAGTGGCCTCATCGGGCCAAGTCGCCAGAATCGCCCAAACGGCGGTGTTGGGGCGGGGGGTAAACCCTTCGCCCGTGCCTGATCCGCAGAGTTTCCAAAACCCCACATCCGGCATGCGCCAGAACGACAGCCGCGCCGCGCCCATTTGCCCCAAAACCCACAACCGGGCGGCAAGCGAGGGGAATCGGAAAAGCGAGAGGGAAACGATAGTGATGGCCGGGCCTCATGGTGTGTCAGTTTAATCTGACACTATTTTGCGGCAGAGAAAAGAGAAATGGGTATGTTTGCCGCAGAAGAGCAATGTGTTGTAAATTAAACTAGACAGTATATCCTGCGCCCATGCATCAGACCTTATCCCCCCCCGCCCCAACTGCCTCCGCTGTGATCGGGGGCCGTGCGATTGTCATTGGCGCGGGGCTTGGCGGGCTTGCGGCGGCGATGCGGCTCGGGGCCAAGGGCTATCAGGTGACGGTGATTGATCGGCTGGACATGCCCGGCGGGCGCGGCAGTTCGATTTCCCAAGGCGGCCACCGCTTTGATCTGGGCCCAACCATCGTGACCGTGCCGCAGGGCCTACGCGAGCTATGGGCCGCCTGTGGTCGCGATTTCGATCGCGATGTCGATCTGCGCGCGCTGGACCCGTTTTACGAAATCCGCTGGGACGACGGCTCCACCTTCACCGCCCGCCAGTCGACCGAGGCGATGCGCGCCGAAGTGGCGCGCCTGTCGCCGGGCGATTTGGCCGGATATGACAAATTCCTGAAAGACAGCGAGCGGCGCTATTGGTTCGGGTTCGAAGATCTGGGGCGGCGGTCGATGCACCGTCTGGCCGATCTGATCAAGGTTCTGCCGACATTTGCGATGCTGCGCGCCGACAAATCGGTTTACGCCCATGCCGCTTCCCGCGTGAAGGATGAACGCCTGCGCTTTGCGCTGTCGTTCCATCCGCTGTTCATCGGCGGCGACCCGTTTCATGTGACCTCGATGTATATCCTTGTCAGCCATCTCGAAAAGGAATTCGGGGTGCATTACGCCATGGGCGGGGTTGGGGCGATTGCGCTGGCCATGGCGGGGGTGATCACCTCGCAAGGTGGGCAATTGCACCTGAACGCCGAGGTGGATGAGATCCTTTTGGACAAGGGCCGCACCACCGGGGTGCGGCTGACCGATGGGCAGGTGATCAAGGCCGATGTGGTCGTGTCCAACGCCGATGCGGGCCACACCTATGACCGCTTGCTGCGCAACCATCCCCGCAAACGCTGGACCCGCGCGAAACTGGCGCGCAAGCGCTGGTCGATGGGCCTCTTTGTCTGGTATTTTGGCACCAAGGGCACCAAGCTCAAATGGCCCGATGTCGGCCATCACACCATCGTCGTCGGTCCGCGCTACAAGGACCATATCCGCGACATCTTCATTCGCGGGCGTCTGGCCGAGGACATGAGCCTTTACGTCCACCGCCCCAGCGTCACCGACCCCACGGCGGCCCCTTTGGGCGATGATACCTTCTACGCGCTTAGCCCCGTGCCGCATTTGGGTTTTGACAATGGGGTGGATTGGGAGGCCGAGGCCGAGCCTTACCGCCAAAAGATGCAAAAGATGCTGGAGGAGCGGCTCTTGCCGGGCTTGGGCGACCATCTGTCTGAACAATTGGTCTTCACCCCGAACAGTTTTGAGACGCGCTATCTCTCGCCCTATGGCAGCGGCTTTTCGATTGAACCGCGCATCCTGCAATCGGCTTGGTTCCGGCCCCATAACGTCTCGGAAGAGGCTAAGGGCCTTTATCTCGTCGGCGCAGGCACCCATCCCGGCGCGGGGCTGCCGGGGGTGATTGCGAGTGCCGAGGTTCTTGGCACGCTGGTGCCCGATGCGCCGGCGCGCGCGCCGGTCAGGATGGCGGCGGAATGATCGCGCCCGCCGACATGGCCCATTGCCGCGAGGCGATCCGCACGGGGTCTTTGTCCTTTCATGCCGCCTCGCGCCTCTTGCCCGCGCGGGTGCGCGACCCGGCCTTGGCGCTTTATGCCTTTTGCCGTCTGGCCGATGATGCGGTGGATGACAGCGATGACAAGGCGCCTGCGGTGCTGGCCCTGCGCGACCGGCTGGATCTGGTCTTCGAAGGCCGCCCCCGCAATGCCCCCGCCGACCGCGCCTTTGCGGCGGTGGTGGAAGATTTCGACATGCCGCGCGCCTTGCCCGATGCCTTGCTGGAAGGGCTCGCTTGGGATGCGGCCGGGCGGCGCTATGCCACCCTGTCCGAGCTTTTGGGCTATTCCGCCCGCGTCGCTAGTGCCGTGGGCGCGATGATGTGCGTCCTGATGCGGGTGCGTGACCCCGATGCGCTGGCGCGGGCCTGCGATCTGGGGCTGGCGATGCAGCTGACCAATATCGCCCGCGACATCGGCGAAGATGCCCGCGCGGGCCGCGTTTATCTGCCGCTGGAATGGCTCGAGGAGGCACGCATCAGTGTGGAGGCGCTTTTCGCCAACCCCCAGCCTGATCCGCGTTTGCAGATGTTGGCCAAGCGCCTTTTGGCTCAGGCGGCGGTGCTTTACACCCGCTCCGAGGCGGGCGTGCCCGCGCTGCCCTTGTCTTGCCGCCCCGGCATCTACGCCGCGCGCCATGTCTATGACGGTATCGGCGGCGCGTTGGCCCGGCTGGAGTATGACAGCGTAACGCACCGCGCCCGCACCACGGGGCGTCAAAAGCTGGGCTGGCTTGGCCTGTCACTCCTGCGCAGCGGTGTGTCTGTGGTCATGCCGCAACCTGCAATCTTGCACGCCCCCGCCCAGCCCGAAGTGGCCTTTTTGGTCGAGGCGGCGGCGCGCAAATCCACCCCCTACAGCCGGTCCGAGGCGCTTTTTGCGGTCTTTGCCCAGTTGGAGGCCAAAGATCGTGCCGATCGGTCATTGAACCGCGCCCGCGCCTGACATAGCTGCAAGTGAAGCAACCGTAAGGGGTGATGCGATGGACTGGGGCCTATTTCTGACCTTTTTGACAACCTGCGGTGCGGCAGCCGCGACGGGGGCGATGTTTCAGCCCGGCGAATGGTATGCAGCGCTGAAAAAACCCAGCTGGACACCGCCGAACTGGCTGTTTCCCGTGGCTTGGACCACGCTTTATCTCTTCATGGCGTTTGCCGCGATGCGTGTGGCGCAGGTGCCGGATGCGGGCCAAGCGCTGGCCTTTTGGGGCTTGCAGATCGCCTTCAACACCCTGTGGACCCCTGTTTTCTTCGGTCTGCGGCGGATGCGGGCGGCGATGATCGTGATGGTGGGTCTTTGGCTGTCGGTGGCCTTGACCACGGTGGCCTTCTTTCAGGTTGATCTGGTGGCGGGGCTGTTGTTCCTGCCCTATCTGGCATGGGTCACAGTGGCGGGCGCGCTGAATTTCAGCGTGCTGCGCCTGAACACCAGCTATTCCACCTGATCAAACCGCCAGCCTGCGCGCCTTGGCACGCGGCAGGCCAGCATCCCCTTGACGATGGGCGAGCGGAAGCGGCGCAAATCCAACGCCTCATGCACGCCTTGCACGGTGTCGCCTTGGATCGTGGTTTCCACCACAGACCGGCTGTAAAACGGCGCGTCCAGCATGGCCATGGTCTGGCGTGGCCGCGCCCCCGCATCACAGCGGGTGTCGCGCGAGATGCCCCAAGCGGTGCGGGAAAGCTTTGTCAGCGGCGGTGGCGTGATTTCCTGCGCCTCACCATCGACGCTGATGTCCAGCCCCAGCGCCAGCGCCGATCCATCGGCGCGCAGCCCGTCATAAAAGCAGGTGGTGCCGCCATGGCTGCGCGGGTAACGCCCCCATGTCCAGCGTTTGAAATCGGCCTCAAGTGCCGCCGTGCCGAAATTGGCATCGAAATAGCCGTGGCCTGTCCAGCGATGGCCTTGGGTCAGATCCACCTCGATCCGGGCCGAGGGGGCAAAGGGGCGCCAGATATGGCTGGCGCTGGGCGTCAGCATCGCCTCGACGCTGGTCACCGCACTGGGCGAAAGACGGATCTGGCCGCGCACCCGGCTGATGATGGGGGGGCTTGAAATCTCATCAATATCAATCACCAGCGTGCCATTTTGCCATGACATGCAGCTTGGGCCGACCTGCAAGGCATCGCGGCTTTGTCGCAGCGCAGCGCGCCCCCGGTCGGTCATGGTGAAGCGCCCGCCGGGGCCATAGGTGACGACGTTGATGCACGAATGGTTCGCCGGATCGCGCCGCCCCGACCACGCATACCACGGCGAAAACACCGACCCGATAAAGCCGATCACCGAGACGGCGCGCGTCCCGTCGTCCGAGACGCCATCGACATACCACCAGGCATATCCGTCAGGCGCGACGGTGACGCCGAAGTCAGGTCGCTCAGTATCGCCTCGGCCGCATGCTTGCCGGACAATGCTGCCATCGGCACCCCCGCGCCCGGATGCGCGCCCCCCCCCGCCAGATAAAGCCCCGGCAGCCGCGTCCGCGCCCCCGGCCTTTGAAAGCTGGCGAGTGTCCCTTGCGGACTGCGCCCATAAATCGCCCCCTGTGACCCCGGATGCAGGGCTGCAAACCCCGCCGGGGTGGTCAAGGCGCTGTCCGGCGGTGGCTGGTCGAAGCTCAGGCCAAAGCGGGCCAGTTGCGGGAAGGTCCGGGCGCGACATTGGGCAATCTCTCCGCTGGGCTCGCCCGTTTTGGCGGGCGCGTTCATAATGATTTCAAAGCGTTCCGGCCCAGATGGCGGGCCGTGCTGGCGATCTTGGGCGCAGATGTAAAGCGTGGCCTCATCCGGCATCTGGCCCCGTGCGATGGGGCCGAATTCGCGTGCGGGGTCTGATGCGAAAAACACATTGTGATGTGTCAGATCCACGCCCGAAGGTGTCGCCGCAAAAGCCCAGACCCATGCCGACAGGCTGCGCGGATGGGCGGCGGATGGGGGCAGGGCCTGTTGCGCGCCATTGCCCAAAAGGCCTGCCAGCAGCCCCGCCGGATCGCCATTGAACACCACCGCATCGCATTTCAGCACGCGGCCATCTGAAAGGACAACGCCACTGACGCGACCCGACTGGCGTTCGATCCGGCGCACGCTGCGGCCATATTCCAGCGCGACGCCCTGCCGTTCCGCCAGCGCGGCCAAGGCCGTGGCCAGACGGTGCATGCCGCCCTCAACCCCCCAAACCCCGCGCGCCTCGGCCTGCCAGATCAGCGCG
The DNA here is from genome assembly GCA_965284335.1 of Tabrizicola sp. Lineage (GTDB taxonomy): Bacteria > Pseudomonadota > Alphaproteobacteria > Rhodobacterales > Rhodobacteraceae > Tabrizicola_A. The sequence goes on along the minus strand of OZ260076.1, from coordinate 1,820,187 downwards.
AGGACGGCCGGCGACAAATGCGGCGCGCCGCCGACATAGGTGGCATAGCGGCCAAAAAGCTGGCGCAAGCGCGGATCGTCAAAGCTGCGCGACAAAAACTGTCCAAGGCTCAGCCCCGGCTGCAAGGCGGGCCATGCGCGGGGGGCACGCAGGGCATTCCAAGCAATCGCCCCCAGTTGCGGCTTTGCCGCCTGCATCATCGGCGCGTCAAAAGCGGTGTAAAGCTGGGCTGACAGGGCGTTGAACCGGCGAAACTGCGCCTCGGCCTTTGGCCCGGCAAACGCCGCAATCGCCGCCGCACTCGCCTCGGGGTCGGTGAAAAGATCAAGGGTTGATCCATCAAGCCACCAATGCCGCGCCAGAACGGGCTGGGAGATCAGGTGCAGATGATCGTCCAAACGCTCACCCGCGGCCTCAAACAACGCATCGAACACTGACCGCAGCGTCAACACCGTTGGCCCGGCATCCACCGGCCCGGCGACACTGGGCAGGCTGCGCATCTTGCCACCGGGGCCGGATTGCGTCTCGATCACGGTGACCGACAGGCCAGCACAGGCCAGCCGAATGGCAGCGCTGAGGCCGCCCATGCCCGCGCCGATGACGATAACCTTTTGGCCGGTCCGTTGCTCCATCTGATCCGATTGTTGACTCGGGCGGGCAAACTGTCCAGTATGATTTACATATTGGTGTCAGATATAATTGACACTCACGGCCAAACCGCACCGGCAAGCCCGGGTTGGGAGAGCAGATGTCGATCGCCGCAAGACTGGATGCCACCACCGCCGCCGTGTTGGCGCGCGCGCAGGGGGGCGATGCGCCGGGCAAGCTTGCCTCGGCCCTGCAGTATGCCGTCACACCGGGTGGGGCACGGATCCGGCCAACGATTTTGCTGAGCGTGGCCATGGCTTGCGGCGATGATCGCCCCGATCTGGCCAATGCCGCCGCGATTGCGCTGGAACTGATCCATTGCGCCAGCCTCGTGCATGACGATCTGCCTTGCTTTGACGATGCCGATTTCCGGCGCGGCAAGCCCACGGTGCACAAAGCCTATTCGCAACCCCTTGCTGTGCTGACCGGCGACAGTCTGATCGTCTTGGCCTTTGACGTTCTGGCCGAGGCCGCAGGCCAAGATGCCCGCCGCGCGCTGGAGTTGATCCGCGTCTTGTCGCGCCGCACCGGCATGCCCGATGGCATTTGCGCGGGGCAGGGCTGGGAAAGTGAGGGACAGGTCAATCTTTCGGCCTATCATCGCGCCAAGACCGGGGCCTTGTTCATTGCCGCCACCCAGATGGGGGCGATTGCCGCAGGCCAAGATGCGGCCCCTTGGGAAGAGCTTGGCGCGCGGATCGGCGAGGCGTTTCAGGTTGCCGACGATCTGCGCGATGCGCTTTATGATGCCGAAACGCTGGGCAAACCTGCCGGGCAGGATGTCATGCATCACCGCCCCAATGCGGTGTCGGAACTGGGCGTGCAGGGCGCCATCCGGCGGCTGAAAGACATTCTCGGCGGCGCGATTTCGTCGATCCCCGCCTGCCCGGGCGAGGCGATGCTGGCCGATATGGTGCGCCGCTATGCCGAACGGATGACCCCCGTCGCCCCGGCCTTTGCAACGGGCGAGCCGCGGATCTGACATGGCCGATATTCCCCAACATCACAGCGGGCGGTCCTTGGGCGGCTCGTGGGTGACGCGGCTTGCCGCGTCGCGCCGGTTTCAGGCTTTTGCCGCGCGTGTGCCGGGGTTGCGTTCCATCGCGCGGGCCGAAGGGGCTGCGATTTTTGATGTGGTGCAGGGGTTTGTGCGGTCGCAGACCTTGGTGGCGCTGGTCGAGTTGCGCCTTTTGCACCGCTTGACCAATGGTCCCGCCACGGCCGAGGCCTTGGCGCCGGGCTGCGGTATCACCGCACCACGGATGCAGATCTTGCTGCAATCGGGGGCCGCGATGGGCCTGTTGCGCCGCCGCCGCGATGGGGCCTTTGCGCTGACCATGCGGGGGGCTTCGATTTTGGGCGTGCCGGGGCTTGAGGCGATGATCCGCCACCACCGCGCCTTTTATGCCGATATGGCCGACCCGGTCGCGCTGTTGCGTGGTCCGCCGCAAACCGAATTGTCGCAGTTTTGGCCCTATGTCTTTGGGGCCGAAGGCGCGCGCGATCCGCAGGTGACGGCGACCTATTCTGATCTTATGGCGCAAAGTCAGACGCTGGTGGCCGAAGACACGCTGCGCATGGTGGATTTCTCCAAGGTGCAGCGCCTGTTGGACATTGGCGGCGGCACCGGGGCTTTCCTCACGGCGGTGGGGCAGGCGTGCAAAGCGCCGAAGCTTGAGCTGTTTGATCTGCCGGTTGTGGTGGGGGCCGCCGAGGCGCGCTTTGCCAAGGCGGGGCTTGGCGCGCGCGCGACCATCCATCCCGGCAGCTTTCGCGATGATCCTTTGCCCCAAGGTGCCGACACGATCAGCCTGATTCGTGTGCTTTATGACCATGATGATTCGACCGTAGCAGCACTTTTGGCCGCCGTTCATGCCGCCTTGCCGCCCGGTGGGCGGCTGGTGGTGTCCGAACCCATGTCAGGCGGGGCGATGCCAGATCCGATCACCGATGTCTATTTCGCCTTCTACACGCTGGCGATGCAAACAGGCCGCACCCGCTCGACCGCCGAGATCGCGGGGCTTTTAGCCGCAGCCGGCTTTGCAAACATCGAAGTTCATTGGGGATTCCGGCCCTATGTCACCTCGGTGGTCACGGCCCTGCGCGACACTGTCTAAAGGTCTTTACAGTCAAAGTGTCAATTTAGTTTGACAGTTTGAACTGTAAGCTTAGAATGACACCAAGGGGCATTCTGATGAGAGTCTCAGCCCGAGACGCTTTGAATGCCTGCTAAGGAGCAACCGTGAAAACCAGTGCCGTCATCTTGTCAGGGCCAAAGAGCCTGTCGGTCGGGCAGCTGGGCCTGACGTCGCCTTCGGCGGCGGATGTGGTGGTTGAGGTTGCGCATTCCGGCATTTCCACCGGCACCGAAAAGCTGTTCTGGTCCGGCACCATGCCGCCCTTTCCCGGCATGGGCTATCCGCTTGTCCCCGGCTATGAGGCCGCGGGTGAGGTGGTTGAAGCGGGCGCTGACAGCGGTTTTGCCGTGGGCGATCATGTCTTTGTGCCCGGGGCCAATTGCTTTGAGGCCACCGAATCTGGTCCCGTGCGCGGGCTTTTCGGGGCGGCCTCGCGCTATCTGGTGACGCCGGGTGCGCGTGCCACACGGATTGACCGCGCGCTTGGGGCGGAAGGGGCGCTGTTGGCGCTGGCCGCAACGGCCCGTCACGCATTGGCCGGATTTGACCGCGCCTTGCCCGATCTGATTGTGGGCCACGGGGTTCTGGGCCGGCTTCTCGCGCGGCTGACCGTAGCGGCGGGCGCGCCTGCGCCCACCGTCTGGGAAATCGACCCCGGCCGTCAATCGGGCGCTGTCGGCTATCAGGTGACCACGCCAGAGGCCGACCCGCGCCGCGATTACAACGCCATCTATGACGCCTCCGGCGCGCCCGATCTTTTGAACAGCCTGATTGGCCGCATCAAAAAGGGCGGTGAGGTGGTTCTGGCCGGATTTTACACCGCGCCCATCTCTTTCGCCTTCCCGCCCGCCTTTATGAAAGAGGCGCGCTTTCGCATCGCCGCGGAATGGGCACCCGATGACATGGTGGCCACGCGCCAGCTTGTCGAAGGGGGCGCTTTGTCTTTGGGCGGATTGGTCACCCACTGCCGTCCCGCAACCGATGCCACGGCGGCCTATGAAACCGCCTTCACCGATCCTGCCTGTTTGAAAATGATCCTCGACTGGAGGGGCCACGCATGACGCTCGACATCCCGAATCTGAAAGATTTCGACGCCCGCTTGCGCGACGAGGCCCAACAGGAACCCACCCTTGAAATCCCGCAAGGCGAGCCGACCAAAAAGACGCAAATCATTGCGATCTATGGCAAAGGCGGCATTGGCAAGTCGTTCACGCTGGCCAACCTGTCCCATATGATGGCCGAAATGGGCAAGCGCGTGCTCTTGATCGGCTGCGATCCGAAATCGGACACCACGAGCCTTCTGTTCGGCGGCAAAGCCTGCCCGACGATCATCGAAACCTCGACCCGTAAGAAGCTGGCGGGTGAGGAAGTGAAAATCGGCGATGTCTGCTTCAAGCGCGGCGGTGTGTTCGCGATGGAGCTGGGCGGGCCAGAGGTTGGCCGCGGCTGTGGCGGTCGTGGCATCATCCATGGCTTTGAACTGCTGGAAAAGCTGGGCTTCCACGACTGGGACTTTGACTATGTCCTTCTCGATTTCCTTGGTGACGTGGTCTGCGGCGGCTTTGGCCTGCCCATTGCGCGTGACATGGCGCAAAAGGTGATCTTGGTCGCCTCAAACGATCTGCAATCCTTGTATGTCGCCAACAACGTCTGCTCGGCGGTGGAATATTTCCGCAAACTGGGCGGCAATGTCGGCATCGCGGGGCTGGTGATCAACAAGGATGACGGCACCGGCGAGGCGGCGGCCTTTGCAGAGGCTGTAAAGATCCCGGTTCTTGCCGCAATCCCGCAAGATGACGATCTGCGCAAGAAATCCGCGAATTATCAGATCGTTGGCAGCAACGAATCCCAATGGGGGCCGATGTTCACCGCCTTGGCCGAGGCCGTCGCACTGGCCCCGCCGGTTCGGCCCGCCCCGCTCAGCCAAGATGGGCTTTTGGGTCTTTTCTCTGCCGAGGCCACGGGCGCCGATTTCGTCCTGACCCCGGCCACCGATGCCGACATGCGCGGCAAGAACGCCGTTTTGAAGAAATCTCTCGAAGTGGTTTATGACGATGTTTGATCTCGACGCCCTCGCCAAACTTGAAGCTGCGCTCAAGCGCCTTTCCACCGGGAAGGCCCGCGCATGACCGAAGTCGGCTATGACAATGCCCATGACGCGCCGCTGACCGCGGTGCAGTCTGTCGATCTGGAGGCGCCCCAGATGGCGGCCCCGGTCGATGGCATGGGCTGTCATGCCGGTGCCGCCACGATGGAGGCGGCCGCACGGGCGGCGGGCCAGTCGGAACTGCTTGACCAATACGCCGCCGATTACCCGCAAGGGCCGCATGACAAGCCGCAGTCGATGTGCCCGGCCTTTGGCTCGCTGCGCGTCGGCCTGCGGATGCGCCGGGTGGCCACGGTGCTGTCCGGTTCGGCCTGCTGCGTTTATGGGCTCACCTTCGTGTCGCATTTCTACGGCGCGCGCCGGTCGGTCGGCTATGTGCCCTTCAACTCGGAAACCTTGGTCACGGGCAAGCTGTTCGAGGACATCCGCGACGCGGTGCATGAGCTCGCGGATCCCGACCGCTATGATGCGGTGGTGGTGACCAACCTTTGTGTGCCCACCGCCTCGGGCGTGCCGCTGAAACTGTTGCCCAATGAAATCAATGGCGTGCGGATTGTCGGCATCGACGTGCCGGGCTTTGGTATCCCCACCCATGCTGAGGCCAAGGATGTGCTGGCCGGGGCCATGCTGAAATACGCCCGCACCGAGATTGAGGCGGGGCCTGTGGCCGCGCCCGCGTCGGGCCGCTCTGACCGCCCGCAAGTGGCCCTTCTGGGCGAGATGTTCCCGGCTGACCCGATGATGATCGGTGCCATGCTCGCGCCCATGGGGCTCGCCGCTGGCCCCGTGGTTCCCTGCCGCGAATGGCGTGAACTTTATGCTGCCCTTGACTGCGATGTCGTGGCCGCGATCCACCCCTTCTACACCGCCGCCGTGCGCGAATTCCAAAGTGCGGGGCGCAAGGTCGTGGGTTCCGCCCCCGTCGGCCATGATGGCACCGCCGCGTGGCTCGCCGCGATTGGCGAGGCCTATAACGTCGAGCCCGCAAAAATCGCCGCCGCGCAGAACGCCTTCCTGCCCGCCATCAAGGCCGCGCTTGCCGGTGTGCCGATCAAGGGCACCATCACGCTCTCGGGCTATGAGGGCAGCGAACTGCTGGTCGCGCGCCTCCTCATCGAATCTGGCGCGAATGTGCCTTACGTCGGCACCGCCTGCGCCAAAACACCGTGGAGCGAGGAAGACCGCGACTGGCTGGAAGCGCGCGGCGTCAAGGTCAAGTTCCGCGCCTCTCTTGAGGATGACCTCGCGGCGATGGAAGCCATCCGCCCCGATCTGGCCATCGGCACCACCCCTGTGGTGCAAAAGGCTAAGGAAACCGGGGTTCCTTCGCTTTATTTCACCAACCTGATCTCCGCCCGCCCCCTGATGGGGCCTGCTGGGGCAGGGTCTTTGGGTCAGGTCGTCAATGCCGCTATCGCGGGCAAGGACCGGCTAGAGGACATGAAAGCCTTCTTCGAAGGCGTGGGCCATGGCGACACCGCCGGCATCTGGGAAGGCGCGCCGAACCTGCAACCCGAATTCCGCGCCATGCATCAAAAGAAACTCGACAAACTGGCGCGCGCCGCCAAGGCCGAGGAGATGATCTGATGCTGGTGCAAGATCATGATCGGGCAGGGGGCTATTGGGGCGCGGTTTACGCGTTCTGCGCCGTCAAAGGCTTGCAAGTGGTGATCGATGGCCCGGTCGGCTGTGAAAACCTGCCGGTGACCTCGGTCCTGCACTATACCGACGCGCTGCCGCCGCATGAATTGCCGATTGTGGTGACGGGCCTTGGCGAAGAGGAACTCGGCCGCGACGGCACCGAAGGCGCGATGCGCCGGGCGTGGAAAACGCTTGATCCCGCGCTTCCTGCCGTGGTGGTCACGGGTTCGATTGCCGAGATGATCGGCGGCGGCGTCACGCCCATGGGCACCAATATTCAACGCTTCCTGCCGCGCACCATCGACGAAGACCAATGGGAATGCGCCGACCGGGCGATGACTTGGATCTTCACCGAATTTGGCATGACCAAAGGCCGGATGCCGCATGAGGCTCCGCGCCCCGAAGGGGCCCGCCCGCGCGTCAATATCCTTGGGCCGATGTATGGCGTGTTCAACATGGCCTCTGACCTGCACGAGATTCGCCGTCTGGTCGAAGGCATCGGGGCGGACGTGAATATGGTTATGCCCCTTGGCGCCCATGTGGCCGAGATGCGGAACCTCGTGAACGCCGACGCCAATATCGTGATGTATCGCGAATTTGGCCGTGGCCTCGCCGAGGTTCTCGGCAAGCCTTACCTGCAAGCGCCCATCGGCATGGACTCAACCACCAAATTCCTGCGCAAGCTGGGCGAGATGCTGGGGCTTGACCCCGAGCCCTTCATCGCGCGCGAAAAGCATTCGACGCTGAAACCGGTCTGGGACCTCTGGCGCTCGGTCACCCAAGATTTCTTTGCGACCGCCTCTTTCGGTATCGTGGCCACGGAAACCTATGCCCGCGGCATCCGCAATTACCTTGAATCCGATCTGGGCCTTCCTTGTGCCTTTGCCGTGGCCCGCATCCCCGGCAAAAAGACCAACAACGAGGCCGTGCGCGGCCTGATGAAACAGCATCGCCCCTTGGTGGTGATGGGTTCAATCAACGAGAAAATGTATCTGGCGGAAATGAAGGGCGGCTTTGGCCCCGCGCCAAGCTTTATCGCCGCCTCTTTCCCCGGTGCCGCCATCCGCCGCGCCACGGGCACCCCGATGATGGGCTACGCAGGCGCGGTCTGGCTCTTGCAAGAGGTCTGCAACGGGCTTTTTGACGCGCTTTTCCACATCCTGCCCTTGGGCAGCGAGATGGACAGCGCCGCCGCGACCCCAACCACGCTGCGCCGTGACTTCCCTTGGGATGCCGACGCGCAGGCGGCATTGGACCGAATTGTGAATACCCACCCGATCCTGACCCGGATCAGCGCGGCGCGGACTTTGCGCGATGCGGCCGAAAAAGCCGCACTCGATGCCGGGGCCGAACGTGTGGTGCGCGAAACCGTGGAGGGACTGCCGGGGGCAAGCCTTTCACTTAACGAAGGAGAAAAGCCATGACCGATTACAGTGCCAACGGTGATCTGCATCAGGTCAAACGGGTGAACCGGGTAGAGTTCTTTATCTACTACACCCTGATCTTCGTGCTGGCGGTCGTGCCGCATGTGCTGGGCTGGCTGTTCCAGACCCTGCGTCATGGCAAGTTTCCCCGTCTTGGCCCGCTGGCCCGCGCCCGCAAGGACGCCGAGGCCGTGACGCCGATGATTTTCCGCGGCTGATCCAGCCGCACAACGAATTCCGACCTTCCGCCTTGGCGGGGGGGACGAAACATCCGAGGGGCATTCCGCCCACGGTGGCCCGGCCGCAGGGATTGCGGCGTCAGCACGAATATCCTGGAGGGTACTATGGCTGATAAATCCGACCTGTCGTTCACAGGTCTCACAGACCAACAGGCGCAAGAATTGCACTCGGTCTACATGAGCGGGCTTTGGTTGTTCACGACCATCGCAGTTGTCGCCCATGTGGCCGTGTTCATCTGGCGTCCGTGGTTCTGAGGGGGAAAAAGAAATGAGCAACTTCTACAAGATCTGGCTGATTTTCGATCCCCGCCGCGTTTTCGTGGCACAAGGGGTTTTCCTCTTCCTTCTGGCAGCGATGATTCACCTCGTCCTGCTGTCCAACCCGGCCTTCAACTGGTTCGAGATCGCCTCGGCCAAGCATGGCTATGTTGCTGCGGCGACCGAGTAAGGTCGCGCTCTGGTGCGGGCGGTTTTGATCCGCCCGCACCGAACCAAATCACGTTGTTGATTTCAAACGAACATCTGACGGCCCCCGCTGCGTTCATCGCTGTGCCTTTGGGTTGACCGTCCCATCGCGGAGAGGGAAGCATGGCACTGCTCAGCTTCGAACGAAAATACCGCGTGCCGGGAGGCACGCTGATCGGCGGGAACCTGTTCGACTTCTGGGTCGGACCGTTCTACGTCGGCTTCTTTGGGGTCACGACCTTCTTTTTCGCGGCCCTTGGCACTTTGCTGATCTTTTACGGTGCAGCATTGGGCCCAACCTGGAACCCCTGGCTGATCTCGATTGATCCGCCCTCGGTTGAAAACGGTCTGGCTTTCGCGCCGCTCATGGAGGGCGGGCTTTGGCAGATCATCACGATCTGTGCGACCGGCGCCTTTATCAGCTGGGCGCTGCGCGAAGTGGAAATCTGCCGCAAGCTGGGCATCGGGCTGCATGTGCCCTTCGCCTTTTCGGTGGCAATTTTCGCCTATGTCACGCTGGTCATCATCCGCCCGATCCTGATGGGATCGTGGGGATATGCTTTCCCTTACGGCATCTTCAGCCACCTCGATTGGGTCAGCAACACCGGCTATACCTATGGCAACTTCCACTACAACCCGGCGCATATGATCGCTGTGACCTTCTTCTTCACCAACGCCTTGGCGCTGGCGTTGCATGGGGCGCTGATCCTGTCGGCTGCCAACCCGCCCAAGGGCGAGTTGATGAAGACACCTGACCACGAAGACACCTTCTTTCGCGATCTGATCGGCTATTCGGTTGGCACCTTGGGCATTCATCGTCTGGGTCTGCTTTTGGCGCTGAATGCCGGGTTCTGGAGCGCGATCTGTATCGTGATCTCGGGCACCATCTGGTTCGATCAGTGGGTTGTCTGGTGGGATTGGTGGCTGCAACTGCCCTTCTGGGCCGACATTCCTGGAGGCGTAAATGGCTGAGTATCAAAACATTTTCACCCAAGTTCAGGTGCGCGCTGCACCTGAGATGGGGATGGTTGAGAACGTCGACCTAAGCAACCGCACCAAATCGGCAGGGTTTTCCAACCTGCTTGGCTGGTTCGGCAACGCACAGCTTGGCCCGGTCTATCTTGGCACCTTTGGCGTGATCTCTTTTGCCACGGGCCTGATCTGGTTCATGCTGGTGGGGGCTTGGTTCTGGCATTTGGCCGATTACAACGCTGCCGTCTTTGTCCGGGATCTCTTCTGGATGGCGCTCGAGCCGCCGGCCCCGGAATATGGCCTGTCGATCCCGCCGATGGCGGAAGGCGGGCTGTGGCTCTTGGCCAGCTTCTTCCTGCTGATTTCGGTGATGACCTGGTGGGTGCGCACCTATCTGCGGGCCGAGGCACTGGGCATGGGCAAGCATGTGGCTTGGGCCTTTGCGGGCGCAATCTGGTTGTTCCTTGTGCTGGGCCTTATTCGCCCCGTTTTGATGGGAAGCTGGTCCGAGGCGGTGCCTTACGGCATCTTCCCGCACCTCGACTGGACCAACCTTTTCAGCCTCACCTATGGCAACCTGTTCTATAACCCCTTCCACGCATTGAGCATTGCCTTCCTTTACGGATCGGCCCTGCTGTTTGCGATGCATGGGGCGACCATCCTGTCGGTCACCCGCATGGGTGGCGACCGCGAATTGGAACAGATCGTGGACCGTGGCACGGCATCGGAACGGGCAGCCCTGTTCTGGCGCTGGACCATGGGCTTCAACGCCACGATGGAAGGCATTCACCGCTGGGCTTGGTGGTTCGCCGTTCTGGTAACCGTGACGGGCGGGATCGGCATCTTGCTGACCGGCACCGTGGTGGACAACTGGTACGTCTGGGCACAAGAGCACGGCTATGCGCCGCTCGATTGAGCTGCCGAAAGGATGAGATGATGTCTGACAATTACTACACAGAACCCAACAAGACCGCGGCCATTCGGTCTTGGATCATGTGGCAGATGCTGCGCGGGATGGGATGGGCGGCTTTGTTCGTCTTTGTCATCGGCCTGATCTACGGGGCGATCTGGGCGGTTGGCCAGATCCTTCCCGAAGAAAGCAAGCAAGCCCCGTCGCCCTTTACCTCGCTGGAAATCTCCAGCCCCTTGGTTGCGACGGCCTAATGACACATCGGGGCGGGCGGCCATCGGTCGCCCGGCCCGCAACGACGTTCGGACCATGACGCCGGTCCGGGCCTGGGCACTCCACAGCCTGGTTCCCTTACCTGTTGGCGACAGGAACCTGGTGCCGTGTGTAACCCACCCGGCACCTTTTTTCATTGGGAGATCACCATGACTCATGCCGTTCATTCCGCCTCTGCCACCCCGACGCTCGACCGCGTGACGCGCCCGGCTGATCTGCGCGCCATGGGCGATGCCGATCTGGTGCAATTGGCGGACGAGCTGCGCCACGAGGTCATCTCGGTGGTGTCGAAAACCGGTGGCCATCTTGGGTCATCCTTGGGCGTGGTGGAATTGACCGTGGCGATCCATGCGGTGTTCAACACGCCGGTGGACAAGCTGATCTGGGATGTCGGCCACCAATGCTATCCCCACAAGATTTTGACCGAGCGGCGCGACCGGATGCAGACCTTGCGTCAGGGCGGGGGCCTGTCGGGCTTCACCAAACGCTCCGAGTCCGACTATGACCCCTTCGGTGCGGCCCATAGCTCGACCAGCATTTCGGCGGCCTTGGGCTTTGCCATTGGCCGCGATATGGGCCAGCCCACGGGCGACGCGATTGCCGTCATTGGTGACGGGGCCATCACCGCGGGCATGGCCTATGAGGCGATGAATGCCGCAGGCCATCTGGGCAAGCGGCTGTTCATCATTCTGAACGACAATGACATGAGCATTGCGCCCCCGGTCGGTGCCTTGAACCGCTATCTCAACGGTTTGGCTGAACGCGGACCCTTGGCGGGCCTGCGCAGCATGGCCGAGGGGTTTGAGGCCGCGCTGCCCGGCCCCTTGCGCGACGGCGCACGCCGGGCAAGGGCGCTTGTCACCGGCACGCCGGGGGGCGGCACCCTTTTTGAAGAATTGGGTCTGGATTACATCGGCCCGGTCGATGGCCATGACCTGCCCCAGCTTCTGGCCACCCTGCGCGCGGCGAGAACCCGTGCCACGGGGCCGGTCCTGATCCATGCGGTCACCGTCAAGGGCAAGGGCTATGCCCCGGCCGAAAACTCTGCCGACAAATATCACGGCGTGGCCAAGTTCGACGTGGTGTCCGGCACCCAGGCCAAGGCGGTGTCAAACGCGCCCGCCTATACCTCGGTTTTTGGTCAGGCCCTGACCGAGGCGGCGGGGCGCGATGGGCGGATCGTGGCGGTGACTGCGGCGATGCCTTCGGGCACCGGGCTTGATATCATGGCACGCCGCTTTCCCGCGCGGGTTTTTGATGTGGGCATTGCCGAACAGCACGGCGTGACCTTTGCCGCAGGCATGGCGGCGGCGGGGCTAAAGCCCTTTGTGGCGATCTATTCCACCTTCCTGCAACGCGGCTATGACCAGATCGTGCATGACGTGGCCCTGCAAGGCCTGCCCGTGCGCTTTGCCATCGACCGCGCGGGGCTGGTGGGCGCCGACGGGGCCACCCATGCGGGGGCCTTTGATGTGGGCTATCTCGCCAATCTGCCGGGCTTTGTCGTCATGGCGCCGGGCGATGAGGCAGAGCTTGTGCATATGGTCGCGACGGCCGCCGATTATGACGAAGGGCCGATCTCCTTCCGGTTCCCGCGCGGTGAAGGTGTGGGGGCCGAGATGCCCGAGCGGGGCCAGCCTTTGGAAATCGGCCGCGGTCGGGTGGTGCGGCAGGGCTCGGATCTGGCGATCCTGTCCTTTGGCGCGCATCTGAATGAATGCCATGCCGCAGCCGACCTTTTGGCGCAGCACGGTCTGTCGGTGACGATTGCCGATGCCCGCTTTGCCAAGCCTTTGGATACGGACCTGATCACCCAACTGACGCGCCATCACGCGGCGGTTCTGACGGTCGAGCAGGGGGCAGTCGGCGGCTTTGGCGCGCAAGTCTTGCACTATCTGGCCAATTCCGGCGGATTGGATCACGGGGTCCGGCTGCGGACCTTGACCTTGCCCGATCGTTTCATCGAACAAGCCAGCCCTGCGGCGATGTATGCCGATGCGGGCCTTGATGCGGCGCATATCTGCGCGGCGGCCTTGTCGGTTCTGGGTGTGATCTCGCAGGCGCTGCGCGCCTGAGCGACCCCGGCACAAGAAAAAGCCCCCGCAATTGCGGGGGCTTTTGTCATTCAAAACCTGTTAAATATCAGGGCTGGGTGGTGGTTTCCGTGCCATCTGCCGGAGCCTCTGCGCCCTCGGCGGCGGCCCCTTCTGCTGCGGCATCCGCCGCAGGGGCGGCGCCAAACTGCGCCAAGAAGGCATAAAGATCCGCCGCAGTCTCGGCGTTCTTCACCTTGAACGACATCTTGGACTTTGCGCCCTTGTCGTCGAGCTTGGCCTTCAAGAAAGCCGCCGGATCTTGCACATATTCCACAAAGCCAGCCTCATCCCAAGCATAGCCTGCAGCACCCACGGCGATAATGGATTCGCCGTATTTAAAGCCTTCCAGACTGCCTGCGGCGCGCCCAATCACACCATAAAGGTTCGGGCCGGTCTTGGAGTTGCGCCCAGCCAGCGTGTTTCCAGCATCATCCACAACGACGTGGCAGGTCTGGCACTGTTTGAACGCGGCCTCGCCCTTGGCAGCATCGCCTGCGGCAAAAGCCGGGGCAGCGGTGGTTGCAAGAACGGCGAGGATAGCAAATTTCGACTTCATGGGCGGTCTCCCTATTACGCCTGATGGATAGATACGCATGCGAAAACGATCTGGATCACTGGGTTGAATGCCTTTTACGGCAGTCAGGCAACGGCATGAGAAATGGCGCACCGCTGCCAAAGCGTGGCCAGGGCGGTTACAAGGTGATCAATATCGGCATCCGAATGGAAAGGCGAGGGGGTTATACGCAGCCGCTCGGTTCCTTTGGCGACGGTGGGATAATTGATCGGCTGCACATAGATGCCCCAATCCTTCATCAAAATATCGCTGATCATCCGACATTTCACCGGATCGCCGATCATCACCGGAATGATGTGGCTGTCATTGGCCAGATGCGGGATGCCCGCGCGGTCGAGTTTCGCGCGCAGCTTGGCCACTTGGGCCTGCTGGCGCGCGCGCTCGATACCGCTGGCCTTCAGGTGGCGGATCGAGGCGGTGGCGGCAGCCGCAATTGCCGGGGGCAGGGCGGTGGTAAAGATGAAGCCGCTGGCAAAGCTGCGGATGAAATCGCACAAGGGGGCCGATCCGGTGATATAGCCGCCGACCACGCCATAAGCCTTGCCAAGCGTACCTTCGATCAGGTCGATCTGATCGGCCAGCCCTTCGCGTTCGGTCACCCCACCACCGCGCGGGCCATACATGCCCACCGCATGCACCTCGTCGATATAGGTCAGCGCGCCATGGGCCTTGGCAACCTGCACGATCTCTTTGATCGGCGCGATATCGCCATCCATCGAATAAACCGATTCAAAGGCCACGATCTTCGGCCGATCCCCCACGGCCGCCAGCTTACGGTCAAGATCGCGCCAGTCATTGTGCTTCCAGATCACCTTATCGGCACGGGAGTGCCGCACGCCTTCGATCATCGAGGCATGGTTGCCCGCATCCGACAGGATCACCGCATTCGGAATCCGGCTGCCAAGGGTGGAAAGGGCCGCCCAGTTCGACACATAACCGCTGGTGAACAACAGCGCCGCTTCCTTGCCATGCAGATCGGCCAGTTCGGCCTCCAAGAGCAGGTGGTTGTGATTGGTGCCGGAAATATTGCGCGTGCCGCCAGCGCCCGTGCCGCAGGCCTGCACACAATCGACCATGGCTTTCACCACATCGGGGTGCTGGCCCATGCCGAGATAATCGTTCGAACACCAGACGGTAATTTCATTCACCTCGCCGTCTTTATAGCTCGCGGCGCGCGGAAAGGCGCCGCGCTTGCGCTCCAATTCGGCGAATGTGCGGTAATTGCCTTCTGACTTGAGGGTCTCAAGCTGGGCGCGGAACATGCTGTCAAAGTCCATTGGCGTCCTCGATCCGGTCTTTTTGAGGTTTGGCTGCGGGCATCATCCAACGCCACAGTTTTTCATCTGGCAGCGGCAGCACCATGAACCAGTGCTCCAGCAAGGCCAGCAGGCAAAGGCAGGTCAAAAGGGCATAGCCCACCGACATGCCGGGGGTGTCCACGTTGATCGCACGCTCCAGCAGCAGGGCCGAGGCGACGGTCAGGGCCGACACCGAAAGGGGAAAGAATGCCGTAATCCGACCCATGCGAAAATGGCTGGCCAGATGCCCAAGCGGGCGGGGCAGGAACTGGATATTGATCCGCGGCACGCCAAGAAACAGGTTCAGCTTGGCCGAGATACGGGCAAAGAACAAAATAGCGAAGGTGCCAAAGGCAAAGGGGTTTTCCGCCCCCATGCTCAGAAGGCCCAAAGCCACCAACGTGATCGCCAGCGCCAATTCATGCCAAGCCACAGTGCCAACCGCGCGCCAAAACCGGGCAAGCGTGCTGGTAAAGGGCGGGCAAGGGCTGCGATTGGGGCCAGTGATGACGCCGGACAAAAAGGCCAGCTCGATCCAGCCCCACAGGGCGAGGGCTGCGAAAAAGGCCATATAAATCCCCTGCACCGACAAATCGGGCAAAGAGGCATAGGCCGCAGCGCAGCCCAAAACGACCAAAGGCAAACCGATCACCACCGAATTCATATGGTCCGAGGGCTGGCCATTATCGGCCACCCGCACGCGCCACAGGATGATGCCGGTGGAAAACCACCAGACGAACAGGGTCAGAAGGGCGGCGATCCACGGGCTTTCGGTCATGGTGACACCGCCCGGTCATCAGGCGTTTGGCCGGGGCGAAACCGCCCCGGCACCACGGCCCCATGGGGGGTGACGGTCAATAGATCGGCTCCAGCCGCACGTCTTTGGGCGGCTCACGTTTGATCACCGGGATGGTGTAAAGCGCGACAAAGGCAGACAGCGCCTTGACCGCGCCCAGCTTGTGGCTGATCCAGCCGCCGAGCCCGCCCTTGTGCTTGCCCGCGTCCATCTGGCCAAAAGCGTCGCGCATCCGGCGCAGGTTTGGCAGCCAACGCGGGTGGTCAATGTCCACCTCGATCGGGAAGATCTGCCGCGCGATGGTCGAGGTCTTGCGGAACACCTCTTGGTCATACCATTCGATGTCAACGCCAAGCGCCTTGTGGAACTCGGGCCGGGCATGGTCGCGCACGAACATGGTGGAATAGACGGCGGTCAGGAAAAACCGGATCCACAGCTTGTTGACAAAGCTGTTGGTCAGGGCGGGATCGGTGCGCATGATCAGCGCAAAAGCCTCGCCATGGCTGAACTCGTCATTGCACCATTCCTTGAACCACTTGAAGATCGGGTGGAAACGCTGATCAGGGTTCGCCTCCAAATGGCGATAAATGGTGATGTAACGCGCATATCCAATCTTTTCAGACAGATAGGTGGCGTAATAGATGAACTTTGGCCGGAAATAGGTGTATTTCTTGGCCTTGGTCAGAAAGCCAAGGTTCACCGCAACGCCCGCCTCGCGCAGCGCGTCATTGATGAAACCGGCGTGCCGCGCCTCATCGCGGGCCATATAGTTGAATAGCTCGCAAATGTCGGGGTTATTGCCGCGCCGCTTCATTTCCTTGTAAAGCACGCAGCCCGAAAACTCGGCGGTGCAGGACGACACCAGAAAGTCGATGAACTCCACCCGCAGCTTGGGGTCCATCCCGGCCCAGTCGATCTGGTCCCAATCGGCGTTTTTCTTGAAATGGCCCTTGTTGGGGTCGGATTTCATCTGCGCGATCAGCTTGTCCCATTCGGGCCGGATCGAGGAGACATCCAGTCGGTCCATCTCGTCAAAATCGGTGGTGTAGAACCGCGGGTTCAGCATGGTGGTTTCGGTCGCCATCGCGGTGGTGGCGGTGCTGTCGATTTCCGGCACCAAGGCGGTGTCGGCGGTCATGTCGGGGTTTTGCGCGTTCATAGCGTCACCTCTTCCGAGAAGGAGAATTCGCACAGCTCCATGAACCCAAAATCGCCAGTGGCGCGGGTCCACAGACGTTCGATCAGGCTGGCGCGGGTGATGGTGGCCTGACGGTCCTCGACGATCAGCTCGCCATAGGCGGCCATGATCGGCGCGCCATGCACCAAAACCTCATCGCCGGGGTAAACCACGGCACCATTGTTGAAACGAACGTGGGCGTGCAGGCTTTCGAAACGGTGACTGACCTCGACGGTGCAGGGCACCTCTTCAGCAGATTTGGTAAATAGTCCCATGATTTGGTTCCCTTAATTATGTGTCACTGCGACATGAGCCGTTCGAATGCGGCCTTATTGTCTGATCCGAATGCGCCCAGTTCCGCGCTCCATCCGGTGTGGTCATCAACGACGGTCAGCCGGCCATTGGCGTATTCCACAATACGCACCGGCAATGACTGATCGACGCGGGCTGTCAGGCGTGCGCGCTGCAACCCGTTTTGAATAACGGTGATGAAACCGCCATGCGGCATGTCCATCAGCAGGGCGCGGTTTTCGTCCAGAACGGTGACGGCCTGCGCGCCCCCGCCCACAAGATAGATCGTGCGTTCGGCCACAATGGCGGCCGGCGCGGGTGTTCCGGCCTTTTCGCGCCCGGTCAGGGCGGAAAAGCTGGCCAGAGCCAATGTCGCCAGCACCAAGGCCAGCATCGCCAAAAGCAAGGGCTTTGGGATCATGTCCTTTGTGTCAGCGGGGCGGTTGCGCGTGGCTTGCATGGGTGCGCCTCCTTATTCAGCGGCCACGGCATGGGCCGGGGCGGTGGTGTTGGTGACTTCGGGCTGGCTCAGCCGGGTTTCGGCGGCATCGGCCAAAAGCTTGGCAACTGCGGCGGCATCGGGAATGGCGCGCAGCGCAGGCTGGGTGCGGTTGAAATGCCAAGGCCGCACATGAGGCCAGCAGACAAGATAGGAAATCCGGGTATCCCCCAGCGTTTGCAGAGCAATCGTCCCGGTTCCGTTGGATTTCAGCGCCAGATTGGCCGCGCCGATCTGGCGGAAGGGCAGGTTCAGCGTCACAGTCAGCGCTGCCCCGATCCGCATCGCCACACGGGCGGTGGTGATGGTGTAAACGGTGGTGCGGGCCTGCACCACGGCAATGCTGTAAAGAATGCCGCAGGTCACCGCGCCAATGGCCAGATAGGGCAGCATCACGGCAAAGCTGGTGGACAGCACGCCCCCCCCCATTGCCCAGCCGCGCCAGATGGCAAGTGCCACGAAATACCCGGCAATCCAGTTGATCTTCATCGCCTCGCGCGCCAGCGCAAAGGCTTGGGGGCGGCCTTGCCACAAAAGCACCTCGCCTTTGGGCGGCTCGGCGGGCAGGCCCGGAACCGGCTCAACAGCGAAATCGTCGTGGTCATGGTTGGACATGGTCGCCCCCTTTCTTCGTTTGGATCAGAAACCGCGCTTGCGCTTGTCAGCGGCATAAAGGGTGCCGCCCGCGTAATAGGCGCTGATCTTTTCTTCTTCGAGCAGCGTCACTTCGGTCTGCGATTTGGTCGCTGGCACGCCTTCGAACAGATCAGACGACAGCGAGTTGATGCGCACGCGGTCGGCCTGAACCTTGACCATCGGCATCGGAACCAGCTTTTTCGAACCCGAATTCAGCGTGATTTCCAGATAGCGCACCAATTGTTCCGGCGCGTCGACCCACATATCCGAAATGCGGCCCACCACTTCCAGATCGCCCGCCTGCACCGGCAGACCGCGCGGGTCACGTCCAGCCGAGACGGCAAAGGCCGGAGCCGAAGCCATCGGCACGATCTTGTTATGGCCATGGCCATCCAGTTCCGGAATATCGCGGCGCGGCGCCCACGAGGCTGGGCCAACGCCGTCCTTCATCGGATCGCCCAAAGGCGCATGGGGAAAGCCTTCCGACACGGCGGTGCGGCCCAAGGCCACCTCGCGCGCTTCACGCTCGCCGTTTGGCACGGTCACCGAACCGCGGCCATGGGGCAAGAGGAAGGTCTTGGGCGACGGCAACGGGAAGGGGCCTTGGTTCGGCGCCACTTTGCCGTCTTCCAGCTCCAGCGGGTAGCCTTCGCGCATGTTCTCGGTTTGCAGGTAATAGACCAACAGCGCGAAAAAGCCCCAAAAGAGCCAGATCGACAACGAGGCCAGATCGAAGTTTCCAAAGAATTCAGTGCCCAACATGGGTGTCCCTCCAGGGTCAGGTCGGAAAATCGGGAAGCCCGAGTTTTCCTGTGGTTTTGGGTTGATCAGTCAAAAGTCTGGTGCGGACCAGCGGGCCAAGTAGGATAAGCGTGATAAAGAGAAGCCCGATTTCCGTATGGTAAACAAAGGTATAGCCGATTGCGGGGGTGTCGAAGGCCGCCCCCAAATGTCCGCCCGTGGCCAGCGCGGTGATCCCGTCACGAATGGCGCCCCCAAAGGCGATGGACAGGCCCGCCGCCGTGGCCTGCGCCGCACCCCAAGCCCCCAGCGCCAGACCACGCCCGGCGCGTCCGCCCGTGGGCATGGCCATGGCAGCCGTCAGCGTGGCGACAGAAAACAGCCCGCCACCGAGCCCAATGCACATCGCGCCGCCAAAGAACACCAAGGCCGAATTCAACGGTCCCGCAAAGATCACGGCGGCAAAGGCGCCGATGCCAATCAAGATGCCGCGCCCGGCCATGCGGTAAGGATCGGTTCCCCGGCCCAGCCAGCGCGCGGCCAGACCAAAGCCCAAAAGCGCCCCGCCGGCGTAAACCGCGGTCAACAGCGTGGTGGCCGAAACCGAAAGCCCCAAAATCTCGCCGCCATATGGCTCAAGCAGCACGTCTTGCATGTTAAAGCCAAAGGCCCCAACCGCCACCACGGCCAACAGCCGCCCCGCCGTGCCACCCGCCATCAGATCGGCCCAAGCATCGCCAAAGCGCGGACGCGGCTCGGCGCGTTCGGCGTCGCTCATCGGGCGAACCTTTTCCTGCTTCCAAAGCGCAATCAGGTTCAGCACCAAAGTGGCCAAAGCACAGCCCTGCACCACACGGATCAGCCGCAGGTCCGAGAAATCTTGCAACAGCGCGCCCACGATCACCGCCGAAATCGCCATGCCGATCAGGAACATGACATAAAGCAGCGCCACAACACGCGGCCGCGTCTCATCGGTGGCGCGGTCCGAGGCCAAGGCAAGGCCCGCAGTTTGGGTCATATGCACGCCCAAACCCGCCATCACAAAGGCAAGTGCGGCCAGCACCTCACCCGCCCATGTCGGGCCAATGATCTGATCACCGCCCAAGACGATCAGCGCAAAGGGCATGATCGCAAGACCCCCCATCTGCCACAGGCTGCCAAACCACAGATAGGGAATACGCTTCCAGCCAATCGCGCTGCGATGGGTGTCCGACCGGAACCCCAACAGCGCGCGGAACGGGGCCGACAGCACCGGCAGCGCGATCATCAGCGCCACGATCAGCGCAGGCACCGACAGTTCCACAATCATCACCCGGTTCAGCGTGCCCAAAAGCAACACCGACGCCATGCCGACCGACACCTGAAACAATCCCAGCCGCAGCAATTGCGCCAAAGGCAGCCCCTCAGAGGCGGCATCGGCAAAGGGCAGCCAGGCGCTGCCCAATTGCTGGATATGTTTCTTCCGCAAGATCACGGGCGATACTCCAGACATTCGGAAATATAAAACCCGCGCGAGACCCGCTCGATCTGGGCAAGCCGCCCGCCGGTGGCCTTGTGCAGGGTGTCAAAAGCATGAGGCACCATGGTGGGGCTGCGATCCGCACGCGGAAACGCCTTGCCCAAGGTCCAAAATGCCATCAGGAACGGGGTCTTGGGTGCCACGGTAAAGACCACGGCCTGAGCGGTGCGCGCCCCCAGCCGATCCAAAGACGCGGCAATATCGGCAGGCCCGTAGTAAATCAGGCTGTCCATCGCCAAGACATAGTCAAAGCTGCCATGATGGGCCGCCGTCATATCACCTGCGGCAAAGGTCACGCGGTGGCTGTGTTCTTGCGGCAAACGCGAACGGGCAATCTCCACCAGCGCAGGCGAGATATCCACCGCCGTCACATCGGCGCCGCGCGCGGCCAGTTCCGCCGTCATCTGCCCCGCACCACAGCCCGCATCCAAAATGCGCGCCCCGCGCAGGTCGGCCGGCAAACGGCCCAGCATGACGGCACGCATCCGGTCACGCCCCTCGCGCACGGTCTGGCGGATCCGGCTCACCGGCGCATCCGAGGTCAGCCGCTCCCACACCTTGGTGGCGGAACGGTCGAAATATTGCTCAACCCGGTCGCGTGTGGCGGAATAGTCGGCCATGGTCAGTCAAACCCCAGAAGTTCAAAGATATCGCGGTCGGGCAGCGGCGCCGGGGTCGATCCCGGTGCCTGCACTGAACGCCACAGCGTATCGGCCAGTTTCATGTATTCGGCCCGCGCCATGACCACGTCTTCGGCATCGTCCATCTCGAACAATGTCTTTTTCTTCAGACGCGAGCGGCGGATGGCATCAATGTCAGGCATATGGGCCAAACGGTTGAAGCCCACCCGCGCGCAATAGCGGTCCACCTCATCGGTCTCGCGCGAGCGGTTGGCGACGCATCCGGCCAATTGCACCTTGTAATTGCCCGATTTCGCCTGCACCGCGGCGATGATGCGGTTCATCGCATAGATGCTGTCAAAGTCATTTGCCGTGACAATCACCGCGCGGTCGGCATGCTGCAGGGGGGCGGCAAAGCCACCGCAGACCACATCGCCCAAGACGTCAAAGATCACCACATCGGTGTCTTCCAAGAGGTGATGCTGCTTCAAGAGCTTCACCGTCTGGCCCACCACATAGCCGCCACAGCCGGTGCCCGCAGGCGGCCCCCCCGCCTCGACGCATTTCACGCCGTTGAAACCGGTCGCCACATAATCCTCGGGGCGCAATTCCTCGGGGTGGAAATCCACCTCCTTCAGAATGTCGATCACCGTCGGCTGCAACCGCCCCGTCAGGGTAAAGGTGCTGTCATGCTTGGGGTCACAGCCAATCTGCAACACCCGCTTGCCCATCATCGAAAAGGCCGCCGACAGGTTCGACGAGGTGGTCGATTTGCCAATCCCCCCCTTGCCATAGACCGAAAACACCTTGGCCCCCTCGATGCGGGTTTCGGGATCCAGATGCACCTGCACCGATCCGTCCCCATCCAGACCTCTCAGGTTCGGAATGTTGTCCAGGCTCATGCTTGTGCCCCTTTCCTCTTGGCAAAAATACTCCCGCCGGAGGCTCCGACGGCAGGGCAGCGATAGCGGGTCAGGATCAGGCTCATTCGGCGGCAATCCCTTCCAGACGGTCTTCCAGCTCATCCGCAGCCCCTTGCAGGGCGGCCAATGTGGCGGCATCCGGCGTCCAATAGGCGCGCTCAGAGGCCTCAATCAGGCGGTTGGTCATGCGGGCCGATGCTGCGGGGTTCAATTCGGCCAGCCGCTTGCGCATCGCCTCATCCAGCACGAAGGTTTCCGACAGGCGCTGGTAGACCCACGGGTCTACCGCCTCGGTTGTCGCCGACCAGCCCATGGTGTTGGTCACATGCGCCTCGATCTGGCGAACGCCTTCGGCGCCATGGGTCAGCAGGCTTTCATAAAACTTCGGGTTCAGCGTTCGCGAGCGGGACTCAAGCGCGATCTGGTCGCGCAGCGTGCGGATCTTGCCGGTGCCGCGGGTCTGGTCGCTGATATAAACCGGCGTTTCGCCCCCGCGTTGGCGCTTCACGGCCCGCGCAATGCCGCCCAGCGTGTCAAAGTAATGGTCCACCGAGGTGACGCCCAGCTCTACCGATTCAAGGTTCTGATAGGCCAGATCGACATCCTTCAGCGCCTTTTGCAGAAGGCTCGCGTTCTTCACCGCCTTGCCATCACGGCCATAGGCAAAGGACTTGCGCGCCTCATAGGCATCGGCCAACTCATCCTCGGCCCCAAAGGCCGAGCTGTCGACCAATTGGTTGACGTTCGACCCATAGGCACCCTCGGCATTGGAAAACACCCGCAAGGACGCGGTTTCCATATCCACCCCCATCTCAGCCGCATAGGCCAGCGCATGGGCGCGGATGAAGTTCTGGCTCACGGGCTCATCGGCGGTGGCGCATTTCCACGCCGCCTCGGCCAGCATCTTGGTCTGCAAGGGTAGAAGATCGCGGAAGATGCCCGACAGGGTCATCAACACGTCAATGCGCGGTCGGCCCAATTCGGCCAGCGGGATCAGATCGGCCCCGCACAACCGGCCATAGCTGTCAAAGCGCGGGCGCACGCCCATCAGCGCCAAGGCCTGCGCCATCGGCCCGCCGTCCGATTTGATATTGTCCGACCCCCACAGCACCAAGGCCACAGATCGGGGCAGGGTCGGGTGGGCGGCCAAAAGCTTGTCCGCCTGCGCCGCGCCGTCGCGCAGCGCGTATTCGGTCGGCATGCGGAACGGGTCAAAGGCGTGAATGTTGCGCCCCGTCGGCAGGATTTGCGGGCTGCGGATCAGATCGCCGCCCGGCACGGGGGCGATGTAATGGCCGCCAAGGGCGCGCAACAGCGCCGGGATTTCACTGTCCTGCGCCAATTGCGCCTCGACGGCGGCGCGCTGGGCGGCCTCCATCGGCGGCAAGAGATCAAGATAGCCCGCTCGTGAGGCCGCCGACATTGGCCGTCCGACCACATGCATCCCGTCCGGGATCAGCGCGTCTTCGGCTTCCAAAAGCTTCAGCCACAGCTGGGCAGGGTCCTGCCCGCCCATATCCACCAAAGCCGCCTGTTCGGCGATCAACGCCTCAAGATCGGCGCGTTCCGGGGCAACCGTGGGCAAGGCGCGCCAACGCGTCAGGCTGTCTTTCAGCTCGATCAGGCCCTTGTAAAGCCCGGCCTGCGCCAAGGGCGGCGTCAGGTGCGTGACGGTGATGGCGTTTGACCGGCGCTTGGCCAGCGTCGCCTCAGACGGGTTGTTGGCGGCATAGAGGTAAACATTCGGCAGCCCGCCGATCATGCGATCCGGCCAGCAGGCGCCCGAGACCCCGGCCTGTTTGCCCGGCATGAATTCCAAAGCGCCATGCATCCCGAAATGCAACAGCACATCGGCCCCGAAATCCCGGCGAAGCCATTGATAAAAGGCCGAAAACGCATGGGTCGGGGCAAAGCCATGCTCAAAGAGCAGGCGCATCGGGTCGCCCTCATAGCCGAACACCGGCTGGATGCCGACAAACACTTTGCCGAACTGCGCGCCAAGGATGAACACCCCGCGCCCGTCGGTCTGATGGCGGCCGGGGGCGGGGCCCCAGACAGCCTCGATTTCCGAAAGCCAGGGCGTGTCCTTGACCAGCACATCGGCCCCGACATGGGCGGCGACATTGGCCACCTGCCCATGGCGCGCGGCATTGCCTTTCAGCACCGCCTCGCGCAATTCCTCAACCGTCTCAGGCGGGGTCACGTCATGGCCCGCCGCTTTCATCGCGTGCAAGGTGTTGTGCAGGCTTTCAAAGACCGAAAGATAAGCGGCCGTGCCCACCGCGCCCGCATTGGGCGGAAAGCCGTAAAGCACAATGGCCACGCGCCGCTCTGCCACCGCGCGGCGGCGCAAGAGGGCCAGCCGCAACACCTTGTCGGCCAGCGCCGCCACGCGCTCATGGCAGGGTGACATCGCCTTGGCATCTGCCCCGGCGAGACACGCCATGGCGCAGCCTTTGCAGCCATCAACCCCGTGGCGGCCCGAAAACACCGTGGGATTGGTCGCCCCGTCAATCTCGGGCAGGGCAATCAGCATGGTGGTTTCAATTGGGCCAAGGCCCGTCTTGGCGCTGGCCCACTGGCCCAGCGTTTGAAACTCCAACGGATGCGCCGCGATATAGGGCAGGTCCAGCCTGCTCAGCGCCTCAACCGCCGCCGGGCTGTCATTATAGGCCGGACCACCCACAAGGCTGAACCCGGTCAAGGACACCATCGCATCAATGCGCGGGCCGCTGGCGGTTTGGAAGAAATTGTTGATCGCCGGACGCCCATCCAGCCCCCCGGCAAAGGCGGGGATACAGGCAATGCCCTGCGCCTCAAACCGGCGAATGACCGCATCATAATGTGCGGTGTCGCCGGCAAGGATATAAGACCGCAGCAAAAGCAAGCCGACCGTGGCCTGCACCTTGGCCGGGCGCGGCAGGTCGGCCAGATTGGTCGTCATCCGCGCGGCAAGATCGGGGTGGTAAAGCCCAACCTCCGGGTAATCGATCGGTGCCTTCGCCTCGGTTCCGCGCCAGTCTTTGCGGGTGGAATAGCGGCTGATGAGAAAGCGGATCATCTGTTCGATGTTCTCGTCCGACCCGCCCAGCCAATATTGCATCGACAAGAACCACGCGCGCAGATCCTGCGCCTTGCCCGGGATCCAGCGCAGGATCTTCGGCAGGCGGCGCAGCATCGACATCTGCTTTTCGCCGGAATTGGCGGATGTCTTGGCCGTGGGCTTCAGCTTTTTCAACAGCGTCATCGCCGCCGAGGCCGGGCGCGCCATATCCAGATCACCCATCTTCGTCAGCCGCACGATGGCGCTGTCGGCAATCAGCCCGACAAAGGCATCGCAGCGCGTCCGCGCCGCCGTCAACTCGGGCAGGATGGCGTTGATGTGTTCTTCGATGAAGATCAGGTTGGCGATGACGATATCCGCCGTCTCCAAGGCCGCTTTGCAGCGGGCCAGCGCGGCAGGGCTTTCGGCCCATTCGGCGGCGGCATGGACGGTGACGGTCAGCCCCGGAAAATCCCGCGCAAGGCGCGGGGTGATGCGGGCCGCAGGGCCCGCCGCATGCTGGTCCAGCGTGACCACAACGACGTTGTAGCCAACCTTGGTGCCAGTCATGGGGGCATCAGCGCGCATAATGTGCCTTTGCCTCATACAGGGTTTCAACGCTGATCTCGGTCACGCCCTTGCCCGAGGCATAGGTCTCGGTGTTGCGCCGCGCCTTGCCGCGCACAAAGAACGGGATCTTTTTCAGCTCATTTTCCGCATCCGACAGCCAGATCACCTGACCCGAGGCGGCGGCGGGGACGAGTGCCACAGGTTCGGGGGCCGCCTCTGCGGCGCGGGGGGTATGCGCCCCGCCATGGTGCGAGGCGCCCGCCGCGTCATGGAATTCGAAATCATCGCGGAACATGTGCAGAAGATGCTCTTCCAGCCCCATGACCAGCGGGTGCACCCAAGTGTCAAAGAGCACATTCGCGCCTTCCCAACCCATTTGCGGGGAATAGCGCGCGGGGAAGTCCTGCACATGCACCGGGGCTGAAATCACCGCGCAAGGAATGCCCAGACGCTTGCCGATATGGCGCTCCATCTGGGTGCCAAGGATCATCTCGGGGTGCAGGGCGGCAATCGCGGCCTCGACCTCAAGATAATCATCCGAAATCAGCGCCTCGACGCCATATTCCTTGGCCAAGGCGCGGATGGGCCGGGCCATTTCGCGGTTGAAACAGCCAAGACCTGCCACCTCGAACCCCATCTCGTCGCGCGCGACACGGGCGGCGGCGGCGACATGGGTGCCGTCGCCAAAGATGAACACCCGCTTGCCGGTGAGGTAGGTGCTGTCCACCGACCGCGTCCACCACGGCAGGCGCAAACGGCTGGTGTCGGCCTGCACGGGCAGGCCGGTGATCTGCGCCACTTCCGCCAGAAAATCATGGGTCGCACCCACGCCGATGGGCACGATCTTGGTGTAGGGCTGCTTGAAATTCGTCTCCAACCAGCGCGCCGCACTTTCAGCATGCTCGGGATACATCAGCACGTTGAAATGCGCCGCGCCCAGCCGGGCAATGTCGCTGGGCCGCGCGCCCATCGGGCCGACCACATTCACGCCAATGCCCATGTCGGACAAAAGCCGCGTCACCTCGACAATGTCATCGCGGTGGCGGAAGCCCAAAGCGGTGGGGCCGATCAGGTTGGCGGTGATCTTCTCGTTGCGGGCCACAGGCTTGGCCAGATGGCGCACGATCTGCAAGAAGGTCTCGTCGGTGCCAAAGCCCTCCTTGCGCTGATAGCTTGGCAGCTCCAAGGGGATCACCGGGATGCCCAGATCCATGCTTTCGGCCAGACCGGCGGGATCATCCTGAATGAGTTCGGCGGTGCAAGAGGCGCCGACAATCAGTGCCTCGGGCTGGAACCGCTCCACCGCGTCGCGGCAGGCGGTCTTAAACAGGCCCGCCGTATCGGCCCCCAGATCGCGGGCCTGAAAGGTGGTGTAGCTGACCGGCGGGCGATGGTCGCGCCGTTCGATCATGGTGAACAGAAGATCGGCATAGGTGTCGCCCTGCGGGGCGTGCAGCACATAGTGCAGACCTTTCATGCCGGTTGCCACACGCATCGCCCCCACATGGGGCGGGCCTTCATAGGTCCAGAGCGTCAGCTTCATTCGGCGGCCTCCAACTTGGGGGCCAGCGGTGCAAGCAATGCGCGGCGGCGTAGGGGGCGGGCGAAAAGTCCGGCCAGATCACCGGCCTGTTCGTAAAAATGCACCGGGCTGAACACCAGTTCGATCGCCCATTTGGTCGCCAGACCCTCGGCCTCAAGCGGATTGGCAAGGCCAAGGCCGCAAACGGTCAGATCGGGGCGGGCTTCGCGGACGCGGTCAAGTTGCAGGTCTACATCCTGGCCCTCGGAGAGCACCGGCCCCTCGGCCAGAAGCTCCAGTTCCGGTGCCATCAGATCGCGGTGCAAGAACGGAGTGCCGACCTCGACCGCCGTCATACCACATTCGCGGGTCAGGAACCGGGCCAGCGGAATTTCCAACTGGCTGTCGGGGAAGAAGAACACCGACTTGCCCGACAGCGTTTCCGCCGCCGCCGCAATCGCCTTTTCAGCCCGCGCACGGGGCGCGGCGATGACGGACTCGAACAGATCAGGGGCCACACCGAATTCGGTGGCAATCGCCTGCAACCAAGCGGTGGTGCCCTCGGCGCCAAAGGGGAAGGGGGCCGCGATATGCCGCGCCCCGCGCCGGACCAGTGCAGCATGGGTGTCGCTAAGGAAAGGCTGCACCAGCGCGAACACGGTGTTCGCCCCCACCGCAGGCAGATCGGCAGACCGACGCGCGGGCAAACAGCGCACCGGGCCCACGCCCATCGCCGCCAAAAGCGCCAGCGCCTGATCTTCCACCACATCGGGCAGGGCGCCGACGATCAAAAGTTCCCGCGCCGTGGTGGCGGGCAGGGCAGGGACCATGGCGGCCAGACAGGCATCCTCGCCTTGGGTAAAGGTCGTCTCGATTCCCGACCCCGAATAGTTCAGCACCCGCACATGCGGGGCATGGGCCGCGCTCATCCGCTCGGCGGCGCGGTGCAAATCCAGCTTGATCACCTCGGACGGGCAAGAGCCGACAAGGAACAATTGCCGAATGTCAGGCCGGCGTGACAGTAGGCGCGCAACTTCGCGGTCCAACTCGGTCTGGGCATCGGCCAGACCGGCCAGATCCTTTTCCTCCAGAATCGCCGTGCCAAAGCGCGGTTCGGCAAAGATCATCACCCCGGCGGCCGATTGCAAAAGATGCGCACAGGTCCGGCTGCCGACGACCAGAAAGAAGGCGTCCTGCATTTTGCGATGCAGCCAGATGATCCCGGTCAGCCCGCAAAACACCTCGCGCTGACCGCGCTGTTTCAAGACAGGAGTGTTCGAACATCCAACAGTGGGCAGGGCGCCGGTCATTCCGCCACCGCCGCATCCAGCCGCGCAAGACGCAGCTTCAGCACGAATTGAACGGCGTTGATCGCATAGGCCGCATAGGCGGCAAGTGCCAAGATCATCAGCGCGTCAGGCGACAGCGCCGCGGTGAAAAGTGCAATGATATAAGCGGTATGCAGCGCGATGACGGCAAAGCTGAACACATCTTCCCAGAAAAAAGCGGGGGCCAAAAGGTATTGGCCAAAGACCACCTTTTCCCAAATCGCGCCGGTCACCATGATCAGATAGAGCGCCGCGGTTTTGATCAGGATCGAGGCCGTCGCGATGCCATAGCCTTCGCCCGTGGCCAGATAGCGCAGCACCAAAACCAGCGAGATCAGAAAGACCACAAACTGCACCGGCGCCAGAATGCCCTGCACCAAAGTCCAGCCCGAAGCGTCGCGTCGCGCGCGCTCGGCCGCTGTGTAAAGCGGCTTGCGGGCAGGGCTGTTTGGGCGATTCTCAGGCATCCGCAAGCTTTCAAAAAGACGGGTCCGCAAGCCCACCCTAGCGGGCTAAAGCGGAATGTGTCAATTGAAACTTACACTATTCAGGTTGACATCTCTTGCGCGCAATTGCCGGGAATTGCCCGGGGTGGAGCCTAAAAAATCCCATATTTCTGTTCAGTTGCAGGGGCTTGAAATAAGTGGCGCAGTTACATAATTTTAAGGGTGTCAATTTTCTTTGACATTTTGTCGCCCCTAAAGGAGACTGGTTACAGATGTCCCCGGTCGTGCTGATAACGTCAGATTGCGGTTTTGTGGGCTCCTGGGGGCGGATTTGGTCGAATGCAGGATTTTTACGCCCAAGATCATGGCCGACAACCCGAAGGACAGGGTTCATACGCCATGTCTGGCGTGAACTACTTTGCTTCGCAGGTCGTTTCGCTTTTGGTCGATCGCAACGCACGTGGCGCTGCCGAGCTGCGCGAGGGTTTGGTGCAATCCATGATCGAAGCCTCGGTCTCGGGGTCGGATCAGGCCTTTCACCAGCTGTTGTCCGAGGTGCGCCGGGCGCGGATTTCCTTGGCCGCGCTTGCCGATGTCTACATCCCCGAAGCCGCGCGGCGGATGGGGGCGGCTTGGCACGCCGATCAAATGAGCTGGCTCGACGTCTCCATCGGCACGGGGCGTCTGCAAAGCCTGCTGCGCGAGATTGGCAATGCTTGGGCGGCGGATCAATCGCAAGATACTGGCCAAGGCACGGTGCTCTTGATCGTGCCAGACCAAGAACAACACACCCTTGGGCCGATGGTGGCCATGGGGCAGATGCGGCGCTTTGGTGTTTCGGTTTGCCTAAGGATCGCGCCAAGCCTTGGCGATCTGCGCACATTGCTGGCGACGCGCAATTTCGACGGCATAATGATCTCGATTTCCACAGAAGGGAAATTGACCTCTGCCGCGGAATTGATCAAATATCTCAAGGCTATTCGGGGCCCTTCCACGCCCATCATCGTTGGGGGGGCCATCATGTCGACGGTGGAGGATGTCGCATCATGCACAGGCGCTGACCATGCCTCCAATGACATCGGCGCTGCGCTGGAGGCGATTGGCCTAAAGCTTGATGCCATCTGTGCGCTTCGGCGTGCGTAACTCTCCGTTGTCCCGCAAGGTCGGGTGGGCGGCAAACGAGGCGAACAGCTCGTGAATACGGATACGAAGCATCTTCTGGCCGGCATGTCGATGCCGCTAATCGATCCTGAATTGTTGTCAGATATCGTGGCAACAGCGGGTGACATTTGCCTTATGGTATCGGCCGAGGGGCAGGTCTCGGGGGTCATGGTGAACCCCCATCACGCCTCGTTTGGGCGGCTGGGCGGCTGGATTGGCCGACCCGTGTCCGAAATCATGACCTCGGAAAGCTATCAAAAGTTCCAAACCCGCGTGGCCGATCTTGCAAAGCCCGGGGTGCGCTCGGTCGCGGTCGAGTTGAACCATCTGGACGAGGCGGTGTCGGAATTCCCGATCCGCTATACCATGCACGCGATTGACAAGGATAAGGCCATTTTGATGCTGGGCCGCGATCTGCGCCCGATTGCCGAGATGCAGCAGCAGCTTGTCATGGCGCAAATCGTGTTGGAACGCGATTATGAAACCCAGCGTGAAATGGACACCCGCTATCGGGTGTTGATGGAGGCAACCCGCGATGCGGTTGTGCTTGTGGCCATGAACAATGGCCGCATTGCCGATCTGAACGCCTCGGCGGCCACGATGCTTGGCGGGTCGCGCCAAGAACTGGTGGGGGCCGCGATTGCGCAGGAATTCGAAGGCCGCCGTCGCGGTGAGTTTTTGGAAAGCCTCTCGACCATCGCCACGACCAATGCCGTCAGCCCGGTTGAACTGGTGGCGCGCCGCTCGCAGCGCAAGCTGCGCGTGATCCCCAAGCTTTTCCGCGCCGCTGGCGAACGGTTGATGCTGTGCCGGATCGAAGCCACCGACCAAGGCGCGCGTCAGCAAAATGAAACCAGCGAAAATCTTGAACGGCTGTTTCATGAGGGCGTGGACGCCATGGTTTTGTTGGATGATGACGGCGTCATCACCGCAGCCAATGATGCCTTCCTGAAAATCACCGACTCCACCCATGTCGCCAATGTGCGCGGGCGCTCTTTGGCCGATTTCTTGGCCCGCGGCGGTGTGGATCTGCGCGTCTTGATGGACAACACAAAGCGCGCGCGTCAGTTGCGACTTTATGCCACCAAAATCTTGAACGAATTCAACGGTCAGGTGCCGGTTGAAATTTCGGCCACCTATCTGAATGACAGCCCCAAACCCACCTTTGGCCTGATGATCCGCGATGCCAGCCGCACCGAGATTTTGCGCCGCACCGATATGTCGACGGGGGCTGATGGCATGCGCTCGGTGATGGAGTTGGTGGGGTCGTCCACGCTCAAGGATATCGTGGCCGAAACCACCGAAGTCGTTGAGAAAATGTGCATTCAAACCGCCGTGGACCTGACGCGCAACAACCGCGTGGCGGCGGCCGAAATGCTGGGCCTGTCGCGGCAGTCTTTGTATGTCAAGCTGCGCAAGTTCGGGCTTTTGGCCAAGGACGAATGACATTTCCAACTCTTCGGTCCAGCTCTTCAGGTTGCCAAATCACCCCTTCGGGGGTGCTTTTCATTTTAATTCGTCCTTGAAAGCCACGAATTGATCTGTGTCAATTTTAATTGACAGTCTCTGTGTAATCTAACTTGGACAGATTGCGGAGGCCCTGATGCGGATCCTGTTCATTCACCCAAATTACCACTCTGGCGGCGCGGAAATTGCCGGCACTTGGCCGCCTGCTTGGGTGGCCTATCTTGCGGGCTCTTTGAAAACCGCCGGGTTTACCGACATCCATTTCATTGACGCCATGACCGAAAATGTCACGCAAGAGGACTTGCGCCAGCGCATGATTGATCTGGCCCCCGATGTAGTGGGGACCACCGCGATCACCCCGGCAATCTATGTGGCCGAAGAGGTGTTGAAGCTGGCCGCCGAGGTGGTTCCGAATGCCCTGCGCGTTCTGGGCGGCATCCATGCCACCTTTATGTATCGGCAAGTTCTGTCCGAAGCGCCTTGGGTCGATGTCATCGTGCGCGGCGAGGGAGAAGAGATCATGACCGCCCTGATGCAGGCCCGCCGCGATGGCCGCTGGCCCGAGGACAAGCGCAAGATCAAGGGCTTGGCCTTTATGGACGGCAACGAAATCGTCGCCACCCCCGCCGCCTCCACCGTCAAGAACCTTGACGGGATTGATCCCGATTGGACCATTCTGGATTGGTCGAAATACCTCTACACCCCCCTTGGCGTGCGCGTGGCCATCCCCAACATGGCGCGCGGCTGTCCCTTTACCTGTTCCTTCTGCAGCCAGTGGAAATTCTGGCGCGATTACCGCGTGCGCGACCCCAAAAAGGTGGCCGATGAGATCGAGCGGCTGGTCAATGACCATCAGGTCGGCTTTTTCATTCTGGCCGATGAAGAACCCACCATCAACCGGCGCAAATTCATTGAATTTTGCGAAGAACTGATCGCCCGTGGCCTGCCGGACAAGGTCAAATGGGGCATCAACACTCGCGTCACCGACATCATGCGCGACAAGGACCTTTTGCCGCTCTTCCGCCGCGCGGGGCTTGTGCATGTGTCCTTGGGCACCGAGGCGGCGGCGCAGTTGAAACTGGACCAGTTCAACAAGGAAACCACGGTTGCCGACAACAAGCTGGCGATCAAACTCTTGCGCGACGCCGATATCTTCGTCGAGGCGCAGTTCATCGTGGGGCTGGACAACGAAACGCCCGAAACACTGGAAGAAACCTTCCAGATGGCCTGGGATTGGCAGCCCGATCTGGCCAATTGGGCGATGTATACGCCTTGGCCCTTTACGCCCTTGTTCCAAGAACTTCGCGATCAGGTCGAGGTGTTCGACTTCTCGAAATACAACTTCGTCACCCCCATCATGAAACCCGCTGAAATGACGCGGGGCGAGCTTTTGAACGGCGTGATGAAGAACTACCGCCGCTTTTACATGCGCAAGGCGCTGTTCCACTACCCATGGCGCGGCACCGGGTTCCGGCGCAAATACCTGCTTGGTTGTCTGAAGGCCTTCTTGAAGGCTGGCGTTGGCCGCACCTTCTATGATCTTGGCAAAGCGGGCTATTGGGGGCCGCAGTCCAAGGACAAGGTGAATTTCCACTTTGACGAGACCCGCACCATCGCCGAGGCGCAGATGCAAGATTGGGACGCCGCAGCCGACCGTGCGGCCCGCGCCCGCGAGCGGCAAATGGCCCTGCGCGCCCAAGGCAAGGAACGTGCCGCCGAACGTGCCGCAGCAGGTGCTTTCCACCTGCCCGAGGATGCAGGCCCCGTGATGGCCTGTGGCGGTGGCAAACAGCAAATGCGCGAACCGGCCGAGTAAACCGGTGGACCGCGTCGCCCGCATCGGCCCCAACGCGCTTTTGCAGCTGGTGCCGGTGCTTGACCGGGCGCTGGGCGTGGCCGAGCGCACCGCGCTTTTCGCCCGCGCCGATGTGCCGGTGCCGCCCCCCGATGCCGGGATGTGGCCCGAGGCCGAGGTGGCCCGTCTGCACCGCGCCGTGGTGCAGGCCGCCCCTGATCTTGCCCCCGGCGTGCTGCGCGCGGCGGGCTTGGGGACAGCGGATTACATCCTTGCCAACCGCATCCCGCGCGCCGCCAAGGCCGTGATCCGCGCGCTGCCCGCCCCCCTTGGTGCCCGGGCCTTGACCATGGCCATCGCCAAACATTCTTGGACCTTTGCCGGATCGGGCCGCTTTTCCGTGGCCGCGCGCGCGCCCCTGACGCTGACCATCGCCGCCAATCCCTTGGCCTGCGGGGCAGGGCGCGCGCCCAGTTGCCATTGGCACGCCGCCGTGTTCGAGCGGCTGTATTCCACCCTCGTCTGGCCGACGGCTCAGGTGCTTGAAACCGCCTGCTGCGCCTGTGGCGATGCGGCCTGCCGTTTTGAGATTGCCCCACGCGCTGAACTTCCAAGTTGACAAGTCTGTGCTTGCCCGACTCAAAGATGTAATGCTAGGTTGACACATGACCGTATCAGAAACCTTACACTCATCCCCCTATCCGCAACCCCGCGCGATGCTAGAGCTGATCAAGCCGATCACCTGGTTTCCGCCGATGTGGGCCTATCTGTGCGGGGTGGTGTCGGTTGGTGCCTCGCCCCTTGCGGCCCTGCCGCTGGTGATCCTTGGCATTGTTCTGGCAGGCCCGGTGGTCTGCGGCATGTCTCAGGCGGCCAATGACTGGTGTGATCGCCACGTCGATGCGGTGAATGAGCCGAACCGCCCCATCCCCTCGGGCCGCATCCCCGGTCGCTGGGGCTTGTGGATCGCGCTGGCCATGTCGGCGCTGTCCTTGGTGATGGGCTGGTTCTTGGGGCCTTGGGGCTTTGCGGCCACCGTGGTGGGCGTGCTGGCGGCTTGGGCCTATTCGGCCGAACCCGTGCGGCTGAAACGCTCGGGCTGGTGGGGGCCGGGGCTGGTGGGCCTGTGCTATGAAGGGTTGCCGTGGTTCACCGGCGCGGCCGTTCTGTCCGCCGGGGTGCCTTCGTTCGAGATTGTGACCATTGCGCTGCTTTACGCCTTTGGCGCGCATGGCATCATGACGCTGAATGATTTCAAGGCCTTGGAGGGCGACCGCCAGCACGGCGTGCGCTCGCTTCCGGTAACCTTGGGCCCTGAAGTGGCCGCGCGGCTGGCCTGCACCGTCATGGCACTGGCACAAGCGCTGGTGATCGCGCTGTTGCTGATCTGGGGCCGCCCTTGGCATGCTCTGGCCATCGCCCTGCTGCTGCTTGCGCAGTTTTGGGCGATGAAAACCCTGTTGGCCGATCCCAAGGGCAAAGCGCCTTGGTATAACGCCACTGGCATCGGCATGTATGTCAGCGGCATGATGATTGCGGCCTTTGCCCTGCGCAGCATCGGTGACCTGCCATGACCCTGTCATGGCTCTCCATCTTTCGCCTTGGTCTGGTGCAACTGTGTCTTGGCGCGCTGGTTGTCCTGATGACCTCGACGCTGAACCGGGTGATGGTGGTGGAGCTTTCATTGCCCGCCGTCTTGCCAGGGCTTTTGGTGGGACTGCATTACGCCATTCAGATCACCCGGCCCAATTGGGGCTTTCGCTCGGATACGCAGGGCAACCGCACGATCTTTGTGATCGGCGGCATGGCGGTGCTGGCCTTGGGGGCCTTTCTGGCCACGCTCGGCATGGTCTGGATGCAAACGGCCTATCTCGCCGGGCTGGTCCTGTCGATTGCCGCCTATACGCTGATCGGGCTGGGCGTCGGGGCCTCTGGCACCTCACTTTTGGCGCTCTTGGCCACGGCCACCGATCCGCGCCGCCGCGCGGCGGCTGCCACGATCACATGGCTGATGATGATCTTCGGCATCGCCGTGACGGCCACCCTTGTGGGCAAGGCGCTTGATCCCTATTCGCCGCAGCTTTTGCTGGAGCTGGTGGCGCTGGTGGGAGGCATGGCGGTGACCGTGACCACGCTGGCCATCTGGGGCATCGAAGCCCGCCACCGCGGCAATCGCCCCATCATCGCCGAAAGCCCCATCCCCTTTCGCGCCGGTCTGGCCGAGATCTGGGCCGAACGGCGCGCGCGCCATTTCACCCTGTTCATCTTTTTGTCGATGACCGCCTATTTCATGCAAGAACTGATCCTTGAGCCCTATGCGGGCCTCAGTTTCGGCCTGACACCGGGCCAATCGACACAGCTTTCGGGCGCGCAGAACGGCGGCGTGTTTGTGGGTATGCTGGTGGTGGGCATTGCGGCCACCGGGCTTAAGATCGGCTCGCTGCGCGCATGGATCATGGCCGGATGCCTTGGCTCGGCGCTCTCGCTCATCACGCTGGCCGCCTTGGGGCAAATGCCTCAGGGCGGGGCGCTTTTGCAACCGGCCACCATCGCGCTGGGCCTGTTCAACGGCATGTTTGCCGTGGCCGCCATCGGGTCAATGATGGCCCTTGCGGGCGAGGGGCGGGCGGCGCGCGAAGGCACGCGCATGGGGCTTTGGGGCGCATCTCAGGCCATTGCGGCGGGGCTTGGCGGGCTGTTCGGGGCGGCTGCGGTGGATGTCGCGCGCCAGTTGACCGATGACGCCACCGCCTTTGGCCTCGTCTTTACGGTTGAGGCTGGGCTTTTCGTCATCGCTGCCGTCATGGCCGCACAAATCATCGGGGCAGGCCAAAGCGCCCCCCAATCACAAGATTTCCAAGGGGACAAAGCATGACCTATGATGTTGTGGTGATCGGCGGCGGCCCTTCGGGGGCGACAGCCGCAGATGATCTGGCGCGCGCAGGCCGCAAGGTGGCGATGCTTGACCGGGCCGGGCGGATCAAGCCCTGCGGCGGGGCTGTGCCGCCGCGCATGATTGCAGATTTCGACATCCCGGCCAGCCAGATCGTCGCGCAAATCAACGTCGCGCGCATGATCTCGCCCACCGGTCGGGCGGTGGATATCGCCATTGAAAACGGCTTTGTCGGCATGGTGGACCGCGAACATTTCGACGAATTCTTGCGCCTGCGCGCGGTGGGCCATGGGGCCAACCGCCTGACCGGCACCTATCTGCGCATCGAACGCGATGCGGGCGGCACCCATGTGATCTATCGCGACAAGGCCACGGGCGAAGAGATGCGCCTGACCACGCGGCTGGTGATCGGTGCGGATGGCGCGCGGTCAAACGTGGCGAAAACCGAAGTGCCGGGCGGCGACAAGATCCCTTACGTCATCGCCTATCACGAGATCATCAAGGCCCCGCCCGCCAATGCGCAGTATGACCCGATGCGCTGCGATGTGATCTATGATGGCCGCATCAGCCCGGACTTTTACGGCTGGGTCTTTCCGCACGGCGATCAGGCCAGCGTCGGCATGGGCACTGGGATTGATGGGATCGACCTGAAACAGGCCACCGCCGATCTGCGCGCCGCCTCTGGCCTGTCGGGCTGTGAAACCATCCGCCGCGAGGGCGCGCCCATTCCCCTGCACCCGATGGACCGCTGGGACAATGGCCGCGACGTGGTGCTCGCGGGCGATGCCGCGGGCGTCGTGGCGCCCTCCTCGGGCGAGGGGATTTACTATGCCATGGTCGGCGGTCGTGTGGCGGCCACGGCGGCGCAGGCCATGCTGGCCTCGGGCCGGGCGAAAGATCTGCAACTGGCGCGCAAGCTCTTCATGAAAGAGCACAAGATGGTCTTCCGCGTGTTGCGCTCGATGCAGGACGCCTATTACAAGTCGGACGAGCGGCGCGAGCGTTTTGTCAGCCTGTGCCATGACATTGATGTGCAGCGCCTGACGTTTGAGGCTTATATGAACAAGAAATTGGTCCGCGCCCGGCCCATGGCGCATCTGAAGATCGGCATCAAAAACCTGTCGCACCTTCTGGGCCTTGTCTCGCCGGTTCACACATGACCGAGATGATCCCGGCATGGGTGGATGGCACCCTGACCCAAGTCGAAAAGCTTGAGGTGCATCAGCGCGGGCTGCGTCACAAGGCGGTGTCGGTCTTTGTGATGCGCGGGCGCGAGGTGCTGTTGCAGCGCCGGGCCTTGGGCAAATACCACACGCCGGGGCTTTGGGCCAACACCTGCTGCACCCATCCGCGCTGGGGTGAGGCAGCGATTGACTGCGCCGCACGCCGCTTGGCCGAAGAGCTGGGGATTACGGGCCTTGCCCTGCAACGCGCGGGCGGCATCGAATACCGCGCCGAGGTGGGGGCGGGCCTGACCGAACATGAGGTGGTCGAGGTGTTCTCCGCCCAAGCCCCCGCCGATCTGGCACTTGATCTTGACCCTGCCGAGGTGATGCAAACCCGCTGGGTGTCACTTGAGACGCTGGAGACCGAGGTGCGCAGCCACCCCGAAGACTTTACGCCATGGCTGCGGATCTATCTGGCCGAAGGCATGGCCGAAGCGGCGGTTTAGCCGGACCTCTGCGCAAGGGCGCGATTGGGGTTTTCGGACCCGCGCCAAGGCTGCGGCCCGCAGCCCCGTTGCCCGGCAGCGGTTTGCATGCAAACCGCGAGAGGGGACCTCCCCCCGGGAGGGCGCGTCTGCAACGGTTGCCAGCAGAACATCGGTGGGGTGAGAACCGCCCCGCCTCTTAGCGGGGGAAAACGGTCCAGTGGACCGTTTTCAGGTTCGAACGCCCGCGCACATTTGCGCGGGCCGGGTAAGGCCGAACGCCCGCCACAAGCGCCCCTTGGCCGGAATCAAGGGCGAAGCCCGCCGGCCCGCGCCCGACCTCCCCCCGGGAGGGCGCGTTACAACGGCGGCCAGCAGAACATCGGTGGGAGAGGTTTAGGGATAAAGTGCCTAGAACCAGCCTCGGCGCGCCATCCCGAGGTCGGTCGCGGGCCTGTACTTGGATAGTCGTGCGCAATGAATGCGCACCCTACGCTTGCTTGGGTTCATCAAACTTAGGTGCCGGATTGGTGGATGAACCCGCTTGTTGTACAAGGATTCGCCCGACTCAAGTCAACATGTCAACTTTCGAACGGCCAAAATGCTGTTATAGCGACCATCGGACAAATCAACCCAATTGAGAGCGACCAGAATACATGTGTCGGTATCAAGGTTGTACCTAGGGTATACCAAGCGTTCCGCGTCTTTTGCGCTCTGTACTTTCCCCTGTTTGATTTCATCAGGTCATCGATTGCATTCGTACCGGCGTCACTGCGCACCAAGTCTTCGTAGTTACGGAAGTGATAATTGTAGGCAATGCCCGCCCGTGTTGCGGCAAAAAGTGAAAAAATGCCGATTCCCAATAGGAAAAAGAAATAGCTTTTTTCGTGACTGACTACTTTGTCATAGAGCGAAAAACTAAAGCCAACGATTGCCACATTAAGAGTGGCAATCTTGTCTCGCAAGCCTGTGTAATAGCTTGCCAATTTCAACTCTGACTCAATAACAGTTGCAACCAATTCAGCCACGGGATCGTCCCCCCTTATCTCGAAAACCGCTTATACTTCACCCGCTTCGGCTCCAGCGCGTCCGGTCCCAGACGCCGCACTTTGTCCTGTTCATAGGCCTCAAAGTTGCCCTCGAACCACTCCACATGGGCATCCCCTTCAAACGCCAGAATATGCGTGCACAGACGGTCAAGGAAGAAGCGGTCGTGCGAAATGATGATCGCGCAGCCTGCGAAATCTTCGATGGCCGCTTCCAGCGCTTGCAGGGTTTCCACGTCCAGGTCGTTGGTCGGTTCGTCGAGGAGCAGCACATTGCCGCCTGATTTCAAGAGCTTGGCCATATGAACGCGGTTGCGTTCCCCGCCCGACAAGAGCCCCACCTTTTTCTGCTGATCGGTGCCCTTAAAGTTGAAGGCCCCGGTATAGACGCGGGAATTCATCTGCATGTCGCCCAGATGGATGATCTCGGCCCCGCCCGAGATTTCCTCCCAGACGTTCTTGTTCGGGTCCAAAGCATCGCGCGACTGGTCGACATAGGCCAGCTGCACCGTATCGCCCATGGTGATCGTGCCCTCGTCCGGGGTTTCTTGCCCCGTGATCATGCGAAACAGCGTGGATTTCCCCGCCCCGTTCGGCCCGATCACCCCCACAATCGCGCCCGGCGGCACGGTGAAGGACAGATCCTCAATCAGCAAACGGTCGCCCATGGCCTTTTTCAGACCCTGCACCTCGATCACCTTATTGCCCAGACGCTCGCCGTTGGGGATGATGATCTGCGCGGTCGTGGCGCGTTCGGTGACGGTCTGGCTGGCCATCTCGTTATAGCGCGCAAGACGCGCCTTGCCCTTGGACTGCCGCGCCTTGGTGCCAGAACGGATCCACTCCAGTTCCTTTTCCAGCGCCTTTTGCTTGGATTTATCCTCGCGCGCCTCTTGCTGCATCCGCTTGGCCTTTTGATCCAGCCATGCCGAATAATTGCCCTCGTAAGGAATGCCCCGACCCCGGTCGAGTTCCAAAATCCACGTCGTGATGTCATCCAAGAAATAGCGGTCGTGGGTGACGATCAGGATGGTGCCCTTGTAGTCGATCAGGTGCTTTTGCAGCCAAGCGATGGATTCGGCGTCCAAGTGGTTGGTCGGTTCGTCCAACAAGAGCATGTCGGGCTTTTCGAGGAGGAGCTTGCACAGCGCGATGCGGCGGCGTTCCCCGCCCGACAGCGTGGTCACATCGGCATCATCCGGCGGGCAGCGCAGCGCGTCCATGGCCACACCCACTGTCGCCTCCAATTCCCACAGGTTCCCCGCGTCGATCTGGTCTTGAAGTGCCGCCATCTCATCGGCGGTCTCGTCCGAGTAGTTCATGGCCAACTCGTTGTAGCGTTCCAGAATCTTGGTCTGTTCGGCCACACCCAGCATGACGTTTTCTTTGGCCGTCAGGGCCGGGTCCAGATAAGGCTCTTGCGCCAGATAGCCCACCTTGGCCCCCTTGGCCGCCCATGCCTCGCCTTTGAAATCCTTGTCCATCCCGGCCATGATCTTCAAAAGCGTCGATTTACCCGCGCCGTTGACACCGACGACACCGATCTTCACACCGGGCAAAAAGTTCAGATGGATGTTTTCAAAACAGGTCTTGCCGCCCGGATAGGTCTTGGAGACGTTCTCCATGTGATAGACATATTGATAGCTGGCCATGACGGGCTCCTGACAGATGATCTTGATGGTTGTGCCCCATGTAGCGATTGTTATGGACAAGGGCAACGTGTGCGGGGATTGTGGCCCCCGGATTCTGGAGGGGCCATGCGGGCGGGGTTTCCCATTGTGACAAAGGGCATGGTCATCGGCCTTTTAGGCGGGTCGTTTGATCCTGCCCATGAGGGGCATGCCCATATCAGCCATGAGGCGATCAAGCGGATGGGGCTGGATCAGGTCTGGTGGCTGGTCACACCCGGCAATCCCTTGAAGGCCCGCCAACCGGCCCCGATGGCCGAGCGGCTGGCGCGGGCGCGTTTGGTCTTGAAAGGGCATCCGCGCATCAAGGTCACCGCGCTGGAGCTGGCCTTGGGCACAAGGCTGACCGCCGATACGATAGATCGGTTGCGCGCGATCTATCCCGGTGTCAAATTTGTCTGGCTGATGGGGGCCGATAATTTGGTGCAGTTTCACAAATGGGGCCGTTGGCGCGATATCTTGCGCAGCGTTCCTGTCGGGGTCTTGGCCCGGCCCGGCTCGGGGGTGGCGGCGCGCATGTCGGTGGCCGCGCAGTCCTTCCGGGTGCAGCGCGTGCAGCGCGGCGAGGGGTTGGGCCATCAGGTGCCGCCCGTCTGGGCTTTTGTGAACATGCCCATGAGCAGGGCGTCTTCCAGCGCGATCCGCGCGCGGGGTGAATGGAACGCCTAGGGGCACATAGGGTTTAGAGGGGGCAGGGATGCTGGTTCGGCGGGCAGTTCTGGCGGGTCTTATGGCGGGCGCTGCGGCCCCCCTTTGGGCCGAGGCCCCCGCCCGCGTGCCGCGCCCGCCGCGCCGGCCCGAGCCCGGCGAAGACCGCACGATTGGCCGGCTGATCGAGGGCGCGAAGCTTTCGGGCGCATTGGCCTATGTGGTGGCCGATCGCGCCACGGGCCGGGTGCTGGCGGCAAAGGATGCAAACCTCCCCCTGCCGCCCGCCTCGGTCGCCAAGACGGTCACGGCCCTTTACGCGCTTGACCATCTTGGCCCCGAGTTTCGCTTTGCAACCCGGCTTATGCGGCGCGGCGCGGTGGTTGATGGGCGGCTTGAGGGCGATCTTTATCTGGTCGGCGGCGGCGATCCCAATCTTGACACCGACGCCTTGGGCGATCTGGCCGCCACCCTTGCCGCCACGGGGCTTCGCGCGGTGACGGGGCAATTCATTGCCTGCGATGGCGCTTTGCCAAGCCTTGCCCGAATTGCCGCCGACCAGCCGGATCATCTGGGTTATAACCCCGCGATTTCCGGGCTGAACCTGAATTACAACCGCGTGCATTTTGAATGGACCCCGGCAGGGCAGGGCTGGCAACTTGCGCTTGATGCGCGCGGTGCCCGCTTTGTGCCAAAGGTTTCGGGCGTGCAGGTCGATCTCGCCGCGCGCGAGGTGCCGGTCTTCACCTACCAAGCCAGCGATCCGGTCGAGCGCTGGACAGTCGCCGAGGCCGCCTTGGGCAAGGGGGG
This sequence comes from Tabrizicola sp., assembly GCA_965284335.1. Classification (GTDB taxonomy): domain Bacteria; phylum Pseudomonadota; class Alphaproteobacteria; order Rhodobacterales; family Rhodobacteraceae; genus Tabrizicola_A. Next base: position 1,778,132 of record OZ260076.1, on the reverse strand, counting down.
CAGCCGCTGGCTGCCGCTGCGCCGCCCCACCGCCCATGTGGCCGAGGTCTTTGCAACCCTTGCCGCCGCCCATGGGCTGGCATTGCCCCCGGCCCAGATCATCCGCCATCCGCCGATGGACGCGGTCGAGATCGTGGCGCATCGCGGCGATGCGCTGCCAAAGGTTCTGTCCGACATGCTGCGCTTTTCCACCAATCTCACGGCCGAGGCGGTGGGCCTGACGGCCAGCGGTGCGGGCAGTCTCCTCGGCTCGGCCACGGCTATGAGCGATTGGGCGCGTCGCCGCTTTGGCATCACCGGCCGCTTTGTCGATCATTCGGGACTTGGCGCGCAATCCACGGTCACGGCCGAGGATCTTTTGCATCTGATGTTGCGGGCAGGGGAGGCGCGCCATGGGTCTGAACTGCCAGCGCTGATGCGCGACCGGGGGCTTGTCGATGCCGAGGGCAAAGAGCAGAAATCAAGCCCGGTGCGCATCCGCGCCAAATCCGGCACGCTGAACTTTGTCTCCAACCTTGCGGGCTATATCACGGCCCCCGATGCCGAGCTGGCCTTTGCCATCATCGCCGCCGATCCCGCCCGCCGTGCCGCCCTGCCGATGGATCAGCGCGAGGAACCAAAGGGCGGTCAGGGCTGGACCCGCCGCGCCCGGGGCTTGCATCAAGATATGATCCGCAGATGGGCAAACACCCATTTGCCGGGGTAACCTCGCCAAAGCCCACCCCAAAACACAGCGCGTCATCTGGGCAGAAATACCCCAAAGGGGCGCGCGATGTGCAAAATCGCGCGCGGGGCTGTGAAATCCGTGGTCTTCTTTGGCCGCCGGTGCCGCCGTCAGGCCGCGCGCCTTTGCGGCATATCCGGCCCCCACAACAGCCGCGCCTCATGGGCCTTTAGCGTCAACCGGGCCGAGACATAGGCCGCCGGATTGGCAGGCTCGGGCATATCGGCAAAGACCGCAAACAATTCCGCCCGCGCGGCCTCATCCAAGCCGCCGATATTGCGCGCCGCAGGCTGGAAGCTTTCGCTCCAGATGCCATCGGCCAAAATCACCTCATGGTGGTCGAACATCAGGTGAATATAGGTCACCTCTTGCACCACGGCCTCGACGATCCCGGGCTGGCCCACCATGTGCAGCGCGCGCACAAAGACCTCGCGCTCTCCGAAATACAACTCACTGCGTGATCCATCTTGCAACAGGCAATGCTGACGCGACACTTTCATGTCACGCGTGGGCAGGCCCGGGCCAAGCGCGCCTTTGCGAATCAAGACGGGCTGCAAGGCGGCATTGGCCTGCAAATCCGCCGCGGCAAAGCTTTTCTGGCCCACCCAACGGATCGGTTGATAGCCCCGGTCGCGCGTCAACACCCGATCCCCCGGCACCAATCCTTCGATGGCGCGCAGGCCCTTGTCGGTCTGCACCCGCGTTCCGGGGGTGAAACAGGCAATCCCGGTTTCGATCCCGCTAAAGGTCAGCGTGCCAATGACCGCGCCCGATGTGTTCAAAAACTCGACAATGCCGGAACCCGGATTGTTCGGGTCCTTGATGATGCGATAGGGGCCTGCGGCGGACAGGTCCAACACGTCATTATCGCCATCGCCCCCGATGATCGTGTCCCCGATGCCGCCGATAAATGTGTCAGAGCCCGAGCCCCCGATCAACAGATCGCCGCCCGCGCCCCCGCTCAGCACATCATTGCCGGCCCCGCCATAAAGGCTGTCACTGCCCGCCCCGCCAAAGAGCGTATCGGCCCCATCGCCACCATAGATCAGATCCGCGCCATCGCCGCCGTCGATCAGATCGTCGCCCGCACCACCCTCTGCCGTGTCATTGCCGCTGCCGCCATAAATGGCGTCATTGCCCTCACCGCCCGAGGCAAAGTCATCCCCCGATCCGGCCAAGATCGTGTCATTGCCCTCATCTCCATAGGCAATGTCATTGCCGCCGCCGACATCAATGTAATCATTGCCGCCGCCGCCGAAAAACACGTTGGTATAGACGTCGCCAACCAGCCCTTGGTTGTCAAAACCAATCAGCGTGTCGTCAAAGGCCGAACCAAAGATGCCATCCACCCCGGCCAGCACATCGCCCGTGGCATGTCCGCCAGAGGCGGTGTTGGTGGACAGGTTGATCGACACGGCCGCATTGCTGTCGGAATAGTCAAGGTAATCCATACCCTGACCGCCATAAAGCGTATCCCGCCCGGCCCCGCCGTTCAGCGTGTCATCGCCATCCCCGGCATCAATGAAATCATTGCCCGCGCCACCCGACAACGAATTGTTGGCCGCACCACCGTAAAGGCTGTCATTAAAGACCGATCCAAAGATGTTTTCGATGCCAACCAGCGTATCGCCCGCCGCCGTGCCGCCCGATCCAAGCCCCGTGGCCAGATTGACGTTCACCGCAGCGGTTGAATCGCTGTAATCGGCGGTATCCACCCCTGCGCCGCCCTCCAGACGGTCAGATCCGGCCCCACCTTGCAACAGATCATTGCCATCGCCGCCAAAGAGCTGGTCACTGCCCGCCCCGCCAAACAGGCTGTCATCGCCTGCGCCACCGGTCAGCGTATTGGCATTGCCGTCACCCGTCAGCAAATCGGCATAGTTGGAACCAAGGATGTTTTCGATCTGGCTCAGCACATCGCCCTGCGCATCGCCGCCCGATCCAAGGCCGGTGGTCAGGTTCACCGTCACCCCGTCAAGCGAGGCCGAATAATCGGCCGTATCCACGCCCGCGCCGCCGATCAGCGTGTCATTGCCGCCCCCGCCCGCCAGCACGTCATTGCCCGACCCGCCAAACAGGCTGTTTGCACCGTCGTCCCCGGTCAGCGTGTCGTTATAGATCGACCCGATCAGATGCTCGATTTCAAACAGCACATCGCCCGTGGCATGGTTGCCGCTGCCAAGCCCCGTCGCAAGGCTGACATTGACCGCCGCCGTTGCAGAGGCATAGGTCGCCACATCATTGCCCGCGCCGCCATAAAGCGTATCGCGGCCATTGCCGCCATTCAGCGTGTCATCGCCATCGCCACCGAACAAAATATCATTGCCCGACCCGCCATTCAGCGAGTCGTTGCCGCCATAGGCGTTCAGCGTGTCGGCCCCGGTACTCCCGTTCAGAGTATCGTTGCCAGATGTGCCATTATATACGGGCACTCCGGGTTTCCTGCTCTGCCTCTCCTGCCGCTGGTCTGATGCCCGGTCAGGAATGTTCTTAATTCTCGCGCCTTTGCAGCGCGCTGCTCATGTGAACAGCATCAATGGGCAATTAAGGCAAATTCATGGCAAATGTGACGGGTTGGGGCAAATTCCTGTGCAGTTGTGGCTAAAAATCTGCAAAATCATGGCCATGGATGCGGTGCATCAAGGCTTTGGCAGGGTTAACCGGCTGTTAACCCCCGCAGGCTAGCCTAAGGGGATGACAGGAAATCCCCCCATGCTCTTGGCGCTTTTTGCTCTGGTTGCCCTTGCCGCCTGCGGCGCCCAACCCGCGCCCGAATTCTTCAACGCCCAGCGCAGCGAGGTGACGCGCGACGGGCGCAAATATGTGGTGTTTCACACCCAAAACCGGGTTGAGGTGGTCCGCCTCGGCTATGCGCCGCGCGGCGCGCATCAGGCGATCCGTGCAACGATGATCGAGGTGATCCCACAGGTCACCGGCTGCAAGCTGGTCGAAAGCACGCTGCAAGGCGACAGCGGCGAAATGCGTGGCAATATCCGGTGCTGATCGGTTCAGGCGCGCAGGAACAATTCCCATAACGCCCAAGCGGCGGCCGCCGCGAACAAGATGCCAAAGCCGGGGCTGGACAGGGCAAATTCCAAAGCGGCCATGCCCGCAGGCAGGGCCACCGTCACCACACGCACCCATGTTTTGCCAAAGAACGGGTGGTCGCGGTCAAGGAATTTGTATTTCGGCGTATTGGTCATCATGCGGCCCCTTTGCCGCCAAGATAGGCATAACGATAGGCCAGCGCCACCCCTCCAGCCCCGCCGATGATATTGCCAAACGTCACCCAAAACAGGTTGCCCAGCGCCGAGGCCGCCGAAATCTCGGCCCCCGCCAAGACACCCAGCGGCAAAAAGAACATATTGGCGATCGAATGCTCTAACCCCAGCAGCACGAACACCGCAATCGGCCCCAAAATGGCAAGGATCTTGCCGGTGGTGTCGCGGGCGGAAAAGCTAAGCCAGACGGCCAGACAGACCAGCGCGTTGCACAAAGCCCCTTTGACCAGCCACGGCAGCGCGCTGCCCCCCGCCTTGGCGCGGGCGACATCGGCGGCGGTCTGGCCCATGGGGCCGTCCAACAGCACGGTCAACCAAAAGGCCAGCGCCAAGGCCAGCGCGCCGATGAAATTGCCAAGGTAAACCACGCCCCAGTTGCGGAGCAGCGCGCCAAGGCCGATCTTGCCCTCCACCGCCGCCATCACCATCAGCGCATTGCCGGTAAAGAGCTCGGCCCCCCCGACAATCACCAAGATCAGCCCCAGCGAAAACACCACGCCCCCCAAAAGCCGCTGCGGCCCAAAGCCCGCATCCGCCCCGGTCATCACCATCAAATAGCCCGCCGCCCCAAAGCTGATGAAGGCCCCGGCCAAGATCGCCAGCGTCGCCATCTGCCCGATGGGCAGCCGCGCCTTGGCCACCCCCACCGCCTCAACAAGTTGCGCAATCTCGGCAGGCCGATAGGCGTCATGGTCGTTTGGCATCGTCACCTCCTGCGCCGCGGTCTTTCGCCCATCAATGCCGCAAGGTGGCAGATCTGCAACCCTGCAAAACGGCCCCGCGTCCTGATCTTGCCCCGCGCGCCCTCCTCAGCGCCCCCGGTTTGACCGTTTGCCGCCGCGCATTCCCGCGCGGCCCCCGGTGCTGCGCCCGCGCGCCTTGACGGCCTCATCCACCGCCTCTTCGATCACCGATTGGCGCGCCAAAGGATCATCGGCCACGGCCAATTCCACCGCTTCCAGCCGCTTGACCTCATCGCGCAGGCGCGCGGCCTCTTCGAATTCCAAATTCTCCGCCGCCTTGCGCATCGCCAGACGCAAGCCGTCCAGATGCGCGGCAAGGTTCTGGCCGATATTGGGCTTGTCCACCTTGGCGGTGACCCGCGCCTGATCGGTGTCGCCTTGATAAATGCCCAAGAGGATGTCTTCGACGTTCTTCTTGATCGTGGTCGGCGTGATGCCATGCGCCTCGTTATAGGCCATCTGCTTGGCGCGGCGGCGGTTGGTTTCGCCGATGGCCCGTTCCATGCTACCCGTCACGCGGTCGGCATACATGATCACCCGGCCTTCGGCATTGCGCGCCGCGCGCCCGATGGTCTGGATCAAACTGGTTTCCGACCGCAAGAAACCTTCCTTGTCGGCATCCAAAATCGCCACCAAGCCACATTCGGGAATGTCCAACCCCTCACGCAAGAGGTTGATCCCCACCAGCACATCAAAGGCCCCCAGCCGCAAATCCCGCAGGATTTCAATGCGTTCGATGGTGTCGATGTCGCTGTGCATATAGCGAATGCGAATGCCCTGTTCGTGGAAATACTCGGTCAGATCCTCGGCCATCCGCTTGGTCAGCGTGGTGACCAGCACCCGCAGGCCCTTGGCCGCCACCTTGCGGATTTCGTCCAAAAGATCATCCACCTGCATCTCAACCGGGCGGATTTCGATCTGCGGGTCGATCAGGCCCGTGGGGCGGATCACCTGTTCGGTGAAAACGCCCCCCGTCTGCTCCAACTCCCAAGCCGCAGGCGTGGCCGAGACGAAAATCGACTGCGGGCGCATTGCGTCCCATTCCTCGAACTTTAGGGGCCGGTTGTCCATGCAGGACGGCAGGCGGAACCCATGTTCTGCCAGCGTGAATTTCCGCCGATAGTCGCCTTTGAACATGCCGCCGATCTGCGGCACCGAGACGTGGGATTCATCGGCAAAGACAATGGCGTTGTCGGGAATAAACTCAAACAAGGTGGGGGGCGGCTCGCCCGGCGCGCGGCCCGTTAGCCAGCGCGAATAATTCTCGATCCCCGCACAAGACCCCGTGGCCTCCAGCATCTCCAAATCAAAATTGGTGCGCTGCTCCAGCCGCTGCGCCTCCAAGAGTTTGCCCTCTTCGTTCAGCTGTTTCAGACGGTGAAACAGCTCATCCTTGATGCCCTTGATCGCCTGTTGCAGCGTCGGGCGCGGGGTGACGTAGTGGCTGTTGGCATAGATGCGGATTTGCTGGAACGTGTCCGTCTTGGCCCCGGTCAAAGGGTCAAATTCCACAATCGCCTCAAGCTCTTCGCCAAAGAACGACAGCCGCCAAGCCCGGTCGTCCAAGTGGGCGGGCCAGACCTCCAGACTGTCGCCGCGCACCCGGAAGCACCCGCGCGCAAAGGCCTGATCGTTGCGGCGGTATTGCTGGGCCACCAACTCGGCAATCACCGCGCGCTGGTCGTAAAGCTGGCCCACCATCAGATCTTGGGTCATCGCCGAATAGGTTTCGACCGACCCGATACCATAGATACAACTGACCGAGGCGACGATGATCACATCATCGCGTTCCAAAAGCGCCCGGGTGGCCGAGTGGCGCATCCGGTCGATCTGTTCGTTGATCTGGCTTTCCTTCTCAATATAGGTGTCGGTGCGCGCGACATAGGCTTCGGGCTGGTAATAGTCGTAATATGAGACGAAATATTCCACCGCATTGTCGGGAAAAAAGCTTTTGAACTCGCCGTATAGCTGGGCCGCCAGGGTCTTGTTCGGCGCCAATATGATCGCCGGGCGCTGCGCGCCTTCAATCACCTTGGCCATGGTAAAGGTCTTGCCGGTGCCAGTGGCACCCAGCAGCACCTGATCATGCTCACCCGCCAAAACCCCGGCCGTCAGCTCGGCAATCGCCGTGGGCTGGTCCCCCGCCGCCTGAAATGGCGTTTGCATGACAAAGCGCTTGCCGCCTTCCAGCTTGGGGCGGGTCAGCACATCGGGGCGCTGGGTGGGCAGGTTGGTGTTGTTATGGGGCATGGGTGATTCCCTTTCGAGGGTAATCTATTCTGTTTTTGTTCCGGTGAAAGGGTGACGCAACCGATGAGGCCGCGCTGATGGGCCATTTCGGAAAGGTGGTGTTAAGGATGGTTGATGCAAGATTAAGAAATGCTGCGCAATTTTAAAGAATATGTGGAAAAATCCTGCATCTTTGGGTTGCGTCGCGCGCAAAGCTGGGGCATCTTGCCCAAGCAAGCAGCAAACTTGCTGTCGGCTGGTCGCACCACACACCCCACCCACACTCCCCGTGACCAGCCGGCAGCACCTTGCTCCGCCGATCGCCGCCTTTCGGCCTTGCACTTTCCCCCGCTTTTCGGAATAAACCGTCAAACGCAAAGGGAGTTTTTCGCATGCGCGCCCGCATCTATCAGCCCGCAAAAACCGCCATGCAATCGGGCGTTGGCAAGACCAAGCTTTGGGTTTTGGAATATGCCCCCGAAACCACCCGCACGGTTGATCCTTTGATGGGCTGGACCTCGTCCAGCGATACCCAAACGCAGGTCAAACTGCGCTTTGACAGCCGCGAGGCGGCGCTGGCCTATGCCGCGCAAAAGGGGATCGAGGCCGAGGTGCTGGAACCCAAACCGCGCAAGCACAACATTCGCCCCGGCGGTTATGGCGAAAACTTCGCCACCAACCGCAAAGGTGCCTGGACCCACTAAGATCTTTTCCCTCGCGCCCGCCCTTGCCGGTGGGCGTTTTCCATTTCGCCGCCCTTTCGAAAGGTTTTCTCATGCGGATTTTGACCACTTCGGCGTTCGGCCTGACCTGCGCCATGACCTTGTGGAGCTCCACCGCCCTGGCAGAGGCCACCGATCAGGGCGCAGCCGAGCTGTTGGCGGTGTTCCAAACCTATCTGGGCACCACCGAGGGCGTCGTTGCCGTCGCGGTCGAGGATGACGCCTATCAGGTCACGCTGGATGCAACCCCCCTGATGGCCAAGGCCGCATCTGCCATGGCCATGACCTCAACCATCACCCCGGTGGTGATGACCGTCACCGACAATGGCGATGGCACTTGGGATTATGCGATCGATCAGCCGGTCTCGGTTGCCTATGACATTCCGGGCGTTGTGACGTCGAAAACCGATTACGGTCAGGTGCTTTTGACCGGCACCTTTGACGAGGCTTTGGGCGACACCAAGGCCTATAGCCTTGCGCTGAACGATATGGTCACCGAACAAACGCAGGTTGACCCAACCTTGGGCGATCTGTCGATGAAGGTCAGCCAAGACCGCATCACCATCGAAGGCAGCGCGCAGGCCGGGGCAGCGGGGGGGGTGGATGCACAATTCACCACCACCTCGGCCAATCTGCGCTATGAAATGGCCATGCCCTTGGGCGAGGGCGCGCCGCCCATGCCCTTTGTGCTGACCATGGCCGAGGGCAGCGCGACAGGCTCCATGACCGGCTATCAGCCCAAGGGGCTTTATGGGCTTTTGGCCTATTTCGTCGCCCGCCCCGACCCCGCCATGATCGAGGCCGACAAGGCCGGGCTGAAAGCGGCGCTTGAGGCCGCGTTGCCGATCTTTGCTAATCTTGAAATGAACGGGGCTTATAAAACCATCGGGCTGGAAACGCCCATTGGACCCGTCAGCATGAATGAGGTCGGGCTGGTGATTGATGTCAACGGCGCTGTGGCCGATGGCAAATTCCGCGAGGCAATCAGCTTTAAGGGGCTGAGCCTGCCCGAAGGTCTGGTGCCGCCCTTCGCCGCGGGCCTTGTGCCCACCGATATGACCTTGGACATCGCCGCCTCGCGCTTTGATCTGGCCGCAGCCGCGGCGCTGGGCCTTGGCCTTCTGGATCTGCCCACAGGTGCTGCCCCCGGCCCCGAGTTCGAAGCACAGATGCTCTCGGCCATTCTGCCCGAAGGCTCGCTGGACATCACCATCGCCCCCGGCGAGACCAACGCGCCGGGCTACCGGCTGACCTATGAAGGCGCGATGGCGGTCGGTCCGGCCATGCCGATGCCGGTGGGCAAGGCTCGTATCGGCCTGACGGGGATGGACAATATCAACACCGCCCTCATGGAAAGCCCGCCCGAAATGGGCCTGCAAGAGATGGGCATGATGCTGGGCATGGCGCAGATGATGGCCCAGCCCGGCGTTGACGGAGAGCTGATCTGGGAGATCGAGACAACCGAAACCGGTGGCCTCTTGATCAACGGTCAGGACATGATGGGTGGCGGTCAGTAAACCATGACGCTGGTGATTTCTCGCGAAAGCCCGGTCGGGGGTGATCTGGCGCTTTTGTTTCAGCGCCACACCGCCGACATGCACGCCGACACGCCCCCCGAAAGCATCCATATGATGGATGCCTCAGAGCTGGATACTCCGGCCGTGCATTTCTTTGTCGCGCGCGAAAACGGCTCGGCGGTTGCGATGGGGGCGTTCAAGCACCTGTCCGACCCCACACATGCCGAGATCAAATCGATGCATGTGCTGGCCGAGGCGCGGGGCAGGGGGCTGTCCAAGGCCATGCTGACCCATGTCGAGGATGCGGCCCGCGCGGCAGGTGTCGCGCGCCTGTCGCTGGAAACCGGGGTGCAACCCACCTTCATCGCCGCCCGCGCACTTTATGAACGCGCAGGCTACAGCGTTTGCGGCCCCTTTGAAGGCTATTGGGATGATCCCAACAGCCTTTTCATGACCAAAAGCTTGGTCTAAAAGGGCGGCACTGGTCCCGTAGCTCAGCTGGATAGAGCAGCCGCCTTCTAAGCGGCATGTCGGGGGTTCGAGTCCTCCCGGGATCGCCAGTTCCCTTGGTAAAACCGCGCCTTACCCCGCCTCCAACGCCTTGGCGCGGGCCAGATAGTCGTGCCAGCGGGCATCTTCCTCCACCGCCCGCCCGTGCTTTTCGGCGATCAGCCGCAGATGATCGGCGCAGCACAACAGATGCAGCCGCGCGACATCGGGCAGGGCCATGGCTTGTGCCTGAATGGCGCTGAAGGCATCGGCATAGTGAAAGGCCGACATATCCGGGTCATGGCCCCGGTCGGCCCGTTCGCGGTAGGCATCAGTATAGCGGTCGGTCAGCGACACCGGCGCGCGGGTGCCGGCCTTAAGGCTAAAGGTCTCGGCCGAGCGCAGCATGTAATGGTTCATCTGCGCCACCGCATGGGTGGCATAGGGCTTGGCCAGCGTGCGAATATAGCGCGGCGCTTCGGGTGACCAATGCGGCACCCGCTCGCCCTTGGCATTGACCAGATACATGCCGGGATCGTCTGGGCTGCGGCCAAAGCGGGCCAGATCCCAGCCGCGCGGCCCATGTTCGCCCAAGGATTTGAACCAACGCGGCTGGCGGTGGATCATCTTCATCATCGTGCTGCCCGGCCCTTTCAGCGGCAGGGCCAGCGCAAATTGCTGATGCACGGGCAGATCTTCAAACCTCTCCACCCCGCAACTGCCAAAGATTCGCCAATTGAACCCCATGGCCAGAAACGGCACATCAGCGCTGCGCCTGCCGATCAGCTCCTCAATCCGGCCCGCGCCTTTGTGGATCACCAAAAACTCATCCACATCGCAGACCAACACCCAATCGGCCCGGCGCACCGCCTTGTGCTGGGTGGCGGCGGCCAGTTTTTGATGGGTGATCCTTTGGCCCGGTGCCACATCATGGCGCAGATGATGCACCCAGCCCGCCGCCTGCAAGGCATCCAGCAACTCGGGCGAGCGGTCGGTGCAATTGTTGGTCACCACCACCACATCGGAAAATCCCAGCATCCGATACCAGGCCACCCATTCCACAATGAACGGGCCTTCGTTTCGCATCGAGGCGACGACGGTAACGCGCAATCTTTACTCCGGTCTTTTGGTCCAACTGACTCCGGCAGCGGCCCCAAGTCAAGCCACGCCCCGTTGGGCCAGCCTGGGCTTGCCAAGCGGGGCTGGCCGTGGGATTCGGGAAAAAAAGAGGAGCGCGCGATGCGGCTGTTTGTGGGCCTTGGCAATCCGGGTGCAAAATATGCGGGCAACCGCCACAATATCGGCTTTATGGCGCTGGACCGCATCGCCGCCGATCACGGCTTTGGCCCATGGAAGAAGGCCCATCAGGGGCTGGCCTGCGAAGGGCGGCTGGGCCTTGAAAAGGTGGTGCTTCTGAAACCCGAAACCTTCATGAACCTCTCGGGCCAATCGGTGCACGCGGCGGTCAGTTTTTACAAACTGGCGCTGAATGAGGTGACGGTGTTCCATGATGAGCTTGATCTTGCGCCGGGCAAGATCCGGGTGAAAACCGGGGGCGGGCATGCGGGCCACAATGGACTGCGCTCGATCCATCAGCATTTGGGCGAGGCGTATCACCGCGTCCGCCTTGGCATTGGCCATCCCGGCCACAAGGATGCGGTGGCCTCTTATGTGCTGCATGATTTCGCCAAGGCTGATCAGGACTGGCTGGATGACCTGTTGCGCGGCATTTCCGACGGGGCTGCGGCCTTGGCGGCAGGCGACAGCGCCAAGTTCCTGAACGCGGTTTCCCTGCGCACGGCCCCGGCGCGCAATTCCGGCACGGGTGGCGAGGCCGCCGCCAAACCCAACCCGGCGGCAGGTGCCGCCAAACCCGCCGCCCCGGCTGCCGCCAAACCCGAACCCCCCGCCGCAACCAGCCCCTTTGACCGGCTGCGCGGGCTTTTCGGCAAGGGCGACTGACGCGCGGTCACGGCAGTTTCGCCTTGTCAGACGCGCTCGGCCATGATCGCCTGCGACCAATCGAAAGGACATCTCCATGCCCCGCCTTCTGCGCCTTTTCCTCAAGCTCCTTGCCGTTCTGGCCGTGATCGTCGTCGCCGCCGGGATCTGGAAGCGCGAAGAGATCGGTCGGCTTATGGCGGTGAACAGCCTCTTTGAGCCTGAAAAGATCGTGCAGAATTTCAGCCAGATGGATCAGCTTTTCCTGACCCGCGCGCTCTCGCGCGGCGAGGGGCCGGTCTCGCCTTTGCCCAAAGGCCCCGAAGCCATATTGCCGCCCGAGGTGGACCAATGGATCAAGGACCGCGCGGTGACCGCGCTGGTTATTCTGAAAACCGGCCAGCTTGTGCATGAAAGCTACCACCTCGGCACCTCGCCCGAGGATCTGCGCATTTCTTGGTCGGTGGCCAAAAGCTTTCTGGCCGCCCTCTTCGGCGTGATCGAGGCCGAGGGCGCGATTGCCAGCCTTGATGATCCTGTCGTGCAATATGCGCCGATGCTCAAGGGTTCGGCCTATGACGGGGCGACGATCCGCGATGTCCTGACCATGTCATCAGGGGTGGCCTTTAACGAGGATTATCTCGATTTCAACAGCGATATCAATCGCATGGGTCGCGTGCTGGCGCTGGGCGGCACGATGGACGGCTTTGCGGCGGGGCTGACGGCGCGCGATGCCGACCCCGGCGCGCGGTTCCATTATGTCTCGATCGACACCCATGTTCTGGGCATGGTGATCCGGGGTGCCACAGGCCAAGACATTCCCGAACTCTTGGAATCGCGCATCCTTGCCCCCATGGGGCTTGAGGCCGCCCCCTATTACCTGACCGACGGCGAGGGCGTGTCCTTTGTCCTCGGCGGCATGAACATGCGCAGCCGCGATTACGCGCGCTTTGGTCAGATGGTGCTGCAAGGCGGCAAATGGCAAGGCGTTCAGGTGGTGCCAGAACCTTGGGTCGTGGCCATGACCAGCCCGCAGGCCAAAGATGGCTCGGCCTATGGCTTTCAATGGTGGATTCCGGCCAATGCCAGCCCCGGCGAGGTCTTGGCGCAGGGGATTTATGGCCAGTATATCTATATCAACCCCAGCCTTGGCGTGGTGATCGCGGTGAATTCCGCCGACCGCGGGTTTAACGATCCGGGCGTGAATGACGCCAATATCGCCCTGCTGCGCGGCCTTGCCGCCACGCTGGCCGCGCCCTGACCGGGCCTGACAAGCCTGTGAGCCCGTCTCGCAGCCATTGAAAACCGGGGCCAAACCGGCCATATTGCGCGCCACAATAGGATCCGCACGCCCCCTTGCGGGGTAATGTGGGCAGACCGAGGCAGACCCATGACGCATTTCTCCCCTCTGGCCCGACGGCTGGCCGTTCTGTGCAGCGCAGTTGTCATCGCCAGCCTTTTGGCCGGTGCCGCACTGGCTGGACCGATTGAACGGGCCTGCAACAAATCCGAACGCAAGGCCGCCAACCGCGCGCTGTGCAATTGTGTTCAGCGCGCCGCCGACAGCAGCCTGTCAAACCGCGACCAGCGCCGCGCGGCCAGCTTTTTCAAAGATCCCGAAAAGGCCCATAAGGTCTGGATGTCGAAAACCAAAAGCGATGATGCCTTTTGGGATCGCTACAAGGCCTTTGGCGCCGCTGCCGAAGCAATGTGCGGCGGCGGCGGCAACACGCCCTAAGGCGGCTCAGCGGCCCTTCTTCGCTTGCAAGGCCGCAATCAGCCCATCGCTGGCCGCCTCGATCATATCCAAAACAAGGCCAAATTCGCCGCTATACCACGGGTCAGGCACCTCAAGCCCGAACTGCGGCGCATAGGACATGAACAGCCGCGGCGCGAACTCAGGCCCCAAAGCTTGCACATCGGCCAGATTGCGCTGATCCATCACCAAAATATGGTCAAACGCCGCCGCATCCTCGGCCCGGATCTGGCGCGCGCGCAAGGGGGCCAGATCATAGCCCCGCGCGGCGGCAGCCGTTTGGGCGGGGGGATAGGGGGCCTCGCCCATATGCCAGCCGCTGGTGCCGCAACTGTCCACCACCACCTGCAACCCGGCCTTGGCCGCGCGCTGGGCAAAGACCGCCTCGGCAGTGGGCGAGCGGCAGATATTGCCAAGGCAGACAAATAAGATGCGCGGGCTTGCGGCTGTCATGGCATCGCTCTTGCACAAAATTCCGCGCCGGGCCAAGCCAAAGCCCGCCCGGCGCGCCTGTTGTCGGGGTCAGTTCCCGGCGTCGGTTTGGCCGTGACCATGACCGTGACCGTGGCCATGCTGCATCTCGTGGCCCGAATGATCCATCGCCATCGGCCCTTTGCGGGCATTGTCCACCGGGGCCTCGATCACCACTTCACCGGCCTTTTCAAAGACCAGCGTCACGCTGACCATATCGCCATCGGCCAAAGCCTCTGTCAGGCCCATCAGCATCACATGATCGCCGCCGCGCGCCAGCGCATGTTCCCCACCCGCCGGAATGACAAAGCCTTCGGGGACATGCAGCATCTGCATCACGCCATTGCCGTCATCCTTGTGGGTGTGCAACTCCACCTTCTGCGCCGCATCTGACCGTGCGTCGATCAACCGATCATCCTCGGCGCTGTGGTTCATAATGGTGAAAAACACCGCACCCGAGGCACCAACACCCCCCATGCTGCGCGCATAAGGATCGGCAATCATCACGCCGTCATGGGCAAAGGCGGGCACAGCCAGAAGCGTCGCCGCGGCGACGAAGAAAGATTTCCAAAGTTTCATCGTTTTACCTGTTTGTTTGATCTGAAGTGTTTGGGGATCAGACAAACAGGGCAGGGGGTCCGCGCGCCAAGGGCGTTTGCGGGCTTTGACGCGGCAAAAGGCTGACGGGTGTGGCAAAAACTGCCGGACGGCTTGTTGCCACAGGCTCGGGCAGCGTGTCCCCGGCATCGGGCAGGGCGGCGGCGCTTGCACTCAGGCAATCGGGGCACAGATGCATCCCCGGCGACACCGGATTGCCCGAGGCATCCAGCGTGATGTCGCTGGTTCCGCCCTCGGTGCAGATGGTGATCGTCGCGCCCATCGGCATTTGCCCATGCGCCACGGCCATGGACACCGACCCAAGGGCCAGCACAACGCTTAAGAAAAGGGCGATTATCGCACGCATACCCGCTCTCTAACGCAAGTTTCGCGGGCTGAAAAGGTGACAGATCCGCGCTGCACGGGGCTTTGCAAAAGCCAAAAGGCCCCACCTGACATGCAGGAGGGGCCTGAAAGGCAGATCATCGCGTCAGATCAGGCAGCAGCCTGAGCTTTGGCGATTTCGCGCTTGATCTTCTGCGCGTTGACCGACAGCTCTTCGTCCTTGGCCTTGGCCAAGAAAGCGTCCAGCCCGCCACGGTGGTCCACGGTGCGCAAAGCAGCGGCCGAAACGCGCAGCTTGAACGACTGACCCAAGGTTTCCGAGATCAGGGTGACGTCATTCAGGTTCGGAAGAAACCGACGACGGGTTTTGTTGTTCGCATGGCTGACGCTGTTGCCAGACATCGGGCCTTTGCCGGAAAGTTCGCAGACGCGCGACATTGTCGTGATCCTTCGTGTCAATACAGGGAGGCCCGCCCGAAAGGGGCAGAGACCGAATTCGATGGCCTGCGTTTAGGGGGAATCCCCGGGGACGTCAAGCGATTCACCACCCGGAATCTGGCGATATCGCAGCACGGCCTTGCCGGGGCCCGCCACTCCCTTATCCCAGCCTTCGCAGGGGCTGCAAGATTTGGGCGGCTTTGGCCTGCCTCAGACCTCATGGCGCGGGGGATTTTCGCGGCCGCGGCGTCTGCGAGACCCCCCTTATCCTGCGGCGATGGGCGGGGGGGATGTTTTCGGCCATGCGATATTGCGCGATGGTGCGCCGGGCCAGCACCACGCCGGTGTCTTGCGTCAAGCGCAGCGCCAAGGCGGCGTCAGAGAAAGGCGCCTCAGGCGGCTCTTCAGCGATGATCCGGCCCAGCCGATGACGTAAGGCCGCCGCAGCGATGGGGGGGGCGATGGGCGGGCCGATGGGCTGGGCAGGGGCCGTGGCGCTCTCGGCTGATCTGCGCCCCTGTGCGCCGCCGAACCGGCCTGAAAACATGCGCCGCAGCCACCAAACGCCAGAGGGGCTGTCAAGACTGGCCTCCGCCACCACCCGGCTGATCGTGCTGACATGCAGGCCCAAGCTTTCGGCCAGATCGGCCATTTTCATCGGCTGCAAGGCCCCCGGCCCGCTGTCAAGCGCGGCTCTTTGGCGGGCGACAATCGCCTGACCCACCCGCAGCAAAGTGTCATTGCGCGCCGCCAGCATCTGACACAGCGCCTTTGCGGCGGGCCGCAGGCCGGGCGCGCGCGCGTCTGCCTCTGGCCCCTCCGTGACCACCAGCGAGGGCAAGGCCGAGCGGTTCAGCGCCACCTCCCAACCAATCGTCGCGCCGACCCCATCCCTGATCGGGCGCGCGGTCAGATCCGGCTCATGCGCGGCAATCGGGCCGATCCCGGCAAATGCAACACCCGGCTTTGGGTTCATCGTCCGGATCACCCGAAACCGTCGCAAAATGCCGTCCTCGTCACAGCCACACAGCTTGGCCAAGCGGCCCGTCTCCCCCGCCGCCAAAAGATCAAGATGCGCCAAGATCCCCTGCATCGGCGGGTCCAAAACGCCCTGATCTTCGGCCTGCAACATCAAACATTCGGCCAGATTGCAGGCAAACAACCCCGGCGGATCCAGCTTTTGCAGCCGTTGCAACACCGCCCGCACCGCATCAGGCGCCAAATCCAACTCTTGCGCAATCCCCTCGACCGAACGGCCAAGCCACCCCGAAGGCTCCAGCGCCTCAACCAAAGCCAAGGCAATGCGCCGCCCCTCAGGCGGCAGCTCCAGCGCACGAATGGCCGCCATGACATGGGCAATCAGGCTGGGCGCGGCACTGGCGGCCTCAGGTCTTGGGCCGCCCCCGCCCAAACCCGCAACCCCGCTCCAGCGCGGCAACCAATCGCCAAGCGCAGGCATCTGCGGCGGGATCAGCCGCAAATACGGGTTTTCGGCGGCCTGCTCTTCTAGATAACGCGTCAGCCCCGCCGTATCACTGCGCAACATCCGAATGGCGGCATGCAGGCCCGTGTTCAGCGCCAGCCGCTGCTGTTGGGCAATCACAATGCGCGGACGCTGGCTCATGCGATCAGGCTAGCCGATGGGCGCGTGCAGGGCAATTGGTCGCGCAATCGTGCGCGGCTGTGGGGCATGGCTGGCCTGTTCAATCCTGCCCTGCGGCGCTAGGAAGGCCAGAACAACAAGAGGCGATGATGCAAGGCGCAGGCTTTCCCGCGGTCAAGGATCTGGTGTTTGTGGGCGGCGGCCATGCCCATGCGCTGGTGCTGCTGAACTGGGCGATGAACCCTTTGCCCGGCGCGCGGCTGACGGTGATCAACCCCGGCCCGGCGGCCCCCTATACTGGCATGCTGCCCGGCCTGATCGCCGGTCACTACCAGCGTGATGAGATCATGATCGACCTCGTGCGCCTTGCCCGCCATGCAGGCGCACGCGCCATCCTTGACCGCGCCACAGGCATCGACCGCGCCCGCCGCCTTGTGCATCTGGCCGATGGCCCGCCAATCGCCTATGACCTTTTGTCGATTGACATCGGCATCGGCTCGGACCTGCCGGACATTCCGGGCTACGCCGATCACGCGGTCGCCGCCAAACCCTTGGGCCGCTATGCGCAGGCCTGGGAGGCGTTCTTGGCCAGCATCCAGCCAAAACCCCAGCCAAACCCTCGCCTCGTGATCATCGGCGGCGGCGTGGCGGGGGTCGAACTGGCCTTGGCCTCGCATCACCGTCTGACGGGCTTGGGCGCAAAGCCCAAGATCACCGTGATCGAACGCAGCGCCGCGCTCTTGCCCAATATCGGCAAGGCCGCGCAAGACAGCCTCTTGCGCCACGCCAAGGCCGTCGACATCCGCTTTGTCACCCAAGCCGAGGCCGCCGAGATCACCGCCACCACTGTGCGGCTGACCACGGGCGAGGTCTTGGCCAGCGATTTCACCCTCTCGGTGGCCGGCACCCGACCCCAAGGCTGGCTGGCGACGACGGGCCTCGATCTGCATCAGGGCTTTGTCGCCGTCGGCCCCACGTTGCAAAGCTCCGACCCTTTGATCTTTGCGGTGGGCGATTGCGCGCATCTCGCCCATGCCCCGCGCCCCAAGGCAGGCGTCTTTGCCGTGCGCGAGGCCCCGGTGCTGGCCCATAACCTGCGCGCCAGCCTCACGGCCGGGGCGATGAAACCCTATCACCCGCAGCGCGATTATCTCAAACTGGTCTCCACGGGGGGCAAAGGCGCTGTTGCCGACAAATTCGGCCTGCGCTCGGGCGGGGCATGGCTGTGGCACCTGAAAGACCGCATCGACCGCAAATTCATAGCGATGTTCGACACCGCCGCCCCCATGGCCCAGCCCAGCCCCCCGACCCCCCATGTCACCGGGCTGATCGAGGCGATGGGCACCAAACCGCTCTGCGGCGGTTGTGGGGCCAAACTGGGGGCCGAGGGGCTTGCAACGGCACTCGCCAGCCTGCCCGCGCCGCAACGCGCCGATGTCTTATCCGGGCGCGGCGATGATGCGGCGATCTTGCGGGTGGGTTCTGGTGCAGGCGAGGCCGTCCAAGTCATCACCACCGACCATCTGCGCAGCCTCACCCATGACCCGCGCCTCATGGCCCGCATCGCGGCCACCCATGCTCTGGGCGATATCTTTGCCATGGGCGCACGCCCGCAGGCCGCGCTGGCCCAAGTGATCCTGCCGCGCCTCAGCGAAGCCCTCGCCGCCCGCAGCTTGGCCGAAATCATGGAAGAGGCCGCCCGCGTCTTTGCAGCAGTAGGTGCCGATATCGTGGGCGGGCATTCCTCCACCGGCGCCGAGTTGACCATCGGCTTTACCGTCACCGGGCTTGCCAGCCGACCCCTCGCCAAATCCGGCGCAAAGCCCGGCGATGTGCTGATCCTGACCAAAGCCTTGGGCACGGGCACGATCTTGGCGGCTGAGATGGCAATGGCCCGCCTGCCCGGCCTCATTCTGGGCGAGGCGGTGGCGGCCTGCTACGCCGCCATGGGCCAAAGCCTTGGGCCCGCAGCAGCCCTTCTCGCCCCCGAAGGCACCGAACCCAACGCCCATGCGATGACCGATGTGACAGGCTTTGGCCTTGCCGGGCATCTTTTGGAACTCTGCGAGGCCTCAGGCTGCGGCGCAGAACTCGACCTTCAGACCCTGCCACTTCTCCCCGGTGCCGAGGCGCTGGCCGCGGCGGGCCATGCCTCCAGCCTTGCCCCCGCCAACCGCGCCGCAGCACAAGGCCGCATCACGGGCACTCTCACCAGCCCGCGCGCGGCCTTGCTCTTTGATCCCCAAACCTGCGGCGGGCTCCTCGCAGCGGTCCCGGGCTCCGCCGCGCCCGCGCTCCTCGCAGCCCTGCCCGAGGCGCGCGCCATCGGCCGTTTTACCCAAGACCCGCCCGGCATCGTCTTGCGCTGATCCTGCCGCCTTCAATGTGGCGCAAATATCCTCGGGGGGAGGGGTCTGGCCAAAGGCCAGAGCCCGTGGGGGGCAGACAGCCCCCCTGATCGCGTCCGCCCATCAATCACAGATGCCGTCACGCCCACCGCACCAAAGATCGCCCGCGATGAGGAACCAACGGGACCGAAGAGCCGCCCCCTAAAAGCTGTCAGACCAATCCTTGCACCGCTTTGGCCACGTTTGCGGCGGTGGTGGGCAGGGTGGCGGGGGTCAGATCGCCCGCATCCACCTCAGCCATCGGAACCTCGATCCGCGCGCGGTGCTTGGCATAGCGCGGGTCGTAATGGCGCGCCATCAGGCTCGCGGCCAGATCGACATAGGCCCCAGCCCCTGCCATGGCCTGCCATTCGGCGATCACCTCTTGCGCATGGGCGGGGCGCAGCAGATCAATCACGGAAACGAGCCGTGCGCTGTCCGCGATCATATCGCTATAGGCCGTGGTCAGATAGCGCGCCCGTGCCATGGGTGTCGCGCTCAGCGCCACGCGCGGGGCGCGCGTCATGGCTTTCCAAATCTCTGGCGGCAGGCGGCAATTGCCGATCTTCGAGCTTTCCGCCTCCACCACCACCGGCCGGCTGGGGTCAAGCGCTGCCAAAGCCTGTGCCAGACGGTTTTCAAAGGCCTTTTGGCTGGGCTGCGGGCCAATCGCACCAAAAAGGCTGCCACGATGATGGGCCAGTCCCTCAAGATCAATCACTTGCACCCCATGGGCGGGCAAGTGGTTTAGAATCTCGGTCTTGGCCGATCCGGTATTGCCATCCAAAACCACCAAAGGCGCGCGCAGAGGCGTGTCATAGACCTCGCGCACCACCAAGGCCCGCCACGCCTTGTAGCCGCCCGCAATGGTTTCCACCCGCCAGCCGATCTGCGACAGGATCAGCGCAAAAGACCCCGACCGCTGCCCACCCCGCCAGCAATAGACCAAAGGCCGCCAGCCGCCGGGCTTGTCGGCCAAGGGGCCAAGCAGGTGATCGGCCACATTGCGCGCCACCAAAGCCGCCCCGAGTTTCTTGGCGGTAAAGGGGTTCACCCGCTTATAGATCGTGCCCACCTCAGCGCGCTGGGCATCGCTGAGCACCGGCAGCGAGATCGCCCCGGGCAGGTGGTCTTCGGCATATTCGGCAGGCGCGCGGGCGTCGATGATCTCATCAAAGCCATGGGCGGCCAGATCGGCAAGCGAGGTGAGGGTGATGGCCATAGGCAGGGTCTAGCGGATTGGCGGGCGGGCGGAAAGGGGGGGCCGCCTGCCGGGGCATCGAGCCCCGTCAGACGGCGTTGCCACGGAAGGTGGCGCTCTGGTCTTGCGCTCCATGGGTGGTGCGCCGGTGGGAGTGGTTGGAATTTGGGTATTTGGGCCAAGATGAAAGGGCATGGCGCGCAAGATGGTCTGCGGGCGGCCCTTATGGGGGAGGGGTCTTTAGGCGAGGCTTATTCAGGCGAGGCGGCGCACCAATGCAGCAAGGGCTGCCCAATCGTCGAAGGCGAGGCTGTGCGGGATCTGGTTGACCGGGGATTTCCGGTAGCCTTTTGTGAAAAGCAGGAAGGGCAGGTTCGCGGCGGCGGCGGTGTCGGCGTCCACCTCGCTGTCGCCCACGAAGATCACATGCGGGCGGTTCAGCGCGCGGGCTGTGGCCCACAGATGTTCGGGATCGGGTTTGCGAACGGGCAGGCTATCGCCGCCAAGGATCACGCCAAAGCGGGGCGTCAGGCCCAGCCGGTCCATCACAGCGCGCGCCGGGGCGAGGGGTTTGTTGGTGCAAAGCCCAAGCGCTGCCCCCATCGCCCTGAGCGCATCAAGCGCTGCCACGGCGCCGGGATAAAGCGTCGTCAGATCATGGGCATGCAGATAATCGGCCTCAAAGGCCGCATAGGCGGGGGCATAGAGCGGGCCGTCGGGGGCTTGGCCATGGTGTTCCAAAAGCCGCGCCACAAGGTTTGGCAGGCCCTTGCCGACAAATCGCTGCACTTGGTTCAGAGCAAGGGGGGCAAACCCCATCGTCCCCATCACCCGATTGGCCGTGGCGTGAATATCAGGCACGGAATCGATCAAAGTGCCGTCCAGATCGAAGATCACCGCGACATGGGCCAAATCAGCCCCAAGATCGGCCCCAAGATTACCCCCAAGATTACCCACGCGCGGCCTCGGCCGCAGCGCGAATGGCGCGGATGTTGGCACCATAAGGGGCAGGATTTGCAACCGATCCGCCCTTGAACACCGCCGAGCCCGCCACCAACACATCCGCCCCGGCCGCCGCGACCAATGGCGCGGTCGTCGGATCCACCCCGCCGTCGATCTGGATATGCACCGGGCGGTCGCCGATCATCGCGCGGAGCTCGCGCACCTTGGCCGTCATGTCGATAAACTTCTGCCCGCCAAAGCCGGGGTTCACCGTCATCACGCAGACAAGATCGGTCAGGTCCAGCAGATGGGCCACCGCCTCGGCAGGCGTGCCGGGGTTCAGCGCCACACCCGCCTTCATGCCCGCGCCGCGAATGGCTTGCAGCGTGCGGTGGATATGAGGCCCGGCCTCGACATGGGGGGTCAGGATATCGGCGCCCGCCTTGGCGAAGGCCTCGATATAGGCATCCACCGGCGAGATCATGATATGCACATCCATCACCGTTTTCACATGGCGACGAAAGGCGGCCACAGCAGGCGGGCCAAAGGTGATATTGGGCACGAAATGCCCGTCCATCACATCGACATGCACCCAGTCCGCGCCTTCCTCCTCGATCGCCTGAATTTCGCGGCCGAAATCGGCGAAATCAGCCGACAGGATGGAAGGGGCAATCTTGATGGACCGGTCGAACATCGCAAGGCTCCGCGCTGGGGGTGCTGGGGGTGTTTGATGCAGCTATCGCCAGAGGGCGGGGCTTTGCAAGGGGCTATTCGGGGCTTTATCGGAGGGCCTATCGCGCAGGTCTTGGGTCCGAGCATGGCGGATGATGCGGGGGGCCGGTGCGGCGCGTGGCTGGGCAGCTCTGGGCGGTCACCGGGGTCGTTGGGGGGGATTTGACCCCCGTCACCGCTTGGTGCCTTTGGCCCTCTGGCGGCGGGATTTCGGCATGGGTGAACGTCGGGATTTGTCATTTTCCAAGAATTTTGCCGCAGGATGTCCCGTTTGGCCGCCCAGCGTTGCAAAAATACGAGAGTCCGCGGCGGAAGTTTCCCCGCGTTGTTTCCAGGATTTCCACAATTTCACCACAGTGGCAGGGTCTTTTGGCGGGATCGATTCTTTCCCCTCCTCGGGGCTGCGCAAGGATAGTGAGTGATGGTGAAGGCTGGCGTGAAAGCCGCCCTTGTGGCGTTGAGCTTGGGGCTTTGTGGGGGCGGCGCGGGGGCCGAAACACCGGCGGCCAATGGTGCGAACCCGGCAAATCTCGGGCTTGCAGAAGGCGGGCTTGCCAAAGCCCGGGGGCAAGCCTGGCTCTCCCAAGAACGCGTCACCTTGGGCTGGGGGCGCATCTTTAGCAATGATCAGCTTGGCGATGGCGAAGATCGCTGGCGGTCGGGCTCTTACACCGTCAGCCGCTTGCGCGGGCCGTTTTGGCAGGGTCATGGCGCGGCTCAGTTTGGCGATGTGATCGAGTTTCGGGGCCATGCCGCAGTTCTGGCACCTGCGAACCTGCGCGTGCCGGCGGCCAATGACCGGCGCTATGCGGGGCTCTTGTCGCTGGGACTGGCGACGCATTTTGGCTGGCGCGGGGCAGAGCTGGCGCTGGGCAGCGAATTGGCGCTGACCGGGCCCAAGACCGGGGTTGGCGGTTTTCAAAAGTGGTTTCATAACCTTGCCAATATCCAGCCCCCCTCGGCGGCGGTGTTGAACGCCCAGATTGGCAATCGGCTGCATCCGGGTGTGCAGGGCGAGATTGGCCGCGCCTGGACCTTTGGCGGCGTTACCGCGCGCCCCTTTGCCGAGGCGCGGCTTGGGGTGGAAAGCCTTGTGCGGCTTGGTGCCGACATGACCATTGGCCAGTTCGGGCAAGCTGGGTTGATGCTGCGCGATGTGACCACCGGCCAGCGCTTTCGCGGCATTGAGGGCAATCGGAGCGAGGGGCTCAGCCTGACCTTGGGCGGCGATCTGGCCCATGTGTTTGACAGCGCGCTCTTGCCCTCGGGCGGGGCGGCGACGCGGGAAGAGGCGCGCTATCGGCTGCGCGCGGGGCTGCACTGGCAGGGCAAGCGGGCCGCCGCCTTTTACGGGGTCAGCTATCTGTCGCCAGAATTTGCCGAACAGCCCGAAGGGCAGTGGGTGGGCGCACTCAGCCTGAACTTGCGCTTTTGAAATCAACCTAAGGTTTTATTTGGGCGCGGTGACGCCCCTGATTTGCTGCCCAACTGTTGCCGCTTTGCTATAGCCAAGGCTCAACAATCTTGTTAGCTTTTTGGCACAAGCGGCGGAAACTGCCGGAAAAACAAGAAAACGAGCAGGCATACAGGCAATGAACACGGGCTCTTTGGGCGCGTTCGTCATCTCCTGGTCACAGACAGAAGTGGACGGCCTCAGGGCCGCGCCCTTGGACGTTCTTGCGGTCGGCACCACCTGGCGTTGGTCAGGGGCGGCGGTGCGCGTGGATGGGCCGCAGGGCTTGCTGCTTCTGGAAGGGGCCGAGGGGGCTGCGGACATACGAAAGCGTGCGGCGCGCATGGTGCGCCGTCTGGTGGGCGTGGCGGTGGGCGAGGCCGATGCCGCGCGCGGGGCGGATATGTCGGGGATGGCCCCAGATATGGCTCCAGATGTCGTTCCCGATCAGGGCTTTATCGTCACCGACGGGCACCAAAGCTATACGGTGACCATCATTCCGGTGCCCGATACCGGCGCGCGGCTTTTGATGCTGGTGGGCGAATTGCCCCCCGTCGATCAAGATCTGTGGGTGGTGCGCACCGCGATTGACCTGACCCATTCGGGCGCAGGCGCGCGGGCGGCGGGCGGGGTGATCTGTTTCACCCCCGACACCCGCCTTGCCACACCCATGGGGCCGCGCATGATCCGCGACCTCAGGCCCGGCGATCTGATCGAAACCCGCGACAATGGCCCGCAAGAGGTCTTGTGGTGCGGCCATCGCCGCATGACCGGCGCGCGGCTTTATGCCATGCCGCATCTGCGCCCCATAAGGTTCAAGGCCGGCGCCTTGGGTATTGGCCGCCCGGATGAAGATCTTTTGGTCTCACCCCAGCACCGTATGCTTTTGAAGGGCCCCGCCGCGCAGGCGCTCTTTAACACGCCCGAAGTGCTGGTGGCCGCCGAGGATCTCTTGAACGATCACAGCGTGATCGTCGACCACACGCTGCGCGAGGTCACCTATGTGCATATCCTGTTGGAGCGGCACAATGTGATCTGGGCCAATGGCTTGGAATCGGAAAGCTTTCATCCCTCCAATACGGCGCTCGATACCGTGGATCCGGGCCAATTGGGCGCGCTCTTGCAGCTTTTGCCGGGGGTGGAGGCCAACCCGCACAGCTATGGCGATTATGCGCGGCGCAATTTATCGGCTTCCGAGGCGGCCATTTTGCGCTATGAGATGGCCTATTAACACGCCACTCCTCGTGCGCCTGACGGCGTCTCGTCGTCAGGCCCCGGACCCGCACCCGAAGAGGGACGACGTCCACGATGAGGGGTGTTGACACCACCTTTGCCCCCTGTATAAGCCGCCCCACTGTCCCGAAAGCAATTTCGGGGCATATCGTTGGTGTTGGTGGCCCCCGCAAGGGGATGCCTGTCGGGCCGTAAGGCCAAAGGACAACGCCCTTCACATCCGCCTTTCGGGGCCAAAGAAGGAGATCAGCCGTGACCAAACGCACGTCTGCCAAGTATAAAATTGACCGCCGCATGGGCGAAAACATCTGGGGCCGCGCCAAGTCGCCTGTGAACAAGCGCGAATATGGCCCCGGCCAGCACGGCCAGCGCCGCAAGAACAAGTTGTCGGATTTCGGCACCCAGCTGCGCGCCAAGCAAAAGCTCAAGGGCTACTATGGCGACCTGACCGAAAAGCAGTTCCGCAAGATCTATGGTGAGGCCGAGCGTGTGCGCGGCGACACCGGCGAGATGCTGATCGGCCTGTTGGAGCGCCGCCTTGACGCCGTCGTCTACCGCGCCAAGCTGGTCCCGACCATCTTTGCCGCCCGCCAGTTCGTGAACCACGGCCACGTCAACGTGAACGGCCAGCGCGTGAACATCGCCTCCTATCGCGTCAAAGAAGGCGACGTGATCGAAGTGCGCGAAAAGTCCAAGCAATTGGCCATCGTGATCGAAGCCCTCGCTTCGGCCGAGCGTGACATCCCCGACTATCTCGAAGTCGACACCAATAAAAAGATCATCAAGTTCGTCCGCACCCCGGGCCTGGGCGATGTGCCCTATCCGGTCAAGATGGAACCGAACCTGATCGTCGAATACTACGCCAAGAACTAACGGTTCGCTGCGTTTCAAACGCACTGTCAATCGGGGGCCGCGCCGCAAGGTCGCGGCCCTTTTCCTTAGCCGGTGTTTCGGGTCGCAAGACCCGATTTCGAAGCCCGGTTCAAAGGCGGCCTGTTTGCCAGCCGCTGGATGATGGACTGGCTGGTTGCAAAGACCAGCAAACATTGAAAGGCCAAACGCATGACCTACACTGTTCACACCCACATTGATGGCCCGCTTGTGATGATCGGCTTCGGCTCGATCGGCCGTGGCACGCTGCCCTTGATCGAACGTCACATCGGGTTTGACCGCGCGGCCTTTACCGTCATCGAACCCTCAGACGAATTCGGTCATATCCTGAAAGACCACGGCATCCGCCATCTGCAACTGGCCCTGACGCCTGACAATTATGCAGCCACCCTGCGCGGGCTTTTCCCGGCGGGCAAGGGCATGGTGGTTAACCTCTCGGTGGATGTGGACAGCATCCTTCTCATGGAACTCTGCGCCGAGCTCGGCGTGCAATATATCGACACCGTCGTCGAACCTTGGCCGGGCTTTTACTTTGGCTCAACGCTCCCGAATGCCGACCGCACCAATTACCCCTTGCGCGAAAAGGTGCGCGCGCTGGGCCGCAACCATGTGGGCGGCCCGACCGCGGTGTCCTGCTGCGGGGCCAACCCGGGCATGGTCAGCTGGCTTTACAAAGAGGCGCTCTTGCGCCTTGCCGCCGATACCGGCGTGACCGCCGCACCCAAAACCCGCGCCGAATGGGCGCAGCTTTCCATGACCTTGGGCGTCAAGGGCGTGCATGTGGCCGAACGCGACACCCAAGTCTCGGCCCGTCCCAAACCGGCAGGGGTGTTTGTCAACACTTGGTCGGTCGATGGGCTGTTGTCCGAAGGCTATCAGCCCGCCGAACTCGGCTGGGGCACGCATGAGAAGAAACTCCCCCCCCACGGCCATGCCTTTACCCATGGTGCGGGCTATGCCATCTGGATCGACCGCCCCGGTGCCGACACCCGCGTCCGCTCGTGGTGCCCCACGGTCGGCCCGCAGTTTGGCTATGTGGTGACACATAATGAATCGCTCTCGATCCCCGATTACTACACCGTCTGGGATGGTGACCGTGCGATTTACCGCCCCACCGCGCATTACGCCTATCACCCCTGCAACGACGCGATCCTGTCTTTGCATGAAATCAACGGCGCAGGCCAACTTCCTGAAAAGAAACACATTCTGACCGCAGACGAGATTGTGTCAGGCGGCGATGACCTTGGGGTTCTTCTCTATGGCCACGCCAAGGGCGCGATGTGGTATGGCTCGCGGCTGTCGATTGACGAGGCCCGCGCGCTCGCCCCTTACCAAAACGCCACCGGCATGCAGGTGACCTCCGCCGTGCTGGCCGCCATGGTTTGGGCGGCCGAAAACCCCAACGAAGGTTGGGTGGAATCCGACGAAATGGACCACGAACGTTGCTTGCAGGTCCAGCGCCCCTATCTCGGTCGTATCGAGTGTCATTACACCGACTGGACCCCGCTGCAAAACCGCATCAACAGCTTTGCCGAAGATCGTGATGATGACGATCCTTGGCAGTTCACCAATTTTCTGGTGGTCTAAGACCCCGAGTTTTCGACGAAAACTCGAAAACCCAAATTTTCGACGAAAATTTGCAGGGGCGACGCCGTGTCGCCCCTTTGCCTTTCCACTGGCCTTGCCCCCTTTGGGGCGGTAAAAGCCGGGCCAGAGTTTGGGGAATCCGATGAACGACCATATCCGTCCGCAACCCGGCATCATGGACATTGCCCTTTACGAAGGCGGCAAGGCCAGCGTGGCGGGGGTCGCCAATATCGTGAAACTGTCCTCCAATGAGAACCCCTTTGGCCCTTCGGATCGGGCGAAAGAGGCGTTTCAGCGTTCGGCCCATCAGCTGCACCGCTACCCCTCGACCGACCACGCCGCCCTGCGCGAGGCGATTGCAGAGACCCACGGCCTTGACCCCGCCCGCATCATCTGTGGCGTCGGCTCGGATGAGATCATCCATTTTCTGTGCCAAGCCTATGCCGGGCCAAAGGATGAGGTGGTTTATACCGAACATGGTTTTCTCATGTATCGCATCTCGGCCATGGCGGCAGGGGCCACCCCGGTCGAAGTGCCCGAGCGTGAGCGCACCACCGATGTCGACGCCATCCTGCGCGCCTGCAATCGGCGCACCAAACTGGTGTTCATCGCCAACCCCAACAACCCCACCGGCACGATGATTTCCGCAGCCGAGGTCGAACGTCTGGCCAAGGGCCTGCCGCCGCATGCCATTCTGGTCCTTGACGGGGCCTATGCCGAATATGTCGAGGGCTTTGATGCAGGGGCCGCCTTGATCGAGACGCGCGACAACGTGGTGATGACCCGCACCTTCTCCAAGATCTACGGCCTTGGCGGTCTGCGCATCGGCTGGGGCTATGGGCCGAAACACATCATCGACGTATTGAACCGCATCCGCGGCCCCTTCAACCTGTCGAACACCCAGCTTGACGCCGCCGAGGCGGCCGTGCGCGATCAGGATTACGTCGCCAAATGCCGCGCCGACAATGCCCGCATGCGCCATTGGCTGGCCGAGGCGCTGGCCGAACTGGGCGTGCCCTCCGACACCTCGATGGCCAATTTCATCCTCGCCCGCTTCGCCAGCCCCGACGAGGCCGAGGCTTGCGACATATTCTTGCAATCCCAAGGGCTTATCGTGCGTCGCGTGGCCAGCTACAAACTGCCCAACTGCCTGCGCATCACCATCGGAGATGAGGCCGCCTGCCGCCGCGTGGCCCATGCCATCGGCCAATTCAAGGGGGTCAAATGACCCAAACTTCGCAAAGCACAGCCGTTTATGGCCGCGTCGCACTCATCGGGCTTGGGCTGATCGCCTCCTCCATGGCCCATGCGATGAAGCAATTCGGCCTTGCGGATGAGATCGTTGGCTATGCCAAAACCGACGAGACGCGCCGCATCGCGCTGGAGATTGGCATTTGCGACCGGGTTTGCGACAGCGCAGCCAAAGCGGTTGAAGGCGCGGATCTGGTGGTTCTGGCGGTGCCGGTCGGTGCCATGGCCGAGATTGCCGCCGAAATCGGCCCACATCTGGCCATGGGCGCCTGCGTCACCGATGTGGGCTCGGTCAAACAGGCCGTGATCGAGGCCGTCGGCCCCCATATCCCCCAAGGCGTCGCCTTTGTTCCTGCCCATCCCCTTGCCGGCACCGAACATTCCGGGCCCCGTTCGGGCTTTGCCACGCTCTTTCAAAACCGCTGGTGCCTTCTGACCCCGACCGAGCAATCCACCCCCGAGGCCACGGCGCGCCTGCGCAAGCTGTGGGAGGCGATGGGCTCTAACGTCGATGAGATGGACGCGCCCCACCATGACCTCGTGCTGGCCGTGGTCAGCCATACGCCCCACCTCATCGCCTATACGATGGTTGGCGTGGCCGACCATTTGCGCCGCGTGTCAAACTCCGAAGTCATCAAATATTCCGCCAGCGGCTTTCGCGATTTTACGCGGATTGCCGCCAGTGATCCCACCATGTGGCGCGATGTGTTCTTGACGAATAAAGAGGCGACGCTGGATATTCTGGGGCGCTTTACCGAAGAGCTGTTCGTGCTGCAACGCGCGATCCGCATGGGAGATGGTGACCAGTTGCATGCGTATTTTACCCGCACCCGTGCTATTCGCCGCAGCATCATCGAGGCCGGTCAAGACACCGATGCCCCCGATTTCGGCCGCGCGGCCCCGGCCACAAAACCCGGTGAATAGCCCCATGAGGGGGGGCAGAGCAGCACGCTTTGCTGCGCTGATGTTTGCAGCAACTCTCGTCTTGGCCCCGCTTGCGGCCCCGGCATACGCCGATGCCCCGGCCAGCTCGCTGCGCCCGATGCCCAGCCCCTTCTCCGATGCCGCCATGCCCGCCACGTCTCCCAGCGCGCAACCCGGCCCCGCCACCGGCGCAGACCCCAATATCGCCCCGACCACGGGACTGGCCCGCAGCCTGCGCCCCATGCCGCGCCCGCAAAGCCTTGAGGCCGGGGCCGTTCTGACCGCCGCCGTCCCCACGCCCGATCTGGCGCCCGACCGAGCGCCCGAACCCCAGCAGACCAAGCGCCCCAAGAAAGAGCGCGCCTCGAAAAAGGGTTCGGTCTGCGGCGATCCCGAGATCAAGGGCGAGGCACTGGCCCCGATCAAGGGCAAGGTCAAAGGCTGTGGTCTGGACAAGCCGGTGCGCGTCACCTCGATCAGCGGCATCCGCCTGAACCAGCCCGCCACCTTCAGCTGCGACACCGCCCGCGCCATGAAATCCTGGATCGAAAACGGGCTGCGCCCGGCCATGGGGCGGCGCGAGGTGGTCGAGATCCGCGTGGCTGCAAGCTATATCTGTCGCAGCCGCAACAATAAAAAGGGCGCCAAGATCAGCGAACACGGCCGTGGCCGGGCGGTGGATGTGGCGGGCTTTGTCTTTGCCGATGGCAGCGAATGGTCAATCCTGCGCGATTACAACAGACAGGTGCGGCGGGCACATAAGGCCGCCTGCGGCATCTTTGGCACGACGCTCGGGCCGGGCTCAGATGGCTATCACGAAGATCATCTGCATTTCGACATCGCCCAGCACAGAAACGGCGCCTATTGCCGCTGAACCACTGATTTTCGTCGAAAATCAGTGACCCCCACCAAAACCCTGATTTTCGTCGAAAATCAGTTGCCCATCCGCGGTGCCGGACCCAAGGGCAGGGGGCCAAAGGCCATCCGCCCATCCTTGGCCACCAAAGGCACCACCAGCACCGCCGGATCCTCGCCTTGCCCGGCCAAAATCTCCAGCCCGCGCATCAGCGAGGGCTCAAACCCCGGCGCAATCGCGCCGCTGGCCACCAAAAGCGGCGGCAAAAGCCGCCAGTTCTCCACCCGCACCGAGATGTTCCCCGCCGCAAAGCCCAGCTCATCGGCGGCCATCTCGCCGCGTGCAAAGAGCTTCAGCTCGCCCCAGACCACCCGCGCCTCGGTCAGATCGAATGCGCGCAAGGCTGGGGTGGTCTGCCCGGCATGACGGTCAAGCGGCTCGCTCAGCGTGACCATCGCATCCAGCGTCACATCCTCGATGATGCCCGCCAAACCCGCGGCCGCCGCCAAAGACGGGTCCACCGCCATCTCGGCAACCGCAAGCCCCAAGCGATAGTCATGCCCCCCCTCGGCGCGCGCCCCTTCGGCCCGCAGCGACATGACCACCCGCGCGGCGCCCAGATCCGTGGCCCCATCCAAGGACGCCCCATCCGGTGCCACGGGGCGCAAGCCCAACGCGTCACCCTCCACCACCGCTTCTGACACCGCCAAATCCGGCCCCGGCACCAGCAACAGGCTGGCCATCAACCGCTCGGCATCCAAAGCAAACTCTTGCCCGGCCACCGTAAACACCTGATCGCCGGGCAGGGCGGCAATCACATGCCACGGCTTCCAACTCATCGCGAAGACCTGCGCAAAAGGCGCGCGCCAGCCGATGCCCCGCGCGGGATCGGCCAATGCTGGCCCTGTCACCGTCAGATCAAAGCGGTTGGGAAATCCGCGCACCTCCAGCGCCTCATAGCCCGCCTGCCGCCCATCACGCGCCATATCGGCAAACCAGCCGCGCGCGGCCGCCTCAACCCCGCGCGATCCGGCAAACCACCACCCACCCCACAGCATCGCCAAAATCGCAGTGACCCATACCAGACCGCGCATCGTCGCCCCTTCCCATTTTCTCGGCACTTTCCTACACCATAGAACGCGCCAAGGGCCAGTCACGGCACGAAAGAGCGCTAAAGGCGGTGCTTGGGTGATATCAAAAGAGATGTGGGTCTTCGGCTATGGCTCGTTGATCTGGAACCCCGAGTTTCCAGTGGCCGAACAACATATCGCCCGCGCCAAGGGCTGGCATCGGTCGTTTTGCATGCGATCCATCCACCATCGCGGCACGGTTGAGGCGCCGGGCCTTGTGCTGGCCCTCGACGCCGATCCGCAAGCGGTCTGCGATGGGGTGGCCTTTCGCGTCACGCCGGGGGCCGAGGCGGCCACCTTGCAAGCGCTGCGCGACCGCGAGTTGATTTCCTCGGCCTATCTTGAACGCTGGCTGCCGGTGGATCTGGCCGATGGCCGTCAGGTCAGCGCGCTGGTCTTTGTGATCGACCCCGACCATGGGCAATATTGCGGCGGGTTGCCGCTTGAAACCCAAGCGCAGATCATCGCCTATGCGGTGGGCGGGCGTGGGGCCAACCGCGATTACCTGCACGCCACCGCCGCACATCTGGCCGATCTCGGCATTGCCGATGCCGATCTGGAATGGCTCTCGGCCCGGGTGCGGTCACTCTGACCTCAGGCCTTGCGGTTTTGCTTGGCAAGCTGGGCTTGCCTGCTATGGTTCGGGGCAGAGCAGACCAATTGGGCCAACCCATGCGCAAGACCGCCTCGGATGTCGGGCTAAGATTCAGCCAACCAATCCGCCAGATCGTGACCATGCTGATGGTCACCGGCCTTGTCGGGGCAGGGGCTTGGCTGATCCACGACACGGTTTTGGGCATCTTGGCCACCAATCTGTGGCTCAATGGCTTTATCCTTGGGGTCTTTGTGCTGGCAGTCGTCACCTGCTTTTGGCAGGTGCTTATTTTGGTGCAATCGGTCAGCTGGATTGAGGCTTTTGCCCGCCACGAACCCGGCTCGGCCGATGCGGCGGCACCCTTGTTACTGGCCCCCTTGGCGCAGCTTTTGCGCAGCCGTGGCGCGCGGTCAAACCTCTCGGCCACCTCCACCCGCTCTATCCTTGAATCGGTCGCCACCCGCATAGACGAGGCGCGCGACATCACGCGCTATCTGATCAACCTTTTGATCTTCCTTGGCCTTTTGGGCACATTCTATGGCCTTGCCACCACGGTGCCCGCCGTTGTCGACACCATCCGCAGTCTGGCCCCCGAAGAAGGTGAAACCGGGCTTGAGGTGTTTTCCAAACTGATGGGCGGCTTGGAAAGCCAACTTGGCGGCATGGGCACGGCCTTTTCCTCCTCGCTTTTGGGCCTTGCGGGCTCTTTGGTGGTGGGGCTGTTAGAGCTTTTTGCCGGCCACGGCCAAAACCGCTTTTACCGCGAATTGGAAGACTGGCTCTCGTCGATCACCCGTGTTGGCCTCACCCATGGCGATGGCGAGGGTGACAGCGGGGTCATGGCCGGGCTGATCGATCATCTCGGCGCGCAGGTCGAGGTGTTGCAAACCATCGCCGCCCAAGGGGAAAACAACCGCCAATCCTTGGAAGATCAGCTTGCCGGGCTGAATGCGGCCCTCGACCGTCTGGCCAGCCAAACCGAAGCGGCACGCGCGGCACAATCTGGTGAAACGGCCGCCCAAATCGCCGTGCTGACCCGTTTGGCCGAAGGCCAAGAGCGGCTGATCGCTGCCCTTGCCGAAAGCCGGGTAACCTCTGACACCGGCCCCGAGATGGGCGGCTTTTCTGATGCCGAAAGCCGGATGCGCCTGCGCTCGATTGACGTGCAACTTCTTAAAATCCTTGAAGAAATGGCCGCAGGCCGGGCCGAAACCACCGCCGATCTGCGCGCCGATCTGACCGCGCTCACCGCCGCCGTGCGCCAGCTTGGCCGGGGCCGCTGATGCTTGGGGGCCGCTAGAATGGGCCTGTCACGCCGCCGCGACGCCTCGATGATCTGGCCCGGCTTTGTCGATGCCGTGACAACGCTTTTGATGGTGATGATGTTCGTGCTGACCATCTTCACCGTCATGCAATCGGTCCTGCGCGACACCATCACCAGCCAAGGCACCGAACTTGCCGAGTTGAACGCCCAAGTGGCGCAACTGGCCACGGCCTTGGGGCTGGAACGCGCCCGCGCCGATGGGTTGCAGGCCAGCTTGACCGAGGCCGAAACGCGTTTGGGCGATTTCGAACTTCAGGTGCGCGGGCTTTTGGCCGAACGCGATGCGGCCTTGGGCGATGTGGCGCGGCTTGTCGATGAAAAAGCCGCCCTTGACAGCGCCCTTGCCGCCGCCCGCAGCGAAATCGACGCCGCCGCCGAAGCCGCCCGGCTGGCCGCCGCCCGGCGCGAGGCGCTCGAGGCGCTGGTGGCAGACCTGCAAGCCAAGGGCCAATCCGATGCCGCGGCCCTAACCGCCGCGCAGGCGCAAATATCCGAAACTGAAGCCGCCCGTCTGGCCGATGCCGCCGCCCTCGCGGCGCTGCGCGAACGGCTGGCCGCATCGGACAACGAACTCGCCGCCCTGACGCTGGCGCTTGAGGCCAAGCGCCGCGAGGCCGAAGAGGTGCTGACCCTGCTCGCCGCCGCCCGCAAAGCCCCGCCCGAGGGGGCTGAGCCGGGCACGCTCTTGGATGTGGCCAAAGCCACATTGACCGAAGAGCAGGAAAAATCGCTGGAGGCGCAGCGCAAGGTCACGCTCTTGAACGAACAGATCGCCGCCCTGCGCGGCCAATTGGCCGAGTTGCAGGGGCTTCTCGATGCCTCCGCCGCCCGCGATGCGGCCTCTCAGGTGCAGCTTGAAAATCTCGGCAGCCAGCTCAACGCCGCCTTGGCCCAAGTTGCCGCCGAAGAAAAGCGCCGCGCCGCGCTGGAAGAGGCTGAACGCAAACGGCTCGAGGCGGAAAACGCCGATCTCGCCCGTTTTCGCAGCGAGTTCTTTGGCCAGCTTTCCCAGCTTTTGGCGGGGCGCGAAGGGGTGCGGGTGGTGGGGGATCGCTTTGTATTCTCCTCCGAAGTGCTCTTCACCCCCGGTGCCGCCGATCTCGCCCCCGAGGGGCGCGCGCAGATTGAGGGCGTGGTGGCGACCCTGTCTGAGGTCGCAGGCGACATCCCGCCCGGCATTGACTGGATCATCCGCGTCGATGGCCACACCGACAACGTGCCCCTGTCCGGCACCGGGGCCTTTGCCGACAATTGGGAGCTTTCCCAAGCCCGCGCGCTGTCGGTGGTGCGCTTTATGGTGGATGATCTGGGCTTTCCGCCCGCCCGCCTCGCCGCCACCGGCTTTGGCGAGTTTCAGCCCGTTGCAACCGGCGACACCCCCGCAGCCCGCGCCCAGAACCGCCGCATCGAGTTGAAACTGACGGAACGCTGATTTTCGACGAAAATCAGAAACCCACGATTTTTCGACGAAAAATCGCTACTGCCCGACGGTGATCACAATCTCCTGCCGTCCGATTTCCACCGCCCCCCGCATCATCGTCACCCGGCCCCGATAGGGGCCTGCTGCCCATTCCGCCCCGCGCAACTTGCGCCCCACGGCGCGAAAGGCCAGGGCTTGGGTCTTTTCAAAAACCACACGCTCGGTCACCACCGCGCCCTCGGGGCCGGTCTGCTCAAAGATCAGCGCATCGCCTGCCCTTGGGCCAAAGACATAGGCCCAGACCACCAGCGCCGGGGCGGATGCGGGCAGGATGGGCGAGGGCAGCCCGGCCTTGATCGCGTCAAACTCCGGCACCTGATCGGTCAGACCAAGGCCAAGGATGCCGCCCGGCTGATGCGGCAGATCGCCCGCCCAAAGATCATCGCGCGCCGCGCCGCAGGCGGTGGCATTCGGCGCAAAAGGGTCAACCGCTTTGCCGTTCTGGCGCAGCGCAAAATGCAGATGCGGAAACTCGGCCCGGCCCGACTGGCCGATCTGGCCCAGAACCGTGCCGACCTCCACCGCATCGCCCGTGCCGACCACGACCGAGCCCTGTTTCAGATGGCAATACTGCGTCTCCCAGCCCGCGCCATGGTCGATCACCACGCCATTGCCGCAGTCTTGGCCTGCGGGGAAGGGGGCGGCATCGGCAATCCCGTCGCGCAGGCCCTTGACCACGCCCGGGGCGGCGGCCAGCACCGCCACCCCGGCCGCCATCTCCGCGCGGGTCGGCAGCGCAATGTCAGTGCCGTCATGCCCGTCATAACTCATCGGCCCGCAGGTATAGTCCAAGGCCGAAGGCCCCGGGTCATGGTCATGATATTGCTGGATATAACAACCCGCCCCCAGCGTGCAGTCTGCCGGAAACGCCAATTCAAAGGCCCCCGCCGGTTGGGCGAGGGCCAAAAGAAGGGGCGCGATGACCCTGATCAAGTCAGCTTATTCCGCCGTCAGCAGCGGCGGTTTTTGCCCGGTAAGGCGCGGCTTTTGCGGCTCTTCATAGGTCAGCTCCAACTGGCCATCCTTGACGCCCACCCGCACCGTGCCGCCCTTGGTCAGCTTGCCAAACAAGAGCTCCTCGGCCAGCGGCTTCTTGATATGCTCCTGAATGACCCGCCCCAAGGGGCGCGCGCCCATCTTGTCATCATAGCCCTTTTCGCCCAGCCAATCGGCAGCCTCAGGCGTAAGGTCGATGTGCACATTGCGGTCAATCAGCTGCGCTTCAAGCTGCAACACGAACTTGGTCACCACCTGCATGATGATGTCTTTGCCCAAAGGCGCAAAGGCAATCACCGCATCCAGACGGTTGCGGAATTCCGGCGTAAAGGTGCGCTCAATCGCCGCCGTATCCTCGCCCTCGCGGCGGTCACGGCCAAAGCCGATGGCTGCCTTGGCCATTTCCGACGCACCCGCGTTCGAGGTCATGATCAAGATCACATTGCGGAAATCCACCGTCCGGCCGTTGTGGTCGGTCAATTTCCCGTGGTCCATCACCTGGAGCAGGATGTTGTAGACATCCGGATGCGCCTTTTCCATCTCATCAAGCAAGAGCACGCAATGCGGGTGCTGATCGACCCCATCGGTCAACATGCCCCCCTGATCAAAGCCCACATAGCCCGGAGGCGCGCCGATCAGGCGGCTCACCGCGTGCTTTTCCATGTATTCCGACATGTCAAAGCGCAACAGTTCCACCCCCAGCGACGAGGCCAGTTGCTTTGCCACCTCGGTCTTGCCCACGCCCGTCGGCCCGGCAAAAAGATAGTTGCCAATGGGCTTTTCAGGTTCCCGCAGCCCCGCGCGGGCCAGTTTGATGGCCGAGCACAGCGCCTCAACCGCCTTGTCCTGACCGAACACCACGCGCTTCAGCGTCTTTTCCAGATCGCGCAGCGTTTCGGCATCATCCTTCGACACCGACTTGGCCGGGATGCGGGCGATCTTGGCCACCACAGCCTCAATCTCCTTCACACCCAAGGACTTGCGCCGCTTGCTTTCGGCCAAAAGATGCTGCGCCGCGCCCGCCTCGTCGATTACGTCAATCGCGCTGTCGGGCAGCTTGCGGTCGTGGATATAGCGCGAGGCCAGTTCCACCGCCGATTTGATCGCATCATTGGTGTATTTCAGATCGTGATGCTCTTCGAAATGCGGCTTCAGCCCCATCAGGATCTTGATGGCATCGGGCACCGAAGGCTCATTCACGTCGATCTTTTGGAACCGGCGCGACAGCGCGCGGTCCTTTTCAAAATGCTGGCGGAATTCCTTGTAGGTGGTTGACCCCATGCAGCGCAGCTTGCCGCCCTGCAACGCGGGTTTCAGAAGGTTCGAGGCATCCATCGCCCCGCCACTTGTGGCCCCGGCACCAATCACCGTATGGATTTCGTCGATGAACAAAATCGCATCGGGGTGATCTTCCAGCTCTTTCATCACCTGCTTCAGCCGTTCCTCGAAATCCCCGCGATAGCGGGTTCCGGCCAAAAGCGCCCCCATATCCAGCGAATAGATCGTGGCCCCCGACAGGATGTCAGGCGTCTGCTTGTCAACGATCTTTTTGGCCAGACCTTCGGCAATGGCGGTCTTGCCCACCCCCGGATCACCCACCAACAGCGGGTTGTTCTTGCGCCGACGGCACAGAACCTGAATGGCGCGCTCCACCTCGGCCTCACGGCCAATCAGCGGGTCAACATCGCCCTTCAGCGCCTTGACGTTCAGATCAACGCAAAACTTCGACAGGGCAGATTCCTTGGCCTCACCGGCCTCGGCCTTTGGCGTCTCATGTTCTTCGGCACCCGAGACAGAGCGCGGCTCGCCGTAAGAAGGGTCTTTGGCCACGCCATGGGCGATGAAATTCACCGCATCATAGCGCGTCATGTCCTGCTCTTGCAGGAAATAGGCCGCGTTCGATTCGCGTTCGGCAAAGATCGCGACCAGCACATTGGCCCCCGTCACCTCATTGCGGCCTGACGATTGCACATGGATCGCCGCGCGCTGAATGACGCGCTGAAAGGCCGCAGTCGGCACCGCCTCAGAGCCCTCAACACTGGTGACCAGCGTTGACAGATCATCGTCGATGAAATCGACAAGGGTTTTTTTCAATTCGCTCAGATCCACGGCGCAGGCCTTCATCACGCGGGCTGCGTCGGGTTCTTCGATCAAGGCCAGAAGAAGATGTTCCAGCGTGGCCAGTTCGTGTCGGCGTGCATTGGCCAAGGCCAAAGCCGAATGGATCGCCTGTTCCAGTGTTGTCGAAAATGACGGCACGTTCCTGTGCTCCTGTTTTCAGGGCCGGGGAGGGGGGTGGCCCTCGCTCCGACCGTGGCCTCATAAGGTAAAGGATCGGTTTTTGTGGGCGGGTTTCAAGTGCAAAATCCAACTCTTTTGCGATAGCGCCGGAAAAGTGATGAGGGGTGACCTTTTGGAATCATCCCCAAAACCCACAAGCCCTTGAAAGCGGGGTCTATTTCGAAAAATCCACCGCCCAGCCGCTTAGAACCGATCTTTGCGCGCCCGCAGTTCGGCAAAGGTCGCCGCATCGCTGGCGCCCGCCATTCCAAGTGCTGCCTTCATTTCGGGCAGATGCGCGCGCAAAAACGGGTTCGTCGCCCGCTCGCCCGACAGGCGCGACGGCACCGACGCCCGCCCCTCGGCCCGCGCCTTCATCACCCGCAAGGTGCGCGCCGCAATCGCGGGGTTGGCAGGCTCAATGCTGGCGGCAAAGCGCAGGTTTGACGCGGTATATTCATGGCCCGAACAGATGCGCGTGGCATCGGGCAGGGCGGCCAGCTTTTGCAGCGAGGCCCACATCTGATCGGCGCTGCCCTCAAACAGCCGCCCGCAGCCCGCCGCCATCAAACTGTCGCCGGTAAAGGCCAGACCCGATCCGGCAAAGACATAGGCGATATGGCCAATGGTGTGGCCCGACACATCGATCACCTCTGCCTCCTCGCCGCCAAAAGGCACCCGATCGCCCTCGGCCAGCGCCATATCCAAGGGCGGCAGGCGGTGGCGGTCGGCGGCAGCCCCCCAAACCCGCGCGCCGGTTGCTGCGCGCAGCGCCTTGACCCCGCCGATATGGTCATCGTGATGATGTGTCAGGAAAATATCGCTCAACACCCATTCGCGCCGCGCCAGTTCGGCCAAGATCGGGGCCGCGTCGGGCACATCCACCACGCCCGTGGCCCCCGTGGCGGGATTATGGATCAGATAGGCGTAATTATCCGCCAGACAGGGCAGCGTCACAAGTTCAAGCGCCATGGCTTTTTCCTTCAATCCCGGTATCCTTGGCCGCCAATGTGACCAGAAGGGCGGCAAGCTGCAATGCACCTTGATGTGCTGGACCTGCGCAATTTCTACTATCGCACGCAGCTTGGCCGCGTGGCGCAGCGGGCCATCCGGGATCGGCTGGTTGATCTCTGGCCGCCCTTGGCCGGGCAAACCGTGGCGGGGTTTGGCTTTGCCGTGCCGCTCTTGCGCCCCTATCTGGCCGAGGCGCGCCGTGTCATCGGGCTGATGCCGGGGCCGCAAGGGGTGATGCCTTGGCCTGCGGGGATGCCCAATGTCTCAACGCTCTGCGAAGAGCAGCTCTGGCCCCTGCCCACGGGCATGGTGGACCGGCTGGTGCTGATGCACGGGCTGGAGACCTCAGAAAACCCTGCCGCTGTGCTGGATGAGGCGCACCGCGTGCTGGGGCCGGGGGGCAAGGCGGTGTTTGTGGTCCCCAACCGCGCGGGCCTGTGGTCGCGCTCGGATGCGACACCCTTCGGCTTTGGCCGCCCCTATACGGCGGGCCAGCTCGAGGCGCAGCTCAAACGCCACGGCTTTACACCCGAACGCAACATGACCGTGCTGCACGCGCCCCCCTCGCAAGCGCCGTTCTGGCTGCGCTCGTCCAACCTGTGGGAGCGTCTGGGCCGCCAGCTTCCCTGGCTTTCAGGCGGGGTCTTGATGGTCGAGGCGTCAAAACAAGTCTACGCCCCCACCCGCGGTGGGCTCTTGCAACGCGCCACCCGCCCCGTCCGCCTGTGGGAGCCCGCCGCCCAACCCGTGGCCAGCCCCAAACAGGGGCGGGCCGCGGAAAGCCTGATATCAGGCCGGGCGCGTTAACCGACCCTCACCAGCCCCGCTCAATCCTCAAGAGGCTCCAGTGTCAGCCTCAAATCGCTTGGCGCAAAGCTGGTGATGCCGTTTAACTGGATCAGCGTGATCGGAACCTCTGTCCCGTCTGCCAGCGCCTGACTGACCGTCACCAGCGTAAAGTTTCCAGCCGCATCAAAGGCAGATGTCACGCGCAGATCAGATTGCGAAAACTCCGCCTCCACCGGAGATTCAAATATCAGCCGATCCTGTGCTGGATCAAAATCGGTGATGATCGTGCGGCTTGTCGGCGTCACCTCATTGGGAGAGCCATCGCTGATCGTAAAGCTGTCAGCCCCCGCGCCACCTGACATGGTGACAAAGATATCACTCGGCGCGCCGGTATAGTTGCTGAAACCCACCGTCAGCCTGTCATCCCCGGCCCCGCCATAGATGGTTGACGCGCTGCCCACCTCAAGCCTGTCATTGCCATCGCCGCCGTAAAGCACCGACCGATCCGTCGCCACGCCGAAATCATCGCCCGCTCCAGCATTCGCCGCCGACCCTTGGGTGGCATAAACCACATCATTGCCCTCGGCCGCAAAGCCCGAAGCTCCATTGCGCGCCCAGACAAAATCATTGCCCGCCCCGCCATGGGCCTCACCCGTGCCATCGGCCAGCACGGTGTCATTGCCCTCGCCGCCAAACACCGTGGCATTGTCCGAGCCCGTCAGACTGTCATTGCCCTCGCGGCCATAACCGGTGGCATCGTCCTCGGCCAAGATGGTGTCATTGCCCAAACCGCCAAAGCCCAAAGCACTGTCGCTTAGCGTGATCCGATCATCGCCCGCCCCGCTGGTGATCGTCTCGCTGCCCGATCCCACAAGGGTCTGGCCGACTGCGTCATTCTCGGTGTCGTCATTTTCGGCCTCCCACTCGATCACATCGCCAATTTCGGTGCCATAAAGCACCACATCATTGACATCAAAACTGGCCACCCCTTGCAGGGTAAAGCGGGCAAAGCGGCCCTCAGCACCTTCGCTCAGCTCCACCACCGTCGCATTCAGCGCCGCATCAAACCGCGCGGTGATCTCGATATCATCGGTCTGCCGGTCACCCAAAAGCACCGCGATCTGATCGCTTTCCGCGTTGAAATCCTGCACCGTCACCTCGGCCCGGCCATCCGAGGCATCGTCAAAGCCAAGATCGGCGACAAACACATCATTGCCGCCCTGACCAATCATCAACGCCTGACCCGAGCCGATCAGCGTATCATCCCCCGCGCCACCCATGCCAAAGCCCGCGCCTTGGGTTTCGCCGCGCAGGAAAATGCGGTCCGCCCCATCCCCGCCATCGGCGCGGGCCTCGTCGCTGGCGATCAGCGTGTCATCGCCCGCCCCGCCATAGGCCGCGGCCTCATCTTCAGCCACCAGCCGATCATCGCCCAATCCGCCAAAGACCGAGGCATTGTCCGACCCGCTCAGCCGGTCAGCGCCGCCCAGCCCATAGGCGGTGGCGCGATCTTCGGCCATCAACGTGTCATCGCCCGTGCCGCCCCAGCCAAGCGCCTGATCCTCAAGCTGGATAAGGTCATTGCCCGCCCCGGCAGCAATTCGGTCGCTACCCGCACCTTGCAGGCTGTCATCGCCCGCCCGATCATCGCGCGCCGGGTCATCCCCGTCACCGCCATCATCCCGGCTGTCACCGCCGTCAAACACAAATAACCCAGCCAACAGCAACAACGGCAACAGCACCAATTCCATTGGTTAACCCCACATATACCTTTTATGGGGGCAAGCTGCGCCTGCGGTTGAATTGTGTCAACATCTTGGCAATTTTTAGGCGAATTATTCTTATCGGCTGATCCAATGACCCCATGCGCCGGGTCATCATCCTTGCAGTCGCAACAATCCGGCCGCGCATGCCGCTTTTGCACCGCGTGCCGCCGCAGAGCGGCGCTTTGCCCCCCGCTCCGCCCGACGAATCAAGCCGCGCATCGTCGCCCCGCTTGGGCGATCTTGGCCCCGCGCTGACCCACAGTCCGGCGCGATCCCTGCGGCATTTTTACCGCTTGCACCCGATCCTGCCGCGCAAAGCCCCGCGCACCCTTCTTTGCCTGCCGCCAAGCCCTGTCTGTGATAGCGCTAGACCCTGCAAGATTTGGCCCTTTGGCCCTTGCCAATCGGCCCGGAAATGAAAAATGCCGAATCTGCCGCATGTTTTCCGCGCGAAAAGCGCGCGCGCCCCGTTGCCGGGTGGGGAAGGCTCTGCTAGAGACGCGCCAAATCGTAAGACGCATGCACCTTGCTTGCGCCACGGTCGGGTTGCGCCCGCCATGGCAGGGGCCGGGTCTAAGACAGCGGAAGGGATGACGTGTCCGAACCAGTTGCGATCTCTCAGGGCATTGCCGGGCGCTATGCGCAGGCGCTGTTCGAACTTGCCAAAGAAGCCAAGGCCATTGCCGCGCTCGAAGCGGATGTTGACGCGTTGCAGGCCGCTTTGGCCGCCAGCGCCGATCTGCGTGACCTGATCGCCTCGCCGGTGATCTCGCGCGCCGATCAAGGCGCTGCCATGGGCGCTGTTGCCGCCAAGATGGGCCTGTCCGACCTGACCGCCAACACTTTGGCGCTCATGGCCTCGAACCGCCGCCTTTTCGTGCTGCCGCATCTGGTGGCCAATGTGAAAGCCCGCATCGCGGTCGAAAAGGGCGAAATCACCGCCGAGGTCACCTCGGCCACGCCACTCTCGGCGGCTCAGGCCAAGAAACTGGCCGCGACGCTGAAAGCTTCGGTCGGCAAGACCGTGAAACTGAACACCACCGTGGATGAAAGCCTCATCGGCGGTCTTATCGTCAAGCTCGGCTCGACCATGATCGACACCTCGGTCAAGGCGAAGCTCGCGGCTCTCCAGAATGCAATGAAAGAGGTTGGGTGATGGGAATTCAGGCTGCTGAGATCTCTGCGATCCTTAAGGACCAGATCAAGAACTTTGGCAAAGACGCACAGGTGGCCGAAGTTGGCCGCGTGCTGTCGGTCGGCGACGGGATCGCCCGCGTGCACGGGCTGGACAATGTCCAAGCCGGTGAAATGGTGGAATTCCCCGGCGGGATCCGCGGCATGGCGCTCAACCTCGAAGTTGACAACGTCGGCGTCGTGATCTTCGGCTCGGACCAAGACATCAAAGAAGGCGACACCGTCAAGCGCACCAAGTCCATCGTGGACGTGCCTGCCGGCAACGGCCTTTTGGGCCGCGTCGTGGACGGTCTTGGCAACCCGATCGACGGCAAAGGCCCGATCGTGGCCACCGAGCGTCGCATCGCTGACCAGAAAGCCCCCGGCATCATCCCCCGCAAATCGGTGCATGAGCCGATGGCAACCGGCCTCAAGGCTGTGGACGCCATGATCCCCGTTGGCCGCGGCCAGCGCGAACTCATCATCGGTGACCGTCAGACCGGCAAGACCGCCGTGGCGCTCGACACCATTCTGAACCAAAAGTCGTATAACGATGCGGCTGGCGATGATGAATCGAAGAAGCTTTACTGCATCTACGTTGCGATCGGCCAAAAGCGTTCGACCGTGGCACAGCTGGTGAAGAAGCTCGAGGAAACCGGCGCGATTGATTACACCATC
The DNA here is from genome assembly GCA_965284335.1 of Tabrizicola sp. Taxonomy (GTDB): domain Bacteria; phylum Pseudomonadota; class Alphaproteobacteria; order Rhodobacterales; family Rhodobacteraceae; genus Tabrizicola_A. The sequence continues at coordinate 1,734,594 of OZ260076.1, read as the reverse complement.
GTCGTGGCCGCCACCGCCTCCGACCCGGCCCCCATGCAGTTCCTCGCCCCCTATTCGGCGACTGCAATGGCAGAATTCTTCCGCGACAATGGCCGCCATGCGCTGATCATCTATGATGATCTTTCCAAGCAGGCCGTTGCCTACCGCCAGATGTCGCTCTTGCTGCGCCGCCCGCCGGGCCGCGAAGCCTATCCGGGCGACGTGTTCTATCTCCACTCCCGCCTCCTCGAGCGTTCGTCGAAGCTGAACGAAGATTTCGGCGCAGGTTCCTTGACCGCTCTGCCGATCATTGAAACCCAAGGCGGCGACGTGTCGGCCTTTATTCCGACCAACGTGATCTCGATCACCGACGGCCAGATCTTCTTGGAAACCGAACTCTTCTACCAAGGCATCCGTCCGGCCGTGAACACCGGTCTGTCGGTGTCGCGCGTGGGTTCGTCCGCTCAAACCAACGCCATGAAGTCGGTGGCCGGTAAGGTGAAACTGGAACTCGCTCAGTATCGCGAAATGGCGGCCTTTGCGCAGTTTGGTTCCGACCTTGACGCCTCCACTCAGGCCCTTCTGAACCGCGGCGCGCGTCTGACCGAGCTGATGAAGCAAAACCAGTATTCGCCCATGACCAACGCCGAAATCGTCTGCGTGATCTATGCAGGCACCTCCGGCGCTTTGGACAAGGTCGCGGTCAAGGACATCGGCCGTTTCGAGGCTGGCTTGCTGAAGCACCTGCGCACCACCGGCAAGGCGCTTTTGGAAGACATCACCAAGAACGACCGCAAAGTCGCGGGCGATCTGGAGAAAGCCATCAAAGCTGAAATCGCTGCTTTCGCCAAAGATTTCGCATAAAGCGCCCTGAAGGAGAAGGCAGATGCCCAGCCTAAAGGACCTAAAAAACAAGATCGCGAGTGTTAAAAACACCCGTAAGATCACCAAAGCGATGCAGATGGTCTCTGCGGCAAAACTGCGCCGTGCGCAGGACGCCGCCGAGGCCGCCCGCCCCTATGCCGAACGCATGTCCGCCGTCATGGCGGGCCTTGCGGCCGGGGTTGCCAACTCGGAAGGCGCGCCGAAACTTCTTGTCGGCAACGGCTCGGACAAGGTGCATCTTCTGGTCGTCATGACCGCCGAGCGCGGTCTTTGCGGTGGCTTCAACTCGACCATCGTGCGCCTTGCGCGCACCAAGGCGAACGAGCTTTTGGCCGCTGGCAAGACCGTCAAGATCCTGACCGTCGGCAAAAAAGGCCGCGAACAGCTGCGCCGCGACCTTGGCGCGCATTTCGTCGGCCATATCGACCTGTCTGAGGTCAAGCGCATCGGCTATGCCAATGCCCAGAACATCGCCCGCGACATTCTGGCCCGCTTCGAAGCTGGCGAGTGTGACGTGGTGACGCTGTTCTTCAACCGCTTCCAGTCGGTGATCAGCCAGATCCCGACCGCACAGCAGGTGATCCCTGCCGTGTTCGAAGGGGCGGGTGCTACGGCCGATTATGACTACGAACCCAGCGAAGAGGCCATCTTGGCCGACCTTCTGCCGCGGGGCGTGGCCACGCAGGTCTTCACGGCTCTTTTGGAAAACGGTGCCTCCGAACAGGGCGCGCGGATGTCCGCTATGGACAACGCCACCCGCAACGCAGGCGAGATGATCACCAAGTACACGACGATCTACAACCGCTCGCGTCAGGCTGCGATCACCAAAGAGCTTATCGAAATCATTTCGGGCGCTGAAGCGCTCTGACGAACTGGAGAAACACTATGGCAAAAGCACCGAAAGCAGCTGCCGCGGCAGGCAAGGTGACGCAGGTCATCGGCGCCGTGGTTGACGTGCAGTTCGAAGGCGCGCTTCCCGCGATCTTGAACGCACTGGAAACCGATAACAACGGCAAGAAACTGGTCCTCGAAGTGGCCCAGCACCTTGGCGAAAACACCGTGCGCACCATCGCCATGGACGCAACCGAAGGTCTGGTGCGCGGCGCAGGCGTCACCGACACCGGCGCGCCGATCTCGGTTCCCGTGGGCGACGCCACCCTCGGCCGCATCCTGAACGTCATCGGCGAGCCGGTGGACGAAAAGGGCCCGGTCGTCGCGAAAGAGCATCGCGCCATCCACCAAAAAGCCCCCTCCTTCTCCGAGCAGGCCACCGAATCTCAGGTTCTGGTGACCGGCATCAAGGTGATCGACCTCTTGGCACCTTACGCCAAGGGCGGTAAGATCGGCCTCTTCGGCGGCGCCGGTGTGGGCAAGACCGTTCTCATCATGGAACTCATCAACAACATCGCCAAAGTGCACTCGGGCTACTCGGTGTTCGCAGGCGTGGGTGAACGGACCCGTGAAGGCAACGACCTTTACCACGAAATGATCGAATCCGGCGTTATCAAGATTGATGACCTGACCGCGTCGAAAGTGGCCCTTGTTTACGGCCAGATGAACGAACCGCCGGGCGCCCGTGCCCGCGTGGCGCTGACCGGTCTGACCTTGGCCGAACAGTTCCGCGACCAGTCCGGCACCGACGTTCTGTTCTTCGTCGACAACATCTTCCGCTTTACCCAAGCGGGCTCCGAAGTGTCGGCACTTCTCGGCCGTATCCCTTCGGCCGTGGGCTATCAGCCGACGCTGGCCACCGACATGGGTGCGCTGCAAGAACGCATCACCTCGACCAAGGCAGGCTCGATCACCTCGGTGCAGGCCATCTACGTTCCGGCCGACGACCTCACCGACCCGGCACCCGCCACCTCGTTTGCCCACCTCGACGCCACCACCGTGTTGTCGCGTGCGATCTCGGAACTCGGCATCTACCCGGCCGTGGACCCGCTCGACTCGACCTCGCGTCTGTTGGACCCGGCCGTCATCGGTCAGGAACATTACGACGTCGCCCGTTCGGTTCAGGGTGTGCTTCAGCGCTACAAATCGCTGCAGGACATCATCGCCATCCTCGGCATGGACGAACTGAGCGAAGAAGACAAACTTACGGTGGCCCGCGCCCGGAAGATCCAGCGCTTCTTGTCGCAGCCCTTCGACGTGGCAAAGGTCTTTACCGGCTCGGACGGCGTGCAGGTTCCCTTGGATGTCACCATCGCCTCGTTCAAGGCGGTTGTGGCCGGGGAATATGACCACCTGCCCGAAGCGGCCTTCTACATGGTCGGCGGCATCGAGGACGTGAAAGCCAAGGCTCAGAAACTCGCTGCGGCAGCGGCGTAAGGGGGGATCATGGCAGGCAATCTGCAATTCGATCTCGTCTCGCCCGAGCGGCGTCTGGCCTCGGTTCAGGCGTCCGAGGTGCAGATTCCCGGCGCTGATGGCGATCTGACGGCGATGGAGGGGCATGCCCCCACCATCACCTCGCTGCGCCCCGGTGTGCTCAAGGCCGTCTCGGCCGAAGGCACCAAGGCCTATATCGTCACCGGCGGCTTTGCCGAAATCTCGGCTGCGGGCGTGTCGGTTCTGGCCGAACGTGCGGTGCCGGTCGAAGAGATGACGGCAACCCTGATGGACCAGCTGATCGCGGACGCCTCCGAGGCGACCGCCGTGGCCTCAGACAAGGACGCCGCCGATAAGGCGATGGCCGATCTGGTGGCCCTGCGGGGGCTGATCGGCTGAAAATTTGGCGATAGCGCCGAAAAAGGCCCCGGTTTTGCCGGGGCCTTTGCATTTTCTGGCCTTTGAGGGGGGATTTGTGCATAAATCGTTTCAGTAACGCACAGGTCATTTCATGAAACGCATTTCCGCTGGCCGGGTTGGCATTTTACAAGGCAGCCGCGTGCTGTTTTCCGATTATGCCGATGGCGGCGTGATGTGGACGGGCGAGGGCGAGCGCGAAAGCCGCCACGTCATCAGCTTCAAGCCGCCCTTCACCGATCCACCCGCCGTGATGGTGGCCATTTCGATGTGGGACACCGACCACGCCCACAACGCCCGCGCTGACCTCACAGCCGAGAAGATCACCGCCAAAGGCTTTCACCTCGTGTTCCGCACCTGGGCCGACACCCGCGTCGCCCGCATCCGCGCCGACTGGACCGCCATCGGGGCGGTGCGGGATGAAGAGGATTGGGATGTGATGTGAGGGCTAAATTGGCGCCTATGTGCCTGAAACGGCCAGTTCACTGAATTATGTGTGCCATTCAACTCTTAATGCTGTCTACCAACTCTAGAATTGCGCTCGTTTTCCATACGATACCGATGTCTGACTCGGCGTTGACACGTCCACTATAAATCCCAATCAATCTCGAAACTGGGCCAGTGTAAGCGGCAACGCTTCCGTCTGCCATCGCAACCATGCCACCAGAGCGATATGCGAGTACGGGCGATCCTGATTGGCCTTGTCGAGAACGGCAGTCAATCAGTTGGATTGGTAGGCCATCAAAGTCAACTATCGGCTCAGATGCGATGAACCCGGTCGCCCAGACAGGAAATAGACCGCCAGCAGACAAGCCGAATGGAAAACCGATAACGCTGACGGAGTCAGCGGGACCAATCAGCATGTTTTCACCCGGTTTCGCAGGATCATGCGGGTAGAGCTCCACGCCATCAAGTTGTGTAAGTGGTAAGGCCACAAAATCCGCTTTTGAACCAAGAACGGGATGCTCAACCCACCGTCTTTCTTCATCCTCTGGGTCCAAGTATAGGGGCTCAATCTTCTTCTGCCATGACCCAAGTCGCGCTTTGCAATTTTGATGGACTACAACCTCATTTGGAACACCCCCTGTTGCTGAGATAGGCTTACCGTTGTCTTGACGTCTTCCAGTGACGTTATGTCGGTTGGTAATCAAAAGCGGGCCGTTTGCGGAAGGCGATACGAAACCAGTTCCAGTGGAAAGCGGTTGCCCATTGTAGCGCATTTCTAGAAGCAATGACTGAACAGATGGCATGGCGATTTTCTGCATTCCGTCACTCTTTTATGTTTGATTACAAATCGGTGGTGCAGCCTAATTGCACTCTCATTGATTATTCAAGAGCGCGGTTTGCAGAATCTGGTAGCTGCCCGAATCTGCCAGTCGCCTAACCCTGCCGTGCCGGTCTTGCGCGCAGGCAGCTTTCCCCAAAGCCAAACTGCGAGAGGACCAACCCAAACTTTATAAACCGTGAACTCCTCGTGTGCTTAGCTCCCCACCCGTGACGGTGGCAAACTGCAAGCCCAAACCCGTAGGATGGGGTTCCAGCCCACCACCCCCACATGCCCCACGGGTCGGACTTCAGGCCAACTCCCGCGCGACACAAAGTCGGGTTAAACCCCGCCCTACGGGGTTACCCCCGCGGGTAAAACCCCTCATAGATCGGCACCAGCGTATCCGTTTCAAACAGGCTCGACACCGACATCCCACCCCAGATGTTCAAGATCGCCTGACCAAACATCGGCGCGGTGGGCACGATGCGGATATTGGGGCAGTTCTTCACCGCCTCGGTCGGTTCAATCGAATCCGTGATGACCAGCGATTTCATCACCGAGTTTGTCACCCGCTCCACCGCAGGGCCCGACAGCACGCCATGGGTGATATAGGAATGCACCTCGGTCGCGCCGTTTTCCAACAAGACCTCGGCGGCTTTGCACAAGGTGCCTGCGGTGTCGCAAATGTCATCCACGATGATGCATTTCTTGCCCGCCACATCGCCGATCACCGTCATGCCGGCCACTTCGCCCGCCTTTTCGCGACGCTTGTCGACAATGGCCAAAGGCGCATTGATCCGCTTGGCCAATTCCCGCGCGCGGGCCACACCGCCCACATCGGGCGAGACGACCATCAGATCCTGCATCTGGCCCTTGAAATGATGCTCGATATCCAAGGCAAAGATCGGGCTGGCGTAAAGGTTGTCCACCGGAATATCGAAAAACCCCTGAATCTGCGCCGCATGCAGATCCAGCGTCAGCACCCGGTCCACCCCCGCCTCGGTCAGCAAATTCGCCACCAGCTTGGCCGAAATCGGCGTGCGCGCCTTGGCGCGGCGGTCTTGGCGGGCATAGCCGAAATAGGGGATCACGGCGGTGATGCGGTCCGCTGACGACCGACGCAGCGCGTCACACATGATGAGAAGTTCCATCAGGTTGTCATTCGCCGGGCGCGAGGTGGACTGGATGATATACATATCCTCGCCCCGCACATTCTCGAACACCTCGACAAAGACCTCGCCATCATTGAACCGTTCGACCCGCGCATCCACCAGATTGACACTCATCCCCCGATGCATCGACATGCGCCGGGCGATTCCCTTGGCAAGGGATTGGTTGGCATTGCCCGAGATGAGCTTGGGTTCATTGATCGGCGGCATGAGGCACCTCTGGCAGGGGATTCGGGACGTTGACACCGCTTATCACCCAGATAGGGTTTGGGAAAGTTCACCGCACGAAAGGGTTGGAAATTGGCGCAGATTGATTACTTCTTGGCGCTCCAATCGCCCTTTGTCTATCTTGCGGGCAACCGGCCTGCCGAAATCGCAGCCCGCCACGGGGCAACAGTGGTTTACAAACCGCTCGACGCTTTGCAGCTCTTTGCCCGCACGGGCGGCAAGCCGCGCGCCGAACGCCACCCCTCGCGCAATGACTATTCCGCCCAAGACCGCGCGCGTCAGGCGCGCAAGCTGGGGCTGCCCTTGGATGCCCAGCCGATGTTTGGTGCCGCCAACCCCGCCCCCGCCGCCTATGCGGTGATTGCCGCCCAAGCGGCAGGCGGGGGGGATCTGGCCGGGCTTGTCACGGCGCTCTCGCGTGCCATGTGGGCCGAGGGGCGCGACATTTCCGATGATGAGGTGATCCGCGCTGCCCTTGTCGCCCATGGTTTTGCCGCCAATACCGCCGACCGCGGCATGTTGATGGCCGCCGAAACCTATGCCGCCAATCTCGAAGAGGCGGTGTCCTTGGGCGTCTTTGGCGTGCCCTTCTTTGTGCTGGGCGATCAGAAATTCTGGGGTCAGGATCGGCTGGACGATCTTGATCTGGTGCTGGCGGGAAAGCTGTGAATGTTTGACCTTGCCTGCCTGTTGACCGCTGGCCCCGACACCGCTCGCCCCTTGCCCCCGCATCGCGATTGGCCGCGCGGCGGTGATCGGCCCGTGCTGGCGCTGCATTGCAGCCTTGCCCATGCCGGCGCTTGGTCTGGCTTGGCCGAGCGGCTCTCGGGCATCACGCTGACGGGCTTTGACCAGATCGGCCATGGCCGCGCGCCCGATTGGGACGGCATGGCAGATCTCCATGATGCCGCCACCGCCGATGCCATCGCCATGGCGCTGCACTTGGGGCAGGGCCGCGCGATTGACCTTTTTGGCCATTCCTTTGGGGGCACCGTGGCGCTGCGCGTGGCCCTGATGCGGCCCGATCTTGTGCGCAGCCTGATGCTGGTAGAGCCTGTGCTTTTCGCCGCCGCCCGCGCCTCGGGGGCCGCAGCATGGGGCGCGTTTCACGCCGATCACCTGCGTGTGGCCGAGTTGATGGCGGGGGGCGACAGGGCAGGGGCAGCGCGGCTTTTCCACGGGCTTTGGGGCACGGGCGAGACGCTTGAGACCCTGCCCGAAAAGGCGCGCGACTATATCACCAACCGCATCCACCTGATCCCGGCGCAAAACGCAGTGCTCTTGGACGACAGCAAGGGGCTGTTGCGCGCAGGCGGGCTTGAGGCGGTGAGCGTCCCGGTCCTCTTGGTCGAAGGGGCGGCCAGCCCGCCGATCATCGCGGCCAACCACGCCGAACTCGCCCGGCGCTTGCCGCAGGCCCGACGCGCCAGCGTCGCAGGGGCGGGCCATATGCTGACGCTGACCCATGCGGATGAACTGGCCGCCTTGGTCGGCCCGCATCTCGCGTCAAGCTAAAGCGTCCTCCTCCTCGTGCGCCTTCGGCTTCTCGTCGTGAAACCCGACGCGCAACGCAGTCGATGAGGGGGGCATCACAGAACGGCGCGCCTCTGCCGCACGCCTTTTCACACTTCCGCACCCCATCTCCCCCCCCGACGAGCGACGCAGTCGACGAGGAGGGCACCACAGAACGGCGCGCCTTTGCCGCACGCCTTTTCAGGCTTCAGCGCCCCATCTCCAAACCCCGACGAGCGACGAAGTCGACGAGGAGGACAGCACAGAACGGCGCGCCTTTGCCGCACGCCTTTTCAGGCTTCAGCGCCCCATCTCCAAACCCCGACGAGCGACGAAGTCGACGAGGAGGGCAGCACAGAACGGCGCGCCTTTGCCGCACGCCTTTTCAGGCTTCAGCGCCCCATCTCCACCCCCCCGACGAGCGACGCAGTCGACGAGGAGGGCGCGGATCAAGGAGATACCTTACCCCCGCAGCGCCGCCAAAAACTGATCCACATTGGCCTCGGTCGTCGACCAGCTGGCCACCAGCCGTGCGCGCTCGCGCCCCATGGGGGCGGGGAAGGGGTAATAGGCCGCCCCCGCCGCCTCCAACCTCTCATGCGTCCCCGCGGCCCATTCGGGAAAGAGCATATTGGCCTCCACCGGATGCACCATGGTCACATCGGGCATCTGCGCCAGCCCCCGCGCCAGCCTTGCGCCCATGGCATTGGCATGGGCCGCCAGCCGCAGCCAGAGCCCATCTTCCAGATAGGCCGCCATCTGCGCCGACAAAAACCGGTGCTTTGACCACAAATGCCCCCCGCGCTTGCGCCGCAACTCGAACTCCCACGCCTTGGCCGGGTCAAAGATCACCACGGCCTCAACCCCCATGCAGCCGTTCTTGGTGCCGCCGAACGACACCACATCCACGCCCGCCTTCCAGGTCATCTCGGCCGCCGTGGCCCCCGTCGCCATCAGCGCATTGGCGAACCGCGCGCCATCGAGATGCACCGGCAACCCATGCGCGCGCGCCACCCCGGCCAAGGCCGTGACCTCGGCCACCGAATGCACCGTGCCCGCCTCGGTCACATTGGTAATCGACACAGCACCCGGCTGCACCCCATGCACGCCGCCCCCCTTGGCCTTGACGATCGCCGCCTCCAGCGCCAAAGGGTCCATCCGCCCATGCGCGCCATGCACCAGCGAAAGCTTGGCCCCATGCATGTAAAACTCCGGCGCGCCGCATTCATCCTCGGCGATATGGGCGTGTTGGTGGCAAAAGACCGCCCCCCATGGCGGACAATAAAGCGACAGCGCCAGCGCATTTGCCACCGTGCCCGTGGCCACGAGGTAAACCGCCGCCTCAGGCGCCTCAAACACCTCGCGGATCTGGTCGCGCACCCGGTCCATCAGCGCATCGGCCCCATAGCTGCGCGCATAGCCCGCATTGGCCGCCGTCACCGCCGCCATCACCTCAGGTGCCGCCCCGCTCGCATTGTCCGATGTGAACCACATTCAGATCTCCTCCTGAAAGACGTAATCGTCCCAGTCATCCTCCGACACCGCCGCCTCGGACACCGTCTTGTTGCGCATCGAATTGCCAGATTTATGGGTGGACAAGGGATCGCCCGTGACCAAGGGGTGCCATTCGGGCAAAGGCTTTCCCTGATGCAAAAGCTTATAGGCGCAGCTTGCCGGCAGCCAATAGGCGATGCGCGGAATGGTCTTTGGGTTCAGCCGGATGCATTCGGGCACATGGGTGAAACGGTTGTCATAATCGCCGCAGCGACAGGTCGCATCGTCCAACAACCGACAGGCAACGCGGGTATATTCCACCTCGCCCGTATCCTCATATTCGATCTTGTTCAGACAGCACTTGCCGCAGCCGTCACACAAAGCCTCCCATTCGGGGGCGGTCATCTTCTTCAGCGGGATGGTTTCCCAAAACCGGGGGCGCATGTTTTCCATGCGCGCAAAGTGGCGCTTGGCGGGGGAAAAGGGAAGGGGGGTTGATCGCAGATCACTTCCCCTCCCCCTCGTGGGGAGGGGCTGGGGTGGGGGGCGTCTGGCCCCCGCCCCTCAAACCCCCGCCAAAATCTCTCGCGCGCGGTCGCAATCCGCCGCCATCTGGTCCAACAGCCCCTGCAACCCGTCAAACTTCATCTCGGGGCGCAGGTAATCCACCAAGGCCACCGACAGGTGCTGGCCATAAAGATCGCCCTTGAAATCAAAGATAAAGGTCTCAAGGTTCGGCACCGCCCCGCCAAACTGCGGGCGCACCCCAAGGCTTGCGGCCCCCAGATAGCTGCCCGCCTGCGGACCGGTCAGCACATCCACCTTCACCGCATAAACCCCAAACCGCGGCAGATGCAGGCCGGCCACGCTCATGTTGGCGGTGGGATAGCCCAATTCCCGACCCCGCTTTTCGCCATGAATGACCTCGCCCTCAATCCGGTGCCAGTGCCCCAGCATCGCCGCCGCCTCTCGCGGGCTGCCCACAGCAAGCGCCTGCCGGATCGCGGTGGACGAGATTTCCCGGCTGCCATGCTGCACGAGATCAGCAATGGTCACCTGAAAGCCCAGATCGGCCCCCATGGCGCGCAGATCAGCAGCCTTGCCCTTGCGCCCCGCGCCAAAGCAGAAATCGGCCCCCACGACGACATGGCTGACGCCCAGACCTTCGGCCAAAACCTCGCGGGCAAAGTCTTGGGGGGAAAAGGCGGCCATCACCGCATCAAAGGGCAGCTCAAACAGATGCCGCACCCCCAGCTTGGCCAAACGATTGGCCCGCGCCTCGGCATTCATCAACCGAAAAGGGGCGGCGCCTGGCGAAAAGAACTCGCGCGGATGGGGTTCAAAGGTGACAATCCCCAAAGGGGCGGCAGTCTGCGCCAAGCCAATCACCGACCGATGCCCCAGATGCACCCCATCGAAATTGCCCATGGCGACAGAGGCGCCGCGCGCCTCATTCGAGATATTTTGCCAATGGCTATGACGCTGCATCTTTCCCCGTGCGACGGGGTGGACCCGCCTCGTCTGTCAGTCGAACTTGCGGCTGGGCGCCAAAACCAGCGCCTCACCCTTCAGAACCACCGTATCGCCCACCGCACAATGGGTTTCAAGGGTCACGCGGCGGCGTGCATGGTCAATGGCCGTGACCTTCACCACCGCCTCCACCGTATCGCCGGGGCGCACGGGGGCCATGAACTTCAACGATTGGCCCAGATACACCGTGCCATGGCCGGGCAATTGCTCGCCAATCACCGCCGAAATCAGGCCCGCCGTCAGCATCCCATGGGCAATGCGGCCCTGAAAGATGGTGTCTTGCGCATAAGCATCATCCAGATGCACCGGGTTGCGGTCGGTCGAGACCTCGGCAAACAGCTCAATATCGCGATCTGTGACAACCTTGCGCAAATTGCGCATCATGCCAATTTCAAGATCTTCAATGCAGATGGTGCCGCGGGGCATATTGTCCAGCATGGGGTGATTCCCGTTGTTATGGCCGCCAGCATAGGTGATGCTGCGGTGCAGAACAATATGCGCGCGAAGTTTTCGGTCCAAAATGCGCCGAATGGCGCAATTTTGTTACATTCGCGCTTCTGCCAACTCAGCGCCGTCAGGCCAAAAAGCCCATGGCATGGCTTGGGAAAATCTGCCGCTCTTCCAGCCATGCGGCCAAAAGATCAGGGTCGGGATTGGCCACATCAGGGCCAAACTGATCGGCAGCCAGCCCGCCGGTGATGAACAGCGTGTCCAACCCCTCGGCCCGGCCCCCGGCCACATCGGTGCCGATGCCGTCCCCGATACACAGGATGCGCGGGTCGTCCAGATCAAGCTGGCGGCGCGCCAGATCATAGATCGGCGGATGCGGCTTGCCGAAATAAAGCGCCTTGCCCCCCATATCCTCATAAGCCCCCGCCAAAGCCCCGGCGCAATAAAGCCGCTTGTCGCCCATATCGACGATGATATCAGGATTGGCACAGAGCAGGGTCAGGCCGCGGGTTTTGCCCAAAAGCAACTGGGCGCGGTAATCGTCCGGGGTTTCGGACAGATCATCTTCAAGCCCGGTGCAGACAATGCCCTCGGCCTCCAAAAGCCCCACGCGCTCGGGCGCCACCGCGCCTTCGGGCAGGATGGTGAAAAAATCCTCATCCTTCTCGGCCCCGATGTGAAACACCTTTTGCCCCACAGCACCTTGCAGCATCGCCGCCTGCGCAGCATCGCCCGAAGACACCACCAGATCCCACGCATCGCGCGGCACGCCCATGCGGTCCAACTGGGCAATCACCGTGGCCTTGGGGCGCGGCGCATTGGTGACCAAGGCCACCTTGCCCCCCCCGGCGCGAAACGCCTGAAGTGCGGCCACGGCGGCGGGGTAGGGGGTCTTGCCATTGTGCAAACAGCCCCACAAATCACAAAACACCGCGTCATAATCAGCCGCGATACTGGCAAGCGAGGGGATGATGCGCGTCATGCTGGTCTCCATTCGGTTCGCCGCTTCATACACGCTGAGGGGGGCGGTGCAAATCCTGCGTTGCCCGGCAGACGCGAAACATATATAGTAATATGAATTTGAAAGAGGTGATCCGATGACAACCCGACGTCGCATGATTTTTGGCTTGGCGCTTTTGCCCGTGGCCGGTCTGGCCGTTATGCCCCTGTCGCACAGGGCGCAGGCCGAAACGATTGTGACCCAAGCCATGACCGTCGATCAGATGCGCGCCAATGGTGGGCTGATCGTCGATATCCGCAGGCCCGAGGAATGGGCCGAAACCGGGGTGATCGACGGGGCGCGACTGGTCACCTTTGACGGGGCCGAGCAATTTTTGGCCGAGCTTGGCCCCGAGATTGCCTCGGGGCGCGATCTGATCCTCGTCTGCCGCTCAGGTCGGCGCACCGCAGCGGCAGCCGAGGCGCTGGCTGGCCGCATCCCCAACCGCATCATTTCGGTGGATGGGGGGATGATTTCGGTGGTCAACGGCGGCTACAGCCCAGTTCCCGCCCCCTGACACTCAACCCAAAAGGCCGGGCATCCGCCCGGCCTTTTTTTCCGAGTTTTCGACGAAAACTCGTATCTCACCCTTCGCTCTGCGGCCCGGCCGTTTCCCCGAGTTTTCGACGAAAACTCGTGTCTCGTCCCGCCCGCAGTTACAGCTTCAAGGCCGGAATGATCTGCTTTTTGCGGCTCATCAGCCCCGGGATCACCACCGTATCGCCCGAAACCGTCACCCCGAACGAGGCCTCGGCCAGCGCTTTCACCAGATCATTCGGCACCAGAAGCGTGGCTTCTTCCTTCAAAATGTCGATCACGAAGAGCAGCACCTGATCGGCCCCATCCTCTTTCGCCACCCCCACCATCGAATTCATCAGGCTCGCCTTGCGGTCCAAAATGACCTTGGGCGCGGTGGTCTCCAGAACCGAGACGCGCAATTCCTTGCCCGCCACCGTGTATTCCTTGGAATCCATCCGCAACAGCTCGGCATCCGAGAACGCGCCGACGTCCGACTTGGCCTCAAAGAGCTTCGCCGCATAATCCGCAATCGACAGGCCCAGATCCTTGGCCAAGGCCTCGGCCAGCGCCTTGTCATGCGCCGTGGTGGTGGGCGAGCGGAACTCCAGCGTGTCCGACAGGATGCACGACAGCATCAAGCCCTTGACCCATTTCGGCATTTTCGCCGCATCGGCACCCATCAGGTCATGCATGATCGTCGCGGTGCAGGCCAAGGGGCGAATGGTGATGTCGATGGGGCCTTTGGTCTCAAGCCCGCCCACCAGCTTGTGGTGGTCGATGATCGCCAAAACATCCAGCGCATTCACATTGGCCGGCAGTTCGGCGGGGTTGTTGGTGTCCACGATCACCGCCTTGGTGCCATCGGCCATCTCGGTCACGATGCGGGGCTTGGGGCAATCCCAATACTTCACCACGAAATTGGCTTCGGTGTTCGGCTCGCCCAAAAGGACGGCCTCGGCCTTGGTGCCTTTCACCTCGTTCAGATACCAGGCCCAGATGATGGGCGAGCCGGTGGAATCGGTGTCGGGGGATTTATGGCCGAAAACAAGCGTGGTCATGAGGTTGCCTATAGGTTGCACTGTGCAAGGTTGTGAGTTGACCGCGCTTATAGGGGGGGCTTGGCGGTTTGTCACGGGGGCGGCGCAGGCCGCGCGGTCATATGCTGCACCGCAGCAACAGGTCGCTCAGGCCGGATGCGCCACCGGGGCCTTGCGGCTTTCCACCGCGATGAACAGACCCACCGCCACCATCACCACCGCGCCCCCAAACAGCGTCGCCCCCGAGGGGGTTTCGGCAAAGATCAGCCACACCCACAAAGGCGTCAGCGGCACCTCCAAAGCCCCCATCAGCCCGGTGACAACCGGGGCCGCACGCCGCGCGCCATAGACAAACAGCGCAAATCCCAGCGTCGAGTTGATCAGCCCAAAGCCCGCCATCAAGGCCACATTGCCCGGCGTGATCCCGACCATGCTGGCAAATGGCAGGCAGGCCAAAGGCGCCCAAATCGCCGAGACAGTCCCCGCCGCCAGCGCAGGCATCTGAGGCCGCGCGCGCGCAATCACGATGATCCCGGCCATCGCCGCCACCATCCCCAAGGCCATCAGATCGCCCAGCCAATAACCATCGCCCCCAACCCCCACCATGATGACCGCCCCCATCAAGGCCAAGGTCGAGGCGAAGATCGCCATCCGCGAGGGCCGCTCGCCCAGCACGATCCAGCCCAAGCCTGCGGCGGCAAAGGGCACGGTGGCATAGATGATCGCCACATTGGCAATGGTTGTGGCCTTCAAAGACCCCACAAACAGCAGCATCCCGATGCCCGAGAGCAGCGCATAAAGCCACCCCGCACGGCCCAACCGCGCGATATCGGCCAGCCCGGCCGGGCCTTTCATCCACAAGATCGTCAGCACCAGACCCGCCGCGCCAAACAGCCCGCGCCATAAAATGACGGTCGGGGTGTCCAAGGGAATCGCACGGGCGAAAAGGCCCGACGTGCTCCACGCCAAGGTGGCCCCGAACAACAGCGCCAGCGCGGTGCGGTCCATCAATAGGGCTTTGGCGCTTTGGGCAGCCCAGCCCATTGGCTCGGCTCATGGCCGTAAATCACCTCTGCCCCAGTGGCCGCCACATGGGCCATCAACCGGTGATAGCTGGCCATTGCCGCCACCGGGTCGCGGGCATCGGCAAAGCCCTCATCGGGTTCCGAAATGCGGTTGATCGCATCGGCGGCCAGCAAAACCTGCCGCCCATCGGGCAGCGCCAGCATGGCCGACAGATGCCCCGCCGTATGGCCCGGCGTGGGGATCAAGGTCACGCCATGGCAGAACGGCGTCTCGGCGGTGATCTGGTGATAATGGCTTTCGGGCCAGTCGATGGGCCGTGCGGCGCCAAAATAGCACGGGGCCGGATCGGCGCGTTCCACCGCCGTCACGATAATCTCGGCATGGGCAAAGAACGGCAGGCTGCCGACATGGTCAATATGCCCATGGCTTAGGATCACATGGCTGATATCGCCGGGCGTCAGGCCCAAAAGCGCCAATTGCCCGGCGGCGGTTTGGCGGGTCGAAAACCCCACCAAAGCGCCAAAACTCGCCAGCCCATCGCGCGCCGCCGTCGCCTCGGGGGCGCTGGCATAGTCGGGCGGAAAGCCTGTGTCGAACAAAACCCGCGCCCGCGCGCCCGTGGCATCCTCAGTTTCCAGCAAAAACCCCGGAATCCCGATCAGCCGATTGCCGGGGCCCACATCAAACAAGCCAAAATCCAGCACAAAGAACCGCACCAGCCTGTGTTCGGGCAGGATCATCGAAACGCCAACCTTTCCAGCGTGAACCCCTCGGCCTGCAACAAGGCCAGAACCCCTTGATCGCCCGGCAGGTGCAAAGCCCCAAAGGCTGCCAGCACCGGACCATTCGCCGCAGCCTCTGTCAAGACCGGGATCCAAGCTTGGTTGCGCCGCACCATCAGCGCCTCTTCCATCACCGCAAATTCGCGCGCCACCTGCTCGGGCTTGGCCCCCGGCAGGCCCAAAGCCTGATCGCGGCTGAACTCCCAAATCAGCTGTGCTTCTTCGGAAAAATAGCTGTCGGCCATGGTCACCGACATATCTTCCGACCGCCCCTCCAGCGCAAGGCTGGCGGTGATCATCGACAGCTGATCCTCGGGCGTCAGCGCGGCAAAGACCCCAAACACCGTGTCATAGGGTTCCAGCGCCCGCAGCGTTAGGCCACGCGCGCCCGCCGCCTCGATCACCCGCGCATCCAAGCCCCGATCCTCGCCCATCGCCTCCAGCGCACAAGGCGGGATCGACAGCAGCATCGACAGATACCAAGGTTGCATTTTTGCGGCCATAAAGGGCGGCACACCCCTTGCGCGCATCGCATCGGCCAGCGCTTGCCAGACCTCAGGCTCCAAGACTTCGGGCAGGGTGGGGCCGCTGGTTTTGACCATCAACTCGGGCTCGCGCGCCAAGCGGCTTTGCAGCGCGGCAATCTCGTCCGGCCCCGCCTCAACCAGCACGGTCTGCGCCCGGTCCAAGATCGGCGCCACCACCGCCATCGTCGCCTCATGGCGCGGATCGTCCATGTGATAGGTGCCCAAAAGCGTGATCTCTTGATCCCCCCGCAGCGCCCGCCACAGATTGCCCGTGGCAAACGGCACCGCACCGGCCCGCGCCCGCAGCGCCTTTGCCTCCTCGGCAGGCAATTCGGCAATCAGGTTTTGCCCGACGCATTGCGCCGCCGCCGGGCTGGTCAGCCCCAAAACCCCGATCACCACCGCCGCGATCAGAGGTTTGGAAAGACGATACCACATCACATAACCCTTACCATGGGGGGGAACCTTCCAACCCAAAATTGCACGCCGCAGCCCCCAAGTCCAAGGCGAAAGCCAAGCGCGCTGCGCAAGATTTTTCGCGCGCCCACCGTTGACAGCGCCCCGGCAAGTGCCTAACTGAGGCGTCGTTAGCACTCACCTGTGATGAGTGCTAATCCCAATCAAACCTGGAAACCTAAGGGAGTGTTACCAGATGGCTTTCAAACCGCTGCACGACCGCGTTGTCGTTCGTCGCGTCCAGTCCGAAGAAAAGACCAAGGGCGGGCTGATCATCCCCGATACCGCAAAGGAAAAGCCCGCTGAGGGCGAGGTCATCGCTGTCGGCGAAGGCGCACGCAAGGATTCGGGCGAGCTGATCGCAATGTCGGTCAAAGCCGGCGACCGCGTTCTCTTCGGCAAATGGTCGGGCACCGAAGTGACCCTGAACGGCGAAGAGCTGCTGATTATGAAGGAAAGCGACATCATGGGGATCATCTCCTGATGAACCCCCGGGCGCAGACCTGCGCCCAGATGTCTGCCAATCCATCCAACCAGAATTGAAGGAGTAGCACTATGGGTGCGAAAGACGTTCGTTTTGATACCGATGCCCGCGACCGCATGCTGCGTGGCGTGAACATCCTTGCCGACGCTGTGAAAGTGACCCTCGGCCCCAAAGGCCGCAACGTGGTGATCGACAAATCCTTTGGCGCCCCGCGCATCACCAAAGACGGTGTGACCGTTGCCAAGGAAATCGAACTGCAAGACAAGTTCGAAAACATGGGCGCACAAATGGTGAAGGAAGTCGCTTCCCGCACCAATGACGAGGCTGGCGACGGCACCACCACCGCCACCGTTCTGGCCCAAGCCATCGTTCGCGAAGGCATGAAGGCCGTGGCCGCTGGCATGAACCCGATGGACCTCAAGCGCGGCATCGACATGGCCACCTCCAAGGTCGTCGCAGCCATCAAAGCCGCTGCCCGTCCCGTCAAGGACAGCGCCGAAGTTGCCCAAGTCGGCACCATCTCGGCCAATGGCGAAGCTGAAATCGGCCGCCAGATCGCCGACGCGATGCAAAAGGTTGGCAACGAAGGCGTCATCACCGTTGAAGAAAACAAGGGTCTTGAGACCGAAACCACCGTTGTCGAAGGCATGCAGTTCGACCGTGGCTATCTCTCGCCCTATTTCGTCACCAATGCCGACAAGATGATTGCCGACTTGGAAGACGCCTACATCCTGTTGCACGAGAAAAAACTCTCGTCGCTCCAGCCGATGGTTCCCTTGCTGGAAGCCGTGATCCAGTCGCAGCGCCCGCTGATCATCGTGGCCGAAGACGTCGAAGGCGAAGCCCTTGCGACCCTCGTCGTCAACAAGCTGCGTGGCGGCCTCAAGATTGCTGCTGTCAAGGCTCCGGGCTTCGGCGACCGCCGCAAGGCCATGCTGCAAGACATCGCGATCCTGACCGGTGGTCAGGTCATCTCTGATGATCTCGGCATGAAGCTGGAATCGGTCACCATCGACATGCTGGGCCGCGCCAAGAAAGTTTCGATCACCAAAGACAACACCACCATCGTCGATGGCGCAGGTGTGAAGGCCGAGATCGAGGCCCGCGTGGCCCAGATCCGCGCCCAGATCGAAGAAACCACCAGCGATTACGACCGCGAAAAGCTGCAAGAGCGTGTGGCCAAACTGGCAGGCGGCGTTGCCGTGATCAAGGTTGGCGGCATGACCGAGGTTGAAGTGAAAGAGCGTAAAGACCGCGTCGATGACGCGCTGAACGCCACCCGCGCTGCCGTGCAAGAAGGCATCGTGGTCGGCGGCGGTGTCGCTCTGATCCAAGCGGCCAAGGTGCTCGATGGCATGACCGGGGCAAACTCCGATCAGACCAACGGCATCAACATCGTGCGCCGCGCGCTCGAAGCTCCGCTGCGTCAGATCGCCCAGAACGCAGGCGTCGATGGCGCTGTCGTGGCTGGCAAAGTCC
Organism: Tabrizicola sp.; assembly: GCA_965284335.1. GTDB lineage: Bacteria > Pseudomonadota > Alphaproteobacteria > Rhodobacterales > Rhodobacteraceae > Tabrizicola_A. The sequence continues at coordinate 1,716,025 of OZ260076.1, read as the reverse complement.
GCGAATCCTCGGACCTGAACTTTGGCTTCAACGCCCAGACCGAAGAATATGGCGACATGTTCAAGTTTGGCGTCATTGACCCGGCCAAAGTCACCCGCACCGCGCTGGAAGATGCGGCCTCGGTGGCCTCGCTTCTCATCACCACCGAATGCATGATCGCTGACAAGCCCGCCGACAAGTCGGCTCCGGCCGGCGGCGGCATGGGTGGCATGGGCGGCATGGACGGCATGATGTAATCTGCCAACCGGCATGATAGAGAAAGGGCGGCCCCTCGTGGCCGCCCTTTTTCATTTCCAACGCCCTGTCAGGACTCGCAAAATGGCCGACGCATATGGCAGCATTGCCAAGACAATCTCGCATTGGTGCGGCCGTCAAAGCACCTTTCTCTTGGCGCTCTTCGTCATCGCTGGTTGGATTGTGACCGGGCCGATCTTCGGCTTTTCCGACACATGGCAACTGGTCATCAACACGGGCACCACCATCGTCACCTTCCTGATGGTGTTCTTGATCCAGAACACCCAGAACCGCGACACCGCCGCCATTCAGCTGAAACTCGATGAGCTGATCCGCGCCACAAAAGGCGCCCACAACGCGCTTCTTGACCTTGAAGAGTTGGACGAGACCCGCCTTGCCGAGTTTCGCCGCAAATATCAGACCCTTGCCACAGATGCCCGAGGGCGGCTCTTGCGCGGCGAAACGGATACCGACACCCCCGAAGCGTGATCACCCGAACCTGATCCAGAAAGGCGCCCCATGCCCGCAGGCCCCGACTTCATGCGCCCCTTGCGCGCTGGCGAGGAAGAGATGGCCGAGGCCCTTCTCACCACCGCCTATTCCAACCCCAAGACCGCCGCCTTGCTCCGCAGCCTGCGCGCCGCAGGGCAGATCGAGTTGGAAATGGTGCTGCCTTGGGGCACAGGGCTGGCCGGATACCTCGCCCTTTCCCGCCTTGCGGCCCCCGCAGGCTGGCTGGCGCTCGGCCCTTTGGCCATTGCCCCCGATTGGCAAGGCCAAGGCTGGGGCACGCGTTTCGTGGCCGGGGTGGCAAAACTCATCCTGATCAAGGGCCAAACCGTGGTGGTCCAAGGCAGGCCCGGCTTTTTCACCCGCTGCGGCTTTTCCGCCTCCCGTGCGCTGGGGCTGATCTTGCCAGATGCCAGCCCGCCCGCCCTGATCTGCCGCCCCGGCGATGACAGCCCCCGCGAAACCGTGGCCGCGCCGCCGCTCTGAACCTTTGCCTAACAAGCGCCCCATGGCCCTGATGCCCGAAGGGCAGCCCTTTCATCTTGGTCGAAATACCCAAACAACGCTTCAGGCCCCCAGCGCGCGCTACAAGGTCTTGCGCAGCCGGTGCAGCACATGGCCGCTGCCCGCATCCTCTCGGCTGAACCCGGTATCCTCAAACCCCTCACGCGCCCAAAAGGCCCAGCCGCGCGGGTTCTCGGCCAAAACCGCCAGAGACAGCGCCGCCGCCCCGGCCGCCCGTGCGCGCGCCTCCACCTCGGCCAAAAGACGCCGCCCCAATCCCCGCCCCCGCGCCTCAGGGGCCAAGATCTGCAAACCCAAATAGGCATCCCCCGGTGCGGGAAAGCCAAAGGACAGCTCCGCCAAGCCTTGCAACACCGGCCCCTCATAAAGCCCCAACCGCTGCGAGTGCGCCGGATCACAGCCGGGAGGGCACTGGATGAAAAACTGGGCCGCCAGCCCCGGATCAAGGGGGGCTCGCTCGGCCAAGATCCAGTAATCAGCCGATCGCGCGTAACAGTCCTCCACCGCCGCCAGATCGGCGACAGGGTCCAGCGCGCGGATCACGATGTCACAGGCCGCCCGGCTCAATTGCCACCACCTCCAGCTCCACCGCCCCCGAAGGCCGCCGCCAGATCACAACATCGCCCACCATCGCCCCCATCAAGGCGCGCGCCAAAGGCGATTGCGGCGCGATACGGCCCAAAGCGGCATCCGCCTCATCCTCGCCCACAATCTCGAAAACCGATTGCGCCTCGCCCATTTGCACCACCACCCGATGCCCAAACGCAACCCCCGAGGAGTGCGGCAGAGCCGCTTCGACGAGGATGGCGCTGCGCAGCCGTGCCTCCAGATAACGAATATCCCGCTCGGCCGCCGCCTCGGGCAGACGGTCCAACCGCTCAACCCGCGCGCGCAAGGCCGCCAGATCAGCCTGCCGCGCCACCAGCCGTGCGCGCAAATCCGCCAGCCCCCGCGGCGTCACATAATTCGGATGCCCCGAGATCGGCAGATCGGGCAAAGGCTCCAACTCGCCCGTGCCCTCTTTCACAAAAGCCCGGCTCATAGCACCAAAGGCTCCAAGGGATCATAATGGCACCCCATGCCCCAAGCGGCGCGGGGCAGGCTGTCTGGCTTGAACCGGATCTGCCCCATCTCCAAGGCATCGCGGCTGAAAAACCGCCGCTCGGTCACAACCCCTTGCGGGTCGCGCCAGCCCGCATCCAACGCCCCCGCCACAATGGTGCAGCGAAAGAACAAATCCACCTGATGAAACCCCGACCGGGCATCGTGAAACTCATTGACCAAGGCCGGCGCCCCCACCGTCACGCGCAACCCACATTCCTCATAAACCTCACGCGCCAGATTGTCCGGCAAGGACGCCCCGCTTTCCACCCCACCCCCCGGCGCGCACCACAAATCCGATTTGCCCCCCGGAAAGGCATTGACCAGCAAAAGCCGATCCTGATGCAAGATCAGGGCACGGGCGGCAAGTCTGGGGGTGCGTGGGGCCATGGGCGCAGTTTTACGACCTGACCGGGCGATGTCCACCCTTTCGCATCCCGCCATCCGGCGCTAGGACTGACGGCAGACTGTCCAATGCGCCAAAAGCCATAAGGCGGGCCAAGATGGCGCAGGCGCGGATGGGGCAGGCGGGGCGCAGGCACGCGCGCGAAGGGGGGGCTGAAACGATGAAAATCCGATCCAAACCCGGCGCCGGTGATGAGGTGGTGATCCTGCTCCACGGCCTCAGCCGCACACCCCGCTCGCTTGCGCTGATGCAAGAGGCGCTGATGCAGGCGGGCTATGGGGTAATGAACCACGGCTATCCCTCCACCCGCGCCCCGATCGAGGATCTGGTGGCAGGCGTTGGCCGGCGCATCGCGGCCTGTGGCGCGCGCCGGGTGCATTTCGTGACCCATTCCATGGGCGGCATCCTCGCCCGGGCTTGGCTGGCCGAACATCGCCCGGCCCTGATGGGGCGCATGGTGATGCTGGCCCCGCCCAACGGCGGCTCGGAACTCGTGGACCGCTTTGGCGATCTTGGCGCCTTTCAAAAGCTGATGGGCCCGGCAGGGATGGAACTTGGCACCGGCCCCCGCTCTTTTCCCAACCGATTGGCCCTGCCCGAATATGAGGTGGGGGTGATCGCGGGAACCGTGCCGCTAAACCCCTTGATTGGCGGGCTTATTCCGGGGCCGAATGATGGCAAGGTGTCCGTTGCCTCAACCCGGCTGCAAGGGGCCGATCATATCACCCTGCCGGTCAGCCATACCTTTTTGATGAACAACCCGCTGGTCATCGCCCAAGTGCTGGCTTTCCTGCGCGAAGGAAAGTTCGAAAAAAACCTGACCCTGCCCTCAGCGGTGATGCGGCTGGTCACCTCGATCAAACGCTAAACCGCGCCTCATATCGATTCCCGCGCGAAGAGCGCCGAAGGCGACGATGAGCGTGATCTTCCCCCCCGCCGCTCCTCGTGTCGGTTCCCTCGCTCGCCGCCCGCGCCTCAGCCCTTCACCACCACCCGGTTCACATGGCCCATCTTGCGGCCGGGCCGCGCCTCGGCCTTGCCATAGAGATGCAGCGCCGCATGGCGCTCGCGCAAAATCGCCGGAACCTTGGCGATATCATCGCCAATCAGGTTTTCCATCACCACATCCGAATGGCGCGCCCCATCGCCCAACGGCAGCCCCACCACCGCGCGGATATGCTGCTCGAACTGATCGACGGCACAGCCGTTTTGCGTCCAATGGCCGGAATTATGCACCCTTGGTGCAATCTCATTCACCAAAAGCCCCGCCGAGGTGACAAACAACTCCACCCCCATGACGCCGACATAATCCAGCGCATTCAAAATCCGCGCCGCCAGCAAAACGGCATCCGACCGCTGGCCGGGTGACAGCCGCGCCGGCACCGTCGTGGTCGCCAAAATCCCGTCCTTATGCACATTCTCGCCAGGATCATAGGCCGCAACAGACCCATCCAAGCCCCGCGCCGCGATCACCGACACCTCATGGCTAAAGTTGACAAAGCCCTCCAGCACCGCAGGCGCACCCGCCATCGCCGCAAAGGCCGCAGGCGCATCTCCCGCCGCCATGATCCGCGCTTGGCCCTTGCCATCATAACCAAGCCGGGTGGTCTTCAAAATCGCAGGCACCCCGATGCGGGCAATCGCCGCCTCCAGATCGGCCAGCGAATTCACGGCGGCATAGGGCGCGCAGGTCAGGCCCAAGCCGGTCAGAAAATCCTTTTCCGCAATCCGGTCTTGCGAGATGGCCAGCGCGCGGCGGTTGGGGCGAATGGGGCGCACCGCCTCCAACACATCCAAGGCCGCCGTCGGCACGTTTTCAAACTCATAGGTGATGACATCGACCGATGCGGCAAAGGCGGCAAGGGCGGCATGGTCATCATAGCCGGCAGTCGTGCAGGCATGGGCCACATCGGCGGCAGGCGGGTTGGCACCCGGCTCATAGATATGGGTCTTGTATCCCAAACGGCTGGCGGCCACCGCCAACATGCGGCCCAACTGGCCGCCGCCCAAGATCCCGATGGTCGCGCCGGGCTGCAACATCTCACGCATCCTTCGGCTCCTCCGGGATCGAGGCCGAAAGTGCAGCGCGCCACGCCTCCAACCGCTCGGCCAAGGCGGCATCGAAAATCGCCAAGATCCCCGCCGCCATCAGCCCGGCATTGGCCGCCCCCGCCGCCCCGATTGCCATGGTGGCCACCGGATAGCCCTTGGGCATCTGCAAAATGGAATAAAGGCTATCCACCCCCGACAGCGCCTTGGTCTGCACCGGCACGCCAATCACCGGCACCCGGGTTTTCGACGCCATCATGCCCGGCAAATGCGCAGCGCCCCCGGCACCCGCGATGATAACCTTGATCCGCCCCGCCGCCGCGCGCCCATAGTCCCACAGCCGATCAGGCGTGCGATGGGCCGAGACGATCTTTGTCTCATAGCTGACCCCCAGCTGATCCAAGATCAGCGCGGCCTCTTTCATCGTCGGCCAGTCGGACTGGCTTCCCATGATGATCCCCACATCGACAGCCATGCGCGCCTCCGAAAAAAGGTGTCACCAGCGCCTTATACCGATGGGCAGAGCGGGGCAAGCCGGGCCAAGGCAGGCGGGCGAAATGTCGGGACGGATACCCGACGCAAACCCGACGGGAAACCGACGCAAACCAGACGCCATTTTTCAACGATTTCAGGGCCTTGATGCCGCAGCCGGGGGTTTGCCTTGGGGCGGGCGGTAACGGGTCTTTGTCGGCCCCGCCGCTTATGCAATGATGTCAGGGATCAGCTGATCTTCGAATTTCACGATCTGATCTTTCAGCGCCAGCTTTTGCTTTTTCAGCCGCCGCAGCGTCAGCTGATCAGGCCGCCCCGACAGCTCCAAAGCCGCAATCGCCTCATCCAAATCACGATGCTCACGCCGCAATACTTCAAGCTTCACACGAAGCATGTCCTCGAAGTTCATTTCGCTGGAGATGTTCATGGCGGCTTCGGGTCCGATCATTTTGGTTGGCCACAAAGATAAAGCGATTCGCCGCGATTATGTAAAGAATCTCGACGCTTTCGGCGATTTTTTACGCATTTTTTACATGCCCAGACACCCTTGCGCCGCCCCTTCTGCCGCCCCATATTCACATCAATCGGCCGCCGCAGCACGGGGCCGGGCCACAGATGTCGCTTGAATCAAGGACATGACAGATGACAAAACTCAGCTTCGGCGCACACCCGTTTCTCTTGGGGTTTGAACAGTTGGAACGGCTGGTCGAACGCACCGCCAAAACCGCCTCGGAGGGCTATCCGCCCTTCAACATCGAGGCGACCTCGGAAAACACCTACCGCATCACCCTGGCCGTCGCAGGCTTCCGCGAGGAAGATCTGGCGATCACCGTCGAGGACCGCCAACTGGTCGTGCGCGGCCGTCAAGGCGATGATGGCGCCGACCGTGTGTTCCTCCACCGAGGCATCGCCGCAAGGGCGTTCCAGCGCTCTTTCGTGCTGGCCGACGGGGTCGAGGTGGCCGGGGCGGGGCTGGATCATGGGCTTTTGCATATCGATCTGCACCGACAAGTGCCTGAAACCATTGTGCAAACCATCAAGATCGGCCGCAAGTAACAGGAGATCATCATGGATGTGAAATTCGAAGCCCTGCCACAAGCCGAGCGTCCAATCGTCTACGTTCGCCCCGTCGCCGTGGCGGATTTGCCCGCCGAAGTGCAGGCTCAGGTCGGCGGATTGGTGACAGTGTACTCGGTCAACCGCCCCGATGGCGCGCGCGTGGCTTTGGTGGCGGACCGCAACCTTGCCTTCGTGCTGGCCCGCCAGAACGAGATGGACCCGGTCAACGTTCACTGACATTTGCATGATGAAAAAACGCCGCCCTTTTCAGGGCGGCGCACGATTTTTCGACGAAAAATCGAAGGCTTACGCCTTGATCAGACCCATAGATTCCAGCTTCAAGATCACCTGATGGGCGCAAGAATCCACCTGCGTGCCTTCGGTGTCGATCACCAGTTCGGCATTGGTGGGTGCTTCATAAGGGTCTGAAATGCCGGTGAATTCCTTGATCTTGCCTTCGCGTGCCAGCTTATAAAGCCCCTTGCGGTCGCGCCGTTCGCATTCCTCGACCGAGGTGGCGACATGCACCTCGATAAACGAGCCATAGCCCTCGATCATCTCGCGCACCGCGCGGCGGGTGGCGGTGTAGGGGGCGATGGGGGCGCAGATCGCGATGCCGCCGTTCTTGGTGATCTCGGAGGCCACATAGCCGATGCGGCGGATGTTGATGTCGCGATGCTCTTTGGAAAAGCCCAGTTCCGACGACAGATGCTTGCGCACCACATCGCCGTCGAGCAGCGTCACCGGACGCCCGCCCTGTTCCATCAGCTTGACCATCAGCGCATTGGCAATGGTCGATTTGCCCGATCCCGAAAGCCCGGTGAAGAACACCGTAAAGCCCTGCTTGTCGCGCGCGGGCGAGGTTTTGCGCAGTTGCGTGACGACTTCGGGGAAGGAGAACCATTCCGGAATGTCCAGCCCCTCGCGCAGGCGGCGGCGCAGTTCGGTGCCGGAAATGTCCAAAACCGTGCAGCCTTCGGGCACTTCGTTGGCCGGATAATATTGTGCCTTTTCCTGCACATAGACCATGTGCTTGAAATCAACCATGCTCACGCCGATTTCGGTTTCATACTGTTTGAACAGCTCTTGCGCATCATAGGGGCCGTAGAAATCCTTGCCCTGGCTGTTCTTGCCGGGGCCGGCATGGTCGCGGCCGACGATGAAATGCGTCACGCCATGGTTGCGGCGGATCAGCCCATGCCAGACCGCCTCACGCGGGCCAGCCATGCGCATGGCAAGATTGAGAAGCGACATGGTGGTGGTCGAGGCCGGGTATTTGTCGATCACCGCTTCATAGCAGCGCACGCGGGTGAAATGGTCGACATCGCCGGGTTTGGTCATGCCCACAACCGGGTGGATCAGAAGGTTGGCCTGCGCCTCTTTCGCCGCACGGAAGGTCAGTTCCTGATGCGCGCGGTGCAGGGGGTTGCGGGTTTGGAAGGCCACAACCTTCTGCCAGCCCACCTTGCGGAAGAAGGCGCGGAGTTCGTTGGGGGTGTCGCGACGCGCTTTGAAATCATAATGCACCGGCTGCTGGATGCCGGTCACCGGGCCGCCCAGATAGACCTTACCCGCCTGATTATGCAGATAATTCACTGCCGGATGCGCCAGATCGTCGGCGCCGAACACCAGTTCGGCCTCACGCGCTTTGTTCGGCACATATTTGTCGGTCACCGACATGATGGCCAAGATCACACCCTCGGCGTCGCGCAGGGCGATGTCCTGACCGGGTTCGATCTTGTCGGCAAAGGCCTCGGGCACGTCCAGCGTAATGGGCATCGGCCACAGCGTGCCATCGGCCAGCCGCATGTTTTCCACGACGTTGTTATAGTCGGCCTCGCTGTGGAAGCCCTTCAGCGGATAAAAGCCGCCGTTCATCAAGAGTTCCAGATCACAGACCTGCCGTGCCGTCAGATCCCACGAGGGCAGGGCGCCGGCTTCGTGCTTTAGCTTCAGGGCGGATTCGTGGGAAACGTAAAGCTCTGGAATAGGAGCGTGGTTCGACAGGGCCATGGAAATGCTCGCTTTGTTGACCTTCGATGGAAACAATCCAACGTTGGCGCGGGCTTTAGACCCGGACAAGGGCGAAATTCAAGCAGCCTTGGGGTTTTGTTAAGGAAATAGGGCGGAAATGCCGCGTTTCTGCCATGCGATGGAAAGTCGTTCTACAGATCACAGCAGGGCGTTGACGGGCGTTCCAAGACGCCCGTCTGTGAGGCTTTGGTTAATGGCCCGACAGGAACCGTTCCGCATCAAGCGCTGCCATGCAGCCCATTCCGGCGCTGGTGACAGCCTGGCGATAGATGTGGTCGGTCAGATCGCCCGCGGCAAAGACGCCGGGAATCGCCGTGCGGGTTGAGCCGGGTTCAACCTTTACATAGCCGCCGGAATGCAGCTCCAACTGGTCTTTCACCAATTCGGAGGCAGGCGCGTGGCCGATGGCCACAAAGAAGCCGTGACAGGGCACAACCTTTTCTTCACCCGTTTGCAGGTTGCGGGTGCGCACGCCGGTCACAGAGATAGGGTTTTCGGTGCCCAGAACCTCGGTCACTTCGCAATTCCACAGCATCTCGATCTTGGGGTTCTTGAACAAACGGTCTTGCATGATCTTTTCCGCGCGCAAGCTGTCGCGGCGGTGAATGAGCGTGACCTTTGAGGCGAAGTTGGTCAAAAACAGTGCCTCTTCCACCGCTGTATTGCCGCCGCCGATCACCACAACCTCTTTGCCGCGATAGAAAAACCCGTCGCAGGTGGCGCAGGCCGACACGCCAAAGCCTTTGAACTTTTCCTCTGACGGCAGGCCCAGCCATTTGGCTTGCGCACCCGTGGCAAGGATCACCGCATCGGCCGTATAGGTGGTGCCAGAGTCGGCCCGTGCCGTGAAGGGGCGGTTTTGCAGATCAAGGCTGGTGATGTAATCCGAGATGACCTCGGCCCCCATCGCCTCGGCATGGGCTTGCATGTTCACCATCAGCTCGGGGCCTTGGATATGCGTTTCACCGGGCCAGTTTTCCACCTCGGTGGTGATGGTCAGCTGCCCGCCGGGCTGCAAGCCTTGCACCAAAACCGGGTTGAGCATGGCGCGTGCGGCATAGACGGCGGCGGTATAGCCCGCCGGACCCGAACCGATGATCAAAACGCGCGTGTGCTTGGTATTGGCCATGATATCCCCCGAAAACATATTCGTCCCCATATAGGCCGGGCGCGCGGCGCGCGAAAGCCCGCGCATGCGGGCAGCGGCGGGCTAAGCGGAGAACTGACGAAAAGTTGCGCGAATGCGAAACATTATTGCGCAGCCGCGCCCGTGCGCCTAATAAGCGGTCCAACAAGGGAGAACGTCATGGCCAGCTCAAAGCTCGATCCGATCGACCGCCGCATTCTGGCCGAGTTGCAGGCCGATGGGCGGATGACGAATGTCGAGTTGGCCAGCCGTGTCGGCATCTCGGCCCCGCCCTGTCTGCGCCGGGTGCGCACGCTGGAGGAAGAGGGCTATATCAAGGGCTATCACGCCGATATCGACGCCCGCGAGATGGGGTTCGAGGTAAAGGTCTTTGCCATGGTGCGCCTGCGCTCGCAGGCCGAGGCGGATTTGTCGGCCTTTGAGCAGCGTTGCCGGGATTGGCCCTTGGTGCGCGAGTGTCACATGCTGAACGGCGAGATTGATTTCATCTTGAAATGCGTGGCACCTGATTTGTCCACTTTCCAAAGCTTTCTGACCGAAGGGCTGACCTCGGCGGAAAATGTGGCTTCGGTGAAAACCAGTCTGGTGATCCGTTGTGCCAAGGACGAGCCGGGCCTGCCCTTTGATGTGCTTGAGGCGCGGCTGGCCAAGAACGCCTGATTGGCGACAAAGCCTATCCCACAAAAGCTCAGGCCGCCCCGTGATGGTGCCAGAGGAGCACCGGGGCGGCCTTGACCGTGCGCGTCTTGGGATGGCCCGTTGGGGCCGATCCACAGCGATGGGGGGTGCCATTTAGGTCTTACCGCGCCGCCATCCCCTTTATTCACAGAGGGACATCTGTGAGGTGAAAGATGGCGCAATCGCGACGGGCTGTCAAAATTAATCCTTAATTGGGCAGGTTTGCGCCCCGATCTTCATGTGTCGGACGGTATTGTTTTCGCAAGCCGGAACAATAACGGGCAAATGGGGCGGTGAAGGATCTGAAAAGTGATTCGGCTCTGGCTTGGTTTGGTGGACATGGGAAAAGGGCCGGGGGTTTCCCCCTCGGCCCTTTGTGCACGGTCAGGACGATCAGGCGATCAGCGGGCCGCTTGGCCGCGCGGCGCTGCGGGCTTTGTCACCGGTTTCATCGCCTGCGGACGGCGACGGGTGCCGCGCGCCCAAGGCAGCGTGACCTGCACCTCGGTCGAGGCGGCGATGACAGATTTCATCCAGCGGCGGTCTTTGGTCATGGGGTGGCTCCAACGGCAAGAAACGAAGGGGTGGCGTTAACCTTGATGCGACTATCCCCTTCCTTTGCGGCAAGCATTTGACCATTCGGCGCAGCGGCGCGGATTTTTGCGGCCGGTTGCGGGTGCGAATGTGGCAAGACCGCCCAAATCGCGCAGGCCCGCAATTCTTGGCGATAATCATGTTTTTGGAAACAATCGCGCGGCGGCGTTTCTGATCTGATGGCAATTTGGCGGCATCGCTGCCGCAGCCTTGCCCAGATTACAGCCGGATCACCGAAATTTGCCGCCCATAATCGGCCTCGCCTGCATGGGTGGTGCGGCGGTAGGAATAGAATCGGGCCGGATCGCGATAGGTGCAATGGCGCGTCCATTCCGCATGGCCCACCCCCGCCTCGCGCAAGCGCCACAGCCCGTAGGACGGCAAATCAAACAGATAGCGGTCGCCATTGCCGTTCACGAAAAACCGCCCTGCCTCGGGGGTGTCGTCGGTAAAGCTTTCGTAAAATTCTTGGCCCACCTCATAGGCGGTCTGGCTGATGCAGGGGCCGATCACGGCGGTGATGGCGCGGCGCTGGGCGCCAAGTGCTTCCATGGCGCTCAAGGTGGCCTCGATCACCCCGTCGCGCACGCCTTTCCACCCCGCATGGGCCGCGCCAATGACCCCGGCCTTGGCATCGGCAAACAGCACCGGTTGGCAATCGGCCGTCAGAACTGCCAGCGCCAACCCCGGTGTGGCGGTGACCATCGCATCGGCGCGGGGCCGGTCGGTCAAGGGGGCGGTGACGCTGACCACATCGGGCGAATGCACCTGATGCACCGTGACCAGCGCGTCGGGCGAGAGTCCCACGGCATCTGCCACACGGGCGCGGTTGATCGCCACGATTTCCGCCTGATCCGTGCTGCCCGTTCCACAGTTCAGCCCGGCAAAAATGCCCGAGGATGCACCGCCCTTGCGGGTGAAAAACCCATGGCGCGGGGCAAGGGCATCAGAGGTAATGATTTCCAACATGCGGTTGTCCGTCAAAAGGGGGCTTCAGGCAAAACCGGGCAGCGGCGGGGCATCTGGCCGGGTCAGCCCCAGCACTTTGAACAGCGAACCCATTTCGGTGGCATCGGTCAAGCGGTGATGCGCGGCGCGGTGATTTTCCAGCGCCCCCCTTGTCAGGTTTTGCGCCAGTTTTGCTGCGCGTGCCTCAATCCCCAGCGCAGATAAAAACGCGCCTTGGGTGGTATAGGCCGCGCGCAGTGGTTGGGCGGCCGTGGCCAGCGCGTGAAAATCGACATGGGCGGTCAGATCGGCGCGGCCGGGCTGCTCCAAGGGGGGGGTGAAGCGGTGGGCGATCAGGGCTTGCAGCGTGTCCCCCTTCGACTGCCAGCCGCCGTAATCGACGATCAGTGCTGCACCGCCATGGCTGGCGATGCGCCGGGCGATTTCGCCCATATGGCCGCTGGCTTGGGGGCAGATTTCCACCAAACTGCCGGGTTCATCATCGGGAAATTGCGCGTCGAGCGCGGCGCTGGGCTGGGCTTCGGACAGGCCAAAGGCCAGCGTGTCGTCGGCCAACCCAACCAGCCGTTCGCGCCAGCCGTTCGGGTCCTTGACGAATTGGCGGATCGGCAGGGCGTCGAAAAACTCGTTGGCGATCAGGAACAGGGGGGCGTCATCGGGCAGTGCCGCGCTGTCATCGGCCCAAGTCACCTGATGCGGGGCAAGGGTGCTGGCCTGAATGTCCCGCAACCGGGCAGAGGCCTCGATCAGCACCACTTGGGCGGCGGCGTGAAAGCCCGGCACGCCCCGGGTGGCGCGCAAGACATCGGCCATCAGCGTGCCGCGACCGGGGCCAAGCTCGGCCAAGGTAAATGCGGGGGGGCTGCCCTGATCCAGCCAAGTCTGGGCGATGCAAAGACCGATCAGCTCGCCGAACATCTGGCTGATTTCGGGGGCGGTGGTGAAATCACCTTGCGCGCCAAACGGGCTTTGGGTGGTGTAATAGCCCATGGTGGGGTGCAAGAGGCAGTCGGCCATATAGGCCGCCACGGTCATCGGCCCCTCGGCGCGGATACGGGCGGCCAAATATTTGGCCAAAGGCGTCATGCCTTGCGCGCCCGCAGCACGAACCACAGCCCAACAATGATCATCGGCAGGCTCAAAAGCTGACCTGCGGTCAGGCCATAGCCGCCCAAGTGCAGATAGAGCCCCAAGGGGTTGTCGGCGCTGGTGAATTGGGCATCGGGTTGGCGGACAAATTCCACCGCAAAGCGGCTTAGCCCATAGCCCGCGAAGAACAACCCCGCGATGGCGCCCGGAAACCGCAACCAGCCCCTCCGCCAGATCAGGTAGGTGAAGAGGACCAACAATAGCAGCCCCTCCAGCCCCGCCTCATACAATTGGCTGGGGTGGCGGATGCAGGGCAGATCGGCGGTGGCGCAGGACTGCGCCGCCTCGCCGGGAAAGGCCACGCCCCAAGGCAGGGTGGTGGGGCGGCCCCACAGCTCGGCGTTGATGAAATTGGCGATGCGGCCCAGAAGAATGCCAATGGGCGCCACCGCCGCCATCAGATCGGCCATCGGCAGCATCGGGATCTGTTCGCGCCGACAAAACCAGATGCCCGCCACCACAACCCCAAGGAACCCGCCGTGGAAGGACATGCCCCCCTCCCAGACGCGCAGGATGCGGCCCGGATCAGCGGCAAAACTGCCAAGGTCGTAAAACAGCACATAGCCGATGCGCCCGCCCAAAATGACCCCGACGATCACCCAAGTCAGCAGCCGCTCGATCTGATCGGGCCGCGCGGGGGCCGCAGCAGGCCACAGCCGCGGGGTGCTGACCATGCGGGCGATCAGCTTCCAGCCCGCGATCAGCCCGACGATATAGGCCAGCGCATACCAGCGCAGCGCCAATGTCATGGGGCCTAGGTCAATCGAAAAGATCTCGGGCGAGATGTCGGGGAAGGGGATATAGGTCATCGGGCCTGCCTTGTGCTTTGCCGTCTTGTCCGGCAGGGGGCGGGGCTTGTCAATCTTTGGCAGGCTTGCAGAGGGGCGCCTGTCGGACCATATAAGGCGAAACGGAATGGAGAGCGCGATGCAACCGGGCAATAAGTTTCTGGATGACATGTCCAAGCTGATGACCAACGCCATGGGCGTGGCCCAAGGGGCCAAGGCCGAGGCGGAAACGGCGATGAAAAGCCTGATGGACCGCTGGCTGGCCGACCGCGATTTCGTGACGCGCGAAGAGTTCGATGCGGTGCGCGCGATGGCGCAAAAGGCGCGGGAAGAAAACGCCGCCCTTGAGGCGCGGATCGCGGCGCTGGAGGGGAAGAAGTAACGATTTCCGGCGCGGAAATCGGCACGGAATTCGGCGCGAATTCCGGGTGACCAGGGGTCATGCCGATTTCTGCGCCAGAAATCGGGGCGGAATTTGCGTCAAATTCCGTTGAGGCGGCCCCAGAGGTCATACTCCCCCGCCTCTTCCACCGTCACGGTCACCAGATCGCCGGGGGCAAGGCCCTCAAACCCCTCATCAATGAACAAATTCCCGTCGATTTCCGGCGCATCGGCCTTGGTGCGGCAGGTGGCGCCGTCTTCGTCGACCTCATCGATGATGACTTGCATCACTTGGCCCACCTTGGCGGCCAGTTTAGCCTCGGAAATCGCTTGGGCCTTTTCCATGAACCGATCCCAGCGGTCTTGTTTCACCTCATCGGGCACATGGTCGGGCAGGGCGTTTGAGCGGGCACCTGCGACGTTTTCGTATTGGAAGCAGCCGACGCGGTCCAGTTGCGCCTCATCGAGCCAATCGAGGAGCGTCTGGAATTCCGCCTCCGTCTCGCCGGGATAGCCGACGATAAAGGTCGAGCGCAGCACGATATCGGGGCAATCGCGCCGCCATGCGGCGATTTCGTCCAGCGTTTTGGCCGCCGCTGCGGGCCGCGCCATGCGGCGCAGGGTGTCGGGGTGGGCGTGCTGGAAGGGGATGTCGAGATAGGGCAGCACCAGCCCCTCGGCCATCAGGGGCACCAATTGGCGCACATGGGGGTAGGGGTAGACGTAATGGAGCCGCACCCAAGCGCCAAGGCGGCCCAACTCGCGCGCGAGATCGGTGATATGGGCGCGCACCTCGCCGCCCTTCCAAGGCGACAGGTCATGTTTGCGGTCCACCCCATAGGCCGAGGTGTCTTGGCTGATCACCAGAAGTTCCCGCACCCCGGCATCCACCAGCTTTTCCGCCTCGCGCAGCACGGCATGGGCAGGGCGCGAGACCAGTTTGCCGCGCATGTCGGGGATGATGCAGAATTTGCAGGCGTGGTTGCAGCCTTCGGAAATCTTCAGATAGCTGTAATGGCGGGGCGTGAGTTTCACGCCCGTCGCCGGCATCAAGTCGATGAACGGGTCGGGCGCGGGCGGCACGGCGCGGTGCACGGCGTCCAAGACCGCCTCGTATTGATGCGGGCCGGTTACGGCCAGAACCTTGGGATGCGCGCCGGTGATATAGTCGGGCTCGGCCCCAAGGCAGCCTGTCACCAGAACCTTGCCGTTTTCGCGCAAAGCCTCACCAATCGCCTCAAGGCTTTCGGCCTTGGCGCTGTCGAGAAAGCCGCAGGTGTTGACGATGACCGCATCCGCCCCCTTGTAATCGGGCGAAATCGCATAGCCCTCGGCGCGCAACCGCGTCAGGATGCGTTCGCTGTCCACCAGCGCCTTGGGGCAGCCCAAGGACACCATGCCAATGGTTGGCTGGCCTGCGCGCCGGTCGATGTCGAACAGCGGCTTTGGGGCAAGATCGGGGCGGAGGTTCGGGGGGTTCTGGCTCATGGCGGTGGCTATATCGCAAAGCGCGGCGCAGGGCAAAGGGGGCGTTGAGGGTCTTCGCCTGCTTGCGCAAGCAAGGGGCCTCGGTGCACTGTGCGGCGCAGGTTTGCAGGAGGCGCGTTTATGATTCCCGTCACAGGTTTTTCGGGCCAAAAGGTTGCGGTTCTGGGCCTTGGCCGTTCGGGGCTGGCGACGGCGGCGGCGCTGGTCGCAGGCGGGGCCGAGCCTGTGGTCTGGGACGACAGCCCCGAGGCCCGCGCCAAGGCCGAGGCGGCGGGCTATGTCTGTGCCGATCTGATGCGCCATGGCGTCATGGAGGGGGTGGCGGCGCTGATCACCTCGCCCGGCATTCCCCATCTTTACCCCAAGCCGAACAAGGTGATCGCCCGCGCGATGGAGTTGGGCGTGCCGGTGGACAATGACATTGGCCTGTTTTTCCGGTCCTTTGGCAGCAGCAACTGGGATGATTTCGAAACCCCGCCCAAGGTGATCTGCGTCACCGGATCGAACGGCAAGTCCACCACCACGGCGCTGATCCATCATATCCTGCAAGTGGCCGGGCGGCCGACGCAGATGGCGGGCAATATCGGCATGGGGGTTTTGTCGATTGACCCGCCGCAGGATGGCGAGGTGGTGGTGTTGGAGCTGTCATCCTATCAGACCGAGCTTGCCCGCGCGCTGACACCGGATGTGGCGGTGTTCACCAACCTCTCGCCTGACCATCTGGACCGCCATGATGGGATGGGCGGCTATTTCGCGGCCAAGCGGCGGCTTTTTGTCGAAGGTGGGCCGGACCGCGCGGTGATTGGCGTTGATGAGTTGGAGGGCCGGTTTCTGGCGGGGCAACTGGCGATGGGGCCAAGCGATGATCGGGTGATCCGCATTTCCTCGGGGCAAAAGCTGGACGGGTTTGGCTGGTCGGTCTTTGCGCGCAAGGGGTTTTTGGCCGAATGGCGGCGCGGCAAGCAGATGGCCTCGATCGACCTGCGCGAAGTGCCGGGCCTGCCGGGCGCGCATAATCACCAAAACGCCTGTGCCGCCTATGCCGCCGCCCGCGCGGTGGGGATTGCGCCGAAGATGATTGAAGGGGCGTTCCACTCTTTCGCCGGGCTGCCGCATCGCAGCCAATTGGTGGGTGAAAAGGGCGGGGTGAAATTCGTCAACGACAGCAAGGCCACCAATGTCGACAGCGCCGCCAAGGCTTTGCAGGCGTTTCAGAACATTCGCTGGATCGTGGGCGGTATGGGCAAAGATGGCGGCTTGGCGGGGCTGGAGCCCTATCTTGGCGCGGTGCGCAAAGCCTATCTGATCGGCCATTCGGCACGCGATTTTGCGCTGCAGATCGGCGATACCCCGCATGAAATTTGTGAAACCATAGCGCGCGCGGTGGCCCGTGCCGCGGCCGAGGCAGAGCCGGGCGATGTGGTGCTTTTGGCCCCGGCAGCGGCGAGTTTTGACCAATACGCCAATTTCGAAAAGCGGGGCGAGGATTTCGTGGCGCAGGTGACGGCGCTTTTGTAAGGGCGGCGCCCGATGAAAAAGGGGGATGACATGGCCGATGTGACACTGACAGGGGGCTGCACCTGCGGGCAGGTGCGCTATCAGATGCAATCGGCCCCGCTTTTCACCCATTGCTGCCATTGCTCATGGTGCCAGCGCGAAAGCGGATCGGCCTTTGCGTTGAACGCCTTGATCGAGCGGGATCGGCTGGAGGTGAGCGGGGATCTGGAAGCGCAAAGCCTGCCCTCGGCCAGCGGCGCGGGGCAAGAGCTGCATCGGTGCCGTCAGTGCAAGGTGACCGTGTTCAGCCATTATGGCGGGGCGGGTCCGCGCATGGCCTTTCTTCGTGTGGGCACGCTAGACACTCCCGGAACCTGCCCGCCGGATGTGCATATCTATACCTCGACCAAATTGCCTTGGGTTCTTTTGGACCCGAAAATCCCGGCCTTTG
Source organism: Tabrizicola sp. (assembly GCA_965284335.1). Lineage (GTDB taxonomy): Bacteria > Pseudomonadota > Alphaproteobacteria > Rhodobacterales > Rhodobacteraceae > Tabrizicola_A. Next base: position 1,698,473 of record OZ260076.1, on the reverse strand, counting down.
AAGGCTACTATCAGCCGAAACTGCAATGGCCTGCCGCTGCGCAAGAGCGGTTTCGCGCATTGAAAGCGGCCGCTGCGGGCGGGTGATGGCCTATGGGCGTCATGGCCGGATGCGGGCTTGCCTTTATGCTGGCCAAATCGGCCTGCTTTGGCTAACATGATCCGAACTGACGCGGGACCAACCCGCGCGGTGGTTCGAGCAGGCGTAAAACAGGCGGATTTTCCATGACTGAAATGGTCTATGGCTCTATGCCCAGTCGGGTGGCCGAGCCTGTCATTCCCCGTTGGTGGCGGACAATCGACAAATGGTCGCTGACCGCGATCATGGTGCTGTTTGCCATTGGGCTTTTGCTGGGGCTTGCGGCCTCGGTGCCTTTGGCAGAGCGCAACGGGCTGGACCCGTTCCATTATGTGCAGCGACAGGCGTTTTTTGGCGGCGTTGCCATGGTGGTCATGGTGCTGTTTTCGATGATGTCGCCCGATATGGTGCGCCGCATCGGGGTTTTGGGGTTTGCGGTGTCTTTTGCGGCGCTGGCCCTATTGCCGATCTTTGGCACCGATTTTGGCAAGGGCGCTGTGCGCTGGTTTTCCTTGGGCTTTGCCTCGGTGCAGCCGTCGGAATTCCTTAAACCCGGTCTGATGATCCTGACCGCATGGCTGATTGCGGCGGCGCATGATTTGAATGGCCCGCCGGGGCGGATGATTTCCTTTGGCGTGGCGCTGACGGTGGTGGGCTTTTTGGCCATGCAGCCTGACTTTGGTCAGGCCATGCTGGTTCTGTTCGGCTGGGGCGTGATCTATTTCGTGGCCGGTGCGCCGATGGTGCTGATCGCGGTGATTTTGGTGATGGTCGGCGTTGGCGGCTTTGCCGCCTATAATATGTCGGAACATTTTGCCCGCCGGATCAATGGCTTTTTGGCATCCGACGTCGATCCGCGCAGCCAGCTTGGCTATGCCACCAATGCCATTCAAGAGGGCGGTTTTTTCGGGGTTGGCGTCGGCGAAGGGCAAGTGAAATGGACGCTGCCCGATGCGCATACCGATTTCATCATCGCGGTTGCGGCCGAGGAATATGGGCTTGTTTTGGTGTTGATGATTATTGCGCTTTACATGGCGATTACGGTGCGCTCGCTGTATCGGCTGACGCGGGAACGCGATGTGTTCACCCGTTTGGCCGGAACGGGGCTGGCCTGTATTTTTGGCGTGCAGGCGATGATCAATATGGGCGTGGCGGTGCGGCTTTTGCCCGCCAAGGGCATGACGCTGCCCTTTGTCAGCTATGGCGGCTCTTCGGTGATTGCGGCGGGTATCACGGTGGGGATGCTTTTGGCGCTGACGCGCAGCCGGCCCCAAGGCCAGATGAGTGACGTGTTCCGGGGGCGCAGATGACCGCGCCCTTGCTGCTGATCGCGGCGGGGGGCACGGGCGGGCATATGTTTCCTGCCCAAGCGTTGGCCGAGGCGATGGTGGCGCGCGGCTGGCGGGTCAAGCTGTCGACCGATGCGCGCGGTGCGCGCTATGCGGGCGGTTTCCCGCAGGCGGTTGAGGTTGTGGTCTCAGGGTCTGGCACCTTTGCGCGCGGTGGTGCGCTGGCCAAGCTCATGGTGCCGTTTCGCATTCTGGGCGGGGTTCTGGGTGCGACGGCACGGATGCTGATCGAGCGGCCCGCCGTGGTGGTGGGCTTTGGCGGTTATCCCACGATTCCAGCACTTTCTGCGGCGTTTCTCACAGGGCGTCCGCGTATGATCCATGAGCAGAACGGCGTTCTTGGACGGGTGAACAAGGTTTTTGCCCCTCGCGTGCACAAGGTGGCCTGCGGCACATGGCCCACCGCCTTGCCGCCCGGCGTAACGGGCGAGCATACCGGCAACCCGGTGCGCGCGGCTGTGTTGGAGCGTGCGGGCGCGGGCTATATCGCGCCGGGCGATTATCCGATGGATCTGGTGGTGATCGGCGGCTCTCAGGGCGCGCGCATCCTGTCGGATGTGGTACCCGAGGCGGTGGCCCGCCTGCCCGAGCCGATCCGCCGCCATTTGCGCGTGGCCCAGCAGGCCCGCCCCGAGGATCTTGACCGCGTGGTGGCCGCCTATGAGGCGGCGGGTATCAAGGCCGAGGTCGCGCCCTTTTTTGCCGATATCCCGCGCCGCCTGTCAGAGGCGCAGCTGGTGATCAGCCGGTCGGGCGCCTCGTCGGTGGCCGATATCTCGGTGATCGGGCGACCGGCCATTCTGATCCCCTTTGCCGCTGCGACCGATGACCACCAGACCGCCAATGCCGAAGGGCTGGTCACGGCAGGCGGGGCGGTGCTGATACAGGAAAAGGCGCTTGACGCTGACGCTCTTGCCGCGCAGATGGCGGCCATTCTGGGCCAGCCTGCGGATGCAGCACGGATGGCCCGCAACGCTTTGGGGCAGGGCCGCCCCGATGCCACCGAGCGGTTGGTTGCGCTGGTGGATGGACTTGTAGGGAAAGGTTGACCGATGAACGCCACGAAACTGCCGCTGGAACTGGGGCCTATCCATTTTGTCGGCATTGGCGGCATCGGGATGTCGGGGATTGCCGAGGTGCTGATGACGCTGGGCTACCGGGTGCAGGGCTCGGACGCCAAGGCGTCAAAGATCACGGACCGGCTGGTGAAACTGGGCGCGACCTTCTTTGAGGGGCAAAGTGCCGCCAATATCGGGGCGGATGTGTCGGTGGTGGTGATTTCCTCGGCCATCAAGAAGGGCAATCCGGAACTGGAAGAGGCGCGGCGGCGCAATCTGCCGGTGGTGCGCCGGGCAGAGATGCTGGCCGAGTTGATGCGGCTGCGGTCGAACATTGCGATTGCGGGCACCCATGGCAAAACGACGACGACGACCATGGTGGCGGCGCTTTTGGACAAGGGCGGCTTTGATCCGACCGTGATCAACGGCGGGGTGATCCATGCCTATGGGTCCAATGCCCGCGCGGGCGCAGGCGAATGGATGGTGGTCGAGGCCGATGAGAGCGACGGCTCCTTCAACCGGCTGCCCGCGACGATTGCCATCGTGACGAACATCGACCCCGAGCATATGGAGCATTGGGGCAGCTTTGATGCCCTGCGCAAAGGCTTTCTTGATTTCGTCTCGAACATCCCGTTCTACGGTCTGGCCGTGTGCTGCACCGATCATCCCGAGGTGCAGGCTCTGGTCGGCAAGGTGGCCGACCGCCGGGTGGTGACCTTTGGCTTCAACGCTCAGGCAGATGTACGAGCGGTGAACCTGAGGTTCGAAAATGGCGTTGGATACTTCGATATCCTGCTTCAGAATGAGGAAGAAGGTTCGAAAATTGAAAATTGCTCCTTGCCGATGCCGGGCGACCACAATGTTTCGAACGCGCTGTCGGCGGTGGCGGTGGCCCGCCATCTGGGCATGAAGAAGGAAGAAATCCGCGAGGCGCTGGCCGCCTTCTCGGGCGTCAACCGCCGCTTTACCCGGGTGGGTGAGGTGAACGGGGTGACCATCATTGACGACTATGGCCACCACCCGGTGGAGATTGCCGCCGTCTTGAAGGCGGCCCGGCAAGCCACCAAAGGGCGCATCATCGCCGTGCATCAGCCGCACCGCTTTAGCCGCCTGTCGAGCCTGTTTGACGATTTCTGCACCTGTTTCAACGAGGCCGATGTGGTGGCCATCGCCGAGGTCTATTCGGCGGGAGAAGAGCCCATTCCAGGTGCCAGCCGCGATGATTTGGTGGCGGGGCTGATCGCCCATGGCCACCGCCATGCCCGCGCGCTGATGGACGAGGCCGATCTGGCGCGGCTGGTCCGTGAACAGGCGCGGCCGGGCGATATGGTGGTCTGCCTTGGCGCGGGCACCATCAGCACTTGGGCCAATGCGCTGCCGGGCAAGTTGCTGGGGCAGGCGGCCTAAGGTGGACGTGTCGGCAACGCTGGCCTTGGTGGCAGGGTTGGTCTGGCTGATTGTGGCCAATCTGATTGGCATGCTGCCCTCGCGGGATCGCCATTGGACCAGCGCCTATGTTCTCATGACCTTTGGCCTGCCCATCCTGATTTGGATTGCCATTGCCAAAGGGCCGATTTGGGCTGCGCTGTTCTTGGGCGCGGGGGCCAGCGTGTTGCGCTGGCCTTTGGTCTATGTCTGGCGCTGGGTGAAAAGCCGCTTTGGCGTGCTGTAAGCGGGGGCTGAAACTTGCCCGACGCGACAAATCGCCGTAACAGGGCGGACATGACACACAATCCCTTTCCCGCGCTTCCCGCCCCCCGTGGCACCCTGACCGCAAACCGGCCCTTGGCGGATCTGACTTGGCTGCGCGTTGGCGGCCCGGCCGATTGGCTGTTTCAGCCTGCAGATGAGGCGGATCTGGCCGCGTTTCTGGCCGCGCTGGATCCTGCCATTCCAGTTTTCCCTATGGGTGTTGGGTCAAACCTGATTGTGCGCGACGGTGGTCTTCGGGCTGTGGTGGTCCGGCTGGGGCGCGGATTCAACGGGATTTCGATTGAGGGCGATCGGGTGACCGCAGGTGCTGCGGTGCTGGATGCGCATGTGGCGCGCAAGGCGGCCGAGGCGGGGCTGGATCTGACCTTTTTGCGCACCATTCCCGGGTCTATCGGCGGCGCAGTGCGGATGAATGCGGGCTGTTATGGCTCCTATGTCGCCGATCACCTGATTTCGGTCCGCGTCATCACCCGCACGGGCGAGGCGCGTGACATTCCGGCGGATGATCTGCATCTGGCCTATCGCTCTTCGACCCTGCCCGAGGGCTGGGTGATTGTCGCGGCCAACTTCCGCGCCGAAAAGGGCGACCCTGCGGCGCTGGAGGCGCGGATGGCCGACCAAATCGCCAAGCGCGATGCCAGCCAGCCCACGAAAGAGCGCAGCGCCGGATCGACATTTCGTAATCCGGCTGGTTTTTCCTCGACGGGCCGGGCAGACGACGTGCATGACCTGAAAGCCTGGAAGGTGATTGACGAGGCCGGAATGCGCGGTGCCACCCTTGGCGGGGCCCAGATGAGCCCGATGCATTCCAACTTTCTGATCAATATCGGGGGTGCCACAGCCGCAGATTTGGAAAATCTGGGGGAGGAAGTGCGAAAAAAGGTTTTCCAACAGCGCGGTATCACGCTAGAGTGGGAAATCATGCGGGTGGGCGAACGGCTTTAATCGAGCGCGGGCCCGGATAACAAGACCACGGGGGAAAACCCCCGGGATGAGGCAGTAAAGATATGGCGGGAACATCCGGGCGGGTGGTCTCCAAAGTGGCGGTGTTGATGGGTGGGCTTTCCGCAGAGCGGGAGGTTTCTTTGTCATCTGGGCGTGAATGCGCCAAAGCCCTTCGGGAGGCTGGATATGAGGTGATCGAGGTCGATTGCGGCCCCGATCTTGCCGTGCGTTTGTCCGAGATAAAGCCCGATGTGGCCTTCAACGCCCTGCATGGCCGTTGGGGCGAAGATGGCTGCGTGCAAGGTATTCTGGAATGGTTGGGCATTCCTTACACCCATTCGGGTGTGCTGGCTTCGGCCCTTGCGATGGACAAGCAGCGCACCAAGGATGTCTACCGCGCCGAAGGGTTGCCGGTTGTTGAAAGCCTTGTCGTGCCGCGCGAGATGGTCGAGGCCGGGCATGTCATGCCGCCGCCCTATGTGGTGAAGCCCTTTAACGAGGGGTCTTCTGTGGGCGTCTATATCGTGCATCCCGGATCGAACGCGCCTCGGCTGGCCAAAGAGATGCCGGCGCAGGTGATGGTGGAAACCTATGCACCGGGGCGCGAGATGACGGTGGCCGTCATGGGCGAGCGGGCGCTGTGCCTGACCGATATCATCACCGAGGGTTGGTATGACTATGATGCCAAATATTCGGTGGGCGGATCGCGGCATGTGGTTCCGGCGCAAGTGCCGCAAGAAATCACCGAGGCTTGTCTGGATTACGCCTTGCGCGCGCATCGTGTCTTGGGCTGCCGGGGTGTCAGCCGCACCGATTTTCGCTGGGATGAAGCGCGGGGGATGGCAGGTCTGATCTTGCTTGAAACCAACACGCAACCCGGCATGACGCCCACGTCATTGGCGCCCGAACAGGCGGCTTATTGTGGCATTTCATTCCCGGAGCTGTGCCGTTGGATGGTGGAGGATGCGTCATGCAACCGCTGAACCGTCGCACGCCACCCCCGGTTTACGCACCACGTCGAGGTTTGACGGGGGCGGTTGTGGGGGCTGCCAAGGGCGCTATTACGGGTGCGGCGCGCGGTGCGGCGATGGGGGCTTCGGGCGAGGCTCCTGCGGCGCAGTCGGGCAAAGGCCCGCGCCGCCACGATCCTGCGCCCAGCTATTGGGATTACAAGATGCAACGGCTGTGGCTGACGCCGCAGTTCCGGGTGATGTTCCGTTTTGGTCTGCCGGTTCTGGCCGTGGCCCTTGTTGCGGCGGTGGTCTTGGCCAGCGAAAGCCGTCGCGCTGCGATTTCGGGTGCGATTGCCCAGATCACCGAACAGTTTCATGCCCGGCCCGAGTTCCGCGTGGCGCTGGTGTCGATTGAGGGCGCCTCGCCTGACCTTGCCGATGCGGTGCGGGCGCGGCTGGGCGTGAAATTGCCGGCGTCTTCTTTTGAGTTGGATCTGGACGCGCTGCGCGAGCGGGCCGAGGGGCTGGACGCGGTGGCGCAGGCCGTCTTGGCGGTGCAATCGGGTGGGGTGCTGCGCGTGACCATTCAGGAACGCGAGCCCGCGCTGATCTGGCGCACGGCCGAGGGGCTGACCTTGTTGGATGCGAGCGGTCACCGGGTGGCAGGTTTGGCCGCGCGCGGCGACCGGCCTGACCTGCCGGTGATTGCGGGCGAAGGGGCTGACGTGATGGCGGGCGAAGCCTTGGCGCTGATTGATGCCGCGGGCCCGCTTTTGCCGCGTCTGCGCGGTTTGGTGCGCGTGGGCGAGCGGCGGTGGGATTTGATTTTGGACCGCGACCAGCGGGTGATGCTGCCCTCTGAGCGCCCAGTTCAGGCGCTGGAACGCCTTTTGGCGCTGGATCAGGCCGAAGACCTGCTGGCGCGCGATGTTGTTGCGATTGACCTTCGACATGAGAAACGCCCGGTCCTGCGACTGGGCCAAGATGCCTTGACCGAGGCCCGGCGCGCCCGTGGCCTGATCCCTGAAGACAAGAAGACGGAGAGCGACCTATGACTGATCTCTACCAGTCCCAGCGTGCGATGCGGGCCCTGCGGCGGGCAGCCATGCAACGTGGTGTGGTGGCCATTTTGGATGTGGGCACCTCAAAGATTGCCTGCCTTGTGCTGAGTTTTGATGGCACCGACACGCTGGGTGACTATGAGGGCGTGGGGCCGATGGCCGGGCAGGCAGGGTTCCGGGTGATCGGGGCGGCAACGACCCGGTCGCGGGGCGTGCGCTTTGGCGAGATTTCGGTGATGAATGAGACCGAGCGTGCCATTCGCACCGCTGTTCAGGCAGCCCAAAAGATGGCCAATGTTCGGGTTGATCATGTGGTGGCCTGTTTTTCCGGGGCCGAGCCACGCAGCTATGGTTTGGCGGGCGAGTGGGAGTTGCAAGATTCCGTCGTGTCGGAACAGGATGTCGCTGCGGTTCTGGCGGCCTGCGATGTGCCGCCCTTGGGCGATGGCCGCGAGGTTCTGCATGCCCAGCCGGTGAACTTTGCGCTGGATCACCGCACCGGGCTTGCCGATCCGCGTGGCCAGATCGGCAACCGTCTGGCCTGCGACATGCATCTGTTGTCGGTCGAAGCCTCGGTCATTCAGAACCTGCTTTATTGCATCAAGCGCTGTGATCTGGAACTGGCCGGGATTGCCTCGTCATCTTATGTGTCGGGCATCTCGTCTTTGGTGGAGGATGAGCAAGAGCTGGGCGCGGCCTGTATTGATATGGGCGGCGGTGCGACGGGCATCTCGATCTTTATGAAAAAGCACATGATCTATGCCGATGCGGTGCGTATGGGCGGGGATCATGTGACCTCGGATATCTCGAAGGGCTTGCATGTGCCTTTGGCCGTGGCCGAACGCATCAAGACCAAGCATGGCGGCGTGCATGCCACGGGCATGGATGACCGCGAGATGATCGAGATTGGCGGCGACAGCGGCGATTGGGAAAAGGACCGTCGTCAGGTGAGCCGGACCGAGTTGATCGGCATCATGCGCCCGCGCGTTGAGGAGATTTTGGAAGAGGTGCGCGCGCGCTTGGATGCGGCGGGCTTCGATACGCTGCCCAGCCAGCAGATCGTGCTGACCGGCGGCGCAAGCCAGATCCCCGGCCTTGACGGGCTGGCCAGCCGCATCCTTGGCAGCCGAGTGCGCATGGGCCGCCCCTTGCGCGTGCAAGGTCTGCCGCAGGCCGCGACCGGCCCTGCGTTTTCCAGCGCGGTGGGCCTGTGCCTCTTTGCCGCCCACCCGCAAGACGAATGGTGGGATTTCGATATTCCTGCCGAACGCTACCCGGCGCGGTCCATCAAGAGGGCCTTCAGATGGTTCAAGGACAACTGGTAACCCCCAATATTCTGTCAAAGCGGCAATATCCCGCTAATACAGACCATTTTCGACCCATATTTTGTGGGTTGGTCGCGTTTTTTGCGTGACCTTGTGTTGGGTTGTGGATAGAATCGTGGATAAATCGGCAAATCGCGGCTCAGGGACGGGTGCGACAAGACCGATAACGGCAACTGGCGGGGCGGACCGCTCATAAAAAGACAGGCGGAAAAAACATGGCATTGAATCTGATCATGAATGACGCTCGCGAAGAGCTGAAGCCCCGGATCACGGTGTTTGGCGTCGGGGGCGCTGGCGGCAACGCGGTGAACAACATGATTGACCAGGCGCTGGAGGGGGTCGAGTTCGTGGTTGCGAACACCGACGCGCAGGCGCTGCAGCAATCCAAGGCAAACTCGCGCATTCAGATGGGCGTGAAGGTCACCGAAGGTCTGGGCGCTGGTGCGCGTCCGCAGGTCGGGGCCGCCGCTGCCGAAGAAACCATCGAGGAAATCGTCGACCATCTGGCGGGCGCGCACATGTGCTTTATCACCGCGGGCATGGGTGGCGGCACCGGCACCGGTGCAGCGCCGATCATCGCGCAGGCCGCGCGGGAATTGGGCGTGCTGACCGTGGGCGTTGTGACCAAGCCTTTCCAGTTCGAGGGCAACAAGCGGATGCGTCAGGCCGAAGAGGGCATTGCCGCGCTGCAAAAGGTGGTCGATACGCTGATCATCATTCCGAACCAGAACCTGTTCCGTCTGGCCAATGAGCGCACGACCTTTACCGAAGCCTTCGCAATGGCCGACGACGTTCTCTATCAGGGGGTCAAGGGTGTGACCGATCTGATGGTGCGCCCGGGCCTTATCAACCTTGACTTTGCCGATGTGCGCTCGGTCATGGATGAGATGGGCAAGGCGATGATGGGCACCGGCGAGGCCTCGGGCGAGGATCGCGCGGTTCAGGCGGCGGAAAAGGCCATTGCCAACCCGCTCTTGGATGAAATCAGCCTGCATGGCGCCAAGGGCGTGCTGATCAACATCACTGGCGGTTATGATCTGACGCTGTTCGAGTTGGACGAAGCTGCCAATATCATCCGTGAAAAGGTGGATCCGGACGCCAATATCATCGTCGGCTCGACGCTGGACACCTCGATGGAAGGCACGATCCGCGTATCGGTTGTGGCAACGGGCATTGATGTGGCGCAGGCCAAACCGGAAACCCCGGTCACGCGCCGCCCGATGGGGGCACCTTTGTCGCCCGGCATGTCGGGCGAAGCAAAGCGCGAGGCTCCGATGCCGCTGACCGTCTCGCCTGTGGCGACCCCGGTGGCGGCGGCCCAGCCTGCCATGTCTCAGCCTACCATGTCTCAGCCGGCAATGGCCCAACCTGCGATGGCTCAGCCGGAACCTTCGCTTTTTGATCGCCAATCCGCCGCTGCGGCCTATCAGCCCGAACCGGAGGAGATGATCGATACCGATCTGCCGCCGCCCGCATATCGTCCGCAGGCGGCCGAGCATGCGCCGCAGCAGGCTGCTCAGCCGATGCAGCGGTCTTACAGCCATTCTTCGCTCGATGGGGATGCTGCGAATTTCGTCGCACCCACGCCGCGCGCCGCTGGCACCCCGTCGCCCGAAGCGATTGCCCGTTTGCAGGCAGCTGTCTCGAAAGGGCCGGGCCAGTATCAGCAGCCCGCCGCCCGTCCGTCGTTGGGTCAGCAGACCGCGCGCGCAGCCGCTCCGGCGCCTAAGCCCGCAGAAAGCCGCCCGCGTTTTGGCATCGGCGGGCTGATCAGCCGTATGGCAGGCGGCAGCCAGTCTGAACCGGCCGCAGAGCGTGCGCCCACCGGCCGGGCCCAGCCGCCGGTCACCGCCTATGACGACGAGCAGGACCATGGTTCGGACGATGGCCGCATCGAGATTCCCGCCTTCTTGCGGCGTCAGGCCAACTGAAAACCTTGACATAAACTGTTGCAAAGCCCGGCGAGAGCCGGGTTTTGTTATTTAAAAACATAATCTTACCTTGGCCTTGCGCTGTCACAAATAGTCACAATCTGTGAATTGAGATAAAGGCGGCAAGATCTTAGGAATGTCGCCAGAAGGTCGGGGTCGGATGCGCCCCTGTGCCATGGAGTTTTTGCTGGTGCAAAATACGCTGATCCGTTCGGTTACCTTTGCAGGTGTTGGCCTGCATTCCGGCGCACCTGTCACCATGACGGTGCATCCGGCGGGTGAAGATCACGGTATCTGCTTTCGCCGCACCGATGTGGCGGCAGAGATTGCGCGCGTGCCTGCGGCATGGGATGCGGTGGTGCCGTCGCGCCTGTGCACGTTGGTGGCCAATGCGGCGGGCACCTCGGTGTCTACCATCGAACATATCATGGCTGCGCTGGCCGGTTCGGCCATTCACAACGCGCTGATTGACATTGATGGCCCCGAAGTGCCGATCCTTGATGGCTCGGCCGCGCCATTTGTGGCGGCGTTTCTAGAGGCGGGCATCGTCGCCCAATCTGCGCCTGTGCGCGCGATTCGGGTGCTAAAGGCGGTTGAGGTGCGCGACGGCGAGGCTGTGGCGCGGCTGGAGCCGTCGGATATGCTGGAAATCGCCTTTCACATCGATTTTGCCGAAGCCGCCATTGGCCGTCAGGACAAGGTTCTGAACATGGCCAACGGGGCCTTCGTGCGCGAGCTGTCTGACAGCCGGACCTTTTGCCGCAATGCCGAAGTGGTGGCGATGCGGGAACGTGGGTTGGCCTTGGGCGGCACTTTGGAAAACGCGGTGGTGTTTGAGGGGGACAAGGTTCTGTCGCCCGGCGGGCTGCGTCACGCCGATGAGCCTGTGCGCCATAAGATGCTGGACGCTTTGGGCGATTTGGCCTTGGCAGGCGGGCCGATCTTGGGTCGCTACACCGGCATTCGGGCAGGCCATGCGCTGACCAACCGGCTGTTGCGCGCGCTTTTCGCCGATCCCAGCGCATGGCGCGTCCAAGATTGCGTTGGTTTGGCCAGCGGCAAATTGCCCGGCGTTGGGGTGCATCGGGGCGATCTGCCGCTTTCGGCCTGAAATCAATGCGCCTAGCTGGTGAAAGCCATTTTGCGCCCCGGATTTTTCTGTGCTACGACAGGGTCTGAGGGCCGCGCACCGGCTTTATTTGGTGGTGTTGCGGGTATAAAGCACAGGATATGCGGCATATGGCAGGCGATTTCTTGAAAGCGGTGCGTCGGGGGCTGTGCATGGCGTTTCTGACTGGCTCGCTTGCTGCTTGTGGGGGCGCGCTTGGTGGAAACAAAGAGACGCCGCTGGACCAACTTCCTCCAGAAGAGATCTTCAAACGTGGTGAGTTGACGCTGGAAACCGCGCGCAAACCGGGCGACGCCTTGCGCTATTTTGCCGAAGTTGAACGGCTTTATCCCTATACCGAATGGGCCAAGCGCGGCCTGATCATGCAAGTCTTTGTGCTGCACAAATCCAAGGAATACGAAGAGGCGCGGATCGCAGCGCAGCGCTATTTGGATTTCTATCCCGGCGATGAAGATGCCGCCTATGCGATGTATCTGATGGCGCTGTCCTATTACGACGAGATTGATGAGGTGGGTCGCGATCAGGGCCTGACCTTCCAAGCGCTGCAATCCTTGCGTCAGGTGATCGAACAATATCCCGACAGCGATTATGCCAAATCGGCCATGCTGAAATTCGATCTGGCCTTTGACCATCTGGCCGGCAAAGAAATGGAAATCGGTCGCTATTATCTAAAGCGCAAGAATTACACAGCCGCGATCAATCGGTTCAAGGTTGTGGTGCAGGATTTCCAGACCACCACCCACACCGCCGAGGCGCTGCATCGGTTGGTGGAATCCTATCTGGCACTTGGCTTTGCGGATGAGGCGCAGACGGCTGCGGCGATTTTGGGTTACAACTATCAATCAAGCCCCTTCTATCAAGACAGCTTCCGGCTTTTGAAAGGGCAGGGTCTGGCACCCGAGGCCAAGGGGACGAACTGGCTGGCCACAATCTATCGCCAGATGATCAAAGGCGAATGGTTGTAAGAGAGGTGGGCAGCTTGCCCAACCGACGAGGCCCAGATGCTGCGCACACTTGAAATCCGCGATGTGCTGATCATTGATCGGCTGTCACTGGGCCTTGGTCCGGGATTGAATGTGCTGACCGGCGAAACCGGCGCGGGCAAGTCGATTTTGCTGGATGCTTTGGGGTTTGTGCTGGGGTGGCGCGGCCGGGCCGATCTGGTGCGCGCGGGTGCTGCGCAGGGCGAGGTGGTGGCGGTCTTTGATCTCGAGGCTGAACACCCCGCCCATGCGGTGCTGGCCGAGGCCGGGATTGAGGCCGAAGAGGGCGAGGTGATCTTGCGCCGCGTCAACACGGCGGATGGGCGCAAGACGGCTTGGATCAATGACCGGCGCGTCACGGGCGAGGTGCTGCGCGATCTGTCAGATGCGCTGGTGGAATTGCATGGCCAGCATGATGACCGGGGTTTGTTGAACCCGCATGGCCATCGCCAGTTGCTTGACAGTTTTGCGGGTCTGGATCTGTCGGCTTTGCGCCGGGCCTGGCGCGCGCGCGCCGAGGCGCGCGAGGCGCTGGCGACGGCACGCGAAGCGCTGGAGCGCGCGCAGGTTGAGGAAGAGTATCTGCGCCATGCCGTGACAGAGTTGGACAAGCTGAACCCTTTGCCCGGCGAAGAGGCGACGCTGGATGCGCGTCGTCGTTTGATGCAAGGGGCCGAGCGCATCCGGGCCGATATCGGCCGCGCCCATGGCGCGCTGTCGGATGGGGCCGAGGGGGCAATGCGCGATGCGCTGCGCTGGTTGGAGGGGGCATCTGACAAGGCCGAGGGCCGGTTGGATGGCGCCATGGCGGCCTTGGGCCGGGCACTGATCGAATTGGGCGAGGCGGTGGACGGGGTCGAGGACGCGCTGCGCGGTCTGGATTTCAACCCTGCCGAGTTGGAGGCGCTGGAAGAGCGGCTCTTTGCCATTCGCGCCTTGGCACGCAAGCATGGCGTTTTGCCCGATGATCTGGGCGGTTTTGCCGAAGGGTTGCGTGGTCGTCTGGCCGCCATTGATGGCGGCGCTGCGGGGCTGGCCAAGCTGCAAGAGGCTGTGACCAAGGCCGATGCCGCCTATACCGCCGAGGCGGCGGCGGTTACGCAGGCGCGCACGGCGGCAGCCCTGCGGTTGGATGCGGCCATGGCGGCGGAACTTGCCCCTTTGAAAATGGAGCGCGCGGTTTTCACCACTGAGATCGCGGGCGGCGAGGCAGGCCCGGAGGGGGTGGATAATGTCACCTTTACCGTGGCCACTAACCCCGGCGCACCGGCGGGCGCGCTGAACCGCATTGCCTCGGGTGGGGAGTTGAGCCGGTTTCTTTTGGCGCTGAAGGTCTGTCTGATGGGCGATAGCCCCGGCATGACGATGATCTTTGATGAGATCGATCGCGGCGTCGGCGGGGCTACGGCCGATGCGGTGGGGCGGCGGTTGAAGTCCTTGTCAGATCGCGCGCAGGTGCTGGTTGTCACCCACAGCCCGCAGGTGGCCGCCAAGGGCGCGCATCATTGGCAGGTGTCCAAGCGGATCGAGAACGGCGCGACGCTGTCCAGTGTGGTGACGCTGTCCTCGGATGAGCGGGTTGAGGAAATCGCCCGCATGTTGGCAGGCGATACCGTGACCGATGCTGCGCGTGAGGCGGCGCGGGCGCTCTTGCGGTAACACTCCTCGTCGACTGTGTCGCTCGTCGTTGGGTCGCAACGAGGCGCCGAAGGCCCCGAGGAGCATTAAGGCAGATGGGTAAAGCTGAGCGTGATCGCGCGCCAGTTCAGCCCATCGCTTTGCAAAACTGCCACCAGCATCGCACCAAAGCGGGGCAGTTCCTCGCCCGTTTCGCTGATCGCACCGCTGACGACAAAACGCTGGCGCAGAAGGGCGATATCCGGGCCAAGGGGCAGCGTGCTGCCCTTGCCCGTCACCAGCCGCGCGCGTGAAAAGATACCCGCAGCCTCGGCGGTAAAGGCGGCCTCAGCCTCGGCCCGGCCTTCGGCCCAAAGCCCCGTCAGCGTTTGCACGGTGCCGTCATCAGCCACCAGATCGGCAAGGCTGGCGGCGTTTTGCTCGCAAAACCCATAGGCAAAGGCGCGGGTGAAATCGTCGGGGGTCATCATCGCACCTTGGGTTGTGGCACCATTTTGCCGGGGTTCATCAGATCATGCGGATCAAGTGCCCGTTTGATATGGCCCATGATCGCCCAAGCCGGGCCATGTTCTGCCGCCATAAGCGGCAATTTGCCCATGCCCACCCCATGTTCGCCGCTGATCGTGCCGCCAAGGGCAAGGCTGCGTTCGGCCATGCGGGTGGCCAACGCCTTGGCGAGGTCTTTTTCGCGCGGGTCGGCGGGGTTCACCAACAAGATGGCGTGGAAGTTCCCATCGCCCACATGGCCAAGGATCGGGCCGGGAATACCGCTTTGGGCAATGTCCTCACGGGTTTCCTCCACCGCTTGGGCCAAGGCCGAGATCGGCACGCAAACATCCGTCACCAGGGCCGTGGCCCCAGGGCGGCTGGCCAGAATGGCGCGATAGGCGTCGTGGCGCATTTTCCACAGACGGCTGCGGTCTTCTTGCGCCCGCGCCCAGACAAAGCCCCGGCTGCCGAAATCGGCGGCAATCGCGCCAAAGCGTTCGGCCTGTTCGGCCACCCCATGAGGAGAGCCGTGGAATTCGACCATCAGCTGCGGCGCAAGCGGCAGAGACGTGCCGGAATAGGCGTTGCAGGCGGCGACGGTTTCAGGATCGAGAAACTCGATCCGCGCCATCGGCAGGCCGGTTTGAATGGTGGCAATCACGCAATCCACCGCCGCGCCCATGTTGGGAAAGGCGCAGGTGGCCGCCGATACCGCCTCGGGCTGGCCATGCAGGCGCAGCGTCAATTCGGTGATCAGCCCCAGCGTGCCCTCGGCCCCGACGAATAGGGCGGTCAGATCGTAGCCTGCTGACGATTTCGGCGCCGATGATCCGGTGCGGATGACCCGCCCCCCGGCCAAGACCACCTCAAGCCCCAGAACATTGTCGCGCATCGTGCCATAACGCACCGCCGTCGTGCCGCTGGCGCGGGTCGAGGCCATGCCGCCCAAGCTGGCATTCGCGCCGGGATCCACCGGAAAGAACAGCCCCGTGTCGCGCAGCCAGCCGTTTAGTTCCTCGCGCGTGACGCCCGGCTGCACGACGCAGAGCATGTCTTCGGGATAGACCGCCAGCACCCGGTTCATGTCGCGAAAATCAACCGTCACCCCGCCCTTGACCGCCAGCGCGTGCCCTTCAAGCGATGTGCCAGCCCCCCAAGGCGTGATCGGCACCGCTTCACGCGCGCACAGGGCGGCGATACGGGCGACCTCTTCGGTCGTATGCGGGTAGACCACCGCATCGGGCGCGCCTGCGATGATATAGCTTTCGCTTTGGGCATGCAGCGCACGTTCGCCCGCCGAAGTGGACAGGCGCGGACCCAAAAAGGCGGCAAGGTCGTTCAACAGGGCGCTCGGTATGGCCATGATCCGGGGTTAGCGCGCTGGGGCCGCCGTGGCCACGCGCGCCATCTCAACAGCCAGATCGCCATAGCCGGTAAAGCGGCGTTCATAGGTCAGACCCAGCCGCTGAGCGCAGTCTTGGGCCTTGGCATCCAGCGCGGGGTTATTGGTTTGTGCCTGATAGACCAGCTTTGTGTAATTGCCGAAATACATGTCGCGCAGTTCGGGGTGGCGGTCGAGGCCCATGGGTTTCCAGACAAAGGCATCAAACTGACGCACCAAAAAATCTGTCAGGTAAAAGGCGGTAAACTCGTTTTCGGCATGGGCGGCAAAGGTGTCATTTCCTTCAAAAAAGGAATAGCAATGCGGACCTGCCAGCATTTCAACACCCAATTCGGCGCATTTGGCTTGCAAAAGCCCGCCCGTGCCGCAATCGGCGTAAAGCACAAAGATCTGGTCATAGGCCGCGCGCTTTTCGGCCACGGTGCGGGCGACTTCGGCGGTGATCTGATCGGGGTAGAGGTGCAGTTTGGCGGGCAGGCATTGCAGATGCAGATGATCCCAGCCGTTCAGCCGCTTGAGCGCCACCACCTCATGCGCCAAGGCACCACAGGCGATCAAAAGGACCGAGCCTGCGCCGCTGTCCTCCATCCCTTGTTCGGTCAGGGTGGTGTCGTCAGGCAGCAAAAGATCGGTCACGGCCAAGCAAAGGCGCGAATGGCAAGCGCGGCCAGCAAAGCAACCACGGCCAGCGCGCCCATCGACACGCCAGCACCAGAGGCCGCCCAGAGGGTGAGACCAGCCGCGAGGATGACGGACAGGATCAAGGCAAGGAAATGGGGCAGGGGCATGATCGACTCCTTCCTCCCTAATTTGGGGTCAGCCGTGCCAAAAGCCAAGGGCCAAAACTCCGTGCCAAAGGAAAACCCCGGACGCAGCGGTCCGGGGTTTTCGTTTTTGCGTTAGCTTTGCGGGCCTTAAGCGCCGAGCTGGTTGTGCTTGCGTGCCACAAACTGCTTGGCTGTTTCCACAGCCACAGCCGCATCACGGCAATAGGCGTCAGCACCGATGGCCTTGCCGAATTCTTCGTTCAGGGGCGCGCCGCCCACCAGAACGATATAGTCTTCGCGCAGGCCCTTTTCCTTCATCGTGTCGATCACGACTTTCATGTAGGGCATGGTGGTGGTCAGCAGGGCCGACATGCCCAAGATATCGGGCTTTTCGGTTTCAAGCGCTTCGATGTATTTTTCGACGGCGTTGTTGATGCCCAGATCGATCACTTCGAACCCAGCACCTTCCATCATCATAGCGACAAGGTTCTTGCCGATGTCGTGGATGTCGCCCTTGACGGTGCCGATCACCATCTTGCCCATGCGCGGCGCGCCGGTGGAGACCAACAGAGGCTTGAGAATAAACATCCCCGCCTTCATGGCGTTGGCGGCCAAAAGCACTTCGGGAACGAACAAGATGCCATCGCGGAAGTCGGCGCCGACGATGGTCATGCCCGCAACCAGTGCTTTGGTCAGAACGTCATAGGGCGTCCAACCGCGTTCGATGAGGATGTTCACCCCATCTTCGATTTCTTCTTTCAGACCATCATAGAGGTCGTCATGCATCTGCAAGACAAGCTCTTCGTCGGAAAGATCGGCTAGGATGATTTCGTCGTCGGACATGATTACGCTCCTTCGGGGCTTTGGACATCTGATGCGGCCAAAGGCGGATTTTCACTTTGCGTTTTCCGACATGCGCCAAGCAAAAGCCGACAGCAAGTGGGGCAGCGGGAATTTATCGCTTCACATGTTCCTTAAATGTTCTAAATTTAAGGCGTGAAATCGTCGGGATGAAGCCTTGTGAGAGCGCCGTGTGAAACTACCGTCAAGCCGGGACTGCGGTTGCGCGCCCGTGGGGTGGCGTCAAACGCCACTGGCCGGTTTGAGGGGCAGGCGCGTGTGGCGGTCAGCGATGGCTGGGATCTGGCGGAAACCGACAGGCTTTTGCGCACCGAGGTGCGGGCCGAACGGCCCCGCTCTGCGCTGGCGTGGAACCGCTCGCCGGATTTGCCCTTTGATCGGTCGATCAACCCTTATCGGGGCTGCGAGCATGGTTGTGTTTATTGCTTTGCCCGGCCGAGCCATGCGTTTTTGAACCTGTCGCCGGGATTGGATTTTGAGACGCAGTTGATTCTGCGGCCCGGCATTGCGGCGGTGCTGGAACGCGAGTTGCGGGCCAAAAATTACAAGGTGGCAACGGTGGCGATTGGCACCAACACCGACCCCTATCAGCCGATTGAGGCAGAGCATCGGCTGATGCGCGAGGTGCTGGCTGTTTTGTGGGACTTTCGCCATCCGGTGGCGATCACCACCAAAGGCACGTTGATCGAACGCGACATTGACCTTTTGGCACCCATGGCGGCGGCGGGGCTGTTGCGGGTGGGGATTTCGGTGACGACGCTGGATGCCGAGCTTGCCCGGCGCATGGAGCCGCGCTGCCCAGCACCGGGGCGACGTCTGGCGGTGATCCGGCGGCTGAGTGATGCAGGAATAGCGGTGCGCGCGATGGTTGCACCCGTGGTGCCGGGGCTGACCGACCATGAGTTGGAGCCGATCTTGTCGGCCGTTCAGGACGCAGGCGCTGTGGCGGCCAGCTACATCGCGCTTCGCCTGCCACGCGAGGTGTCGGCGCTGTTTCAGGACTGGCTGGCCACCCATTACCCCGATCGGGCCGGCAAGGTCATGGCGCGCGTGCGCGAGATGCATGGTGGGCAGGATTATGACCCGGCCTTTGGGCGGCGGATGACAGGGCAGGGGCTGTGGGCCGATCTTTTGCGCCAGCGATTTGACAAGGCGGTCGCGCGGCTGGGCTTGGCGACCAAGATGCCGCCCCTCAATTGCGATCTCTTTCGGCCGCCCGCGAGGGCAGGCGACCAACTCAGCCTGTTCTCGACCGATTTCTGACCAGAAATCGGGCCGGAAAATGTGCATTTTCCGGTTCGGAATTTTTGCAAAATTCCGCGCGCGGTCACGCGGCGCGGCCGTAAAAGCCCTTTTGCTCCTCTGCGGTCATGCGCACGCCGGGGCGGTCATAAAAGGAAAACACCGCGATCCGTCGGGCGGTGTCGCCCTGCACCGGGGTGACCCGATGCGCGGTGTTGCGGCCTCGAAACACGTTCAGCCCCCCCGCCACCAACTTGACGCGCTGCACCTCGGGGTCCTTGCCCGCCAGCATCTGCGCCACGCCGTTGTAATTGGGGTCAGTGTCCGAGCGAAGATCGGTGCGGTATTCAAAAAGCCCGCCCTGATCAGGGGCTTGCAGCAAAATCGTGGTGGTGAATTCCGACCGGTCAAAATGCCAGTTCAGCGCCTCGCCCTTGTGATAGGTCATCACATTCAGCCGCGCCAGCGGGTCGTCCATGGTGTAGAGTGCTGGCTTTTCCATGCAAGCGGCCAAAAAGGCGGCAAAGGCGGGCCATTCGTAAAGCCGCTGCAGGGTGCCGCCGATCTGATCGGCGCAGAGCGTGTGGTTGACGGTGCGAAAGGGGATCAAGGCTGGGTGGTCGGGTGCAAGGTCTGGAATCTCTTTGCGAAAATAGATGTTGTGGTCGCGGGCATGGGTGAAAGCCTGATCCTGTTGGGCTGCCACTTCGGCCAGCGCAGCGGCCAGGGCCTTGGGTCGCAAGAACCCGGCCAGATCGAACATGCCATCGCGGTCCAAGGCGCGGCGACAGCGGGCGACAAGGGCTTGATACGCTTGGCTTTCGGGCTGATCCAAGGGATAGGCGTCAAGGTCGATGATGTCGTGCATGTGGGGGCTCCTGCAGGCGGATTTTCGGGGTCGTATTTGGGACAGTGTCGTGAGAATGGGCTTTGCGGGCAACGAGAGAAATTATAGGGTTCATCAAGTTTCTCTAAAGGAGGTGCCATGACCCTGCCGCCCCTGACCGCTTTGCGCGCCTTTGACTGTGCGGCGCGTCACGGCTCTTTCACCCGTGCCGGGGCCGAGCTGGGGGTGACGGCGGCGGCGGTCTCTTTGCAGGTGCGTGCGCTGGAGGATCACTTTGGACGCCAGCTTTTTCTACGGCAGGGCAATAGGTTGACGCTGACTGATGCGGGGCGCGCCATTCAGCCGCGCGTCGACCTTGCATTTGCCGAATTGGCGCATCTGGCGCAGGATCTGGGGCAAGAGGTGGGGGCGGCGCGGCTGGTTTTGTCCTGCCTGCCGTCCTTGGCGGACCATTGGCTGTTGCCGCGCCTTGCGGGGTTCGCACGGTTGGCCGAGCTGGATTTGCGGGTTGAGGATGACCCGGTGGATCTGGCCGGGGGAGCGGTGCGGCTGACCTATGGGGCGCATTTCTACCCAGATCACAGAATTGAGACGCTGTTTACCGATGAGATCATCGCAGTGGCCGCACCCGGGGTGGGGCGTGCGCGGCTGGTTCATACCGATTGGGGGCCGTCCCATGCCGCCGCGCCATCTTGGCGGCGCTGGTATCACGAGGCGGGGATCGCGGAGGTGCCCGCCCCAGGGCTGCGCGTGGGGCAAACCGCCATGGCGCTGGCCGCAGCGCGGGCAGGGCTTGGGGCGGCTTTGGTGCCTGCGCGGCTGGCCATGGCTGATCTGCGCGCGGGCTTGATCGAACGCTTGCCGGGGCCAAGCCTGCCGATGCCTTGGCCCTATGTGATGGTCTGGAAACCCTCAACCCGCCGGGCGCGGTTGACTGCGGAACTCTTGGTGCATTTGCGTGAGGGCTGACAGCGCGGCCTTAGCCGCGCCGACCGCGGCGTTCACGCGGGGCTGGCCCTGCGCCATCGGTGCCGTCCGAGCTTGAGGAGAACGCCCCCAGCGCGGATTGAATCGCCTCAAGGCTGGGCACCTCGCCGCCCGGGCGGCTTTCCAGCGCGGCGCGCATCGCTTTCAGATGGTCCGGCATGGTGCCACAGCAGCCGCCAATGATCCGCACGCCCGCATCACGTGCCAGAACGGCATATTCGGCCATCAACTCGGGCGTGCCATCGTAATGGATATGCCCATCGTGATATTTCGGGATGCCCGCATTGCCCTTGGCAATCAGCGGCACCGAGGGTCCGGCGGCGACAAAGCCCATCACGGTGCGCATCAGGTCGGATGCCCCAACGCCGCAATTCGCGCCAAAGGCCAAGGGCGGGTAGGGCAGGCCCTTGACCATCTCGACCAGACCGGCAGAGGTGAGGCCCATCATGGTGCGCCCGGCGGTGTCAAAGCTCATCGTGCCACACCAGGGCATGCCGGCAAGCTTGGCCGCCTCGGCGGCGGCCTTGTATTCCTCGGGGGCCGAAATCGTTTCGATCCACAAAACGTCAGCACCGCCCTCTTTCAGCCCCTCGGCCTGTTCGTGAAACATCTCAACAGCGGCCGCATGGGTCAGCGTGCCCATGGGTTCAAAGATGTCGCCCGTTGGCCCGACCGAGCCTGCCACCACGATGGGGCGGCCTGCGGCATCCGCAATCTCGCGGCCAATGCTGGCACCGATGCGGTTCAACTCACGCACCCGGCCTTGGGCGTTGTGCAGTTTCAGGCGGCTGGCATTGCCGCCGAAGGTATTGGTCAGGAAGATATCCGATCCCGCATCAACCGCGCCGCGATAGAGGCTGCGGATGCGGTCGGGGTGTTCGGTGTTCCAGAATTCCGGCGGCTCGCCTGCGGTGAGGCCCATGTTGAAAAGGTTGGTCCCTGTGGCGCCATCGGCCATCAGCCAATCTCGGCTGGCTAGCAGTTTCGAAAGAGCGTCCTGGGCCATGGTCTGTCTCCGCTTCTCGGGAATTGTCGATTTCATCCGATGTGCCATGCCGCGCGGCCAGAGGCAAATTCATATTCCGCATGATTCCCATCGATCTGGAACATGATGCGGGGACGGTTTGTCGCCTGTGACGGGGGCATCTGCGATCTTTGCATGAAAAAACCGCGCCAAAGCCATTGGCGCGGTCTTTTCGTCTTTCAGATCGCCGGGGTCGTTTTAGACTTCGGTCATCAATTGAGCTTTTGCCACGGGCAAAAGCTCGGCCATCTTGGCGCGGATCTGATCTTCGCTGGCTTTGCCCGCAAGATCGGCGGCCACTTTGCGCACCACATCTTCGATGCCGGCCTCTTCGAAATCGGCGGCCACGACGCTCATGGCATATTCGGCGGCATCCTCACCCGATTTGCCCAAGATATCGGCCGCCCAAAGGCCCACCAGCTTGTTGCGCCGCGCCTCGGCACGGAATTGCATTTCGGTGTCATGGGCAAATTTGGCTTCAAATGCGTGTTCGCGGTCGTCAAAGGTGGTCATCGGCTGGCCCTCCGGGTCAAGATCTGCTTACCATCCATATGCCTGTGCCAGGGGTCGCGTTCAAGCCCCCAAGACCAAGCCAAGCCCCGTTCAGCGCAAGATCACTGGCCAAGCGCAAGGCCAAGATCACTGGTTTGGCCGGGTTGCATCCATGCTGCGCAATGCGTATAGCCGGGCAGACCGGGTGGGGTGGCATTTGCCGCCCCGTTTCCCATTGTGATTGAGGCATCTATGGCGCGCAGGAAAAAGGTCTACGAGGGCAAGGCGAAGATCCTTTATGAAGGGCCAGAGCCGGGGACGCTGATCCAGTATTTCAAGGATGACAGCGCCCCTACCGCCGACGAACCAAAGCCGGCTGCGGTCGATGGCAAGGGTGTGTTGAACAACAGGCTGTCGGAATTCTTCATGACAGGGTTGAACGCCATTGGGGTGCCGACGCATTTCATCCGGCGCGTGAACATGCGCGAACAGATGGTGCGGATGGCCGAAATCCTGCCTGTCGAAGTGGTGGTGCGCAACTTTGCCGCGGGCGAATTGTCCACGCGTTTGGGCATCCCTGAAGGCATGGCGCTGCCCCGGCCCATCGTGGAATATTACTACAAGGATGATCGGCTGAATTCGCCGATGGTGGCCGAAGAACATATCGTCGCCTTTGGCTGGGCCAATCAGCAAGATCTTGATGATATGGTGGCACTTGCCTTGCGGGTGAATGATTTCATGTCTGGCGTCATGTTGGGCGTCGGGATTCGCTTGGTGGATTTTCGCTTGGAAATGGGCCGGGTCTGGGAGGGCGAGTTCATGCGGCTGATCGTGGCCGATGAAATCACGCCGGACAGTTGCCGCTTGTGGGATCTGCGCGCCGCCGGAGAGCGCGAGGGCCAGCCTGCGGTAGAGCCTGCGCCTTTGCCCGATGTCTACACCGAATTGGCCCGTCGTTTGGGGGTCTTGCCGTCCAATGTGACGCATACGCCAAAGCCGACACTGATCAACTGACCGCCGATCCACCGTGTTGTCCTTTCGAATGCCCCCTTGTCGACCTGCATCGGCAAGGGTAATGGGGCGGCAAAGCGCAAATTGGGGGACGCCATGAAAGCCCGTGTCACTGTCATGCTGAAGGCCGGAGTTCTGGATGTGCAGGGCGAGGCCGTGCGCCATGCCTTGGGGGCCTTGGGATTTGCCGGGGTGAACGGCGTGCGCCAAGGCAAGGTGATCGAGCTGGATCTGGCCGAAACCGACCGCGCCGCAGCAGAGACGGCCGTGAAGGCAATGTGCGACAAGCTATTGGCCAATACGGTGATTGAAAGCTACCGCGTCGAAATCGTCTGATCTGATCGGGCGCTGGGCAAGATTTTTGCGAAAAATCTTGCAAGTTTCTTCTCAGAAATTTGCGCTGGCCGACATGGGCTGTCGCTTCTTAATCTGACGCGCTGGGCGATTTTGCTTTGACTGTGTCAAATTCTGAGGGAGTGACCGATGCGCGCCGCCGTGATCCGCAGCTATAACGCCGACTTGTCCTTAGAGACGGTTGCAGACCCCGTTTGCGAGGCGGATGGGGTGGTGCTGAAGGTCTTGGCCTGTGGCATTTGTCGCAGCGATTGGCATGGCTGGGTGGGCGAGCATCCCAAGGTCAAGTTGGGGGCCATTCCGGGTCATGAATATTGTGGTGAGGTGGTCGAGGCCGGGCCTTTGGCCAAATGGCGGGTCGGGGATCGGGTGATCGCGCCCTTTATCCTGTCTTGTGGCCAATGCCCTGAATGCCAATCGGGACAGACCACGACCTGCCGCGCGCAGCGTGTTCCGGGCTTTGGCGAGCCGGGGGCCTATGCGGAATATGTGTCTGCCCCCCATGCCCATAATCTTGCGCGCCTGCCCGATAGTCTGACCCCTGCCTTGGCGGCGGGTTTGGGCTGCCGGGTGACCACGGCCTTTCATGCGCTGACCGGGCGCGCGGCCTTGCAGGCGGGTGAATGGCTGGCGGTGCATGGCACGGGTGGCGTGGGGTTGTCCTTGCTTATTCTGGGTCGCGCGCTGGGCGCGCGGGTGGTTGTGGTGGATGTTGTGCAAGAGCGGTTGGATCATGCCCTGTCTTTGGGGGCCGAGGCCGCAATCAACGCCAAAGACGGCGATGTGGCGGCAAGGATTATCGAGATCACCGGCGGTGGCGCGCATGTCAGCGTAGAGGCTTTGGGGATCGAGGCCACGGCCAACGGCTCGTTAGAGTGTTTGCGGCCTATGGGTCGGCATGTTCAGGTGGGCTTGCCTGTGGGCCATACCGCGACGATGCAGATCAACATGAATGCGGTCTATATGAAGCAATTGTCGCTCTTTGGCTCTCGGGGGATGCCATCGTGGCGCTATCCGTCCTTGCTGACCTTGATCGAGATGGGGCGGGTTGATGTGTCGCCTATTTTGGCGCGCCATGTCAGCCTGTCGGAGGCTTCGGCGGAATTGCGGGCCTTTTGCGGGCCGATGCCGCCCGGTGTGGCGGTGATCACCGAGTTTAAGGCGTAATCGTTCTGCGCCCTTGGTGGCTTTTGACCGTCGATGATTAGGGCCTGTGGACAATCAACGTGACGCGATGAGGGTAGCGGCAAGGTTCCAGTTGGCGGCATAGCTGCAGTCTGTCTTGTCGTAACGCGTCGCGATGCCCCTGAATTCCTTGATTTTCGCAAAGTAGTTCTCGATCAGGTGCCGCCATCTGTAGGCGTTGGCATCATAGTCGCGCTGCTGCTTGCGGTTGGCTTTTGGCGGAATGACTGCAGTTGCGCCCCGCACATCGAGTTCTTCAAGCAACCAATTCGCATCGAACGCCTTGTCTGCCAGTAGCGCTCCGAAGGACACGCCTCGGATCAAGGGTGCTACACCCTTCATGTCATGGGCCTGACCCGGCAGCAGCATGAAGCGCATGAGATTGCCAAGCGCATCGACGAGGGCCACGATCTTGGTCGTCAAACCGCCGCGAGAGCGGCCGATGGCCTGAGCCTGAGTCCCCCTTTTGCGCCGCTCGCCTTCTGGTGAACCTGAACGATGGTACCGTCGATGAGGGCATATTCAAGGTCGGGGTCACCACTCATCGCATTGAAAAGACGCTCGAAAACACCCGATTTGGCCCATCTGCGGAAGCGTCGAAATTGGCTGTTCCACTTACCGAAACCAGACGGCAGATCACGCCAAGGCGACCCCGTCCGGACACGCCAGAAGACCGCTTCCAGAAACAGACGGTTGTCCTTCGCCGTGACCCCCGCATTACTGGCCTTGCCTGGCAGATGCTCTTCAAGCCGCTTCCAAAAGGCATCTGTCACCACGAACCGCTGATCGTTCATTCAAACCTCCACTTTGGAAGCTTGAATCAGAAATCAGCCAAAATGGGAATCCTGATTGTCCACAGGGCCTAGGGTATTTTTGCCAAAATGAAATCCATTTCGGGGTGGAAGCTGGGGGGGCTTTGCGCTATGGCCAGCCCAATCCCAATCTTTGAAGGATAAGGCCCATGAAAGCCGCTGTCGTCACCTTCCCCGGTTCCAACTGTGACCGCGATCTGGCGCTTGCCTTTACGCGGGCAGGCTTTGAGGTGGCGCGGGTTTGGCACAAGGACAGTGAGCTGCCTGCGGGCACCGATGTGGTGGGGGTGCCGGGCGGCTTTTCCTTTGGGGATTATCTGCGCTGTGGGGCGATTGCTGCCCAGTCACCGATTGCCGGGGCGATCCAGACCCATGCGGCGCGCGGTGGCTATGTCTTGGGCATTTGCAATGGTTTTCAGGTTCTGACCGAGATGCGGCTGTTGCCGGGGGCCTTGATGCGCAATGCGGGGCTGAAATTTGCCTGCAAGACGGTGGAGTTGAAGGTGGCCACCGCTGACAGCGCCTTTACCTCGACCTATGCCAAGGGGCAGCCCTTGATGATTCCGATTGCTCATCATGATGGCAATTACAGCATTGATCCCGAGGGGCTGGCGCGGTTGCAGGGGGAAGATCGCATTGCCCTGACCTATGTGCAAAATCCCAACGGCTCGGTGGCCGATATTGCGGGGGTTCTGTCGGAGAACCGCCGCGTTTTGGGGATGATGCCGCATCCTGAACGCGCCAATGACCCGGTTTTGGGCGGCACCGATGGGGCGGGGATGTTCCAAAGCCTGATGGGCGGGATGGCGCTGGCCTGAGCGCGCGCGGCTTGAGGCGCGGTGCGCCGGGCTTTAGGTTTCCAGCATGACTGATCTGCCTGCATCCGAGCCCGTGCCAAATGCCCCCTATGGGGGCTCTTGGCGTGTTCGGCTGGCGGCGGCCTTTTTGATCATGGTTGCCATTGCCGTGGTCTTAGTCACCAACCGCTGGCTGTCAGAGCGCTTTACCGAAACCACGCGAAACCGGGCCGAGCTGCGCCTTGCGCTTTACTCGGGCAATATGCTGTCAGAGTTGCAGCGCACCTCGGTTGTGCCGTTGCTTTTGGTGGATGATCCCGCGATCCGGGGGGCCTTGGCAGAGGGGCGGTTTGCCGACACCACGCTGCGCCTGATCAAGGTGCAGGGAGAAATCGGGGTCGCCTCGATTTTGCTGTTGGACAAGGATGGCCGGGCCGTTGGGGCGACGAACCGGAACCTTTTGGGCACCAGCCACCGGGCAAGCCCTTATTTCGTGGATGCCATGCGCAGCCGTGATACGGTTTTTGCCGCAGCGCCTGTGGCGGGTGGGGGGTATGAGTTCACCTATTCGCGCCAGATTTTTGCCGACGGGCGTGCCTTGGGCGTCATCGTGGTGGCGGCCGATTTGATGAAGCATGAGCGGGCTTGGGCCGGGTTGCAGGATGCGGTGATTGTGGCCGACAGCACGGGCACGGTCTTGTTGGCCACCGAGACGTCATGGCGCGGCAAGCCTTTGGATGCCGCCCTGAGCAGCGCCGAGGAAAGCTCGGCCTTTGACCGGGCGTTAAAGGGGGCCGCCGATTGGGCGCAAAATCCGCCCGATGCCTATTTGTCGGGCGAGGCGGTGTTGCGCACCGAGGCGCGGGTGCCGTTCCGGGGTTGGCGGATGGTGGCCTTTACCGCCTATGATTCGGTGCGCGAGCGGGTGAATGGCGTGATTGCCCTTGTGATCATGGGTTTTGCCATTCTGGCCGCTTTGACTTTTTACATTCTGTCGCGACGGGCTTGGTCGCAAAGCCAGTCTTTGCAGCGGGAATCTGCGGAATTGCGGCTGTTGAACGCGCGGCTGAACCGTGAAATCGCCGAGCGGGAGCGGGTGCAAAAGACCCTTGAAGTGGCCGAATTGACCTTGGCGCAATCGTCGAAACTTGCCGCCTTGGGCGAGATGTCGGCCGCAGTCAGCCATGAATTGAACCAGCCCCTTGCGGCGATGAAAACCTATTTGGCCGGGGCGCGGCTGTTGCTGCAACGCAAACGCCCCGAAGAGGCGTTGTCGTCATTTCAGCGCATTGATGATCTGATCGAACGGATGGGGGCGATCACCCGCCAGCTCAAATCCTATGCCCGCAAAGGCGGAGAGGCCTTTGAGCCGGTGGATTTGCGGGCTTGTCTGTCCTCGGCCTTGGCCATGATGGAGCCGCAGTTGAAACAACGCGTGGTGCAGATCAGCCGCACCTTGCCGCGCCAGCCTGTGATGGTGATGGCGGATCGCATCCGTTTGGAGCAGGTGATCATCAATCTGTTGCGCAATGCGCTGGATGCCACCAAGGACGTGGCCAAACCGCAGATTGATTTGTTGATGACAATGGGCGATGTGGCGACACTTGCGGTGCGCGACAATGGCCATGGCATCGCTGAAATCGGCGCGGTGTTCGAACCGTTTTACACCACGAAGAAACCGGGCGAGGGGGTGGGCTTGGGCCTTGCCATTTCGTCGGGGATTGTCACCGATCTGGGGGGGCGTCTGACCGCCCATAACGCCGAGGATGGCGGAGCGGTGTTTGAAATGCAGCTTCCGGTTTTGGCTTCGGCCTCCGGTCGCAGCCCCAAGGCAGCAGAATAAGAGGTCAAGATGGCACGCGCAATGAAGGTGGCAATCGTCGATGACGAAGCGGATATGCGGGCGTCGATCAGCCAGTGGCTGGCGCTGTCGGGCTTTGACACCGAAACCTATGCCAGTGCGGAAGAGGCGCTTAAGGTGATCGGTCCTGATTTTCCGGGCGTTGTGGTCACTGACATCAAGATGCCGGGCATGGATGGGATGGCCTTTCTGAAACGGCTTATGGGCATGGATTCGGGCCTGCCGGTCATCATGATCACCGGGCATGGCGATGTGCCGATGGCGGTTGAGGCGATGCGGGTTGGGGCCTTTGATTTTCTGGAAAAGCCCTTCAACCCCGATCGGATGACCGAACTGGCCAAAAAGGCCACCCAAGCGCGCCGCCTGACACTCGACAACCGCGCGCTGCGCAAGGAATTGTCCGACGGCAGCACGATCATGAAAAAGCTGATCGGGGCAAGCCCCGCGATGGAGCGGCTGCGCGAGGATATTCTGGATCTGGGTCAGGCCGACAGCCATGTGTTGATTGACGGGGAAACCGGCACCGGCAAAACGCTGGTGGCTCATGCGCTGCATGCCGTGGGGCCGCGGGCGTCGAAGAAGTTTGTCAGCGTCTCTTGTGCGGCTTGGGGCGAAGACGCTTTGGCGGCCAAGCTTTTTGGCCCCTCTGAGGATGGGCATCTGCCCTTGATCGAAGAGGCGCGCGGGGGCACCTTGTGCCTTGAGGATATCGAGGCGCTGAGCCATGCGCTGCAATCGCGGCTGCTGACGCTGATCAACGAACAATCCACCCCGCCCGAAACCCGCATCATCGCAATTTGCAATGAACATGCGCCGGATAAGACGCTGGAAGATCTGCTGCGCCCCGATCTGTTTTACCGTTTGGGTGCCATGACCATCATCTGCCCGCCCCTGCGCTCGCGCGGTGAAGACATTCTGACGCTCTTTGCCCGCGCCTCTGAGGCCTTTGCAGAAGAATATGGCTGCGACGCGCCGCAGGTGACCGCGCAAGAGGCTGCGCAACTCTTGCAGGCGCCATGGCCGGGCAATGTGCGCCAGATGGTCAATATCGCCGAGCGTGCGGTCTTGCAAAATCGCCGGGGGTCTGGCTCGATTGCATCCTTGCTTATGGCCGATAACGAGGCATCAGGCCCCGCGATGACCACCGAGGGCAAGCCTTTGAAGGAATATGTCGAAAGTTTTGAGAAAATGCTGATCGACAACACGATGCGTCGGCACAAGGGGTCGATCACCGCGGTGATGGACGAGCTGTGCCTGCCGCGCCGGACCTTGAACGAGAAGATGGCGAAATACGGGTTGCAGCGACAGGATTACGTTTGATCTGATCCGCCGTAGCCCCGCCGCAGTCTCGCCTTGCGGATCTGAGCTGCGCGGCCCTTGATGGCGCGCGCGGCACGCAGAAAGGCATTGTGTTTTGCGCCGCTTTGCCGCTAGGGTTCACGCAGGTGTTGTCTGAACGCCGCGAAATTCTCTGCCCTAACTTACCGGATGCGCAACAGCGCGCTTGGGGTTGGGCGGTCGGATCGGCCCGATTGGCCGCGAAAATTGTCCGTAGCCCTTTGAAATACAAGGTGATGCGGACTGATAGAGGTGGGCGGCCCGAAAAGCCGCTCAGACGTGAACCGCGATGATGCGCGCGAGCTTGGCATTTGACAGCGAGGGGTGCCCACCGGGCACAGCCCGCCGTTTTGCCTTGCGTGCAGCCGCCCGAACAAGCCGCCCTGTGATGTATGACGCCCCCTCCGGTCCGCCGGGGGGCTTTGTGCGTTCAGGGTGCAATGGATTGATATGTCTAAGAAAATGCTCATTGATGCCACCCATGCGGAAGAAACCCGCGTGGTCGTGGTTGACGGAAACAAGGTTGAGGAATTCGACTTTGAAACCCTGAACAAGCGCCAGCTTGCGGGGAACATCTATCTGGCCAAGGTGACACGGGTTGAGCCCTCGTTGCAGGCGGCCTTTGTCGATTACGGCGGCAATCGCCATGGGTTTTTGGCTTTTGCCGAAATTCATCCCGATTATTACCAAATCCCCGTGGCCGACCGGCAGGCGCTTTTGGAAGAAGAGCGCGCCTATAATCGGGCCGAGGAAGAGGAAGAAAACCGCCGCTCGCGCCCGCGCCGGGGGCCAAAGCCCGGCCCCAAGGCCGAACGCGCTGTGTCGGGCGATGCCGTTGCCACGGGCGATGCGCCCACGGGCGAGATTTCGTCGATGGATGTCGTCGATCTGACCGAAGACGAGGTGGTCGATCAGGCCAGCGAACAGCCGAGCGAGGCTGAAGCCCGCGCCAATGACGCTGATGACGGCAATGGTGAGGCCTATCGTGCCATCGATCACGCCTCCGACACCGATGACGAGATCGAATCGATTGCCGAAGAAGATGTGGCCGAGGAAATCAGCCAGCCTCGTCGCCCCCGTGCGCGCCGCTATAAGATTCAAGAAGTGATCAAGATGCGCCAGATCATGCTGGTGCAGGTGGTCAAGGAAGAGCGCGGCAACAAGGGTGCGGCGCTGACCACCTATCTTTCCTTGGCCGGTCGTTACTGCGTCTTGATGCCCAATACCGCGCGCGGTGGCGGCATTTCCCGCAAGATCACGCAGGCGGCTGACCGCAAAAAGCTGAAGGAAATCGCAGGCGAGATTGAGGTGCCGGAAGGTGCGGGTCTGATTATCCGCACAGCGGGTGCCAAACGCACCAAGCCCGAGATCAAGCGCGATTACGAATATCTCATGCGGCTGTGGGAACAGATCCGTGAGTTGACGCTGAAATCCATCGCGCCCGCCCCGATCTATGAAGAGGGCGATCTCATCAAACGATCAATCCGCGATCTTTATACCAAAGAGATCGAGGAAGTGCTGGTCGAGGGCGAGGCAGGTTATCGCACCGCCAAAGATTTCATGCGCATGATCATGCCCAGCCACGCCCGTCAGGTGCAGCGCTATACCGACCCCACCCCCTTGTTCGCCCGCTATCAGGTAGAGGGCTATCTTGCGGGGATGTTCAATCCCACGGTGCAGCTGAAATCCGGCGGTTATATCGTGATAGGCGTGACCGAGGCCTTGGTGGCGATCGACGTCAACTCGGGTCGGGCGACCAAAGAAGGGTCCATCGAGGACACCGCGCTGAAAACCAACCTTGAGGCTGCCGACGAGGTGGCCCGCCAGTTGCGCCTGCGCGACCTTGCCGGTCTGATCGTCATCGACTTTATCGACATGGAAGAGCGTCGCAACAACGCCGCCGTCGAAAAGCGTCTGAAGGATAAACTGAAAACCGACCGCGCCCGTATTCAGGTGGGCCGCATTTCGGGCTTTGGCCTGATGGAAATGTCGCGTCAGCGCCTGCGTCCGGGGATGTTGGAATCGACGACCCAACCCTGTCCGCATTGCCATGGCACCGGGCTGATCCGGTCGGATGACAGCATGGCGCTGCAAGTGCTGCGCGCGCTGGAAGAAGAGGGCACGCGCAAACGCTCGAAAGAGGTGCTGCTTAAGGCGCCGATTGGGATCGTGAACTTCCTGTTCAACCAAAAACGCGAACATATCGCGCTGATTGAGGCCCGCTATGGCATGAGCGTGCGGATCGAGGCCGATCCGGCGCTGGTCAGCCCCGATTATGCGATTGAAAAGTTCAAAACGGCCACGCGTGTGGTGCCCGAAAACAGCCCGGTGATTTCGGGTCATGCCGGTTTGATGGGCGATCCTGTGGATGAGATCGAAGATGATCTGATCGACGAAGACATTGCCGAAGAGGGTGAGGAGATGGCCTCTGATGCTGTGGCCAGCCCGGCCACCGCAGAGGCCGCCGAAGCCAATGGCGCGACGCGCAAGCGGCGGCGTCGCCGTCGTCGGCGCAAGCCGGGTGCCAATGGCACGGATGCAGCCGCTGATGCCGCGCAAGACGAAAGCGCAGGCGATGAGGGGGATGATGACGACGAGGGCAGCGATGCTCCGGCTCTCGAGGCCGCCGAATTGGCTCAGCCAGAAGCATCTGTTGCGGAGGCTGCTCCAGCCCCCAAACGCAGCGTGACGCGCAGCCGTAAAACGGCAGGTGCTGCCAAAGCCGCTCAGCCGGAAAAGGCCGAGGCGGTGCCGACTGATGCGGGGCCGACTGATGCGGTGCCGGCAGATGCGCCGGCAAAACCAAAATCGCGCAGCCGCGCCAAGCCCAAGGCCGAAAGTACCCCCGAACCCGCAGCCGAGGTGGCCGCCGAGGCCGAGATCCCCCCGGCTGAGGCTCCCGCCAAACCCAAGGCCAGCCGCAGCCGGGCCAAGCCCAAGGCCGAAGCTGTCCCCGCAGAGGCCACAGCGGTCGAGGCGCCCGCAACCGAGGGGCCAAAAACTGAGGCCAGCGCTGATACCCCCGCAGCCGCGGCCACTTTCCCGGCGGATCCTGTGCTGACTGAGGCGGCCCCCGCCGTGGCGCTTTTGCCCGATCCGCAGGATGCAACCCCCGATCCGAATGAGCCGCCCAAGCCCAAAAAGCGGGGCTGGTGGTCTGTGGGTCGCTAAGGCCGGATCATAAAACAAGGGGCGGCAGTCATCCTGCCGCCCCTTTGCTTTTGGCGCCTACAAGGCCCCGCATCTCACCCCCCGACACGGATCAGATACAGCCCCACGTCCCCGTCATGCTGGGCGGATAGAAAGCGATGGCCTGCCTCGGCGCAAAAATGCGGCAGGTCGATGGCTGCCATCGGATCGGTCGCGCGCACGCACAGCACCTGACCCGGGGCCATGCTGGCCAACCGCTTGCGCGCCCGCAGCACCGGCAAGGGGCACAAAAGCCCCTCGCAATCCAACTCGGCATCAAAATCCATTCTGGCCTCCTTCATCTTGGCCCAAATACCCCCGCTGGAGGCATCGACGCCAGCCACAGAAATCCACATCTGACAGGGATGTGACAATCCGGGGGGGTGACGCACAGGCCGTGCCCAGCTATCACAGGCCCAAGGAGACGCCCATGCTCGGATTTGACATCCTCGACTCTGGCTTGGCTTTGGCCAGCCTGCTGGCCTTTGCGGGCGGACTTTTGTCTTTTCTGTCGCCTTGCGTCTTGCCGGTGGTGCCGCCCTATTTGGCCTATATGGGCGGCATTTCGATGGGGGAAATGACCTCTGCAGGCGCAGCACGTCGCCGGGTGGCGCTGCCTGCGTTGTTTTTTGTGCTGGGCCTGTCGACGATCTTTTTGCTTTTGGGCTTTGCTGCCTCGGCCTTTGGGCGGTTTTTTCTGACCAATCTTGAACTCTTTAACCAGATTGCGGGGGCGGTGGTCATCGTCTTTGGACTGCATTTTCTGGGGGTGTTCCGCATTGGCATTTTGGACCGCGAGGCGCGGCTGGATGCGGGTGACAGGGGTGGTTCGGCCTTGGGTGCCTATGTCTTGGGCTTGGCTTTCGCCTTTGGCTGGACGCCCTGCAACGGGCCGATCCTGTCGGGCATCCTGACCATGGCGATGCAGGGCAATGATATGGGGAGCACGCTTTATCTCATGGGGGTCTATGCCATGGGCTTGGGACTGCCGTTCCTGCTCTCGGCGCTGTTCGTTGCGCAGGCGATGGGCGTGATGAAGCGGCTGAAACCCCATATGCGCAAGATCGAGATTGCCATGGGCCTTTTGTTGTTGATCGTTGGCCTGACCTTGTTCACGGGCAATTTCTCGGTCTTTTCGGGCTGGCTTTTGGATATGCTGACAGCACTAGGACTGCCACTTTTGGGCTGATCCCCCTTATTTCTGCCAAGGTTTCATGCCAGATTGCCCGCAATGTGTGAGGGCGTGATGGGTGATCTTTCGAAACAGGCGTCAAATAGGGTGTTGCGCCGCAAGGTGTTTTACATCCCCGGCTATGACCCGATCCATCCGCGTCGATACCGCGAGCTTTATCGTAAAGAGGGCGCGGCGCAGGCGCGGATATCTGGGTATCAGATTGATCTGAAACCCAAGGCGACAAAAGGTGGCTATGGCTGGCAGGTGACAGGCCAGATTGACGGCCATAAGACCGAGGCCGAGGTGGATGTGCTGGTCTGGTCGGATATCGTCAAATCCTCGATGAATCAGGGGATCTTAAGCACCTATCTTCAGCTTTTTCGCACGGCTTGGGCCTATATAGGATCGGGTGCGCTGTTTCGGCTGATGAAACTGCGCCAAGGCCCCATGGTGGCCGCGCTTTATCCGATTCTGCTTTTGCTGGTGCAGCTGATCGTGGCACTTTTGGCGGGTTGGGGGATGGGGGCTGTGGTGACCCTGTTCAGCCATTGGTCCTTGGGCCTTTTGGCCGCGGGGGGGCTGGCTTGGGGGATCTTGGCCATGTTCCGCCGCTGGGATAACCGGATTTTGGCCTATTACCTCATGCATGACTACGCCTATTCCGCCCAGTCATGGGGGGCCAACCCACCCGAGTTGGAAACACGCATGGCCGCGTTTCGTTCATCAATCGCCCGCGCCATGGCAGAAGAGGTTGATGAGGTTTTGGTGGTTGGCCATTCCTCGGGCGCGCATCTGGCGGTGTCGATCCTGTCGGATCTGATCCGCGCGGGCCAAGTTGGCTCTGGCCCCGCGCTTGGGTTTTTGTCGCTTGGCCAAGTGGTGCCGATGGTGTCCTTTCTGCCCGAGGCGCGACGCCTGCGCGGCGATCTGGCCTTTCTCAGCATCCGCGATGAGCTGACTTGGGTCGATGTCACCGCGCCTGGCGACGGCTGTGCTTTTGCGCTTTGCGACCCTGTCGCGGTGACCGGGGTGGCACCGCCCAATAAGCGCTGGCCTTTGGTGATTTCGGCAGCCTTTTCGCAAACCCTGTCGCCCGAACGCTGGCAAGAACTGCGGCGGCAGTATTTCCGCCTGCATTTTCAATATATGTGCGCCTTTGATCGGCCCGGTGATTATGACTATTTCAAAATCACCGCCGGCCCGCTGACCTTGGCGGCCCGCTATGCCGGACGTGCCGCCTCGAAAAGCCGGATCGAAACCCCACTGTCAGGCTATAGGTCCATCGCATGATCCCGCCAAAGCCTCGCTCGCGGCCCGACAAAGCCAGTCTTTGGCAGCATTTGCGTATGTTTCGGCGCGATATTCTGTCGTCGCAGCCTGCGCGGCTGTATCGGGCCTGGATGGCCGAGTTTCGCACTCCGTTCTTCCGCAGCTATTTGTGCAATGATCCCGCACTCGTCGCACGAATTCTGACCGAGCGGCCGGATGATTTCCCCAAATCCAATCGCATCCGCGAAGGGCTGGCCCCCTTGCTGGGCAATTCGGTGTTCGTCACCAATGGCGAGATCTGGAAACGCCAGCGTCGGATCATCGACCCGGCCTTCGAAGGCGGGCGGCTGCGCGATACATTTCCGGCCATGGTGGCGGCAGGCGCGGCGGGTGTTGCCCGGCTGACCCCCGGCTTGGTCGAGATCGAAGAGGAAATGAGCCATGCCGCCGCCGATGTGATCTTTCGCACGCTGTTTTCCATTCCGATCGAACATCAGATTGCGGCTGAGGTGTTTCGCGAGTTTCGCACCTATCAACGCAGTCAGCCCTTGTTGAACATCGCGGCGTTTTTGCCGCTGCCATCATGGATGCCACGGCTGCACAAACGACGGACGCTTGCCTCGGCAGCCATTATCCGCAGCCTGATCGCGCGGCTTTGTGCGATGCGCGCCGCCGAAATTGCCGCAGGCACCGCACCCGATGATCTGGCGACCAAGATCATGACCACACCTGACCCGGTGTCAGGCCAAACCTTTAGCACCGAAGAGATGATCGATCAGGTTGCCATCTTCTTTCTGGCAGGCCATGAAACCAGCGCATCGGCACTGTCTTGGGCGCTTTATCTCTTAGCAATTTTCCCCGCTGTGCAAGACCGGGTCGCGGCAGAGGCGGCGAGCTTGTCAGAGAAGCCAACCTTTCCCGAATTGTCCAAATTGAAATACACCCGCGATGTTTTTCGCGAGGTGCTGCGGCTATACCCGCCGGTGCCGATGATGGTGCGGGAAAACCTCTGTCCCGAAGAGATGCGCGGGCGCAACGTGGCGCGGGGCGCGCAAATCGTGCTGAGCCCATGGCATCTGCATCGCCATGAACGCCTCTGGCCGCGCCCCGATGAATTTGACCCAGACCGTTGGCAAACCGAAGAAAACCGCGCCTGTGCGCGAGATGCCTATCTGCCGTTTTCTGCCGGTCCAAGGGTCTGCACGGGGGCGGGCTTTGCCATGGTTGAGGGGCCGCTTTTGTTGGCGATGCTGGTCAAGGCATGGCGGTTTCAACCGGTTGCAGGGCGCGATCCGGTGCCAGTGGCGCATTTGACGGTGCGGGCGAAAGAGGGCATTTGGCTGAACCTGCACCGTCGTTAGCCAGAGTTTGGAACAAACTCTGGTCACGGAGTTTGCGCGCAAACTCCGCCTGTGATTTCTGCGCGCAGAAATCACGACCTCATGTCAGGCGGCGGATGGGTTCGTTGTTGCAAAACACCACGAATTGCCCCGCATTTTCGATGACTGGAAAGCCTCGACGCTTCATCTCGGCCAAAAATTCCGTGCGGCCATAATAGCGTTCCACATCGCGCACCTGTCGCCGCACAATCCCGCCTTCAAGGGCCGCTTGCGAAGCAAAGAGGTGTCTGATCCATCCGTCTGGTTAGAGGGGGCGAACAAGCTGAGTCATGCGCCCAGCCTGCCGTATCAAGATTAACGCGCGGTTAAGGCGCGCAACACAAACACCCGGATGGCCGAAGCAAGCCCGACATCCCCGCTGCGCCCGGCGTCCACCTCGGCGGCCAGCTCATTGATTGACAGGCCGCGCTGGCGCGCAAGGCGCTGGAACGCGTCCCAAAACTCGTCCTCAAGGGACACGCTGGTGCGGTGGCCTTTCAGCGTCAGGGAGTGTTTCACAGGCCGGGCCGTCATTCCCGCTTGGCCCCATCCAAATCGCGGCGGGCCTTTTCGGCCCACGCGCGCTCCAGTTCTTTTTCGGCCTTGGTCCGGCCAAACTTAGCTGCGTTCTCATCGCCCTTCGCGCGGGCCTTTTCCCGGTCTTTGGCCTTGCGGGCCGCGCGCAGGTTGATGAGCTCTGCCATGTTAACCCTTGGGGCCGATCATGTCTTCAGGGCGCACTACGCGGTCAAAGGTTTCGCCGTCCACATAGCCCAAGGCGATCGCCTCTTCGCGCAAAGTGGTGCCGTTCTTATGCGCGGTCTTGGCCACTTTGGTTGCCGCATCATAGCCGATGGTCGGGGCCAAGGCGGTGACCAGCATCAGCGATTCCTTCATCAGCTTGTCAATCCGCGCGACGTTCGCTTGGGTGCCAACGACCATGTTATCGGTGAAAGACCCGGCCGCGTCGCCCAAAAGCTGCATGGATTGCAAGACGTTATAGGACATCATCGGGTTGTAGACGTTCAATTCGAAATGACCCTGCGATCCGGCAAAGCCCACGGCAGCATCATTGCCCATCACATGGGCGCAGACCATGGTCAGCGCCTCGGCTTGGGTGGGGTTCACCTTGCCCGGCATGATGGAGCTGCCCGGTTCATTTTCCGGCAAGATCAACTCGCCCAGACCCGAGCGCGGGCCAGAACCCAAAAGCCGCAGGTCATTGGCGATTTTG
This sequence comes from Tabrizicola sp., assembly GCA_965284335.1. Taxonomy (GTDB): domain Bacteria; phylum Pseudomonadota; class Alphaproteobacteria; order Rhodobacterales; family Rhodobacteraceae; genus Tabrizicola_A. The sequence goes on along the minus strand of OZ260076.1, from coordinate 1,660,596 downwards.
AACAGGGCCGCAGCCACCGTTTTCAAGGCGCCCGAGAACATGACCATCGCATCATGCGCGGCCAGCGCTTCGAATTTGTTCGGCGCGGTGACGAAGGGCAGGCCGGTAATCTTTGCGATCTCGGCGGCCACGCGGGCGTCAAATCCCACCTTGGTGTTCAGACCGGTGCCCACAGCGGTGCCGCCCTGAGCCAGCTCATAAATGTCGGGCAGGCACATCTTCACCCGCGCAATCCCCTTATCGACCTGCGTGGCATAGCCCGAAAACTCCTGCCCCAAGGTCAGAGGGGTGGCATCCTGCGTATGGGTGCGGCCGATCTTGATGATGTCCTTGAACTCGGCCGATTTGGCCCAAAGGGCCTTGGACAGTTTTTCCAGCCCCGGGATCAGCACATCCCGCGCCATCATGCCGATGGCCACATGCATGGCGGTGGGGAAGGTGTCATTCGACGACTGGCCCATGTTCACATGGTCATTGGGGTGGACGGGTTTTTTCGAACCCATCACCCCGCCCAGCATTTCAATCGCGCGGTTCGAGATCACCTCATTGGCGTTCATGTTCGACTGGGTGCCAGAACCGGTTTGCCAGACAACCAG